>JAHDES010000002.1:32831-288731 GCA_020628645.1 Saprospiraceae bacterium
GCTTCTTTTTCGGCTTTAAGACGCGCTTCTTCTTCGGCTTTAAGACGCGCTTCTTCTTCGGCTTTGAGACGTGCTTGTTCCTCAGCTTTGAGACGTGCTTGTTCCTCAGCTTTGAGGCGCGCTTCTTCTTCGGCTTGTTGTGCTACAAGAGCTGCTGCGGCTAAATTTGCAGCAGCATTTTGGTTTTCAATGTTTAATGATTGATCTTCAGTCGTAGCAACAACAGTTCTACCAATCAAAAGACCAACCGCTGTTCTCATTTCTTCCTCTGTTTTATAGAAGAAACTTTTGCCTACATTTTTTCCATCTTCATCTTTAAGGTAAAAATAATAACTTGCATTACGGGCGATTCTACCATCAAAATTTCCTTCACTTGGGGCAAGTAATAAAGCATTTTTCAATGCCTTGGTTGCCTCTTTTTCAGTTTCATATCCTTTAACATTACTATTAAAGAATAGTGTTTTATCATCTTGTGTTTTGAAAATAAAGTAGTATCTTTTATTTCCTCCACTCTGAAAAATTTGCCATTTGACTTGATTGAAATGATAATTTCCAGTTTTTAAAATAACTTTTTCTCCTTTTTCTTTTTTAGTGGTACGCTTTTTTCTTTTCTTTTTAGGCTTAGGTGTTTCTTCAACTGGAGGAGGGGGTGCAGCTATATCAAAATTAGCACTGTAGTTCTGTAATCCTTCTAGATCGCCAACATTTTCAACAATTCCAACTTCATTTATACTTCCCTCAACATCATTAGCCAATGCAATTTTGCCTGTTAGTATGCCAACAGCTCTGTCTCTTTGACTACTATTTTCAAACCAAATACTAGTTGCAATTTCTTGATTATTACCAGCTCTAAGGTTAAAATAACTTTTACCATTAGGATGTTCTTGTATTTGATAGCGATCTTCAATTACCATATTTTTAGTAACAGAAGTAATACCATTATCTCTTCCTTTTTCGGATGTATAACCTTCACTTATCATGTAAATGTTACCGTTTACATTATAAGTAAAGTAATACTCATTAACAGATTCATCGTAAAATGCATCAAATCCTTGATTGACTCCACTTATTCTTTCTTGATAAAAAGATAAAGGTTTATAATCATCATTTCGTCCATCAGTTTTATATGGTGTTTCAGATTTTTCATTTCCTTCTGTCGAAGTACTTTTTAATTGTGTTAATGCTTCATCTAAAGTAGATTTATTTGGAAAGTTTTCACTGTTTACAGAAATATTATTATCAATATTTAGCGTAAAGAAATAATTTCCATTTTCGTCTTCTTTAGTAGAGATATTATTTGGATTAATTAAAGCTGTGAGAGCTTTATCTTTAGCAGCATCCCTTTCTTCTTTAGTATCAAAAGGGTTACTTTTTAAAATTACTTGTTTGTTATCTGCGATGAAACTATAAAAGTACTTCTGACTTTTTTTCGTTTTATACGTCCGAATTCTCATTTTGAAGGATTGTTTATTAGATGAAAAATAGTGAGGCAAAAAGATGCAACATCAAATACTTACTTTTTTGACTAAGTTCGGTTAAAATAGTCACCAAAGTATTTATTCTAGTATGGAGAAAATTAATTTAAAGTCTTCTACATAGTAAGCAAATGAATGATTACATCACTAAAGTATTCATATCTGTTGGGTAAACAAAATTATTTGAAAATCTAATTGTTATTTCATGAAAATATTAAAGGGATATAAGCACCTAATGACCTATATCCCTTTAAAAATATTCATTATTTTATCTAATTTTTTATTTCACCTTCATTAATTCCAGCTAAATCTAGGAAAAAAGCATATTCCATGGCTGTTTCTTTAAAACGTTCAAATCTCCCAGAAGCGCCACCATGTCCTGCATCCATATTGGTATGTAAAAGCAGTGGATTTTTATCTGTTTTCATATCCCGAATTTTAGCTACCCATTTAGCAGGCTCCCAATATTGTACTTGTGAATCATGTAAACCTGTGGTTACTAACAATGCTGGGTAATCTACTTTAGCTACATTGTCATAGGGAGAATATGACTTGATATAAGAATAATATTCTTTGTCTTTTGGATTACCCCATTCATCAAATTCTCCTGTCGTTAAAGGAATACTTTCATCCAACATGGTTGTTACTACATCTACAAAAGGAACAGCAGCAACGACACCTTTCCACATATCTGGACGCATATTAATAACTGCTCCCACTAATAATCCACCAGCACTTCCGCCCATCGCAAATAATTTCTCTTTATTGGTGTAATCTTTTTTCAGTAGATGCTCACCACAATCTATAAAGTCAGTAAATGTATTTTTCTTATTCAATAATTTTCCATTTTCATACCAATCACGACCCATTTCTTCTCCTCCTCGAATGTGAGCAATAGCATAAATAAATCCTCTATCTAATAAACTCAATCGAACCGAACTAAAATAAGGATCTAAACTATTACCATATGAACCATAACCATATAAAAGTAGTGGAGCTGAACCATCTTTTTTTGTTCCTTTTTTATAGACTATAGAAATAGGCACTTTTGTACCATCTCTTGCATCTGCATAAATACGCTCAGATTGATAATCATCTGAATTATAGCCACCTACAACTTCCGTTTGTTTTAACAATTCCTTGTCTTGGGTTTTCATATTGAAATCATAAGTCGAATTAGGAACAGTAAGAGAAGTATATCCCATTCGTAAAACATCAGTGTCAAATTCAGGATTAATAGAAGTATACATTAAGAAAGCATCTTCTCCAAAATTGATATAATATTCTTTTCCTTCATTTGGAATTACCCGAAGATTAGTGATACCATTGATTCGTTCACTTAGAACCATATAATTTTTAAAAATATCCATCCCTTCAAATAATACATCGTCTCGATTTGGAATAACTTCTTTCCAATTTTCTTTTGAGGTAGCATTTTCTGGTGTTTCCATCAAACGGAAATTTTTAGCATCCAAATTGGTACGGATATAAAATTTATCCTCAAAATGAGCTATTCCATATTCCAGTTTGTTCGCATAATCTCTGGCTTGAAATACTCTAAATTTACCATCAGGATTATCGGCTTCTAAAATTCTATATTCTGTACTAAGCGTTTGGTAAGAACCTATGACTAAATATTTTTTTGATTTTGTTTTATAGATGAACGTTCCATAAGTTTCATCTGCTTCATGATAAACTTCCACATCTTGTGAAGCAGAAGTCCCTAATTTATGTTTAAAAATTTTATAAGCACGTAGGGCATCGTCTTTTACAGTGTAGAAGACTGTTTTATTGTCATTTGCCCAAACAACACCTCCTGTTGTATTTGGAATTTCATCTTCTAGCAATTCTCCTGTTTCAAGATTTTTAAAACGAACCGTATAAATACGACGACTTAAGGTGTCTTCTCCATACGCCAATATCTGATTATTTGGACTAACCGTACGTCTTCCAACTCTATAGTAGGAAAAATCTTTTGCTAACTCATTCACATCTAGCATTATATCTTCATTAGCATCTAAAGAACCTTTTTTTCGAGAATAAATAGGATATTCTTTTCCTTCTTCATAGCGAACCATGTAGTAATAGCCATTATCTTTATAAGGTACTGACATATCGGTTTGCTTAATACGTCCTTTTATTTCTTCAAAAAGTTTCTCTTGAAAATCTTTGGTATGACTCATCATTTTATCCAAATAATCATTTTCTGATTCTAAATAAGCGACTACTTCTTTGGTTTGCTCATCTTTTTCTTTTGCATTTTTTTGATCGTCAGACAGTTTCATCCAATAATAGTTATCAATGCGGGTATCATCATGGATGGTGAGTTCCTTTGCAACTTTTTTTGCAGTAGGTTGAGGAATATCCATTTTCTGGCTTATGCTTATTTTAGGTGACATACTGTTATCTGTTTTTGAAGTGTCAGAATTTTCGCCACAAGATAGGAAAATTGTAAGGCATAAAAAGTAGAAAAATAGATTGGATGATTTCAGAATAGATTGTATCATGATTTTCGTTTTAATGAGAAATTTGGATCGTTTTATTTTTAAGCTAACGCTAAAAAACACAAATTAATTTAAAAATAGTTGCTTTTAAAAGAAAAAGTGAGAATATCAATTATTCTTTTTTTGATAAAAAAAGGATATTGTTTTCTATTTACCATGTAATACATCTATCAATAGAAAATGTAATGCCTCATTCATAGTTTCAATTATTTTAATTCAAGTTGCGGTTTATCGTTTTTAAGAGAGAAAAAGCGTCCTATTTTATGAAAATCATAGATTTTCCTGAAATTATCCTTCTTTTCTCTCACGATATGCAACTTGGGTTATTTTATTTTATTTAAAACTAAGAAGTCAAGAGTTATTTTTAAAAATACAATACTCCATTTTGATTTAGTTTTATATCTTTAGTGAATCAATAGTCAACTTATAAGTATTTCATAAATTTAAATTGTCAAAATCTTACAATTTAGCACCTTAAATTAACCATGGAAAAAATAATCTACCTCATTCTATTGTTGTGTTGTACGTCTATTTTAGTTACTGCACAATGTCCTACAAGTTCTAAAAATGGCGTTCATATCGTACAATCAGGAGAAACGCTTTATCGGATTTCAAAGCGATATAATTTAGCAGTTGGTGACCTCTGTCGTATGAATAATATTACAGAAGAACACATTATTCGAGTATGTGAGGAATTAAAAGTGCCTTACAATGAATTTACAAGCCGCGGAGCTAGTTCTGCTACAAGTCCACCTAAAGCTACCCCTACTTCTTATGATACCTCTCCTACAGTATCTGTTTCGTATGGAAAATATGAACGCCGTTTAAAAGCATCTGGAGGTACGCATGTTTTACAAGCAGGGGAATCCATCTCAAGCGTAGCTGCTTATTATGGATATACACCTGATCGTTTACGTGAAATGAATTTTTTAAGTGCAGAACTTGATCTGCCAAGTGGTTTTCAATTGATTGTGAGTGAATATGAATTGGGAAAAAGAAGAGGAGAAACTCCTTCTTCAGGATCAATAAGTAGTACGCCTTCAGCTGCTACTAATACAGCTTCTCCAAAGACAAATTCTAGTTCTACTAGTTCTCCAAGTAATAATGCAGCTACTACAACTCCTGCTGCTAAACCTTCACCTAGCCCTTCTACAAGTGGATCTAATACGGGGGCAACTAAAGCCAGTGCATCCTACATGCAATCCGAAGAATTAGCGATGGTAGATGAAATTAATTTGGTGCGTTCAAATCCTGCTGGATACGTACAATACATTGAAGAATATATTCAAAAAATAGAAAGTGGTCGTGGTTTTGGATCTGTTGCAGTTGCCAGAGAATTAATTGATGAATTGAATCGAACACCGTCATTATCTATTTTAGAACCCACTCAGTGTATTTATGATGCTGCTCGTAAACATGGAGAAGATCGCAAAGGTGCAGGAAGTTCGGATCATGTCGGAACAGACGGTTCTTGGCCTTGGGATCGTGTTTTAAGAGAATGTTCAAATATGACTGATGGCAATGAAAATTTAGTTGGAGGCCCGTCTACCGTTCGAGAATCAGTAATTATTCTTTTGATAGATGATGGTATTCCAAACCGAGGTCATCGAAAAACAATGTTACGAGATGACTGGAAATATGTGGCTTGTTATAAAGTAGGTCAAGTAGGTAGTATGCCTAATTCTTGGGTGCAGAAATATGGAAAATAAACTTAGTTTAATGTTTATTTTGACGTTTCAAAATAAGAGATATTCTTAAACTGCCCTTGTTCAAGCAAACGAACAGTAGAATCTGTAATGGGTATTTTGGCGCATAATTTTGCTTCAAAATACCCACTTATTAATTTATTGGAAGAATCATGTGCTGTGATTACAATTTTGCCTTGAGCATCTGAACAGGCATCCGTTAAAAATTTAGTAGCTACATTATTTTCATCTACTTCATTTAATTGAATACTATTGCCACTTGATTTGTCTACAGGATAAGTCCCTTCTAAATTCTCTTTTGTTGGCGTACTCAAAAGTAGTAAAACTCCATCGGAACGATTGAAGGCAGCTACAGAAAAACGATCTTTTCCATTTTTATGAATTAAACTACTATTTACAGATTTTGGGATATAACTTTTATCTTGTAATTTCCATCCCATCTGATTGTCTCCGAGTTCTAATGAAGAAGAAATAGAATCTGAATCAGAACAACTCCAAAATGATGAGATTAAGAATAGTAATACAAATAAACGAGACATACTTCTTTTTTCTATTTATTACGATTTAGGTAAGCATTAGTTCCTTTTCATATAAAATTTAGATTCCAATATTGCTACCATAAAAAATGACTCTTTGACTATTCCAGTGAAAAAGTCCATTCAATTCTACAATCGTTCACTTCTTGCAGTCGTTTACTCTTTTATTTTGAATGGATCACTGGATTTTCAAAGAAGGTAAAAACTTACTTCCTTTTCATTTGTTTTACTCTTGATTTAAATTACTTTTGCAAAAAATTACGTGAACGATAACAATGGCGACTGTAAAATTCACTTTCGAAGATAAAAATATCAATCCTGTTACCATAGAAAATGTACTCGATGGAAATACCATCCTTGAAGTAGCAGAGGATAATGATATTCACATTAATCACAATTGTGGTGAGGTATGTGCGTGTAGCACTTGTCATGTATACATAAACAGTGGAGAGGATGCCCTTCAAGAAATTTCAGATCGAGAAGAAGACTTTATAGACCGAGCAATAAATCCCAGGATTGAATCTCGTTTAAGTTGTCAATGTGTAATTTTAGAAGAAGATGCTACCATCGAAGTGGAAGTACCCGATCAATCGCAAATAATTGGTCACGAACATTAATTTCAAACAGCACTCAATTTTTGTCCAATGGCATTTGAAGATATAGATAATTTACCCATCGAATGGCCCGATCACGAAGATATTGCCATCCAACTTTATGACCGCTTTGGGGATGAATTCGCAGAAAGCAATATCTACCGTATTCGATTTACCGACCTTATAGAATGGGTACTAGAGATTCCTAGTTTTGTTGGAAAACGAGAAGATTGCAATGAAGGACATCTCGAAATGATCCAAGCCAAATGGGTCTATGAATGGCGCGATAATCAATAATCTTTATTTTATTTAAGGTCGTGGCACGACTTATTATTCAAAAATAAAGATGTGGTAGTTTTAAGAACTATTTAAATCGTCGTGCAACGACTAAGCTTATATCATTCCTCGCTAATTCATTTCATAAATGAATCATCTCGAAAGTTTCCGTACCATAAAAACCTTCATTTTTGATGTAGATGGAGTACTTACCAATAGCGATTTAATTGTATTGGAAAGTGGAAAGCTACTTCGAAAGATGAATACACGAGATGGTTATGCTTTAAAACGAGCTGTACAAAAAGGATATACTGTTTGTATTATCACAGGCGGTAAATCGGAAGGCGTTACAGAACGCCTAAAAGGCTTGGGTATTAAGCATATTTATGCAGGCATTTCTGATAAATTGGAAGCTTTAGATGAATTTGTTTACACCTATGATATTGATTTAGGTACAACCCTTTACATGGGAGATGATTTACCCGATTATGAAGTGATGCGAAGAGTCGGGCTACCCGTTTGCCCTTCCGATGCAGCGCATGAAATCAAAGCTATTTCTAATTATATTTCTCCCATTGCTGGAGGAGGAGGTTGTGCAAGAGATGTCATTGAGAAAGTCCTCAAACTCAATGGTGATTGGTTGCAGGAAACAGCCCTTACGATATCCTAGTTATGAAATGGCTTGGTCTAATTCGCTTTCCTAATTTAATTATTGTTGCACTTACACAGGGTATCATCTTCTTTCAACTCTACCTAACTGCAAAAAATGAAGATTTTTCTACCTTTTTGCTTTCCAATACCAATTTAATATTACTCATTTTTACAACTATCTTGATAGCAGCAACTGGTTACATAATTAATGATATTGTCGATTATGAAATAGATGTTATTAATAAACCTGAAAAACTGTTTATCAATCGAATTATTAGTGAACCAAATGCTTGGCATTTGTATTGGGGATTGGTAGGCATTGGAATGCTGATTTCAATTTATATTGCCTTTCAGACTAATACATTTCGCCTAATTTGGATTTATCCACTTGCAATACTTTTACTTTATCTATATTCCACTAAATTTAAGAAAGAAGCTTTCATCGGTAATTTAATTGTCTCCTTATTTTGTGCTTTCGTCCCTGGAATAATCTTAATTGCTGAATATGAAATTTGGCAATCAATAGCGCATACTCATTTTTATCATTTAACTATTGCGTATTTGATCTTTGCTTTTTTTTCGACCATTTTTCGAGAAATAGTGAAAGATTTAGAAGATCAAGAAGGCGATAGTAGGCAAAATTGTCGGACACTTCCGATTATTCTCGGAGAGAATATAGCACGATGGATAGGAGTGAGTTTTGGATTAATCCTTCTAATAGCTTTATTATTTTGGCTTTTAAAAGTTGAAATTTTTACTACTATAGGGCAGCAAATTTTTTATTATTTGGGATTATTGAGTTTAATGATATATTTGATAATTCGTTTAATTTTTGCAAAAAGCAAACAAGATTATCACCATATTAGCACATTTACCAAATTGTTGATGCTAAATGGCTTGATTTATCTAGCCTTATTTTAAATTGGGAAAGACTTCTCAAAAATTCTTTTGAAATTTTAAAATCCACTTATTTACAATCTATTTGAACAAATGAAATCTATACAACATAAGATTCTTTTAGCCTCTAAATCTCCCCGACGTAAACAATTATTGCGTGAGGCAGGATTTCAGTTTGAAGTACTCACTTTGGATGTAGATGAATCGTATCCTTCTGATTTAGTCGTTGGAGAAGTAGCTGAATATATTGCCAATAAAAAAGCAGATGGTGCAAAGGAATATCTAAAAGAAGGTCACATTCTTTTAACTTCAGATACAATCGTAATACTCGATAATGTCATCTATGAAAAACCCAAAGATGCAGCAGATGCAAAGCGAATGCTTCGGAAATTATCGGGTAATGTGCATGCTGTTATTACAGGAGTTTGTTTAATGGATTCACAGCAACGAAAAAGTTTTTCCGTTACTTCATTGGTTCATTTTAAAACCCTAACAGAAGAAGAAATTGAGTTTTATATCGAAAAATATCAACCTTATGACAAAGCGGGCAGCTATGCCATTCAAGAATGGATCGGACATTGTAAAATTCATAAAATAGAAGGCACTTATTCCAACATTATGGGCTTACCTGTAGATCGAATCTATGATGAATTACAATCGTTTGAATAGAATATGCCTACTACATTTATAGAAAGTAATTTTGTGTTTGAATTTGGAAAGACATGGTCTGTTATTTCCTTTGACCAACACAAATATTTCAAAATGTTGAGTGGACATGGGTTAAGTGGCGTTGATTTTGTGGCTTTTTCGAAAGAAGAAGTCTTATTGATCGAAGTGAAAAATTATAAACGTCGCCCTCAAAGTCCCAAACCGCCTGATATTTCAGATTTATTGGGTAATCCGCCTCCTTTAGCACATGCGTTTCAAGAAAAAATTCAAGATAGCCTGCAAATATTTCGGGTGATTGAAGCTTATTTTCAACGGAAATGGTGGTTTTCGGGCTACAAAAAATTGGTAGGTATTTGGAAAGGCTTCCAATTTTTGCATCCAGATGTTTATTTTTGGATACAACTATTTGAACAAATTTGTAAACAAGAAAATTCTACAACTGCAATCTTATTTTTGGAAGTAGAATCTCAATATCCTGAGTTAAATCCAGATGAATTACATCAAATGCAATTGCAACTTCAAAGAGAAATGGAACTGTTTGCACCTAAATTAAACATCCAATCTAAGATACTTCATTTAAGCACATCCTCCATTAATGACCTTCGAATAGTCGAACAATAATTTACAATTTATACGTCTTTTTCTTCTTTTTCTTGGGCTCTACAGGCGTTGCTTTTGGCATATCACCATCGGGTGCAGGAATCATCATACCATCAAATTGACGGAATAAATCCTGAAAATTTTGCAAGTCTTGATCCGAAAATTGCTTCATTTGTTCCTCCATCATTTTCATCATATCTTCTAACGAACCAGAAGTCATAAAACTGTCAATTTGAATAAATCCATCTTGTGGAAGTTGTCCTAAATCAAATTGCTGAATAAAAGAAGTATCGGTTATAATTTGAAAATCGCCCATTGTACCAAAAACCTCCTCCATTTGCTGTTGCATATCTTGCATCATCTTTTGCAATTCGTCCGATTGCGATTGAGCTTGAACAGAAAAAAAAGAAGTGCTAATAAAAAGCATTAAAACAACTAAAATTCGCATATTTTATGAATTATTTATGTGTACAGGACGAAACTTAGGAAGAGTGTTCTTTTTTAAGGGCAACGCAATAAATTACGTTGGAAAAAGCTCCTTTTCAAGGTGGTTTTAACCCCTTGCATCCTTCTAACGATTATTTTGTCCTGTACATAGGATTTATTTACAAAAATAACTCTTTTGACGCTTTAAATGTTGTACGAATTTGTTAAATCTTGTTAAAATACATTTTGAAAAAGTATAAAAATTTCTAGCAACAATTTGAAGTGCCACATCCTCCAATAATGGGTAATGCCATACTTGTATCCATTACTTTTGGACGACAAACAGTCGGCGGCACACTCATTTTTACTTGAATGTTTTCATCTGAAATATCAATCTTTTCAACCCGATAATTAGAAGTAGCTAATCCTTGCATGCCCCATTCAAAAAAGAGTGGCGTTTCTCCTTTTAGTGATTTTACCTTGTCTACTAGTTGAATGATTTTGAGCATTTTTTCAGCAGTCATATATTCTGTCGGGGCTTCATTTGGATCAATCCATAATTGTACAATAGTTTGATCTTCGCTATGGGCAAATCCACCACAATCTACCGATTCGATATGAACATTTTTCACCTCCGTTAAGTGGTAGGATTTTGGTACAAATTGATTTTGTTGATATTCGAATAGTACTTTCTTTGAAAGATTATTTTCTAAGGTTTGGATAAATTTTGAAGTTTGCATATTAAAATTTTATAGTTTATATCGTAATATTACGATAAATAAAGGCAAAAAAATATCACCCTTCATTTTAAGGACGAATCTAGCAGCAAGAGGGCTTTAATTTTATTAAAAATTTAGCAAGTAATTCCTTTGCTGTGTTCCAATATTGTGGATTTATACAATAACAAACTTGTTTACCTTCAATTGTTCCTATGATCATCCCACATTCCTTTAATACTTTCAAATGTTGAGAAATAGTAGACTGAGAAAGGGGCAATTCATCTACAATTGCTCGGCAGACACAATCCTTTTCTTTCAATAAAAATTCTAAAATGGCAATTCTAGCTGGATGAGCCAATGCTTTTCCAATTGTTGCCAATCTATTTTGCTGATCGGTAAATAAATTTGTTTTTGTCACTCCCATATTCATCGTAATATTACGATGAATATCTTTAAAAAGCAATTTTTGACCTACAAATTTCTGATTTAAGTTAAATTAACTACCCAATCAATAGGTCAAGCTAATAATTTCCTTACCTTTGCAGCCGTTTTTAAAATATGAATTTAATACCATGATTTCAGTTAATAATTTAGGCTTACAATTTGGAAAACGTGTTTTATTTGATGAGGTGAATTTAAAATTTACCAATGGCAATTGCTATGGCGTTATAGGAGCGAATGGAGCAGGTAAGTCTACCTTCTTAAAAATATTATCTGGAGAAATCGATCCCACAAGAGGAAGTATAGACGTTGAGCCAGGGTTTCGAATGGCGGTTTTAAAGCAGAATCACTTTGAATTTGAGGAGCATGAAGTATTAAAAACGGTTATCATGGGGCATCAGAAGATGTATGACATCATGATTGAAAAAGATGCCATTTACATGAATCCAGATGCGACTGAAGAAGAAGGTTTACGAGCAGCAGATTTGGAAAATGAATATGGAGAAATGGGAGGCTGGACGGCAGAAAGTGATGCGGCTGAAATTCTTTCTAATATGGGCATTGAAGAAAGCTTGCATTATTCTTTAATGAAAGATTTAAGTGGCCCTCAAAAAGTAAAAGTACTTTTGGCACAAGCTCTTTTTGGAGAACCCGATATTCTAGTTTTAGATGAGCCTACGAATGATTTGGATGCGCGTACAGTAACTTGGTTGTCTGACTTTTTAGCGGATTTTAAGAATATGGTGATTGTAGTTTCGCACGATCGTTATTTCTTGGATATGGTTTGTACGCATATCGTGGATGTAGATTATAATAGCATTCGAATTTTTACAGGAAACTATACCTTCTGGTACGAATCAAGCCAATTAATGGCAAAACAAATAGCCAATAAAAACAAGAAAATGGAGCAAAAACGCAAAGAAATGATGGAATTTATCCAACGTTTCGCTGCCAATGCCTCCAAATCTCGTCAAGCTACCAGTCGTAAAAAAGCCTTAGATAAACTCAATCTGGAAGAAATTAAACCTTCTACTAGAAAATATCCGTTCATTAATTTCAAACCTGAACGCGCCCCTGGGGATCAAATTTTACGAGTCAATAATTTAAGTAAACGAAATGAACAAGGCGAACTGCTTTTTTCCAATGTTTCTTTTATTATGAATCATGGTGAAAAAATTGGCTTACTCGCAAAGGATTCTTCTATTTTGAATGCTTTATTTAATGTATTATCGGGAGAAGAAAAAGCAGACTCGGGAACGATAGAGTGGGGGACAACTATTACCTCTGAATATCTTCCGAACGAAAATGAAGCTTATTTTTCTGAAAGTCAGGATATTGATTTAATCAATTGGTTACGTCAATATTCTAAAGAAAAAGATGAGCAATTTATTCGTGGATTTTTGGGTCGAATGCTTTTTTCAGGCGAAGAAGTGCATAAACAATCTGGAGTCTTATCAGGAGGGGAGAAGGTACGTTGTATGCTTTCCAAGATGATGCTTCGCGAACCTAATTTCTTATTATTAGACGAGCCTACCAATCACTTAGACTTGGAATCTATCACTGCTTTGAACAATGCATTAGTTGATTTTAAAGGGAATTTAATTATGACTTCTCACGATCATAAATTAATGAATACCGTTGCCAATCGTATCATCGAAATTTCACCAAAAGGGATGATTGATAGCTTAAAATCCTATGACGATTACATCCGTTCGGACAAAATTAGAGCACAGCGTGAAGAATTAGCAGCAGTTTAAATTGGAGTAGTTGAAGCTACAATCCATTCTTCATATGCTTGATTTGCTTCAACGTTTATTTTCATAATACAAGGGACTTCATAAGGGTGTAAGTCCTCAATCCGTAAACTTACTTTCTCCCAAAGCAGCGTTTGTGTTTTCACAATAGAAACCCATTCCCCTTCTTTGACCACAGACCCTTTCCACAAATACGCACTTTGAATAGGAAAAATATTAGCGCAAGCCACCAATCGCTCTTCAATTAATTGATTTGTTAGTTCTTGAGCAGCTACTTCGTTGGGGTGGGTAATATAAATTAGGATGAAACTCATATTCTTATTTTTTGTAAAAATAAGCTATTACATTGTAATCTAACTTAGTTTAAGTTTTCTGATTGCCCCAAGGGAACATGTTCCCTTGAATTTAAGACGTTATAAACTTCATATTGAAGTTGAAAATTATTTCGATTATAGTGTACTATGTACAGGACAAAAATAATTGTTATAAAGATGCAAAGGGTTAAAACCACCTTGAAACTGGACTTATTCCAACGTAATTTATTGCGTTGCCCTTAAAAAGAACCACTTATTCTAAGTTTTGTCCTTTACACAAAAAAATAAGATAGAAATTTACTCTAATTACTTTTTATCCTTTCTTTCAAGTAGTTTATCTATAATTTATGTGCTTTCTGTTAGAAGCTCCTATATTACCGAAAGATTATATATAGTCATAAATGAACACAGTAGCGTCCAAAAATATCAGAGAAATCATATATGATTTTATGACGCAAAGGGTAGTTTATCATACTATCATTTGGCTACTCTTCCTTGTGTTTTTGATTCTATTTGAAGAAAATGAACATGGTTTTTTCTTCACCTTGACAAATGAATTAATCAATGTAAGTGTCTATGCGCTAATGGTGTATTACAACATTTACTATTTGATTCCCAATTATTTGAGTAAAAACAAAATCTTTCAATATTTGGGCTTGTTAATTTTAGCAGTCATTGTTATTACCCCTTTAAAAACGATTATCTTTTTCTTTAAATTTGAAAATTATCCCAGTTATCAAAACAGTCTTTTAATCAATCTAAATTGGTACTTTTTATTCTCATTATTGATTACTTCTAGTTCAACTGTAGTAAAAATCATGGCAGATTGGTTAAGACAACAAAGAAATTTGCAAGAATTGGAAACCCAGACGATGCAGTCTGAATTACGCTTTTTAAAATCCCAGATCAATCCTCATTTCTTGTTCAATACATTGAATAGTTTATACGCTTTAACCCTTAAAAAATCAGATAAAGCTCCTGAAATTGTGGTTAAACTGAGTGAGATGATGCGTTACATGCTTTATGAATGCAATGAAAAGAAAGTTTTTTTAAGTAAAGAAATCCATTATATTCGGAATTATCTCGACTTGGAAGAATTACGACATGGAAAAAGTATGCAAATTAATTTTGAAGTAGAAGGACGAGTGGGAAACCAAAAAATTGCCCCTTTGATGTTTATTCCTTTTTTGGAGAATAGTTTCAAACATGGTTTAAACAATTCTATTACGCAAGGCTATGTTAATATACAGCTCAATGTAGCAGATGAAAGTATTCATTTCCACATTGAAAATAGTAAAGCAGATGCACTGCCTTCAAATACGCATAAACGATCAGGCGGTATTGGTTTGGTGAATGTGAAGAGAAGATTAGATATAATTTATCCAGATCATCATGATTTAGATATTGCTGATAATCCAGATACCTATGCCGTGGATTTATTAATAGATTTAGATTAAAAAATACGAACCAAATCACTTTTTATGATAAACGTAATTATCGTTGATGATGAACCTTTAGCACAGGAAGTCATTGAATCACACATTAGCCAACTCCCAGAATTAAACTTAATTACTAAATGTAGTAATGCTATCGAAGCAAATGTAGCCTTGAAAACGCATCAAGTTGATTTGATGTTTTTGGATATTCAAATGCCTCAATTGACAGGTATAGATTTCCTAAAAACACTAGCAAATCCACCCAAAGTCATCTTTACGACTGCCTACGATAACTACGCCTTGGATGGCTTTGAGTTGAATGCTGTAGACTATTTATTGAAGCCCATATCTATTGATCGCTTTATGAAAGCCGTCAATAAAGCAGTAGACATTATTAAACTAGAACGAGGCGGAGCAAGTGTTCAAGAAAAAGCGACAGAAGAAGATTTTATTTTTGTGAAAGCCGATAAAAAATTACTCAAAGTCAAATTTGAGGATGTTATTTATATTGAAGGCTTGAAGGATTATGTTATTATTCGTATGGAAACTGGACGAGTAATCACGCTTCAAACCATGAAAAGTTTAGAAACGAAGCTGCCTTCCTCAATATTTCGACGAATTCATCGTTCTTATATTGTTAATATTCATCGAATACAAGCTCTAGAAGGAAATATGGTGGAAGTAATGGAAAAAGGAAAGCCTAAAAATTTACCCATTGGTAAAAACTATCGAGAAGAATTATTAGCTATTGTCAACAAAAATAGATTGTAGACTTTTCTCATTAGTATAAGTATATTTAATACACACACCGCTATTATATCAAACGCACACAGCAGCTTTCTGAATTTTTTGGAAAGCTGTTTTTTGTCTATGTATTGCCTAGTTGTGTACCATAAATAAAATTAAAAACAAAGATTAATCAATGTTGACAAATTAATATTTTATATTAGAAATTATTGATTTGTATATTAAGAATTAAAAAAGATCGAATTTTAAGAGATGATTAATTTGAACAATAGAATTTATGAGGAATTAAATGAATGGAAATATACAGAAAGTATTTTGATTGAATTCTCGATTTGTGAATTCAAAAAAATAAAAATTACAAATGCGCTACTTATTATGATTTCTCTTACAGGAATAGCTGGTTGGTTCAGGTTTGAAGAATATAAAACATTTTGGACGATTATTTTAATTTTGGCGCAAGGTGTTAGAATGATGCAAAATGTATTATTTTGGTCAAATGATGAATTATATAACATAAAAAATTCAATTTCGTTTTATACTTTTAATTTACTGGATTTAGAAAACTTATATTACGATTATCATAATGGGAAAGTACCTGATAGTACAATAGAAAAAAGATTTAATAAGTTAAAAGAAAAAGAAAGAAATCTATTTGAAAAACAAACTTTTGGTAAGATTAATCCAGGTGATAGACTGATAAAAATCGCTGAAGAGGAAACTGATACATTCTTAAATAAAATAAAAAAAAATGTAAATAATGGGTAAAGATAGAAAAATGACACCTAAAAATCCCAATAAGGGAAAACAATTTAATCCGGCTGTACCTCCAAGAAAGAACCCACCTCCACCACCTCCGCCACCCCCTAAAAAAAATAACTCGGAGCATTGAATATTGAAATGTAACTATTGAAATAAGAATACGGTACACAACAAAGTGTACTTGCCAATGTCCTCGATACCTCGATCACATACAGGTATACAACCGTTCGCTCAATTAAAAAAAAGTCATGCCATCTGGATTCTGGTTTTTAAAAGACGGGAGAGGTTTTGCAAAACAAGTAAGAGCAATGTTTGTATTGCTGGAAGAAATAGTTTCTGAATTGGAGTTAGATAAAGAGGTAGAAGAATTCGCAAATTACCTAAGACAATTTATTCCAACTGAAAAACATGAACTGAATGGTTTTGGAGGATTTTATGATAAAGAAACGGGAGAAAATACCATGATGGTAATTGACTTCAGAGAATTTACAGTAGAAAATCAAAAACGCTTTTGGGAAGCTGCACAAAAGAGAGTTGGTAAATTAATCAAAAATGGAAATAAAAAAGATGAGACAATAATTGTGCTTTTAAAAGAACTCTTAGATATGAATAAAAGAGCAAACAAAGGAGAAGACCCCATGAAATTAAATAGCATGAGAGATATTGAGCCACCAAGTGGTTTAAAAAAAGGTCCTGGTTGGAATAAAAATTGAAAATAAAAAAAGATAACTAACGATAACGAAGTATATGTGCCAATCAGCCCTATGCGGGCTGACTGCGCAAATACGAGACCGTCGTCTAAATTCAAGCTGCTAAAGGTCGTTTAATAAATGTAGTAGAAGAACGAGTTTCTCCTTCCACCTTTTGTTCTTTTGATAAATATTGTTGGATTTGGTCGTTGGAATAGTATTGAAAACGATTCGAACCTAATAAATTTAAAATATCCTTTGCATTCTCTTCTTTCAACAAGCGACGAAGCAAGAGAAGAATGCTTTTTTTATGACTTGAAAGTTCGATCATTGAAAGTACATCTTCATCAACTGTTGTAGGAGCAGCAGCAAAAGCAGTGGCACTTCCTGTACTGGATCGGGCTTCACAAGCTCTCAAGGGAGATTGTTTGGCAAGGAACGAATTTAATTCATAATCAATGAATTGAAGCTTAGTATCAATGATGCTAAGAACTTCATCTTGTAGTGGAGTTGGGGGTGTAGTATCCCAGCATAAGTATGACATCTTTTTGGTTTTTGGTTGTAAAAAATACAAATGCTAATCTTAGTTAAATGGACCAACAAATGATAGAATAGTAAAATAATGTCGTCTAATATGCTCAGAATTAAAAGGGATTATAAAAATGTAGGATACTAGGAGGTGCAAACTTATACGCAATTGATTAAGTGATTTCGTAAATCACACCTTAAACGTATAATGCCGATTTGAAAAAATCAAAAATTATATACAAAAGGATTTTCTCAATTCGGTATTATTATTATAACATTATAAAAAAATAAATGTTTAATTGATGTATATTTTTCTATAAAATTATTATTTTGCGTGTAGGATGATATAATAACGAAAGCTAATTTCATATTAGTATATCATTTATAAATTTTTGATGAATAAATCTCAAATTTCAGATTATGGCAAAATCAAAACGAAAAAGACGACAAGAAATCCGCGATCAAAAAGACGCTAAAAAATTCTGGCAAGTAGTAATTATTTCTACTGTTATCTTAGTAGTTCTTTTATTCTTTATGTTTAGAGGAGTAGTCTAGTAGAAGATTAATTCTTACCAATAGGGGGCAAAGCCCCCTTTCAATTTTTTATTCTACGATAATTTCATCTACAAACAACCATGCCTTGTGTCCAGCACCTGCCTTTCCTGCTGGAATTTCTCCGAAATTATCAATTTCAACTTTCAAAAACTGACTGTTGGTATTCATAGCTATCGCAATGTCTTCTCCTGCTGATTCAATTGCTGCACGATCTAAGTTTTTTACTTCTTTAAATGATTTGCCGTCAGAAGAAGCTAAAACACGAATGGCTGAAGGAAGATAAATCCAAGCATCATTTCCTTTGAAAGTACCAATTTGGACGTTAGAAATGGCTTTTTCCTCGCCTAAATCTATGGTTGCATGACAATTGCCTCCATCAAAGCCAAGCCATTGTTCAGCATTAAATGTAGCTCCTCCATCCATTCCATTGATTAAAGTTGTGGCATTTTGAAGCCCTGGATAACGATCGCTAGCGGCTTCTGCTATGGAAATTTTTTTACCTACCGCTAAGTGTTTTTGGAAGGATAAATTGAAAGGATTGGTATTAACATCTTTAGTTTTATGAATTGTTTTGGCGATTAATGTACTGGATTTATCTAAAGGAATGGGGGCAGTATATTTGGTGCTGTTTGAAGTAGGTTCATTCCCATCGAGGGTATAATAAATGTCATAATCGGCTGCATTTTTGGATAGTCCTATTTTTAGATTGCCATTTTCTTCATTTTTTATGTCTGCTTTTACATCAAAAAGATGCTTGGCATAATTGATATTCATTTCATCCAATCGTTTCAAATGAGTATTCAATCGTTTGGTGAAATCATCCCATGATCGTTTTTCTTTCGGTGACCAAATCACTTCCGACAAGGCACACAAACGTGGAAAGACCATGTACTCGGCATGTTCAGGGGTAGGAATATATTCCGTCCATAAATTGGCTTGAGCCCCAAGAATATATTGATGTTCGTCAGGGGTCAATTCATCTGGAATAGGCTCAAATTCATAAACTTTTTCTAAGGGCGTAAAACCTCCAATAGCAATAGGTTCATCTTCAGATTTGGACTGATAATAATCAAAATAGCAATGCGTGGTAGGAGACATGATGACTTGATGTTTTTCTTTTGCTGCTGCAATACCTCCCTTCATTCCACGCCATGACATCACTACTGCATTTGGTGCAAGTCCACCTTCCAATATTTCATCCCAACCGATGATGATTCGTCCTTTGCTATTCACAAATTTTTCGATTCGTTGGATAAAATAAGATTGTAATTCATGTTCGTCTTTGAGTCCTTCTTTTTTAATAAGTTGTTGACAAAAAGCACTTTCTTCCCAGCGTTTTTTAGGACATTCATCTCCTCCAATATGAATATATTTCGACGGAAATAAATCCATGACTTCTTGCAAAACATTTTCTAAAAAGGTAAAGGTTTCTTCTTTTGGACAGTACACATCTTCAAAAATTCCCCATTTCGTAGCTGCTTCAAATGGACCTTCTGTACAGGCAAGTTCAGGATAGGCAGAAAGTGCAGCAAGCGAGTGCCCGGGCATTTCGATCTCAGGAATGATATTTATAAAGCGTTCTTTGGCATATTGAATCACTTCTTTTACTTCTTCTTGAGTGTAATAACCACCATACTCTTTGCCATCATAACGTTGGGGTTGATCGGAATAATGTCCTATCAAGGTTTCTTTTCGTTTGGAAGCGATGCTTTGTAATTTGGGATATTGTTTGATTTCAATCCGCCAACCTTGATCTTCTGTTAAATGCCAATGGAAATTATTTATTTTATGAAATGCAAGTTGATCGATGTATTTTTTTACAAATTCTACAGGAAAAAAATGACGACAAACATCTAAGTGCATCCCTCGATATGGGAATCGTGGCGCATCCTTAATGGCCACAGCTGGAATTTTTCCATTTTGTATCAATTGGCGAAGCGTTTGAATACCATAAAACAAACCTTTAGGTTGCTTCGCTTCTAGTTCTATTTTATCCCTTGAAACAGTTAAATTATATCCTTCTCGTGCTTCTATATTTGGATTTATGCTTAGAAAAATGCCTTTAGATGTACTATTTTGAGCGACATTGACGGGGCATTTTTCAACACCTGCTGCTTTCAAATAATCACTTAACTGTTTGGCAACAAAAGAGCGGATTTCATTGACATCTGGTTGAATAAAAATTTTAGTAATGTCATCTAATTTAAAATGACCTTCTTGTTTTTCAAGTTCTTGTACTTGAGGAATGATATCATAATGAAAGCCTGTAGTAGTATCAGAAGTTGGATCAGAGCAACCCATACTTATACAAAGCAAGAGTAGGATAAAAAAGAGATTGGATTTCATTTTATTTCGTTTTGAATAATCAAAAATTGAGATTAGATGATAATCTGTCCATCAAAAACGAAGGTAGCTGGGCCACACAACCAAATATCGTCAAATTGGTTTTGTTGTACTTGTTTAAATTTGATAGAAAGATTACCCCCTTTGGTTTGAATAGGTATTTCGCCACTTGTGAATTGTTCTTGTACAGCATGCGCCAAAGCTGCTGCTGTCACACCCGTACCACAAGATAGTGTTTCATCTTCAACGCCCCGTTCATATGTTGCTACAATGAGTTCCTTTTGGTTTTTTTCAACAAAATTGACGTTGATGCCTTCTTTTCTGAACCGTTTGGAATAGCGAATTGCCGATCCAGTTTCTACTACATTTATATCATCAATATCTTCTGCAAAAATGATATAATGGGGAGAACCTGTATCTAAGATAAAATAATCTTCTCCAATTTCTATTTCTTGAACGGCTTTCATTTTTAAATCCACCCAAAAATTTTCATCAATTCGTACTTCATGTACCCCATCTATTGCCCAAAATCGCCCCGTATTTTGAATGATATTTAGACGTTTAGCGAAAGCGGTAATACATCTTCCACCATTTCCACACATACTACTTTCATTGCCGTCTGCATTGAAATAGATCATTTCAAAATCAAAGCCTTCTTTATTTTGTAAAAGGATCAAGCCATCTGCCCCAATTCCAAATTTTCGATCACACAAACGTTCAATAATAGTTGTATCTTCTCTAGATAGATATTGATGATCTCTTTGGTCAATAAAGACAAAATCGTTACCTGTTCCTTGATATTTTACAAAGGGAATATTCATTTTTTAATTTATTCTGGGATTGAAATTGAATCTTTTGGAATACGAAGACTATCACTAGTAGTGACTGTTTGTTCTTTTTTTATCATCCCCCATTCACCTACTTGTTGATGGCGATACCACATAAAAGCAACCAAAACAAGAATCAGTGCTAAACCCCAAAATGAGATTTTCCAACCCCAAATATTTCCAATATATTCTCCATCAAATGGATCGTTATATTTTTCTTTTTCACGCATAAGTATGATGATTACTACTTTTTTTACAAAGATAGAAATATATTTATCTTGTGAAACCGCATGGAATAGAAACGAGACTACGTGTTTTTGAACATCAAGCACTTTATTTAGGACAAACCTATGAAGGGGGTGTTTTTCAACAACATCATTTGGATGCATTGTGTGCTTATCATCAACGTACTCATGGGAAATATTATCAACTTGTACACAAAGGGGTAAAATTTTCTCATTATGTGGGGGTGATACAAGTGGGAGGATTATTACTAGAAATCTTACCTAAAACTGCTGCTCAAAATAATGGATATTCTAATTGGCAAAGCGTATTATTACCCATGCTTGAAATTTGCCATCAAATTAAAGTGGAAGCGATTAACTCGGCAAAAGTGGGGCTTTCGTTTTATTCATTATTAGAAGTGTATGTTCGATTGTATTTAGAAGAAGTCCATCAACTACTCGCACAGGATTTATTACGCATGTATGAACGACAAGCTCAAAATGAACGCGTACTAAAAGGTCGATTAGAACAAACCAAGCAATTGCAAAAAAATCATTTTACAGCTCAATATTTTTATTGTCAATCCTTTTCTTTTCAATATGATAATACGCTAAATCGAATATTATTAGCTACTTTATATTCCATTCTATCTATGCGATTACATCCTAATTTGATGGAACAATGCCAAGAATTGATTTCAAAATTTCCATCAAAGATACGCTATCAGGCTTTTCAAATCAGTGATTTTAATCGAATTAGCAGCAATCGGAATACCAGTCGATTTCATTATGCTTTACAACTAGCGGAAGTCATTCTTCGTGCAAGAGGGGGGAGTATCCAAGCGGGGCGATATCCTTTAACAGCTTTATTATTTGATATGAATGTCTTGTTTGAGGAATATGTTTTTCAGCGATTAAGGCGATTGAGGGTAGAAGGCTGGCAAGTAGAACGACAGGTGCAAAAACCATTTTGGAGAAGACGAAAATTGCGACCAGATATTATTTTACAAAAAGGAACAAGAACCTTGGTTTTAGATACGAAATGGAAAATACTAATTACGGGACAACCAACAATGGATGATTTACGCCAATTATTTGTATACGCTAAATACTTTAATGCAAAAAAAGCAATAATCGTATATCCTTTTGCAGCATCTACAACTGCTCAAGTAAATGAAGCTTTCATACCTTATACTTCACAAGAAGAAAAGATTAATTGCCAAACAATAGTCGCCCCCTTGTTTAAAAATGGACAATTGAATGCTAATTTTGCAAATGAGCTTATTTCATTGATTACAGATTGAAGTCCTAAACAGACTGAAATTTTTTAAATTTTAATAAAAGAAGTACCTTCGAACTGAACTTGCCATCTTCTAAAGAAAAATATTGTCTTTTGTTTTCAAATAGATGGTATAAAAGTACTACCATATTATATTCGACTCGGGATAAATAAGAAATTTTGAAAAAATATTTATCCTGAATCCTTATATACACTACAGTACTTAATTTACATTTAATAATCAAAAAATTAAATACTGTCATGTAAAAACCACTTATTAAAAAATACGTCAAAATGAAAAAACTTAATTTCTATCCCTGCTTAATCTTGATATTAAGCATCCTTTGTGTAAATGTTTATGCACAAGAGGTAAGCAAAGAAGCCAGTATTTATGATTATGGAAAAATGTGGCCCTTTGAAAATGCACCTAAAGAATTTTTTCAAAAAACTTATGATTTAGATATTGATGATGCTTGGCTGGAAGATGCCCGCAAATCAGCCCTTCGGTTTGCCAGTTGGTGTTCTGCTTCTTTCGTTTCTCCTAATGGTTTGATTATGACGAATCACCACTGTTCGAATGGTGAAATGCCTAAAATTATGAAAGAAGGAGAAGATTTCAACAAAAATGGATTTTATGCTGCCACTTTTGAAGAAGAGCGAAAAGTAGAAGGTTTATTTGTAGAGCAATTAGAGCGTGTGGCGGATATCACAGCGATGGTCAAAGAAAAAGTAAGTGCTGGAATGAGTGCGCAAGGTGCTACCGATCAAATTCAAGAAGAAATGGCAAAAATGGATGATTGGGCAAATCTCCGTATGCAAGTCGTAACTTATTATAGTGGAGGGAAATATTCTCTTTATGGCTATAAAAAATATGATGACATTCGATTAGTTTTTATACCTGAGTTAGACTTAGGGTTTTATGGAGGTGATCCTGATAATTTCACTTATCCTCGTTATAATTTAGATTGTACCTTCTGGAGAGCTTACGATAATGGTAAACCCGCGGATACTAGAGCACATTATTATAAATTCAATCCTGAAGGCGCTGTAGAAGGAGAAGCAGTGTTTGTAGTTGGAAATCCAGGGAGTACGGAGCGTTACCGTACAGTAGCTCAATTAGAATTTGATCGGGATTATCGGTACAATATTTTATTAGAATCTTTGACTTTGTATCATGATGAATTGCAAGAACAATATGATGCCAATCCAAATCCTGAATTGTTGAATCAGATTTTTAGTCTTTCCAATAGCATGAAAGCATTTACTGGAATTTTAAAAGGCTTACATGATCCTATCTTATTTGGTCGTAAAAAAGCAATGGAAGATAAAACGCGCACTGCTTTTTCAGGAGGCGATCCTTGGGCAGAATTGAAAGAAGCTTATGAACCCTTAAAAGGTCATGCATCAGAAGTAAATTTATTAAGCCCAAGTCCTTTAAATGGGTCAGTGGTTACGATGTTGCATCAATTGTATAAATATGGTGAAATGGTGAAAGGAGGTGCAGGTGCAGATGAGTTAGCAACTGAAAAAACAGCTTTGCAAGAAGCGTTAAGCGTTGCGAATACGCCTTTAGAAAAAGCGAAATTTATCAATCATATCGCGCGTCTGAAAAAATATGCTTCTAAAGATGATAAATACATCAAAAAACTATTTAGCGGAAATGTAGCGGAAATGGTCAATAATCTATTTGATAAATCAAAGCTTTTCAATGCTAAAAAAATGGATAAAGCATTATCACCTAAGAAATTTGCAAAATCAAATGATGGTTTTGTAGAAATGGCAAGCATGCTTATTCCTGCTTATCAAATGGCAGGTCAAGCTTTTGGTGGTTCGTCAAAAGCTCGTAAAGGAATGGAAGAAAAAGTGGCAAATGCAGTGTTCCAAGTTAATGGTGATAATTTACCACCTGATGCTACTTTTACCCTACGAATTTCAGATGGTGTAGTAAAAGGATACAACTACAATGGTACGCAAGCCCCTTACAAAACGAGTTACTTTGGTTTGTATGATCGCCATTACTCCAACAATGGAGAATTTCCTTGGTCTTTACCTGAAAAATGGAAGAATCCACCCATGGATTTATTAAAAGCACCTGTTAATTTTGTGTCTACCAACGATATTATTGGAGGTAATTCAGGAAGTGCAATTATCAATGGTAAACAAGAGGCAATAGGCTTAATCTTTGATGGTAATATCGAATCTTTACCGGGGAATTTCATTTATGAACCTACCTTAAATCGTGCAGTTTCTGTTCATGCAGGTGGTATCGCAGCAGCTTTGCGTTACATTTATAAAGCGGATCGTTTGTTAAATGAATTAGTAGGAGAGTAGTCAAATAATTAACCCAAGTTGTGTATCCTTCTGTTCTCTTAAAAACGATAAACCGCAACTTGAATTAATTACTATAAGAAAGGCATTTAGGATGATTGATTTTATCATTTTAGATGCCTTTTTAACGTTTTGGCAAAAATTATTAACGTTTATGCAACGTCAAAATGTAAATTCTATGCGTCTATATTAATAGATAAGCATAAAATATTTTAATTTTGCAGTCGTTAACTCAAAAAATGAATTCTACTAATTATTAAATAATAATCATCTACCATGAAGAAAATACTATTCAGTGTCTTTTCATTACTTGTTTTTGTTGGTCTAGCAAATGCACAAGAGGATCCAGCAAAAGCCTTAAAAAAAGCAAAAACGCTTTTAGTTGCCTATAATACAAATCCAGGTGAGAATATAGCTAAATTAACGGAGGCTAAAGAAAAAATTGATTTAGCGATGGCTGATGAAGCCATTCAAGGTACATTTAAAGGATGGTCTACGAAAGGAGATATCTATAATACAATGGCATCTGTTGATGTGACAGAATATTTTAGAATGGCTGCTTTAGCAGAAGCGGACGGATTTACATTCCAATATCCTGGTACAGCAATGGTTGCGTATGAAGCCATCAAAATGGGGCTCTCAAAAGCGGTAAAGAAATATGAGACTAAAGAAATGCTCAAGCAGTTGCAAAGTGTTAATAATAATTTAGCTCAAATTGGAAATATTTTCTTAGAAAAGAAAAATTACGGAAATGCGTATAATTCTTTAAATTCAGTACTTGAAATACATGATATTCTAGAAGAAAATGGAGTAGAAACGATTTTACAAGCAGAAGAAGAATACAACAACCATGCCTACGTAGTGGGTTATTGTGCAATGGCAGCTAAACAAAATGATCGCGCTTCTGATTTGTTTCAAAAATTGATTGAAGCTAAGTATGAAGAGCCTAGTTTATATGCTCACATGTTCAATTTGAACAAAGAAGCAAATGAGGAAAAAGCACTCAAGTATCTTACAGAAGGACGTGAGACTTACCCAGATAATAAGGAAATCTTATTTGCGGAAATTAACTACTACATTGGAAAAGAGGATTTCAAAACGCTGAGAGGAAAACTAGCAAAAGCAATTGAAGCGGATCCAAACAACCCTTCTGTATACTCTGCTTTAGGTAATGTTTATATGAATCTTTTCCAGCAAGAATTTGCAGCAGGAAATAATTCTGTAGCAGATGAATATTTCAATAGTTCAAAGGAATATTATGAAAAAGCATTGGCATTAGATGATTCTTTATTTGATGTTCAATACAGTATAGGTTCTTTGTACTATAACAAAGCCGTAGAAGTAACGAAAGTTATGAATGAGCTTCCAGTAAACGAGGCGAAGAAATACGAAGCCTTAAATGCACAAGCTAAAGAATTTTTTGGAACTGCTCTTCCTTATTTTAAAAAGGCAGAAAGTATGAATGCAAGTGATATGAATACACTTATTGCCTTGAAGGAAATTTTTGCCCGCCTAGATGATTTCGAGAAATCTGGAGAATTCAAAGCACGTTTAGAACAAGTTCAAGCAGGTGCAAAAATAGAGAAATCTTATTTCTAATCAAATAGATAAGATTCATTTCATAAAAAAGGTGTTTATCTACGGGTAAACACCTTTTTTTATGGAATATACTAGATTTTTTTTAGCTTCATACTTTATAAAATCAACTCACTTATAAGTATGCAAGCTCTTAGCAATTTTATAGGTCAACTAAATGATCGGGTCGGCAATATGGTAGCTTATTTGACCACTGTGCTCGTTCTCTTATTTTGTTATGATGTACTCATGCGCTATTTGTTTAGTATATCAGGCGTATGGGTCAATGAAATGGAGTGGCATTTGTTTTCTCTCATTTTTTTACTAGGAGCTGCCTATACTTTCAAACACGATAAGCATGTTCGTGTCGATGTTTTTTATTCTAAATTTTCACCAAAAACCAAAGCTTGGGTTAATTTAATTGGGGGCTTATTATTTTTAGTTCCATGGTGTTGTGTACTTATTTATGCATCTTACAAATATGCCTACCAATCTTATACTATCAATGAAGGATCACCCAATCCAGGGGGACTTCCATATCGTTTTTTGATTAAATTTTCGATTACCTTAGGGCTATTTTTATTGTTACTTCAAGGCATTGCTTCTATTATAGATAGCATTATTTGTATTCGAAAGAATAAATAATTCAACAAAACGAAACGAAACATGGAATTGCTTGCCATTTTATTATTTGCTTTAATTTTTCTTTTCATCCTTTGGGGGTATCCTGTTGCTTTGACCTTGGGTGGCTTATCAGTATTGTTCGCTTTTTTTACGGTTGACCCTATAATTTTCAATGCTTTGCCTTCAAGAATTATGGGTACGATGAATAATGTACTTTTAATTGCAGTTCCTTTATTCATTTATATGGGAATTATGCTAGAAAAATCGGGTCTGGCAGAGAGTATGCTCGAAACGATGGCGCTTTTATTTGGTAAAATGAAAGGAGGTTTGGCAATTTCTGTAGTCGTGGTAGGGGCATTATTAGCTGCATCTACAGGAATAGTTGGGGCTACTGTTGTGACGATGGGATTAATTAGTTTACCTACGATGTTGAAACGAGGCTATCGAACTGAACTTGCTACAGGGACAATTGCTGCATCAGGAACGTTGGGGCAAATTATACCGCCATCCATTGTTTTGGTTTTATTAGCCGATCAATTAAGTAATGCATCTGGCAATCAATCTGTGGATGTTGGGACAATGTTTTCAGCGGCTTTATTGCCAGGATTAATATTAGTGAGTTTATACATTTTATACATTCTATTTGTGGCATGGCGATATCCTGAATACGCGCCAAGTATGCCCGAAGAAGAAATTGCAGCCTTTCAAGAAAAAGGAATGTGGGGACGAGTAATCAAAGCTTTTTTATTGCCATTGTTGTTGATTGTTGCAGTCTTGGGTTCTATTTTTGGAGGTATTGCTTCACCCACGGAGGCTGCTGCTGTGGGAGCATTTGGTGCTAGTTTGTTGACTATTATTCAGGGTAAATTGACGTTTAAGGTATTACAATCGGTCATGCAAGAAACAACGCATTTGACTTGTATGGTTTTTCTAATTCTTTTAGGGGCGACTACTTTCTCTTTGGTTTTCAGAGATTTGGGGGGAGATTATTATTTAATTGATTTAATTGAAAATTCTCGTTTAGCACCCATTGGTTTCCTTTTATTGGTAATGGTAGCCATTTTCATTGCAGGCTTTTTTATTGATTTTATAGAGATTGTTTTCATCATTGTACCTGTTGTTACTCCTATATTCGTAAGCCTAGAAATGGATTTGGTATGGATAGGAATTTTGATTGCCATGAATTTACAAACCTCTTTTTTAACGCCTCCCTTTGGCTTTTCCCTCTTTTATTTAAAAGGCGTTGCTCCGCCTGAAGTGACGACTCAACATTTGTATCGAGGAATAATTCCTTTTATCATAATACAAGTGATTTTTATCAGTTTGATTATTTTATTTCCTCAAATTGTTACGGGCTGATTTTTGATTCAATGTTCCAGCATAGAGTAACAGTTTGAATTCATCTACACGCATATTTGCTGCTAGAGAATAGGTCGTTCGGAGATCCGTAATGGTATTTAATTCATCATACAAACGAATCACTTTTTTATGCGTAAGGGTACGTTTTCCTATTTGTAAACTCACTTTGACAGGAAGAGGATTACGGTGGGAAGCATAAAATAAATGAATCCCTTTTTCTCCTTTTAATAAAGCATACAAAGCATGTGCTTCTGCTTCAATTCGTCCTTCTTTTTTGAAAAGTTGATGCTCAATTTCCATTTCTTTTAAAAGACGATCATACATTTCTAACAAAAAATGAACTTCTTTTTCTCCTAATCCATTCACTAAGGATTCTACTTTGATTTGAACAATATCTATTTGTCCGTTTAAATAGCCTTTTGCAAAAAGCTGAACAAATTTTACATCTAAAAAACAATCAATGAACTCAGTTTGCATACTATCAAATTCATTGCTGGCATACAAATAACTTTCTGATAATTCTTGAATAGCTTCTTGTTGAAAAAGACGATCGCGCATATTTTCACGAACCCCTTTCATAGAAAAACCTCTACTATACAAACTACTCGCTTTAAAACGTAAGGGAATTGCAGGACCATCTTTGAAATAGCGATCCCTAAAACCCAACATTAAGGTTTGAATCTTTTGCTTGGCGGTGCTTATCTTTTCTTTGAAATCATAAAATTGCCAATCTAAATCTTTGGTATCTCCTGTAATGACAATGACATCATCTTTAGAATAATTGGATTCCTCTTGTTGTTCAATTTGACGTTCAACACGTTCTAATTGTCGTAATAATACCCCAAAAAATCGTTTCCCTTTATCTGCTGTCGGAAGTTGAGGAAGCCAACCTTCTGTCAAAGGATCAATAAAAGATAATTCATTTATAGAAGGATAGAGCTGCCCATTTTTAATTTTTATTTCAAGAATAATTGGACTTTCGGAATACGACTGAATCAATTGTTCGGCAGATAAAGTCGTTAAATCACGTTCAATTTGTCGTTTTAAGGCGCGTCCTCCCATCTTCGCATCAAAGCCTCGTTTGGCAACCCATTCTAAAGCTTTATCAGAAATATTAAGAATGGTAGTTCGTCTTACGAAACCGTCACGTTGTAGTAATTCTTTAATTTGCAATCGCGCAATGCCCAAAATATGCTGCAATTGTAAAGGCTGAAAAATAACGATTCGATCAATACGATTGACAAACTCAGGACGAAAAGTCGTTTCAACTGCCTTGCGATAAATAGCATCTATGTTGCTATTCGTTTGGAAACCCACTTGAGAAGAAACGTCTCTTGCGCCCACATTGGAAGTCATGATGATAATGGTATTCGTAAAATCAACAGTTCGCCCAAGACTATCGGTTAAACGACCATCATCTAAAACTTGTAGGAGTAAATCATGCACTTTAGGATGTGCCTTTTCGATTTCATCAAATAAGACGATACCAAACGGACGGTAACGTACTTTTCCAGTCAAAATTCCTTCAGGATTATAATAATCACCAATGAGTCGCTGTACGGCAAACTCATCAATGTATTCATTCATATCAAAACGGAGTAGATTTTCTTCATCTCCCGTCAGATAAGTACATAAAACTTTGGCAGCTTGCGTTTTACCCACACCTGTAGGACCAATAAACATAAAAGAAGCATTGGGCTTGCTTGGCTTAGTGAGGCGAGCTTTGATGGTATGGATGACATCAATTAAGGCATTTGCTGCATCTTCTTGCCCCACTAATGAATTGGAGATGGCAGCGCGTACCTCCTTATCATTAATCGCAAGACTAGGATCAAAAATATGCTCATTTAAACCACTAAAATCTTCAAATTCTTGGCGAACTTCTGGAGCGTCAATGACTTGCATTCGATATTTGACTGCCAATTGTTCCATTCGACTTATGATACTACCCGGAAGTGCTTGATTACTAAAATAATTACGTTGTAGTACTAAAAGTTGATCAATGGCTTGGATACTAAATTGACATCCTGTATCATCTTCTAATTTTTTTCTTTTTTGAAGAATGATTTTAGTGGCTTTTTCCAAATCAGGTTCTTGCAAACGAATAACTTGAAATAAATCACTGAAACGACGATCTTTTTCTTGAAAAACTTGCCATTCTTCAGGTGTTGCGACTAGGATAACAGGGAACGCCCTTTTTTCAATATAGGTTTTGATGACATCTGCCATCGTCATATTGTTTTGGGAAGATTTCCCAATTCTAAGTAAGGCAATGATATTATCAATCATCAATATATCAGAAGTAGCTTGTCGAAGATTGGGTTGTTTAATATATCCTAAAATAGCTTCCAAACGTTTTTGCCACATACCCACTATACTCATCCCTGCAATCACACGAGTAGGGTCTAATAACCAAATGTTTTTTGGACTCAAATGAGAAGGGCGTTTTTCATAATGATCGCTCAAATACCGCCGAAGACTTTCTTCTACAATGGTATGTCTTCCTATTCCTAATTTTCCGACAATGACAATTGGGCTATTTCTTTTTTGGAAAAGCAATTCATATAGCCGTTTTATAATGTCATCTTGATAAAAGGCTGTATTTAATTCATCAGGGAAACGTTCATTTAAATTGGTGCTGACTTTCTCTGTTTCTGTTGCACCATCAAAGTCATCATTTCCACCTAGTTGTTCAAAGAAATTATTGGATGCTTGTTCAAATTTAAAAGTATCATAAGTCGTAGAAATATTCATTTCTACTGTTGTAATAAAGGTCTTTTTTGGAGCAAAATAAGGCGCAATTTCCAGTTCTTTTCCAAATTCTGATTTATACTGACGAAATAAGGTTTGTACCACACGCACTACTTCCGTAGTCAATGCAATCTTACCTTTAATTTCGGGTTTTAATAAAAAAATAAATTGACGAAAAGCAGGTAGACAAATCAATCGTTTGCCTTGTAATTCAAATTCTAATGCTTCAATTGTTCCTTCAAAAAATTGATTATTAAAAGTCGTAGAATAGGGGAGAAGATGATGTTTTAGTTCAGGTTGAAACATGTACCACAACAAATAATCCTTATTCTCTTGGCTCAGTTGCATGCCTTTGAACATGAAACGAATCTCTTTTTGAAACTGGCGTATGGCTTGCTCATAACGTCGATTCGTGGCAATAGGTTGATTTAAAAAAACAGGTCGTATGATGTAGTTGGACTGCTCTTCTGTATCTACATAATGGACTAAAACGGGTATGTTGAGTTTAATGGATTTCATAGTTGCATTGGACGAGGATGCAAAATAATAAAAAACTTCTAGCATCAGCCCCAAGCACGGAGTTTTAATGAATAAATTAGTAGTATAATTGTTAAAATAATGTGTGATGCTTGTTTGAATTAAATATAGTAGTTATATTACATACAAATTCAAAAACCTATTGTCTGATCAAACTTAAAAAGCAATGAAAAAATTATTCATTCATTCATTCATTCATTCATTCATTCATTCATTTACTTACTTTTCTTTTTCTTATTTTCTAATGTACTGCTAGCTCAAAAAACAGATTTAATATCGACTAGTAGTTTTGATGTTAGAACACTTACTGATACAGAACGAGCTTACTACAATAGAATAACAGATAATCCAAATAATACTACTACACTTATAGAATTTGGTGATGTACGTCAAATGCAACATAATGGTAAGATTCAATTTAAACTTCCAGATCAACCTTATGAATTTGTTGCAGAAGCTGAAAAGGTAACAATCAACGCATCTGATGATTATATTTGGACAGGGAAAATACGTACTCCTGAAACGGGAGATATTACCATTATTCAAAAAGAAGGCTATACAGGTGCCTTAATTCACATGCCTTCTAACACTTACACTATCTATCCTTTAAAAAATAGAGTATCGATCCTAGGTAAACATAATTGTTTAGATACAGGTGGAGGCTGTGGAACACCACCAAGAGAACCTCCTGTAATTCCTCCAGTAGAACCTTGTGAATGGAGTGATTGTACCGCTGAAATAACAGCTTTAGTCATTTTGACACCAAATGCTTTTGCCGCTTTTGAAGGTAATACCCTAGCAGCACAACTCTTAGTGGGCTTATCTATGGAAGTTACTAATATAGGAATGCGAAATAGTGATATTAAAAATAAGAATATTACTTGGACAACCGCTGTGATGGATGTACCTTTCGTTGGAGCATTAACTTTTGAAAATACGTACAATGTTGAGTTATCTTTGGATGCTATAAACAGTAACCAGGCAATTCAAGATTTAAGAGACCAAGTTTTTGCTGATATAGTAGTGATTATAGAAGATGAAGCCCTCGTAACAGGAAACGATTTTTTTGAAACTCCCATTAATGGGATAGCATTTACAGATGGGAACTATGCTTTTTCAAACTTAAATAGTATTCTAAACCCTCGATTTACGGTAGCCCATGAAATAGGTCATTTGATGGGAGCAGGGCATAATTTATCAAGTAATATACCATGTATAGGTTGTGGTTTTGATACCCCTGGTTGTTTTCATGCTTTTAATTTTGCAGATGGAGATGGAGTTGCTCGTAACACTTTAGTAGGAATAAATGATGATAACACGACAGTTAATCGAATTTTGCATTTTTCCAATCCAGATGTATTTTATGAGGGAGAAGAAACAGGGGAAGCAATGATTGCGAACAATGCAAGTGTAATTAGTATTGAAGCTTGTCAAGTTGCACAATTTTATGCAAATACCTTTAGCGTTTCTTTAAGTGGGCCCACTTGTTTAGCTCCAAATGATCCAACACCCATAAAAGCAGAGGTCACTCAACCAGTCTTACCTACAGATCCCGGTCAACCTCCTTACACTTTTGAATGGCGTTGGAGTCCTGATGGCTTTACGTATTTTCCAGTATCGCCTGCTAATAATTCCAATTCTTTTTCACTTTATGGTTCGCTTTTCAATTTTGATTATGTATGGGTAGAAGTGATAGTCACATCATCAGATGGTTTGACAGAATCAGCATCCATGAAGATAGACATTGCTCCTTGTTCTAGTTCTGGTAATACATCTGATCGAGTTGTGCGTGCGGGTATACCTCCTACTATGCAATATGAAAAAAATAATTTGAATGTAAATAATGACTTCAGTATATTTCCAAATCCTACAAGAAAAGGAGAAGGGCTTATTCAATTACCTAAAGATGCAAAGGGGCAAGTTCTTATTTTTGATGTAAATGGTCAATTGATAGTTGAACGAACGATTAATGGACAAGATTTCATGAAATTAGCTGATGTTTCTCTAGAAAAAGGCATTTATTTTGTTCAATATAGAGAAGATGATCAAAATTATACTTCCATCAAAAGGCTAATTATTCAATAATATAAGGAAGACTGGCTTTATACGTCAGTCTTCACTAATTAATTCTCTATTTTTATGAAATACCTCTATACCATAGTTGTATTATCACTAATTTTTAGTGCTTGTAAAGAAGAAGAACGAATTCCTATTCCAGAAGAAGAAGAACTCATACGATTTCCCATATTTGATTCAGGGGATCAGACTTATGGTAATATGAAGGGGATTCGTAATTTGGATGAATGGGAGGCAGGTGCTTATGCTTATTATGAAAGTGATTCTACTTTTGCGATTGGAGGGTATACGACTTCTCCTTATTGGTTTGGAGATACACTTATTCGGGAGCATTTAACCGTTAGAAATATTCCATTAGAAGAAAATAAATATTTTATATTAGATTCACGTAATCTACCGCCTCATGTAAGGGCTGCTAAAGGTAGATATAGTACTAAAACTGATGATGATGCTGGCAATGTGTATGAGGTAGATACCACTGATTTTTTGGTAAATCACATTTATATTGATCATTTAGATACTTTACAGGATGAGGTGAGAGGTACTTTTTCATTACGATTTAGAGGTCGTGCACCAGAACATTATAATTTACCTTATCAATTGTTTCCTCGTGTCATACAATTTGAGGAAGTCGAGTTTGATGTGAAATTTCGGGAGTTTTAATAATTACTAAATGAAATATATAAGTCCAATCATTCTACTGATTTTAGTAACGGTAGCCTGTAAAAAAGTAGAAATCCTAACGCCTCCAGAAGAAGAAGAACTCATACAATTTCCCATTTTTGATTCAGGGGATCAGACTTATGGTAGTATGAAGGGGATTCGTAATTTGGATGAATGGGAGGCAGGTGCTTATGCTTATTATGAAAGTGATTCTACTTTTGCGATTGGAGGCTATACGACTTCTCCCTATTGGTTTGGAGATACACTTATTCGGGAACATCTAATTATTAAAAATATACCCTTAGAGAATGGCAACTTTCTTATTCTAGATAATCAAGATCTTCTGCCTCATGCTAATGCAGCAAAAGGTAAATTTAGTGCTAAAACAGATGATGATGTTATATATCTATATCCCGTCGATACAACATGGTTTTGGAAGAACCAAATTTATATTTCCAATTTAGATACACTCCAAGGATTAGCAAAAGGTATTTTTTCTGTAAAATATAGACATCGAGCACCAGAGCATATTAGTACCGAAGGAGATTTTTTTCCTCGTATCATACAATTTGAGGAAGTCGAGTTTGATGTGAAATTTCGGGAGTTTTAGCGCATTAATTTCTATAAACCTCCCAATAATTATTATACGAAATTGAATAAGTGATTTCGTAAATCACACCAAAAACGTATAATGCCGAGGTGAAAAAATCATATTCTATATACGAAAGGATTTTATCAACACGGTATTAGACACACAAAGAGATGGATAAATTAAGTGAATCAGTAGATAGAAAATACCTTGCATTTTCGGGGATAAGGGTGTTTTAATACATATCCATATAAAATTCTAAGGAATTTTGTGAATCCACTTATCCACAAATTATATGAGGTGATTTTATTCTTGCAAGTCCCAAATCCATTGACCATTCATATCAAAATAACCAATTTTATCGCCTTGTTCTACACGAAATAAACCTTCGCCAGCATAGGAAATGTATTCATAATTGGCTTGTACGATGAGTTCGCCTTCCAAATTGGTGAGTCCACTAAACTGCTTGATTTGTACTTTAGCATAACCATCTTCAAAGGCTTCAATACGATCATATTTAGGAGGAATAAGTTCGATCCCTTTTTGATTGATGACCCCCCATTTATTATCCATTTTCACCACAGCTACGCCATTTTGAAATTCGCCAGCTTGTTGGTAAAATCCTTCATACAAACGCGCTTGTTCCGTAATGTAATAAAAACGATAACTATTATCGCGTACTAAACCTCGTCCTTCCGAAAAATCTACTAAACGATTTAAACTGGGTGGAATGATATAAGTGCCATTTACGTCAATTAAGCCTGCTTTTTTGTAGCCTTTATACACGACGGCTTTCCCTTCTTTAAAATCAAGGCATTTAGTATATTCAAAATGGACAATATTCTTTCCTTGTACATCAATATAGCCACAGGATCCATCTAATTGTACAGAAGCGCGCCCTTCAGAAAAAGGAGAAGCTTTGGAGTAGATCGCAGGAATAACTAAATTGGCGCGCGTATCAATAAAGCCATATTTTCCTTTAAAACGGACTATGGCGTAGCCTTCCACAAAATCGCGGATTTCTTGATAATCTTTATCCGAAATCAACTTGCCTTGACGATTGATAATGCCATAACGGATATTATTTTTACCATAACGAACGACGGCTAGTCCATGCTCGTTGAAGGCTTTTATGTCTCCATATTTGGGACGCAGTATATATTCCCCTTGGGTATTAATCAAACCATATTTGCCATCTTGTGCTACTCGTGCCACTCCATTTTCAAAATCATTGGCGCGTTGAAATTGAGGTATAATAATGGTGTCACCGATTTCATTGAGGTAGCCTTTTCCATAAGACCCATTGAAACAAGAAAGTCCATTTTTGAAATTGCCTAGATGATTGTATTTGAAATCAACGAGTACATTTCCTCTTTTATCTATGGCGCCCCATTTTGTTCCCTTGCGTACAATGGCGATTCCGTCGCTGAAATTTTTAATTTTATTAAATTGACAAGCAATAATTTCTTCGCCAGCTTCATCTACAAATCCCCATTTATTGCCACGCTTTACGGCTAATCGTCCTTCAGAATAGTTGCCTATTTGATCGTACATTAAGTTGACGGTGACTTGCCCAAGTGTATCAATTAATCCATATTTCTGGCGATGTAAGGAAATTTGTAAGATTTGATCGTCTGTTTTATCCAAAAAATCAACTTCATCATATACGCAAGGAACAAGTACTTTGGCATCTGCATTGACGACGCCCCATTTATTATCAAATTCAACGATACCGATTTCATTTTTAAAATCTCGAGCGAAATCATATTCTGTAGGTACGCGTATTTGACCAATAGTATCCAAATAGCCCCAATTACAATTTAAGCAAGTGAGCTTTCCTAATTGATGTAAATCTTGATCGTATTGCGTAAAGCTTCGCATAAAATGCGGATTCATAAAACCATCAAAATATTCTTTTACGATTTGAATACCACGAGATTCTACTTTGAGTTCAGCAGATAGTTTTCCTTTGATACTCATTCGAGCTAGACCATCTTTGAATTCGCCGATGTAGGCAAAATCTTTTTGAATAATTTTCCCAATGCGACTAATTAAACCATGGCGTCCGTTGGCGAAAATAATTCGTGCAGCAGCAAGTCCTTCCTCAAAATCGCGCATCCGAATGTCAAGAATATTGACCAAAGTCGTAAGCATACCTACTTCATTATTGACTAATCCGTAAACTCGTTCAAAACGAAAATCAGTTCGATCTAGCCGTAAATAGCTTTGCTTTTCGATGAAAACGATGGTAAAACCTAATTCTCGTTCAATTTGAATACCATCATATGTAGGTTGTATTTGTATTTCGGCATTATCAATGCGACGAAGCCCCCATTTATCGACACGTGGCTCATAAAACCATTCAAAGTGTTCGAGCATAAAATCATCCTGATCGCCAAATCCAAGACGACGGATACGGCGTTTTTGATCTTTACCAAAACGAATCGTGAAATGCTTTTTAAACTCATTTTGATCTTTGAGTTGCCCTTCTTCATCAAAATAAAACATACTCAAGGCTTCTCCTGCAAATGCTTTTGCTTGATTGTCTTCTAATTCTATTCTGGTGAATTTTGGAGTGACTACTTCTTCACCTAGATAATTTACGATTCCAAAAAAGTGCTCTTTTTTAACGACGCAAACTTGGTCGTTTAAAGGAGCGATATAATCATATTGAAAAGGGATAACAGTGACATTTCCAGAGCGTACAACACCCCATTTGTCATCTTTTTTGACTCGAAAATGATCTTCGCTATAGGCATGAATTTCATTATAAATGGCAGGTAAGATTTCGAATCCTTCCACATCAATCAATCCTAATTTACGTTGTTTTTTACAAAGGACTAAATTTTCAGTAAAGGCATAAAAAGAAGAAAATTCATCATTGGTGATAATATCTTCTTTGATTATAGAATATAAAAAGCTGCTATTTCCTTCTTTGAGTTGAATAAAATTATCCGAAATTTTTTGATAAGATGAGAATTTAGGAGCAATCACTTCTAATCCGTCAGCATTTGCAGCCCCCCATTTGTGATCCTGTTTGAAAAAGAATAAACGATCATTAAAAGGACGAATTTCATCATAAAAAGCGGGGAGAATTTGTTTTCCATTTGATGCTAATAATCCTAATTTCTGTTCAATGATCGTTTGAAAATATTGTCCATCAATAAGTTCAATTCCATCAAATGAAGGGGAAGCAATTGTTTGTCCATTTGCACTGGCAAGTCCCCATTTTTGATCTTTTAGATAGGCGAGGTATTGTCCATTCCATACATGAACACGATTATACCCTTTTTTGAGAACAATTTGCCCATCTAAATTGATAACCATCCATTCTCGTTGATCCATTACAGCAATAAGTAAAGAATCCAGGACACGCAAATCTTCATAAATAGGGGCAATTATTTCTTCTCCTGATTTATTGAATAAACCAACCCCACCATCACGTTGCATTACAGCATATCCATAGGCTTCAAATTCCCCAATGGCATCGTATTTTGGTGCGAGCGATAGATTTCCATCTTTATTCATCAAACCCCATTTTTGGTTTACTTTTACGGGGTAGTAATTTTGCCCATAAGACCAATTGGTAATAATAAAAAAAAGAAAAAGCAAACGAAAAAGACTCATATAAATAATACCCATTTAATAAGAACGATGCACTACTGCGTTAATATACGAAAAAAAGAAATATTATGAAATGAAGGGAAAGTATATCTCTAAGTTTACAATTTCATAACGGTTTGAGATCAGAAAGTAACAATTGAAAGGAAACGGTGATGTTTTTGTAAAAATATTACTATTTTTTGTCTGCTATCAGCATTCTAGTACAAATGTTATAAAATTGTGATATTTTAAATTCGAATTTCAAATGAGTATTTTATACTTTTATCCCATCCAAATAATACAAACCATAATCATAGGATGAAAAATCTCATTATCTCCTTCTTCTTAATTTTCATTTGTAAACTTGCCTATGCTCAACCTAATATCAACCTTTCCACTCATGCAACAAGCTTTAATGCTCCAGTTGATATAGTAAATGCTGGAGATGGAACGGATCGCCTTTTTATTGTAGAACAAGCTGGAATTATTGAAATTCTTGATGCAAATGGAACACAATTTCCTACGCCATTTCTAAATATTAGTTCAGATGTCTCAACGGGTGGAGAACGTGGGTTGTTGGGAATGGTTTTCCATCCTAATTATGCTACCAATGGTTTTTTCTTCGTGAATTATACAAATAACAGTGGGGATACGCGGATTTCTCGATTTAGTGTTTCTACTTCAAGTCCTCATAAAGCAGATCCTGCTTCGGAAAAAATTCTAATGACCATTTCACAGCCGTTTTCTAATCATAATGCTGGAGATTTAGCTTTTGGACCAGACGGATATTTATACATTGGTACAGGAGATGGCGGATCGGGGGGGGACCCTCAGTGTTATGCGCAAACAAATGATGAATTATTAGGAAAAATGCTTCGAGTAGACGTTGACCAAAATGTAAATACGGCTCCTTATTATGGAATCCCTCCTTCCAATCCGTTTATAGGAAATACAGATTATGTAGATGAAATTTGGGCAACAGGCTTGCGTAATCCATGGCGTTATTCCTTTGATCGAGTAACGGGAGATTTATGGATAGCCGATGTTGGACAAAATAATTGGGAAGAAGTCAATAAACAAGATGCATCAAGTACAGGGGGAGAGGATTATGGATGGAAAGTCATGGAAGGTAATAATTGTTTTGATTTTGATCCTATTGATACAGATTGCCCAAGTGGAACGCCATCTTGTTTTGATGCTAGTTATACAGGGCCAGTTTTTGAATATGCACACAATGTAACAAATGGAGGGGAATCTATTACGGGTGGATTTGTATATCGAGGATGTGCTTTTCCAGAATTAGAAGGTTATTACATCTTTGCAGATTTTTCTTCCGATAATGTTTGGGCTATAGATGGAAATGGAAATAATTACATTTTTAATAATTTAGGAAGTTCTATTTCAACATTTGGAGAAGACGAAGACGGAGAGATGTATGCAGCATCTTATGGCGGAACAATTTATAGAGTGACAGAAACGACTACTCAATTGGATTGCAGTTGTCCAGTAAATGCCATTAATGATGGCAATTTAAGTGGTACTTATTCTGCCCAAAATACTATTCTTTCTACTGGAACTGTAGCTGCAGGTCAATCTGTAGTTTTTAATGCCAATTGTATAGAATTAACTTCAGATTTTGAGGTGGAATTAAATGCCGAGTTTTGTGCAGAGATTAATCCGTGCGCCCCATTTAGCAATACAAATACATCGACAACTGAAAAAAAATAAAATGAATCTATTATTGATAAATAACTAAAATTCACAAAAAAGTAGTATTTTTATGGAAACTTACCATAATAAGTGGAACATCCCACCAAAAACTAACTGACCCTAGAAAAGTAGACAAAACAAAAAACAAGAGTGACTTGATTTTTTCAAATAGATCAAGTAATAAAAATTCTATTAATAGTTAAGACTTTTCACTTTACCTTTAGGTAGTTGTTATACCTAAAAGTTAAATCGTATGCTTTTAAGCTCAAACAGATTAATTAAAAAACATACACTACATAAACATGAAACTCTTCAATAGTCTCCTTTTGTTGTTTGGCTTGTTTGTCCATTTAAATGCACAAATAAGTTTAAATACTACTTTGGAAAGTAATTGGGATGATACGAGTTTAGCCTTTAATGATATCTGGGGCTATGTGGATGATGAAGGAAATGAATATGCGATTCTTGGAGCGAGAACCAAAGTGCTGTTTTTTGATGTAACTGATCCCACTACTCCTACTTTATTAGCAGATTTTACTGGAGATTGGATTCCTGGAGGTATTTCTGGAGTAAGTTCTACTTGGCGAGATATGAAAGTATATGATCGCTATGTTTATGCTGTTGCAGATAGTGGCAATGAAGGTTTGATGGTCTTTGATATGAGTGCCTTGCCCGGAGGGAACATCAATAAAATATGTCAAGATAATTCTGATTTTGGTAAAGCACATAATATTTTCGTTGATGTGCCCAATGGTCGTTTATACGTAGTTGGTTCTAACACCCAAAATAGTGGAGTAATCATATATGATGTAGCTTCCAATCCTGCCAGTCCTACTATTATTGGAAATGTGTCACTTAGTGGTGGTTTGGGCGGTTATATACACGATATCTTTGTTCAAGATAATATTGGCTATTGTTCGTCAGCGTATGCTGGAATGTACATTATCGATTTTACAATACCTACCTCTCCAACTTTATTAGCTTCTTTAAATACGGGAGGATACAATCACAGTAATTGGATTTATGAAGATGGTACTAAATTATTGTATGCGGAGGAAGTCCCTGCTGGATTGCCTTTAGGTATCTTGGATTTGGATGAAGTAGCGATGGGTAACTTGACCATTATCAATAAATTCAAAGAACCATTAGAAGCTCCAGCAGCAGTAGATAATATTTATCATAATCCATTTATTGTAGATAGTTTTGCCATTGTTTCTTCCTATCAGGACGGGATCACCATTTATAATATTGACGATCCAATGAATCCTGTTCTTCGAGGCTATTATGATACTTATCCTTCTAATGTAGGTGATTATTCAGGATATGCAGGCTGTTGGGGGACGTATCCTTTTTTACCTTCTGGAAATATTTTAGCTTCGGATATTAGTACAGGATTGTATGTTATTTCTACTTCTTTGCCTATAAGTTCTGAATGTGGAAATGGTGTTTTAGATGCATTTGAACAAGAATTGGATTGTGGCGGATTTTGTATGCCTTGTGAATCTACTTTATGTAAATCAGATTTGAATTTTACGAATAATGTTCCCATAGATACCACGACAGTTTCAAATACCATAACTGCTTCTACTAGTCTTAAACAACACATCAATGTAGTATTCCAAGCGTCTTTAATAAATTTAGAAAGTGGTTTTGAAGTACCTTTAGATACTGAGTTTCTTGGAGAAATTGCTCCTTGTACTCCTATTTCTACCTTAAGCCCTACTATTGATCTTTTTGAATATTCTGATGCTGAATTAGAAAGCGAAGACGTACGTTCAGATCGAAAAATACTTTATAATAATAATAACATTACGGTTACCTATAATGATGCCAATTCATTGGTTTATTTTGATCTTTTGGACAAGTATAGTGATGAAATTAAAGCTATTACTTTTTATCAAGTTGATTTATTAGGTAAAAAAACTACCCTTTTCGAAACCACTGCTTCTACAATATATCCAATGATGTATAAACAACTAATTGATAGGGATTTATTAGATCAATATGTACTCGAAATACATTATTTGGATAAAGTACAGCAAATTCGATTAGTTTATTAAAATTAAATATTTCAAATCTAAAATTATATTTTCTTATCTAACTCAAAATAAAACACCAGTTAAACATGAGAAGAGTTATTTCCTACATTTTTACGCTAAATTTTCTGATGCTTTTTAATTTGGGATTCGCTCAAAGTGACTTCCAAATAGCTCAAACACACATCGAAGAAAATAAAAATCAATTCCGATTATCTGATCAAGATATCGCAGATTATGTGATCTCTAGTTCACATTTAAGTAAACGAAGTCAAATCACGCATTTTTATTTACAACAACAGTATCAAGGTATCCCTATTTATCAGGCTGTCGCCAGTGTTCACATTATGGGAAATGATGAAGTGTTGCGTTATAATAATCAATTTCAACGTGAAATTACAACAAGAACCAATACTACTTCACCTGCATTAACGGCAGTTGAGGCGATACAAGCCGCTGCAAATACACTTGGATATACGCCAACTGAACCTTTACAAATTTTAGAAAATATTGGAGGTGCTATCCAAAAAATGATCGTTAGTCGCGGTGGATTTTCTGAAGAAGACATTCCTGTACAATTAATGTATCAAGTTGTAGATAATCAATTACGATTAGCTTGGGATTTATCCATCGCTGAATTAGGCTATCAGAATTGGTGGAGTGTACGAATAGATGCACAAACTGGCGAATTATTAGATCAATTCAACTGGACACTTCATTGTGATTTTGGTAAGCCTGAAATGAATGAATGCGAAGATCATGTACATACCTCAACTTGTGGTAGTCATCAACATATTGCGCATTCAAATGCATCTAATGTAAGTAGTTTAGTACCCAATTCATACAATGTATATGATTATCCAGTAGAAAGCCCTATACATGGTGGACGAACTTTAGTTGTAGATCCAGCGGATGCAGTAGCTTCTCCTTTTGGATGGCATGACACTGATGGTTCAGCAGGGGCTGAATATACCATTACTAGAGGTAATAATGTCCATGCTCAAGAAGATCGTAATGCAAATAATGGTACGGGTTATTCTCCTGATGGAGGAGTAGATTTAGAGTTTGATTTTCCTCTTGATTTATCTTTAACTCCTCAGGATAATGAAGATGCCATGATTACCAATCTTTTTTATTGGAATAATTTGATGCACGATGTATGGTATCAATATGGTTTTGATGAAGCAAGTGGTAATTTCCAAGATAATAACTACGGAAATGGCGGTGTACAAGATGATTATGTCTTTGCGGATGCTCAGGATGGGAGCGGTACGAATAACGCCAACTTTTCAACACCTACAGATGGTGGAAACCCTCGAATGCAAATGTTTCTATGGTCTGCTACCAGTAATACAGATTTTTCAGTAAATTCTCCAAGTGCTATTTCGGGGAGTTATACTTCTGTAGTTGCTAATTTTGGTTCAAACAATTTTGATGTTACTGGAGATCTTGTTATTGTAGATGATGGCACAGGAAGTGGATCAGAAGGTTGTAATGCCTTAGTTAATGGAGCAGACCTTAATGGAAATATTGCACTTATTGATCGTGGAAACTGTGAATTTGGAACAAAAGTGTTGAATGCTGAAAATGCAGGTGCGATAGCAGCTATTGTTTGTCAAAATACAACTGATGCTCCTTTTGCCATGGGTGCAGGTGCAAACGGTGGAAGTGTTACTATACCTTCTATTATGATTAGCCAATCAGATTGTGCTACGATAAGAGCTGAAATACCTACAGTAAATGTTACCATGTTATCAACAGGTAGCGTTCAACCTGATGGTGATATTGATAATGGTATTATCGCTCATGAATATGGTCATGGAATTTCTATTCGACTTTCTGGTGGAGCTGATAATTCTGGTTGCCTGAGTTCTAGTGAACAAATGGGTGAAGGATGGAGTGATTGGTTTGGCTTAATGATGACGATTGAACCTGGAGATTTGGGAACTGATCGCCGAGGAATTGGTACTTATGCATTGGGGCAACCTACAACTGGAAATGGTATCCGTACTTATCCGTATAGTACTGATATGGGGATAAATCCACATACGTATAATGATATTTCTGGTGAAAGTGTTCCGCATGGAGTGGGTTCTGTTTGGTGTGCTATGTTATGGGATTTGGCTTGGCTTTTCATCGATCAATATGGTTTTGATCCAGATATAACAAATGGGACAGGTGGTAATAATCGTGCTATGGCTATTGTTACAGAAGCATTAAAATTACAAAGCTGTTCTACTGGATTTATAGATGGGCGTGATGCAATTCTTGCAGCTAATCAAGCTATGTATGGTGGAGATGGCGAATGTTTGATTTGGGAAGCTTTTGCAAAACGTGGTTTAGGTTTTGGAGCGAGCCAAGGTAGCTCAAATGATACAGGAGATGGTACAGAAAGTTTTGATCTACCAGCTTCATGTTCTGTGAATTTTGAAAAAACAGCTGATGTAACAAATGTCGCTCCAGGTGGAATAATTACTTATACCTTAACAGTTACCAATACTACAGGCGGCACTATTACTGGAGTGACTATTACAGATGATCTTCCTGCTAATACTACTTATGTTCCTAGTTCAGCTTCTGATGGGGGTACAGAATCAGGTGGAACAGTTACCTTCCCTGCGGTTACTATGAATGCAAATGATGTTATCACTCGTACATTTAGTGTACAAGTGGATGGCAATTTAGCTGGCGGTTCTTATAGTGTTTTAGATGATGTAGAAAGTGGAAATGCTTATTGGACTGAATCTGCAACGAATGCAGGATTAGGTATTTGGTCTATAACCAACACTAGTTCTAATTCAGCTTCTAATAGTTGGTTCGCACCAGATAATGATTCTAATAATGAACAATATTTAACTTTATCTGCATTCATAAGTCCTTCTGGCACTACTGAATTATCTTTTTTCCATTTATATGATACTGAAAATAACTGGGATGGTGGTCGTGTTCAAATTTCTACAAATGGAACCTCTTGGACAGATTTAGGAAGTTTGATGACCCAAAATGGCTATAATGGAGTGGTGGATAATAGTACACCTGCTTTTTCTGGAAATAGTGGTGGTTTCATTGAAACAATAGTAGATTTAAGTTCTTACGCAGGGCAAAATATTTTAATTCGCTTTTGGATGCATTGTGATGTTACAATAGGTGGTAATGGTTGGTACATAGATGATGTTACTATAAATGGACTACAGGTAGTAATTCCAAATACTGCTAATGTGGTAACCAATGAAGGCTTTAATGTGGATGGAATATTATTAAATCCTACCATTTTGGACGAAGCTCCTGATTGTGAACCCGTTAAAGATTATGCAGGAAGTGTTACATCAGGTACTTATCAAACAAGTACATTGATTACTTCTGATGGTATAATTGATGGATCATCAAACGTCCAATTTTTATCAAGCACCATCGAATTAGAGCCAGGATTTGAAGTTCAGATAGGAGGAGAATTCTTAGCTGATATTGATCCATGTACTGCGTTTACCAATACAGATGGCACTTATGCTCGTATAGTTCAAGAAGGAATTTTAGTTGAATTAGCGATTGATAAAGCCACTAAAATGGGGCAATTAAATTATCTATTAGATAAAGAGGTGCAGTTATTTTTACAATCTGCAACTGATAATTCTATAAAAGAAATCAAAATAGATAATGAAAAGAAATCAAATGCACAACCTAAGTTAATTGATTTCAATGGTTTTACTTCAGGCACTTACCATTTGATCGTAAAAACAATGGAAGAACAATATGTGGTAAGCGTTGTTATTGAATAAAAACAAAACGAATATCTTTATAAAATAAAATAATAATTATATTGGAATAAGTTGGTCAAGGTCACTCTTTTGGGAGTGACCTTTTTGCTTTTGTATGATTTTTGATTTACATTGAATCTATAAATGAAATACTTCATTCTAACCAGCATTAATGTATAATACGCAATTGAATAAGTGATTTCGTAAATCACACCTTCAACGTATAATGCCGATTTGAAAAAATCATAAATTATATACGAAAGGATTTTTTCAATTCGGTATAAAACTCAAAATGGCATGATTCGACCTTTTATTTTCATCATTTTTTTCTGTTTTGGTATTAATTTATTCGCTCAATCTACTAAGGATTCTATAGCGTATATGGTTGGTTTACAAATGGAAAACTCATTTTATGAAGGTAATGCTGATTTTGTTAGCAGTATTTTTAATAATGAAAAATTTAGAGATTTATTCCTGTTAAAAGATGATAACAATCCAGATCTAAAAGCCTTTCATCTTGGCTTTAGTCAGCAAAATTGGGCAGAAGCGTACGCTAGACCAATACTTTACAACTTAGAACAAGGGGGCTACTACAATTTCGTGAATTATTATAAAGATGCTTATGATAATTATTTTTTGATCTTTCGTTTTTTTGGTAATGAAGGCATCAATTATCACGAATATTTACTACAAATAGAAAATAAGGATCAATATTACATTATAGATATTTTTAATTATTTATCGGGAGAATTTTTAAGTCAAACAGCAGAACAAATTTATTTACCATTAGCTATGGAATATTCAAAATTCCAACCTGATGAATCGTTTCTCCAAAATGAAGTAGAAGATCTAATAAAGTTATCAAAAGTGAAGCAACTGATTCAAGAAGGGAAACTTAAAAAAGCTAAAACTTTATTTTTTACTATAAATGAAGATTTGAGGGCTACTACTGCCTTTACAGCCATAGAATTTCAATTAACTAGTTTAGAAGATGAAGCTGATTATAAAGAAATTTTAGAACGAATGATGAAAAATACAGAAAGTCCAGCCTGTGTCCATTTGATGAGTATTGATTACTATTTTATGAACGAACAATATGATCAATGTATGGCTGCTATTGATAGCTTATATTCCTATACTAAAGATGATTTCTTAGATTTTTACCGAGGGAATATTGCTTTTGCTGAGGGTAATGTAGAAAAATCTAGAGCCTTTTTTCAAAGAATGGCATACAATTTTCCGTATACACCCGAAGGCTACGATTACACCTTAGCTATGGAATATCAATTAATGTGGTATGATTCGATGTTGGTTACTTTGGATACGTTGGCAAATAAAATGGATTTTTATTATAAAGATTTAGATCCGATCATGCAAAGTGATTATCCATTATTTACAGAAAAAAAGCTTTACAAGGATTGGCTAAAAGATCGTCTGGAAAGCGACCAATTATTAGAGGAAGAATTTAAGGAAACTAGCAAGTTAATAGAACTGTCTCCTTTTCAACAAGAGTTGAATGAAAAATATGCTAATCCAGACTTATCTCCTTTAAAAGAAGAAGATTTAGCCACCTTCAAACAATTAGATTTTTATCCTTATGATGCAAGTTATAAAGTGGAAGCTCGTTTGGAACGAACGCAGTCTTCCGAAGTATTTAAAATGAAAACAACCACTGATCGTTTGCCTGATTATCGCCAATATGGGATTTTACATTTTAGATTGGAAGGAAAAGATTTTCAGCTACCTATTTATCAAAATGTCAGTATGCTACGACTAAAGGAATATCGAAATCTTTTATTTTTTCCTTTTACAGATGATACCAATGGAGAGACATCTTATGGAGGAGGGCGGTACATAGATGTGCGTATTCCAGAAGGTGATACTATAATACTTGATTTCAATGAAGCCTACAATCCATATTGTGCGTATAATGATAAATATTCATGCCCTATTCCTCCATCCGAAAATTATATACCGATTGAAATTAAAGCTGGCGTTAAGAAATTTAAAGATTAGAAAATTGGACATTTACTCTTTTTTTGGTGCTGTTTCTTCTTTCGCTTTTCGGGCTTTCTTTTGTTCGTTGTTGCTTTCGTAGATACAATATTGTTCATATTTGATGGTATCATTTTCAGCCCAAATATCTTTTCCAATATTACACAAAACAATGAGTTCATCATACATTTTATTGCCCTGTTCAATTCGTAATTCAACAGAAATATCTCGATCAGAGACTTTGTCCTGCTGAATGTTCATGGCTTGCTCAAAATCTCTAGAAGCATCCATTACTCGTTGAATATTTTTATCTCCAACGCCAACTTCATCTAAAAAATCAATTTGTTGACGTGCCACACGTGCAACTCGGCGACCACAGAAAAGAAGTTGAGCATCAGTCATATCGCCCATTTTTGCCGTACCAAATTTTCGATAACGCCCCGTACGATTTCCATATTTTATTGCCACGCGCGTCATGATGGAACGAATGGCGGTTTTTAGTTTTTCAGCGGCAGCATATTTTTTGTCCGTAACGACCATTTGATCGCCTACCATTTCATCGTCATCAGGAAGATTTCGAAATTTTTCACACATACTTTTAAATTTCGAAAGTCGATCTTTCCCATATCCATATTGTTCGAAATGTTTAATATCTCGAAGGGCATATTTCATTCGTTCCAAAGATTGAACATAAAGATCAGCATCTGGGAAATTATATTTTCGATGACCAGCTTGTTTTTTCATTAATTACTTATTTGTTTGATACAAAGATAGTAAATCTGACTATTGGAAACAAATTTATAGTTTAGAACATTATTTGTTGTGTTGTTGAAGAATAATATTACTCAGATGATATTTTATTGGCAAGAAGTACTTGTTGTTTAAAATGAATTTGTTTGGGGTTATTAAACAGCTTCTAAGATATGCTATAAAAGATTTAGCCCTCAATTTGCATAAATTGAGGGCTAAATTTGAATTATTTATAAATGGATTTATCTTCTAAAAGAAAAGATAAACTACTACTGCCGTCACGACTAAAAGAAGAATGGATAAAATTCGATAATTTTGATACCAAGGTAATCCTGCTAACTCTCTGGTTTCTTCTGCAATAATTTCTGGTGTCCAAATCATTCCTTTCAACTTTTCCGCTGGAGGAGGTGCAGTCATCAAACTTACCACTACCAATACAATTAAACACAATACAAATAAGACGGTAGTTCGTAATAAAAAGTGCATTTGGAAGAACCAATGATCCACTTCATTTACAATTCCTACTACCCAAATAACTGCCATTAAAATTCCAAACATCAAACTCACAAAACTTCCTGTACTATTCGCTCGCTTCCAGAATAAACCTGCAATAAATGCGGAAACAATAGGTGGTGCGATATAGCCTAATACATCTTGTAAGTAACGGAATAAATCACCATATTCGCCAATAAAAGGGGCCCAAGCAGAAGCCAAAATTACTAATACTAAGGTGGAGATTTGCCCTGATCGTACTAATTGTTTACTGCTTAAATTAGGTACTAATTGATTCACAAAATCCATTGTGATAAGGGTAGACGCAGAATTGAAGGTTGCAGAAATACTACTCATCATCGCTGCCAAAAGTCCTGCGATTACCAAGCCTAATAGACCTGTTGGTAATAACTCAAAGATCAAGGTTAAATAAGTGAAATCAGTACAATCGGCAAGATTTTGACATAATCCACTAGTCGTCTGAAAGGCAACCTCTCGCTCTCTAAACAGTAAAAAAGCAATAGTCCCTGGGATGACCATGATTAGGATCACAGGCAATTTCAATAAACCAGCAAATAAAGCACCCCATCTTCCATGATCGACATTTTTAGCACTCAAGACCCGTTGTACCATGAATTGATTATTTGCCCAGAAATAAAATCCTAATAAAGGAACTCCTGTGAATAATCCCCACCAAGGCACAATCGGACTATCGTATTGTCGCCACCAATCACCTGAATTCTCCCGTACAATACTCATAGCCTGTTCGGCATTCTTATCAATAGTTCCTGCTGCATTTAAAGTATTCAATTGTTCGACCATACCGCCCCAGCCACCTACAGCTTTGAGTCCATACCAAGTCAACACACACGAACCGAAGATCAAAACTATGGCTTGAATTACTTCTGTTTTTACCACCGAACTTAATCCACCAGGAATGGTATAGGCAGCAGCAGACGCCGCCAATAATATGATAATAAGAGTAGGAGATAGGTCAGGAAAGATTATACCTAATACGAGCGTTCCTACATATAATGAAGCCGCAGTATCAATCAATACATTCCCTACTACCGTGATAAATGAAAAATAATACCTTGATTTCGCATCATAACGCCGCTCCATAAACTCAGGCATGGTATAGACCCCTGTTTTTAAGTAAAAAGGTAGAAAGAAAAAGGCAAAAAATACAAGTGCTAAGACGGCATACCATTCATAATTATAAACGGTCATATCCAATAAGTAAGCCGATCCAGCCAAACCAATCAAGGTGGAACTCGAAATATTGGCTGCAAAAAGAGAAATACCTACGACGGGCCAAGTCAAACTACGACCACCTAGAAAGTATTCTTCCGAGTTTTTTTGTTTTCCATGATAAATTCCATAAGCAATGATGAGTATAGCATACCCAAACATAATGACGAGATCAAGCGTACTAAGCTGAAACATAGAGTTAGGATTTTGGTATCGTTTTGTTTTATTTTAAAATTGAAAGGGAAATTAGTAAAAAAAAAGGAGATAGATGAAGTTTGTACAAAAAAAGAGCGAAGCAATTGTAATGCTTCGCCCTTGAAAGAAATCACCCGACTGTTATCATGAAAATATGATAAAATGCGCCCTAACCACAAAGCGCATGAAAAATTACTATTTAATATACTTAACTATTTAACCAGAAATCTAAATTTACTAGATACACGAAAAATAGTCGAGCTTAATAGCAAAAGCAAGGTAGTGTAAAAAGTACACAAAGCCAATAAAAGTACTTTTATTTTAAGCTTGATTTCTTAATTAATCTTGTTACAAAAGTTATGAAATAAGGTGAGTGATAGTATGTTTTATAATACTTTGTTTAAGTGATAATTTATCATTTTAAATAAACTGAAAAGATGTATATTGTTGAAAATCAGTTTTTTAAATTAGATATAACTTTTTTGAATTATAAGAAGCATACAATTATAAATTAAGTTTTGATGTTATTCAATAAATCGATATTTTTTTGTTGAAGATATTTGCTATGTCACATTAAATAATTTTATGGAAATAAACACTCCGAATAATTGAATGTTTTAACCCAAAAAACTTAATATCTCTTTGGTAAGAAGTGCTTCTTTTGAAATGAAATTCTTAAATAACAATTATATTCTGTTCGTGTTTTTTTGACAATATCTATGATTTTCTTGTTACAAATTGGCTCTTTTTAATAATCGAAAACCAGCCCATGCAAAAACAATGGTGTAAATAATTGTAGTAATTGCAGCTTCTGTAGGAGTGAGAACCATACTAAATCCTTCTTTTTCCATGAAATTTTCTGCCATTTCTAAAAAAGGAATGGGTGTTAAATCTTCATTTGCATTCATGGGATAAAACAACATCGAACGATGCTCTAAAATTTGAAAATGTATCCCCCAGCGAATGATTAACTCCAAAAACATCACATAACAAATGTATAAGAATAAGGCGATTCCCGTTCTACGAATTAATAAACCCAGCAATAATCCGAAACTCATATAGCTTACACACATCAAAAAATATCGCGGGACTAAGCTTATTTCTTGAAAAACTTTAGACATATAAATCGTCTCTGTATGAAAATAACCGATTAGCATTCCACAAAGGGTAAAATAAAGGGTAGCAACAGCACTAATCGCTACAATAAAATAAAACTTGGACAAGAAATACTGAGTACGACTTACTCCAGTAATGATATTTTGACGGAGCGTTTTGTTTCTAAATTCAGTAGTAACAGATAAAACGGCTAAAAATCCAAGAAAGAAAAATACCAACCAATTTCCAATATATCCCAACCATCCCCAGATTTTGGGAAACATGTAAACAGACTCGACAGAGCCTATTTCATCTGGAAGCCCCGAAAAGTTTTTACCAATCATCATCAAACTAGGTAAAAGCAATAAATATAAAGCGCACAATACTCGAAAGGTATTATAATGGCGTACTTTCTTCCATTCTAATTGTAATAAATGTAACATAGACCTTATGATTTTGTAATTTCAAGAAATTCGGCTTCCAAACTTTTAGTTTTGACGACCAGATGGGATAATTGGATGCCTGCTTGAAAGGCTTGATAGTTTAATTTTGCACTAGAAAAATCAGCATCTACACTTAATATTAGGCGGTTATTTTCTTTATCTATCGAGTTTATTCCGTGAATAGATTGGAGTAAGTGAGTCAAATTTTCAAGATTATCGGAGGCAACTTCTACGATTTTATCATTATTAATAATTTGTCCGATGGTACCTTGTGCGAGTAATTTTCCATTTTTAATAATGGCGACATGAGAACAGACTTTCTCTACTTCATCCAGTATATGACTTGCCATCAAAATGGTTTTGCCACTTTCCGCTATTCGTTGAATGATGCCTCGTACTTCGGCTATTCCTTGCGGATCAAGACCATTGGTAGGTTCATCAAAAATCAAGACTTCAGGATCGCCCACCAATGCCCCTGCTATTGCTAATCGTTGACGCATACCAAGTGAATAAGCTCTAAAGGCAGCCTTTCTTCGATGTTTGAGATTGACCAATTCTAATATTTCATCAAAATTAGGGTAATTCACTTTTTTGATGTGGGCAATCAAATCTAAATTTTGATCGGCATTGAGGTAAGGATAAAAATTGGGTGTTTCTAATAAAGCGCCTACTTTTCGACGGGCATTTTGACCATATTTCCCTTCAAACCAAGTGTATTCGCCACTATCTTTATTGGTGATACCTAAGACGATTCCAAGAGTAGTTGTCTTGCCACTTCCATTTGGTCCGAGTAAGCCATAGATATTCCCTTTTTCAACCTTTAGATTTAGTTGATTAACGGCTGTAATTGCACCATATCGCTTGGTCAATTGTTTTATAGATAAAATATTCATCTGGTGGAATTTTAAATTCTTACCAAATGTTCAACTTATTTTTCCAAGTCTCACATTTTTCCGACGAAAGATAGGAATTTTACAGATCAGAGAATAAATTATACTTTAGTTGCACGGGTCATTTCTCGTTTACCTGGAGGGCCTTTTAATTTCTCAACCACAAAACCAATCGCTTTCAAGGTACGTTTGACATCGCCTTTTGCACAATAGGTTGTTAGAATGCCATTCGTTTTTAACGCCTGATGCATTTTAGTCAGCATATCATGATCCCATAATTCGGGTTGCGCGGTAGGAGCGAAGGCATCGAAATAGATAATATCAAATTGTTCCTGATAATCCAGCTCTCGAAAATCTTTTTTCAATTTGGTAAACTGAAAATGGTGGGTCATGGGATATTCTTTCTCCCAATCTAATTCATGGAGTTGATTAAAAAGAGTAGGATCGGCATCTTCTAATAAATGAGAATAATTCAATTGTGTGGCTTGGTCGATTGAAATGGGAAATTTTTCAACACCGATATAATTGACTATGAGATTTCGCTTCTTTGCTTCTAACAAAGTCATAAACGCATTCAAACCTGTTCCAAAACCAATATCTAAAACAGCAATTTCTTGTTGTAGTACTGCTTTAAAACGCAATGCTGCATCAATAAAGACATGCCGCGTTTCTTGTATCGCTCCATGTTTGGAATGATAACTAAACCCATATTCTTCAGAAAAAATAGAATGAGAACCGTCTGCTGTTATAAAGATACCATCACCTTGCATATAGCAAAAGTAATGAATTTAGACTTTATTATATTAAGATAGCTAATAATAGCTGAATCAGGAGACCGATTAGGAAGTGGAATAGACTTCTTTCAACTCATCGACGGTAATGTCCAAATGAGAAGATTCATAGGTGCAATCACCATTTTTGATTAACAAAATTTGTGGAGATTCGTGGTGCACATCAAAAGTGTCGGCAATATAATTGGAAACAGAGCGATATCGGATGAGATCGAGGAAGTAGGCTTCCATTTCATTGTTGTTGAAATCCCAATTATCTTCAAGCCGCAATTTCGCTATACTACTAATAGGACAACGAGTGCTGTGCTTGAAGATAACACAAGGTATTTCGTTTGATCGTTCTTTAATCGCTTCAATTTCATTTTCAGAAGCGACCGAAATCCAATTTATCATAAATGATAGAAGTCTTTATTCTTTAATTAAAATAGTTGGTACTACCTTAACGACTTCAACAGCAGTTTTGTTTAGTGAAAAGTTGTTTGGACAGCCCATTCCTCGATTACATGAGGAAAGTGTCGCCATCAAGAACAAAAATGCAGCAAATGGGATAATTTTTTTTAAACTTTTAGTAGTCATTTTAAATAAGGGTTTTAAAGTCTAAGACGGATATGTGTGAAATTTATAATGTGTCTCTTGTATAATGTATTTTATCAAAAAAGATACAATTCTAATAAAAATTTAAATAAAAATCAAAATGAAAAGTTTTGAAGTTCATTTAATTTAACGCTTGTTAATTGCTTTTGATAACGTGTGGTAAAGTTAGAATAGTATAAAAAAAACAATTCCTTTTGATACTTTTTACCATATTTGCCAAAAATAACGTTTCATTAAGAGATACTCACGTATAATTTAAAAAATTCATGCGAATACACTTAATTGCGGTAGGAGGAGCAGTAATGCACAACATCGCTATTGCTTTATACAACAATCATCATACCGTTACGGGTTCTGATGATGAAATTTACGACCCTTCTCGTAGCCGATTACAAAAATATGACTTATTGCCCCAAAAAATGGGATGGGATGCCAATCGGATTACAAAAGAAATTGATTTGGTGATTCTTGGAATGCACGCTCGAAAAGATAATCCTGAATTGGCAAGAGCCATTGAATTGGAAATACCTGTGCTATCTTTCCCTGAATACATTTATCAACATGCCAAAGATAAAACACGGGTAGTCGTAGGAGGTAGTCATGGTAAAACGACCACTACGGCTATGATAATGCATGTGTTGAGGGAGTTGAATTATGATTTTGATTATGCAGTGGGGGCACAATTAGATGGTTTTGAAACGATGGTTCGATTTTCGGATGCGCCGATTATGGTTATTGAAGGTGATGAATACTTGTCTTCTCCGATTGATCGACGACCAAAGTTTTTTCATTATCAACCTGATATTGCCATTTTAACTGGAATTGCTTGGGATCATATTAATGTTTTTCCCACCTTTGAAAATTACCTGTCCCAATTTGAGCAATTTATTACCAATTTAAGACAGAATACCCATCTATTTTATTTTGGAGAAGATGAACATATTCAAACTGTTTTAGATCAAAAGGAAGTAAAAACAACTGCATCCTCCTACTTTGGTTTTGATTTTAAAGTAGAAAATAATCAAACCTATTTGTTAATTGAAGAGGAATCTGTTCCTATACAAATATTCGGAGCGCATAATATCCAAAATCTAAATGCAGCTTTTTTAGCTTGCCAGCAAATTGGTGTTTCAAAAAAGGATTTTTTCAAAGTCATTCAATCCTTTAGTGGAGCAGCAAAACGTTTAGAAACTTTATATGAATCGAAAGAGCTAACAATTTTCCAAGATTTCGCGCATGCTCCGTCCAAAGTTAAAGCCACAACTAAGGCGGTTCGTACACGATTTCCAGAAGAGAAAATTACAGCTTGTTTCGAGTTGCATACTTTTAGTAGTTTGAATAAGGAATTCTTACCACACTATCAACATAGTTTACAAGCAGCCGATCAAGCCATTGTGTACTATAGTGAACATACCTTAAAAATCAAACGCTTGCCCTTTATTTCAAAAGCAGACATCGCGCATCATTTCGATCATCCTAATTTGGTGATCTTATCAGATGAAACGAATTTTCAGGACTATCTTTTGGAACATTTTGACCCAAATGGCGTGCTATTACTAATGAGTTCTGGGAAATTTGGAGGTACTAATCTGAAAGAGTTGGTAGAGAAACTTACCTACAATCTGTAATAAATGGAAAAAGATTACGACTAAATCACAGAGATTGTTTTATCACATTCATGCCTTTATGGTACTCGTAAAATTAATTTGAAATGACGAAAGACTAAACAGTTGAAAATTCAATCTGTCTAAAGTCTTATGTCAAAGAGTCTAAAGTCTCTAAATAAATGAACTATTACTTTCGATTACAATATCGGTTGCTACTTCGACAGATTGCAGCTTTTGGATTTTATCCTTGGCTTGGCATCTTACTAGCTATGCTAGGCTTTTTCGTATTTACTTTCCTGTTATTTTATAAAATTGATTTTGCAGAATATATCTATGCAGCGATAGCATTATTTTATGTCGGAAATTTAAGTGGACAAAAGAGAAATGAACTATTACAATTGAATTTTTCAGAAGCGAATTATCGGAATATTAGGTTGATAGAAAATGGGTTAGTGACAGTACCATTTTTAGTAGGCTTATTTTGGAATAAGGCTTTTTTAGTTACGGTACTCTTACTAGGATTCAGTTTTGCTTTAGCGTTTTATCAACAAAAGAATCGTTTCAATTGGGCTTTCCCTACGCCTTTTTATCGCCATCCTTTTGAATATTTGGTAGGATTTCGACGATTCTTTTGGATCGTTGTTTTGGCGTATGTGATCTTAATAATTGGAATTATAGTGGACAATTATAATTTGGGAATGTTTTGCATTTTTGTGTTGATTTTATTGAGTATGGGCTTTCATTTTGCGCCAGAAGGACAGTATCATGTTTGGATTTTCAAGCATTCACCGAAAGCTTTTTTAGGGTATAAACTTAAAATTGGATTGCTTTATCTGATTTTGTTCTGTTTACCTGCGGTACTAATTCTAGGAATTTACGAACCATCAAAATTCTATTTTCCATTCATATTAATTAGTTTAGGATTGATTTATTTGTCGGCTTTTATACTGGCGAAGTATGCTTCTTTTCCAAATGAAATGGGCTTGATTCCTACTTTTTTATTTGTATTTGGAATTTGGATGCCACCTTTGATTTTAGTTAGTATTCCTATTTTTTATCGACAAGCTTTGAAAAAATTAAATCCCATTTTAGCATGATTTCCATTTACAATCTAGCAAAGCAATACGGCTCAAAAAAGGTCTTGAAAGGGATTACTTTTTCCTTACAAAAAGGAAAAGTCTATGGCTTAGTAGGTGCAAACGGTGCTGGAAAAACGACTTTGTTTAAATGTATCGCAGGATTAGAAAACTTTGATGGAGAATTAAAAAGTGAGTTGCCAGATTTAAAAAATCAATTGGGTTTTTTACAAACTGATCCTTATTTTTTCCCCAGAATTACAGGTCGAGAATATCTTCAATTATTTTGTAATGCACGACAAGTACCTTTGGAAGATGTAGACGCCAAAAATATCTTTGATTTGCCTTTAGACCAATATGCGATTACGTATTCAACAGGGATGAAAAAGAAATTGGCAATTTTAGCCATTTTATTACAGCAAAATGATTTTTTCATCTTAGATGAACCTTTCAATGGCGTTGATATACAAAGCAATATCATCATCACTGAACTCATTCACCGCCTCAAACAACAAGGAAAAACGATTCTCATTTCTTCGCACATTTTTGCTACCTTAAAAGATACTTGTGATATGATTTATGTCTTAGAAAAAGGGATGATTTCAAAAGAAGTTGAACCCAATGAATATAATGCCTTGGAACAAGAAATGAATCAGGTAACAATCGGTGAGCAATTGGATATATTAGTAGGAAAAGATAAATAAGCACAAATTCTCATTGAAAAGAACTTGTGCTTATCAGAAGGTAATTAACCGATCGGATAAAAGAATTGTTCAGAAACGATTTTACCATTTTCTACTCGAAAAACTGCGACTTCTTCATCCACTTTACGAGCTTGTCCTTTCATGGTAATATCCATTTTCATAGAAGCAGTAAAATGATTTCCTGCAACGATAGGGCCTTCGATTTCTACGCCATGAAATTCTTCCACCATTTGATTCCAATGTTCTGCTTTCTGATTAATGGCTTCCATTCCTTCTACTTTAGGCGGAAATCCTTGTGCGCCTTCCATTTCAAGACTCACACAATTGGTATCATATAATTCAGCTTGTGCTTTATCCCATTGACCAGTTCGGCAATATTCGGCCCATTTGTTGGCGATTTCTTGTGTTGACATAATTGATTGTTTTATAGTTTGAAAATTAAGTTCTACTGTAAATATAAAGTAGTTAAAGGGTATAAAAAAGAGTAATAAAAAATACAAATTATAAACTTGACCAATTATGTATAGTTTTAGACGAATCGACTTTTTAAATAGATAAATAATCATACATCTTGACGATTATTGCTGTATCTTGAAAAGATAAATTATACCGTTTTGACAAAATCCTCGTATATAATTTATGATTTTGTCAAAGCGGCATTATACGCGTCTAAGGTGTGATTTACGAAATCACTTATTAAATTGCGTATTATTATTTAAACGAAATAAAAAAAGCTATGAAATCATCTAATGTATCGCCAGTATTAGAATATCAATTTGAAGATCATAAACTACAATTGAGAACTATAATCGTTGGTAATTTTTTAATGTTTATGGTTATTTTTTTGAGTGATGTGCAAAACATTTCGAATAATCCTTTTGCTTTTTTCTGTTTAATTTCTGGATTACTCATCTTAATTGTAAATCGCTTTTATGATTGGAGAAATTTTACCATTAATTTATTACTGACCATAACGTATAGTTTAATATTTCTGTATGAATTGGTTCTTTTTGGTATACCTGACCCAATAATTGAATATGAACGGTCATTATCTAAGGGAATTTTATTGAGACTTTTTTTATATGCCGTTCCTTATATCTACACGCTACTAAGGATTTTTTTAGTAATTCCCTTAATACGAATTTGTAGAACGTCGTATAAATTAAAGAAAACGACCTATAATAAAGTATAGGTCGTCATAATAAATCTGCAATTGAATTTTGGTACGGTTTTTTTATCAAAACAACTGTTTCACTACCTTATCTCGAACGATTTGCGCACTCACTTTAGATAAAGATTTCGTCACGAGTTTTCGATCTTTCTTCTCTAATTCCTCCATTCGTTCACGATAATCTTTCATGAAATCTTCGATGATGTCTTTATTGAATAGACCAAGTACTTTACCAAAATCTTTATCGGTAGTTTCACCAAATTTACTCAATACATTATTCAAGCGGTTGCGCGTCGCGTAAGTCGCTAAAGCCTCTTGAAGAAGGACAACTTTTTCAGGTAAAGGCGCTGCTTTTTTGATTGTTTTACTAAAACGAAGATTCTCTGACCACTTTTCATTTTTGTTTTTCAAAATCACACGAACGCCATTGTTGAAATACACATTTTTAATCGGTCGAATAATGACGCCTTCACAGATATTAGGACTAATTGGAGGTAAGCCCAATTCAGCAGGTAAAGTCGAATCAAACTCATTTGAGTGTGCCATACAATCTTCTAAACCACCTTTGAAAAGCGTTTTAGCATAGAATAAATTCGCTTGTTCAAATAATGAATTTGCATCTTCAACATCCACATAATGTTCACCATTTACTAAAATATCAAACGCGAAAAAATGATTAGCTGGACTGTAGAAAATTCCTTTTTGTACCTTGATGGCTCCAGGTACTGCTTTTATTGCCTTATGCGCATAACTACCTCCAATCACTTCTCCAAAAATAGTCATCTGAGAGAGATCATTGTAGATTTCCCCAAGCGCCTTCCAAAGCATTTGAAAGGCGGCATAATTTTGTTCCAAGAGCAATTGATGATTATAAAATTTTTCATCTGCTGCTAGCGAAGAAGTTCGTTTACCAGCAGTAAATTGAGTGCCATCTTGCGTGAAAAAACTCAAGTTAGAGCCATGTACTTTCTCTTGTACAATAAAAGTGTCATTACCATATCCGTGTGTATGAATTCGATCAATGAATTCCTTTCTGTAGGTATTTTCGATGGAGTTATACTTTTTGAACATCATTTTCTATTTTTAGACCGTGAAATACTACCTAATTTTAGGTCAAATAGTTCCATCTCATTAGAAAAAATGAAAAAACCTTTTAAAATGAATCAATTTCGTGCCACTTTATATTGCTTATTTATTTCAATTTCATTCACTTTTGCCCAAGCACCACAAAATAATCCCATCCCTCCCACACCTGCACAAGCGCGGATGGAGGCGCATCAACAAAGGATGAATCTAAAGGAAAAATCTTTAGTCAATGCCATTGAATTTGAAAATGTAGGACCTACCGTTTTTAGTGGTAGAGTAGTGGACGTAGCGGTTTATGAAAAAGACCCTTCCCATTTTTATGTGGCGTATGCGTCTGGTGGTTTATGGAAAACCGAAAGTAATGGGACTTCATTTACCTCTTTATTTGATAAAGAGGCGGTGATGACCTTAGGAGCAGTGGCAGTCAATTGGCAAGATAGTGTAATTTGGATCGGAACAGGTGAAGTCAATTCAAGTCGTTCATCTTATTCTGGCGTTGGAATCTATAAAAGTACAGATGGTGGAAAGACGTGGCAGCATAAAGGTTTAGGAGAAACGCACCATATTGGACGAATTGTTTTACATCCAAATGATCCAAATACAGCATGGGTGGCAGCACTAGGACATTTATATTCTCCAAATGCGGAACGTGGTATTTATAAAACAACAGATGGAGGCGATACTTGGACTAAGACTCTTTTTGTCAATGATAATTCGGGTGCAGTAGACTTGATTTTAGATGCGCAAAATTCAAATGTGTTATATGCAGCTACTTGGCATCGAGAACGTAGAGCATGGAATTTTGTAGAATCAGGAGAAGGATCGGGCATTTATAAAAGTACAGATGGCGGTGATACTTGGAATAAAGTCTCCACAAAAGAAAGCGGTTTTCCAATAGGGGAAGGCGCAGGTAGAATTGGAATCAGTATGCATCAAACGAATGGAAAAACAACACTTTATGCCATTTTAGATAATTATTTTCGTCGTCCTAAAAAAGAAGAAGCAAAAGGGGATGGGTTGACCAAAGATGCGCTTCGCGCCATGACCAAAACTTCCTTTTTAGCTTTAAATGATAAAAAAATTGGTGGCTACCTCAAAAAGAATGGTTTTCCAGAGAAATACTCCGTTGAAAAAGTACGGAAAATGATTTCCTCCGACGAAATAACGCCTGCTTCCTTGGTAGAATATCTAGAAGATGCCAATTCCTTATTGTTTGATACGCCTGTGATTGGGGCAGAGATTTACCGCTCCGATGATGAAGGAAAAACATGGGCTAAAACCCATGATGATTATCTGGATAATGTCTACAATTCCTATGGTTACTATTTTGGGACCATACGTGTTTCTCCGCATTCTGCGGATAAAATTTACTTTGCTGGTGTACCCGTCATTCGTTCCGAAGATGGGGGAAAAACCTTTACCAATATCAATAAAGAAAACGTTCATGTCGATCATCACGCACTTTGGGCAAATCCTAATCGTGACGGTCACCTCATCCTTGGAAATGATGGCGGAATCAATATATCCTATGATGATGGTGAATCTTGGATTAAATGTAATGTGCCTCCTGTAGGACAATTTTATGCGGTGGCGGTTGATATGGCAGAGCCTTACAATATTTATGGTGGCTTACAAGATAATGGCGTTTGGGTAGGCAGCAATCAATATCAAGAAGGAAGACGCTGGCACAATACAGGACAATATCCTTATAAAGAATTAATAGGTGGCGATGGGATGCAAATCGCTATTGATAATCGAGATAACAATACTGTTTATACGGGATTTCAATTTGGTTGGTATTTTAGAATTAACAAAGCAACAGGAAAGCGAACTCTAATCAAACCTAAACATGAATTGGGCGAACGTCCGCTTCGTTTCAATTGGCAAACACCGATTCATTTGTCGATTCATAATCAAGATATTTTGTATTTAGGAGCAAATAAATTGTATCGTTCGATGAAGCAAGGAAATGATTGGTCGGCAATTTCTGATGATCTAACTAAAGGTGGGCAAAAGGGAGATGTGCCTTATGGGACAATCACCACGATTGATGAATCGCCCTTTCAATTTGGAGAATTGTATGTAGGTACAGATGATGGATACATTTATCGGACAAAAGATGGTGGCACGAATTGGACACGAATCTCCGATAATTTACCCCAAGATTTATGGGTGACAACGGTCTATACTTCTAGACATACGAAAGGGGTGGTTTATGCAAGCTTGAATGGCTATCGTTGGGATGATTATACGGCTTATTTGTATAAATCTACCGACTATGGCGATACTTGGACAAAAATAGGTACAGATATTCCTGCTGAACCTATCAATGTGGTCCATGAAGATCCAAAAAATGAACAACTCATTTATGTGGGAACAGATCATGGTTTGTATGTGTCTTTAGATGGAGGAATAAGTTTTATGTTGATGGATAATGAATTACCTGCCGTAGCAGTACATGATGTCGTGGTTCATCCTCGTGATAATGATTTGGTAGTAGGGACACATGGTCGCTCTATTTATGTAGCAAATGTAGAACCCTTACAAGCGATGACTAGTGATTTATTGGCAAAACGATTACATGTTTTTGACGTTTCCCCTCAAAAATACAATGGCAGTCAAGGAAAGAAACCGAATATTTGGGTGAAATCTTTTGATAATGAAATGGAAGTCGTTTTCTATTCTAATAATACGGGGCGTACGGAATTTTCTATCCTAGGAGAAGACAATTTACAATTGTATCAAACGAGTTTTAATGCCAAAGAAGGACTGAATTTCCAGACCTACAATTTTGAAGTGAATTCTAATGCTATTTCTAAGTATCAAAAGAGTTTACAAGCGCAAGCAGAGAAAGGTACAACTATAAAACTCAAAACTGCCGATGATGGAAAGCATTATTTGAAAAAAGGAAGTTATACCATTCGTATTAGTCAGAAAGGAGAGTCAGTGGAGACGAAATTGGTGGTGGAGTAGCTGTTTTTGGAACGTTTTGAGTGAATGTTTTGTACATAAATACATACCAATTACTCAAAACGTATTTATGAAACCCAATAAATTTTATCGAATCTGGTTTACGCCTAGAACTGGAAGTACCCTTTTGTGTAAAAGTTTAGAAGAAACAGGCATTGCTGGAAAAGCGGGAGAGTTTTTTACTCTTTTTGACAATGCTTCTTTGTGTGAAAAATATAATGTCCGAACCTATGATGCCTTAAAACAACGGCTTTGGCAAGAAGGAACATCATCAAATGGTATCTTTGGAATTAAATTATTCTACGATAAAAAAATCTTTGATGAAATCAGAACTTTACGATTTGGAGATGCTAATATGACTATTTCAAATGAAGCACTTTTAGCTGATTTATTTCCAAAATGTAAGGACATATTTATCACCAGACGGAATAAAGTCAGACAAGCAGTATCTTGGTGGAAAGCCATTAAGGATCAGCAATGGCATTTGGCGTTGAATCAAATAAGAAATAAAGCGCCTAAAGATTTCTATGAAAAAAACTACGATTTCGATGCCTTGAGTCATTTGTTTAAAGAAACCAATTTACGAGAATGTGTCATCCAAGAATATTTTTCTAATCATACTATTCATCCTTTGACGATTGTATATGAAGATTTTGTCGCAAATTATGAACAGACGATTCATCAACTTATTCAGTATTTACAATTAGAAGATCAAGAATACCAAATCAAAAAACAATATTTTCAAAAAACAGCAAACGAAGTTTCAGAAAACTGGGTACAAGAATTCAGAAGAGATTTGCAAAAAGAAATGAACCCTAAAGTTTGGTGATTTTGATTATCCAAATTTTACACCTTCTTCCCTTGCATCGCCTTACCAATATTCACATCCATGGCGCGATGGGCGAGGGGAGTGGTATATTCATTTAAATCCTCCATCGCTTTATTGATGGCATCTTTATCAGTGCCGCTAACGGTATCTTCTAAGGCTTTGACCAATTGAATCGTTTTGTGAATTTCTTCTTGTGAAAGAATCGCTTCATTTTGTGTCAAAAATTTAGAAGAGGATAACAAAATATTATTGGCTTCATTTCGGGCTTCTAATAAAGCGCGGGTCGCCATATCAGATTGCGCATGTTGAATGGATTCCAAAAGCATTTTACCCATTTCTTCTTCACTCAAACCATATTGCGAACGTATCTCAATTTCCGTTTCTACATCCGAGCGTAATTCTTTGGCTTTGACTTTTAAAATGCCATCAGCATTGAGGATGAATTGAATCTCAATCTTCGGTAAACCAGCAGGCATAGGAGGGATGCCGCGAAGGATGAATTCGCCTAATTTTCGATTGTGTTCTATCAAATCCCGTTCGCCTTGATAAACAGCCACTTTTAGGTTTTTTTGTCCATCAACGGAGGTCGTATATTGTCGCCCTGCCTTTGTTGGTACTTTAGAATTTCTAGGAATAATCGTATCCATCAATCCTCCAACCGTCTCAATACCAAGCGATAAGGGCGTTACGTCCAAAAGTAAAATATTCTTCTGATTTCCTGCTAAAACATCCGCTTGAATCGCTGCTCCTAAGGCAACTACTTCATCTGGATTCAGTGAATCATTGACCGTTTTTCCAAAGAAATCGCTTATAGAATCTTTCACTAAAGGAACACGAGTAGAACCGCCGACCATCACAACATGATCAATATCACTATTCGTCAAATTCGCATCCTTCATCGCTGCTTGACAAGATTGAATGGTCTGTTGGATTAAGGGTTGAATAAGAGAATTGAAAGTTGATTTATTGATACTGTGTTTTACTCCTCTAATATTTTCTTCGAATGTATTTTTTGAACTTAAACTAACCTTGGCACGTTCAGCAGCTAGGCGGATAGCTTGTGAAAAAGATTTGTCTTCCACTAATTTTTTTGGATCAATATTGTTTTCTTGTACCCAATAATCTACAATCACTCGATCAAAATCGTCTCCTCCAAGAAAGGTATCTCCATTCGTGGCTAAAACCTCGAAAATTCCATCTTGCAATTGTAAAATAGAAATATCGAATGTTCCTCCTCCTAAATCATAGACGGCGATAGTCTGTGCTTCCTCCGATAATTTATCAATCCCATAAGCCAGACTCGCAGCGGTAGGTTCATTTACTATACGTAAAACATCCAATCCAGCTAATTTTCCAGCATCGCGTGTGGCTTGGCGTTGTGCATCATTAAAATAGGCTGGAACAGTAATGACAGCTTTAGAAACTTCTTTTTTTAGTTCTTTTTCAATGCGATTTTTGAGTTCTTTCAAGATTTCAGCTGATAATTCGATAGGCGTGAAAAAGCGATCAGCGACTCGAATTTTTACTAAACTTTCGGTATCCTCATCAATGATTTGATAGCCAAAATATTGCTCAACATTTTGTACGTCTTTGTAGGATTTACCCATTAATCGTTTAACCGAATAAATGGTATTTTGAGGATCAGAAATCAATTTTTCTTTGGCTTCATCTCCGACGATAATGTTTCCATTTGCATCAAAATGAACAATAGAAGGTACTAATGCACTTTTATTTTTGCCTTTAACAGCGATAGCTTGCTCGTCTTTGATATAGGCGACTAAACTATTGGTGGTACCAAGATCAATTCCAATAATTAAATCAGATTGATCTGCGATTTTTCCTTCTTTTATATTAATTGAAATCTTTGCCATAAAACCCCGAATGCTCGTATAGTTAGGAATGTTTGTTAATTAGTTTTGCCTTATTTGTTAGCTAAAAATTAAGCGTTCTTAAACAATTGATTTGCTGTTGCTAAATTCAAAAGGCGCATAAAGATACGGAAGAGTAGAAACATCTGTCCTATAATGAAGAACAGAATTAATTTGGAGAAGTTGGTATTTTCAAAGGAAAGATTGAGTTGCGTATAGCCTAGCCATACCAGAAAAAAGAAAAGCCCTAATATTAAATACGCTCCATAGGTTCGTTTAAACTGACCAAATGCAAATCGAATTCCTTTTCCAAAAGAAGAAAACAACCATTTTTGATTGGATTGAACGAGTGCAAGTTTGACATAATCATGCACCATTAGTACAACAGAACTAATTAGTACGAAAATCAATAGCAAAGCTTCGCCCCAATGTAAAGCCCCTGCTTCTGAAATCAAATGATCTGGATCAAATCCTTTACCAATCGCCATAAAAATAGACCAAAAAATACCAATAAAAATTACATAAATAATCAAAAAATAAAGTGCTAATCGGAGCATTCGCCAGAAATAAGTAGCATTCCATTTCCAAAATGAAGCAGTAGTAAAACGTTCTTTTGTTTGAAAAGTGCTAATAATTCCTCCATTAAAAAAGACATTGATCAACCAAAACAATAGGAGAACAACCACTGATAAATTCAACATAGACATGATTCCATCTCCATAATGATTCATCACATCCGTAATAATATGAAAATCAAAGGTTTCCATTAATTTCCCAAATGCCAGCGAATCGGCGAATTGTCTTTGTAAAAAATCATTTAAAGGAAATACCACGACTAAGGCAAAGAGGATATTGAAGACATAGAGAACCAACCCCATCTTCCAATTTCGACCAATTTGTCGAAGTCCTGCTTTTATGGCATTCCAACTACTCATATTTTAACTTACTAAGGTAACAGCTTGCATATTTTGTTGTAGCCAAGTCATCCAAGTGATGATGGTTTTTAAGATGCCTTTATTTCCAGCATTTTTTTGAAAACTATTATTGATAGAATTCTCATCAAAAGGATTTTCATCAAAAGGGTCAATTTCAGCACAAACGATTTTACGACTTCCAATATAGGTAAAATCGTAGGTGCGTTCCTGACCATTCCATTCTTCTATGATCTCTTCGCCATTATCAAATTCAATTCGAATTTTACAAGGTTGTTGTATTTCGCCTAAGCGATATAAAATGACTTTTGCTTCTAACGAATCTCCTTTTGAAGGAATTGGTTTATCACAATCATATAAGTCATCAAAAAAACCAAGGGGTTGTTCAATATCTGAATTTTTAATCTCATGGATGGCAAAATCACTCATATTCGTCCCAAAAATCAATTGATCGAAGAGCCAATTTAAGTTCTTACCATATTTTTGCTCTGTTTCTTCTTGATAAAAAGCATTGGCAACATCAAAAAAGTCTTGCCCAGAAGGATGTTTGAATTTCCAAGTTTCAAAGAAGCGTTTCATTAAGCTATCCATTTTTTCTTGACCCAACAATCCTTCTAAAGTGCGCAACATCAAAGCGGGTTTGGAATAAACTTTATTTCTATAAGCCCCATGTTTGAAAAACCAACCGGGCATCGCAGAAATTGCTGCTTTGGGATTTTCTCCTAAGAAAAAACGCATTCTTCGCCAATCTGCATTAGATGCCTTAAATCCTGTCCAATTTTCTTCTAAGATATTTCCATAATAATGATCGACAATTCGTCCTTCATAATACGAGGTGAATCCTTCATCCATCCATGCTTCTTCTTGTTCATTGGTGGCAATCATCTGCATGAAATATTGATGCACAATTTCATGCGTGGTAATAGATTCAGTGGTGCGAATGCCCTCTGGAAAACAGGTTAATCCAGCGCCTGTTACAATGGTTGGATATTCCATAGCAGAAGATCGAATACCATGATAAGGAGGATCAACCACGGTAAGCGTAGGGTAAGGATATTCGCCTACATGCTTATCTAAGTATTCCAAAGCGTTTTTAGTAGCAGTTAAATAGCGATCAACCACACATGCTCGATCTGGATGATGTAATAATCGAATTTTGACCTCTTTCCATTGCGTATTGACCTCTACGAAATTGGGATAAGCGGTCCAAGTGAAGTCGATTACATCTTCTACATAATAGGTCACTATTTTTCGATCATCATTTTTCGTTTCATTAATTACATGACCCGAAGCGCCGACGACATAATTTTGAGGAACATCTATCGAAACTTTATACACGCCAAAATCAGCATAATACTCTGTATTTCGATGGTATTGATGACAATTCCAGCGTCCTTCCGTTGCTCCGCGCATTCCTTTCGGTTCATAAACACCTACTTTTGGAAACCATTGCGCCATAAAATAATAGTCTAAATTTTGACCTGTGCGGATGGTTAAACGAGGAATTTTTGCCGTCCAATTGATATTAAATGTAGCGGTTTGATTCGGTGAAATTGGCTGTTCTAATTCAACTTTTAAGACGGTTTGGTCATCTGCATTATCATCATCTGGATGAATGTAAGACATCTTGTTTTTTAAGGAATTTCCAGCTTCATCTGTAATTTCTTGTACCTCCATCCAACCCCAAGCACAATCATCTAAGCGTTCTTCAGAGAGCCATTCTTTTGCTCCTCCAATTTCTTTAAAAAAAGTAGATTGATTATTTTTAAAGGCATTATAATACAAGTGAAATTGCAATTCGGTGATCACATCAGAGGAAGGATTTGTCCAAGTAAGTACTTGATTGGCAGTAGTTTGTTCTTTTTCGGTATCTAAATGGACTTGAATATCATAACTCGCCACTCGTTGTGCAAGTTGTGCATTTGCAAAACTAGAAAAGGTAAAGATAAATATGGTGACAAGTGATAGTTGTCTCATTTGGAACAGTCTGTTCAATTTAGGAGAAAGATAATAAAGTTATAAGTCTTTACGATTAAATAAGTTGCCATTTACAAGCATATTGACTAAAAATTGACAATTGCTTATAGCTCTCCAACGATTGATTTACTAATGCTACAAATATGATTGCCAATTTCTTCAAGCGAATTAAAAAGGTTAGAATAAACTAATGCGCTATTGATGTTGTATTCACTTGATTTGATGTCTTCTAAATTTTCGGTTTCGCAAAAGTTTTTCAAGTGATCTATTTTCTGTTCTATTGCTAAAGCTTTATCTTTTCGAACCTGCTCATAATCTTGATGAGAAAGGTTGGTAATCATTGTACCAAAAGCTCGATCAATAAGATCAAACATTTGGATCAAACGATTGCGTTGATGTTGATTAAACCAGATTTTTTCATCAATTTTTCGTTCAAGGGTATTCGACATTTTATAAAACAAATCGCCAATACGTTCCAAATCACTACAAATCCCCATGATTCCACGGATACGAATAGACAATTTGGTCGATAATTTGTCTTTCGCCACTTGGGTTAAATATTCAGATACTTCTAGTTCTACACGATCCGTAATTTGTTCATATTTACTGATTCGTTCTAGAAGATTTCGTTGTTGTTTTTTATCGGTAGAGAGTAATAAATCTTTGGTAAAACCTGACATTCTACTGGTGATTTCTCCATATTTTGCTACTTCTTTTTGAACTTCTAAAATGGATAATTCAGGCGTTTTTACCACAAAATCCATATAGTTAAGATGGAATTCTTCTTCTTCTTCCGATTCTTTAGCTTTAGAAATGGTTCTGGAAGCAAGATTTGCGAGAAAACCTATCAAACCTATAAATAAAATAGCATTGACAATATTAAAAAGCGTATGGAAAAAGGCGATTCCTAAAGGAATGGCATCCGTCGTTTCATAAGCTGACATTTCAAAGAATTGCTGTAGAAAGAGTCGATCAATTGCTTCCAAGAAAAAAGGAAGAATCAAGATCATCCAACAAATCCCCAACAAATTAAACAAGGTATGAATACGCGCCGATTTTCGAGCAGATTTATTACCTACCAAAGCTGCAATTTCAGCCGTAATAGTCGTACCTAAATTTTCTCCCAAAATCATGGCTGCTGCTAATTCATAAGTAATCCATCCCTTTGTACACATCACTAAAGTCAATGCCATAGCTGCACTGGATGATTGAACAATCAGCGTAATAATAAATCCAACTAAAACAAACAATAAGGTTGAAAGAAAACCAGCATTCGCATAACGAGAGAGAAATTCGAGTACTTCTGAATTTTGCCGTAAATCTGGTACCGATTCTTTTAGAAAAAATAATCCGAGCACCAATAGTGAAAAACCAATAAAGAATTCCCCCCAAAAACGTAATTTACCCCTCCGTACAAACAATAAAGGAACGGCGAGCATCATAATCGGCAAGGTATAATCCGCCAAACTTAATTTACTCACATCCAACGCCACAAACCATCCCGTGATCGTAGTACCAATATTTGCCCCTAATAACAATCCTACAGATTCTACGACAGTTAACAATCCAGCATTTACAAAACTCACGGTCATTACAGTAGTTGCCGAAGAAGACTGAATGATGCCTGTAATTAAAAAACCTGAAAATAAAGCAATAAAACGGTTATGTGTCATTTGCTGTAATATCAAGCGCATTTGAGACCCCGCCGCACGTTGGATACCCTCACTCATGGTTTTCATACCATAAATGAAAAAGGCAAGTGCCCCAAAGATTTTAATGATATTGAAGAATGTAAATTCCAAGTGTTTCTTACTAGTTTAACATTTTAATGAGGAAAACCAATAGAACACTTACTACCAAACCAAAGAATACTTTGCCTAAGTCTGCAAATACCATTCGCGTTACCTTTTTCTTGACTTTTCTCTTGTACATTATCCGAATGCCTAATTCTCGACCAGCTAGTAAGCCAATGAAGACCCATGTCGTACTCATCGGTAATTTCGCTTCAAATAAACCTAGATAATTGTATTTGAAAATATATAAAATCACACCATAAATAAAATCAATAAAAGTAGCTGATCGAATATCGGCTGTATTTGTTTTTGAACGTACGACATCTTGTACTGCTCCTCCTTTTGAATAAAAGATATATCCAAGTAGACCAACCAATACAAAAGCAGAAAATAAAAATTCAAATAGATTTAAATCATTTCCTCCTTTTAAGTAGATATAAATGTTGGCTAAGTCTTGCGTTAGCCATTGAAACCATAAAAAACCAGTAGTAAACCATTGCGCTACTACCCAAAATTTTTTGTTTTTATCTTCTAATGGGTTTTCTATAAATCGTTTTTCAGTAAGTTTTGTAATGCTTATATAGATCACAATAGCAGAAGTGAATGCAATAATATAACCCATAACCGATTTCTGAATCATACCTCCTAACTTTTGCTTGCCATCAAAAACACTACTAATCATGGACTGCAGATCACTTGGAATGTCATTCAAAGAAAAAAGGGTGAGAATCATAAAGGTAGTACTGACAGGAATACCAAGTCTTGTTATACCTAAAAGAATAAGAGGAGGTAATAAATAATACCAATGATAGACTTCAGGCATTGAAAATTTATCCAATCTTCCATAATCAATATCACTATTCATCCAACCATAGAAAAGTGCAGCTATCATAATACTAGCGGCAAATCCCCATAAATAATACCAAGGGAGGCGTTTTTCGTTTGAAGTTAAAAACGTTCCTAAGGTTTGAATTACGTCATTACCCACCACAGAATAAGCTGCTAAGATAAATCCGATCCACATAATCAATAAAGTACTGTCCATAGTATGAAAGTGTAGTTCTAGAATTTTGCTTAAAGCTAGTATTTTAATGTTAATTCAAAGTTAAAAATGCAAGTTTTCTCTACAGAATTAAAAGGACTTTGAATCAATGGCTTCTAATATTGAGATAAATTCTCAATATTAAATGGAATAGCTGTATTTTTTAATTTTTAAAACATTGATTATCAACATCATGAGAAAGTTTGTTTTTCTATATTAACTTATTGTAAAATCTTAGTAAGGTTACGTTTTAAGACTTAACAATTCTTTAAAATAGGTTTCATTTCTGATTAATGCTATGGGTTTATTTTCGCAGTATAATTGATAAACTTAAACCAAAGCGATTAGACTATGACACGATTTTTTACCTTTTTACTTTTTATATGTTCATTCAGCTTAACAGCACAGATTACTATCACGGATGATGATCTTGGTGCAGGCACCTACAACTGGACAAAGGATAATGTTTATATTCTAGATGGAAATGTTTTTCTAGAAGCTGGTGGTGTTTTGAATATAGAAGCAGGTACAGTCATCAAAGGAAAAGCTTTTTCTTCTGATACCAATAATGGTGCAACGCTTATCATCACGAATGGCGCGACAATCAATGCGGAAGGTACAGCAACAGAACCAATCATTTTTACTTCTGAATTAGATGATCTTTCTATCACCAATGACTTAACTGCTTTAGTAAATCAAACATGGGGAGGTATAGTGGTACTTGGAGATGCAACAGTAGGCGAAGATGGTGGTTTTGATTTTATTGAAGGAATTCCTTCAACGGATGATCGTGGACAATATGGTGGAAATAACGATTCACATAGTTCTGGTATTTTAAAATATGTTTCGATTCGTCATGGTGGTTCAGAGTTTAGCGCAGATAATGAAATAAATGGTTTAACACTTGGTGGTGTCGGAAATGGAACGACCATAGACTATGTAGAAGTTTTTGCGAACAAAGATGATGGCATCGAATTTTTTGGTGGTACTGTAAATGCGACTCACATTGTAGCGGCATTCGTAGGAGATGATTCTTTTGATTATGATGAATCTTGGAATGGCTATTGCCAGTGGATGTTTTCACTTCAACAAGGCGATATTGATGATTTAGGCGATAATGCTGTAGAGTATGATGGTTCGGAAAAGGCAGATGGTACGCCTAAAGTAACGGGTCGTTTATACAATGCTACCTTGATTGGTTCGGGTACAGGTGGTAATAATAGTAATTCAGATGGAATACGAGTCAAGAGTGATGGTGCTATGCAACTTTGGAATTCGATCATCACAAATGTAGACGGATATGCAATACGTGTAGAAGATACAGCAATTGATCGTCTTGCAGCAGGAGAATCTGCTTTTGCCAATAATATTATCTATTCTTATGGTACTTATGTTCAGGATGATGTCCAAGCAGTCTTAGATGCTTTAGCGGCAGGAAGTACAATGAAAGATGCAGATCCTGTTTTATATAGCATTTCTTACCAAGCTGATGGTGGACTTGATCCTCGTCCTTATAATAATTCTCCTGCTTTATCTGGTGCAGCAGCGCACCCTAACGAAGGCGTCGATACCGACTACCGAGGCGCATTCCCAAATGATCCTGATGGACTTTGGATCATGGGATGGACTGCCTTGGATGAGTACGGCTACTTACCAGCAAATCCTGTAAGTGCTTCCTACATTCACAATACGAATGGTTTAGGTTTATCAACTCCAGTTCCAAATCCAGCAGTAAATGAAACGACTTTAAATTTTAATCTTATAGATAATACAGATGTGAACATTTACATCATTGATATGACTGGAAAGATCATGACTGTTCACAATCTAGGTCAATATACAGAAGGAGAATATACTACCCTTTTAAATACAGCAAATTTAGAAAGTGGCAATTACATCTTAGCTTTAGAAACTGCGCAAGGTGTGGTTACTCAAAAATTAACAAAAGTAAATTAACAATTTTATAATCAGTTCGATCATCTACTCCATTGATCGAACTGATTTTGTTTTATATCCATTTATCCATTCAATTAAAAATTTTATAACAATGCGAAATTTAGCATTACTCTTTTTACTCCTGTTCCCAATCTTAAGTTGGGCACAAGGCACTTTAACAGGGACACTTCTAGATGAAAATAGTGGTGAGCCCTTAATGTTTGCAAGTGTTTATATCGAAGGTACTGAAATGGGTACCGATACCGATATGGACGGTAAATATTCGTTTAGTTTAGAACCTGGTTCATACACTGTAGTAGCCTCATATGTAGGTTATGGCGAGAAAAAAGTAGCCACTGAAGTCAAATCGAATGAAACGACCTATGTTGATTTCACAATGACTGATGCTTCGATCGAGATGGAAGCAGTGGTTGTAAAAGCAGAGGTCATTAAACGATCAGAAAATGCACTGATGTTACTTCAGCGTAAATCTGACAAAATACAAGATGGTATTTCTGCACAAGAGATGAGTCGATTTGCAGTTAGTAATGCGGCTAGTGCGATGGGCAAAGTAACGGGTGCATCTGTAAAAGGAGGAAAATATATTTTTATACGTGGATTAGGAGATCGCTACTCGCTTTCTCAACTTAATGGCTTAGTTATTCCAAGTACTGATCCCTACCGAAATAGTGCACAATTGGATTTAGTACCTGCGAATTTATTAGAAAATATTATCACATCTAAAACATTTACTCCTGACCAACCTGGTAATTTCACAGGAGGAAATGTCAATCTTCAGACGAAAAGTATTCCTGAATCATTCTTCTTAACTTTTTCTACTTCTATGGGATATAATGCACAAAATAACGGCATTGATAACTTCCTATCTTATAATGGTGGTAAAAATGATTATTGGGGATTTGATGATGGTACACGCGCTCGACCTACGCTTTTAGACGATGAAGCGATCAATCAGTATGCAAATGGATATGGATTAGGTGTTGCGCGTTTTAATATTAATGGAGAAGGAGCAACAGCCGCAAATGCAATTGACGAAGTATCTAGAAGTTTTAATAATGATTTCACTCCTCGCACGAAGACCTCTCCTTTAAATCATGGCTATGGTTTTTCTTTTGGGAATCGCTATGATGTAGGTGGTCGTCCTCTAGGAATTACCTTAGCTGGAAACTTTAAAAAATCGTTTCAGCATTTAGAAGAAGCAGAAACGAATAACTGGTTATTAGAAAATGACTTCGTTCAAATTCAGGGATCGTATGACGATACCAAAAGTGATGAAAATTCTCAACTAAGTGGACTAGCTGGTATTGCTTATCAAATCGCACCATCTCATGAGATTAGTGCAAATTTCTTATATAGCCACTCTGCTACACAAACGACGCGTTATCTTTTTGGAGAGCGTTTAGATAACTTAATTGCACCTGATTTCCTTCAAGCGAGAATGTTGTATTTCCAAGAACGTGAATTGAAAAACTATCAATTAGCTGGAGAACATGCTTTTCCAAGTTTAAACAACATCAAATTAGATTGGAAAGTGAGCTATGCGGATGCAGCGATGACTGAACCAGATACGCGTTTCTTTGAAAATAAATATTCAGTTGATGATAATACGGGTGAAGTAACCTACAGTATTCCTCCATCAGATGTAATTGAGCCATTCCATTATTTTAGAGATTTAGAAGATACTCAATTGGATTATAAATTAGATATAACGATTCCCATTACAAAGACAAAAGGAAATAAAGTCAAATTTGGAACATTGATTACTCAAAAAGATCGAATTTTCAATGAGTCTCGCTATCAGGTAAAATCTGTGCCAGGTATTTCTGAGCAATTTAGCGGCGATATTGACGCTTTTATGTCGCCTAGTAATACAGGAATTGTAGGAGATGGCCCAAATGTAATAGGTGGATATAATATTGCCAATCATGTAGTTGACGCTTCTGTAAAAGGAAATGATTATACTGGAGTAGATAATGTAACAGCATTTTATGGAATGTTAAATTATCAATTAACTGATAAATTTAAGGTAATTGCTGGAGCGCGTTATGAAGATACCTTCTTATCAGCAGTGAGTGATGATGAAAATCAAGCGGTTTCCAATATTGATGAATTTGATATTTTACCTTCGGCTAATTTAGTCTATTCTTTATCGGATAAAATGAATTTTCGATTTGCTTATTCCAATACAGTAGCTCGTCCAAACACAAGAGAAAAAGCACCATTTATAGCTTATGATCCTCCAACCAAGTCATTTTATTTAGGTAATCCAGATTTAAATAAATCAAAAATTCAAAACCTTGATCTTCGTTGGGAATGGTTTATGAATCCAGGTGAAATTTTTGCAATTAGCTCGTATTACAAACAATTTGAGGATCCTATTATTCAAATCTTCCGTAAAGCTTCTAGTCCTGAGATTCAATTTGATAATGCCGATTCAGGAAATTTATTAGGGGTAGAAGTAGAGTTTCGTAAAAACCTTGATTTTATTTCTCCTGTATTATCGAATTTCAAGATCAATACGAATGTTTCCTTTATACAATCTTCAACTGATGTGATTGTGTTTGAAGGATTAGAAGATTTAGAACCAGAAAGTCGTCCATTTGTAGGACAACCTAGCTATATTTTGAATACCTCTCTTATTTATGAAAATAGAGATGCTAATTTCGATGCTCTGTTAACGCTAAATACCAAAGGAGACGAATTGTTTATTATTGGGCGTGAAGGAACTCCTGATATTTATCAAAGAGGTCGTTCGCAATTAGATTTCACTTTGTCCAAGAAATTTGGTCAATTGAGTTTAAATCTTTCTGCTCGTAATATCTTAAATGCTGATTATCTATTGTCTTCTTCTGATAAAATGGGCGAATATGTATATTCTCGATTCCAGAGAGGAATTACCTATGGTGTAGGTGTAGCTTACACGATTAAATAAGTTTTTAAGAAATATATAATTATAGTTCTTTTCCTATCCTTTTCACAGGGTAGGAATAGGATTGTCATTTTATTATAAAGCTATGATAAAGAATTAATTGAATGGAGTTTTAAATAACCCAAGGGTAGACTGATCTGCTCTTGGGATTATTTTTTTCCGACAGAAACTCTACTTTTCATGAATTACTCGGAGATTTGGATTTTTCTTTTTGATTTCAACAATGTCAGAAGGATTGATTTTTTCTTCATTAATTAATAAATGGGTAATTGAGGGTAAATTAGCAACCGCTACTGGGATCGTGGTAAAATTATTTCCATGTAGCCATAAGTTCATTACCTTATCAAGCCCAAGAACAGCCGTTGGGAAAGTTTTAAAATTATTATGCGATAATACACAAAATTTAATGTTTTTTAATTTTGAAAATTCTTCAGGCAAATTTTCTATTTTATTACCACTTAAATCGAGTCTAGTCAAACGACTTAGATTACCAATTTCTTTCGGTATAATTTCTATTTTATTATAACCCAAATTAACATCCAATAGCCAAGTACAATCGCCAATTTCTTTAGGTATCGTCATTAATTGAGAGGAATTAGCAACTAACTTCATCAGATTTTTACAGCCATTTATGGATGTTGGAAAGCTTGTAATTTTAGAGCCAGCCAATCCTAAATATTCCAAACTTGACAAATCTCCGAGTTGTTCTGGCAAACGATTAAAAGAAGTATTATTTCTTAACTCCAGATATTTTAATCGCTTTAAGTTCGTAAATTCATTGGGTAAACTACTCAATTGGTTAAAAGATAAAACAAGCGTTTCGAGTTGGCTTAGTTTGGAGATCGATGGTGGCAAGGATTGTAAGCCACAATCTTTAAGGATTAATTTTTTGAAATAGGCTTTATTCATTAAACCATTGATTAATGTTTCAACTTGACTGCTAGTCAGATTAATATTGTTAACATTAATAGCTTCCAAATAATCGTAAGCAGCTATATTATCCAAAAAATTTTGAAAATAAACACCTTCTCCTTTATCAAAAACGACTAGATATATTTCTTTTTTTGCTTTATCTTGAATTTCTTTTGCACTGCTTAAAAAAGGATAGCTGTATGAAATTTCCCCTCGCATGAAGGCTTCCTTTTCAGGTGTAAATTCAAAGTATACGTCTCTTTCGTTTTTGTTGGCATTCCATTTTTCAAAGAGTTTACTTTTAAAGGTGTTTTGAACAGTCTCAGCAGGAGGAATAGTAGTCTCTGGTGTCTCTTTTTCTTGAGCGTTGGTACAACTGTTTAGCATAAGTATTAGTAGTAATACTATATTTGAAGTGTAATTCATATATTAATATTTTTCAAAAAAATTGAAAAGGAGTATCCTTAATTTTTTACGTTTTGTTTTTGGATTAGTTTACGATTCTTGTTTACAATCGAAAAAAACTAAAAATCGTTTTTCCATAATTACGAACTTGAAAAAAGTTGTCGTGTTCTTCAAAATTATGATTAGGGTTATGTTCCAAGACGAACCAACCCGTTTCGGTAAGTAGCTTATTCTTAAAAATCAGATCAGGAATAATTGGAATCGTAGGAAGTGGATAAGGAGGCCCCGCAAAAATATAATCATATTGAAAAGGCGTTCGCTCAATGAATTTAAATACATCACCTCTTTGGATGCGAATATATTTTTTGATATCAAGTGTTTCTGCCGTTTTTTTGACAAAAGCAATACAGCCTCCAAATTTATCTACATAAGTCACGTCAGTACAACCTCTTGAAATAAATTCATAGGAGTGACTGCCTGTACCCCCAAATAAATCAAGTACTTTCAAGTCTTCAATATCAAAATTGTTTTCAATAATATTGAATAAGCCTTCCTTTGCAAAATCAGTTGTTGGTCGAGTGGGCCAATTTTTGGCAGGAGGATTAAATCGACGACCTTTAAATTGACCGCCTATTATTCGCATAATCGCAAGGAATATAAATCAAAGAAAAAATGAGGAGGAATGTCTTTAAATGCTTTGCTCATACGAACATAATTAGGCAATTTTATCAAATTTAGATGGCGAACATAGCGATAGAGGGCGTGATAAATCTCCGAATTTTCGACTATCATCCCCGATAAATTAGTTGGTGTAGTTTCAGGTTTTAGATTAAATTGGTCAAAAACGAGCATTACATAATAAATAAAATCATTTGCAGATTTATAATGATAAATGTTGCAAAATTGAAGTGCTGTTCCTTTAAATAAACTAATCGCTACAGATTTATCAACTACATTAATAAAAAGTTGATTGGAATATTGATGTTCAGTCTGATTGGCATATCCCAACAAAAGAGGCTTCCAAAAATGGTAAATTTTTGCTTGGGGATAATAATTTTTAATTAACTTGAGAAAAGGAGTATTAATTCGATAGAGCAATTGACTATCACAAAATGCAATAGGATTAATCAAAGTAGTATCTTCCTCTTCTAAATCTATTAAATGTTCTAAAAAAGAATTTATATTATTGGCATCATAGAGGCGATTGGGAACGATGGTAAATTTTGAATTGACAAAAGCTATTTTAGTGGAAGCATACGAGAGTTGCAACAATTTATCTTCCAAAAAAATATTTTGAAATTCAGTTTTTACACCTGAGATAGACAAAGCTTCTTCTTCAAATTGATAAGCTTTTAAAACTAAAATGTTTTGCTGATTATCATTTATAGTATAAAAAAATCTGTCCATCCCTACTAGGATAGACAGATCATAGGAAGAAGAAGAACGTCGTATAAAATTATCTTCGAGGACTTCTATGCTTATCTGTCCCAACTTCCTGATAAATTTGGTTTATTCATATCTCCAAACTTAATAACTTTGGAGGGATTGTAGTTATTATCGTACCTTTTGAAGCGAGCATCACTATAGTCTCCCATAAAAGTGGACATTGGCGTTCCTACTTCACATACATGAACTAAGGTACTTTGATAAGTAAGTGTATCTGCTAAAATATCGAATGTTTTACCTTCGCCATATGGAATATATTGAAGGGAATCCAAATTTAGACCCAAAGTATTAACAGAATCAATTGCAGCGACAAAAGTGGTATCATATTGTATTTCTCCATTAAAATTAGGATCATCAGGATCACCAAATACAGAAATAATAGCAAATTTCCCTTCTGTTAATACTTGTTTTAAGGTATCAAAATTAGGCGCATATTCTTCTGTTATGCTACGATACATTTCTTGTGCTTTTCTAACATCTTTTAAGCGTTCTACTACTGCACCTTGTCGTTTTTCTTTGACATTTTGGAACGCAATTGGTTCCCAGATACTATTATACAGTAAGTATGCTAAAAAGCAACAAACTAAAAATAAGACTAAGTTTATTACAATTCTCATAAGGGTAAAAGTTTCGATTTGTTTCGATGCAATAATACTATTTTTTCTAAAAAAGAAAGCTATTTAAATCATATTTTTTAAGAATGTGAATACTTGAATACCATATTCTAACTTTTTCTTTGAAATATTATGATTTATAAAGGAATAATTCTCCTTAAATGATTAGATGAAAATTGCTTTTATTTTGGTGGGTTTATTTACTAAAACTACAAGTACCTTTGAAATCAGCTCCTTCTAAAATTTCTATACTACTTGTTTCTATGGTGCCATTTACTTTTGCTGTAGTATCTAGCGTTAAATTACTTTTTATCTTAAGCGTACCATTTACTGTACCTTTAATTAATGCAGCATTTGTAATAATATCACCTTCAATTTCTCCCGATACGCCAATTATTAATTTTTGGTCACATAATATGGTACCAATTAATTTTCCATCAATACGTGCATTTTGAGTACTTTTAAAAGTTCCTTCAATTGTAGTACCTTTGGCAACGATACAAGTTAAGTCATTAGTGTTAGTGGATTGGATAGACGAGTTGTTGGATTTTGCAGAGGCTGCTTTCATTGAATGAGGGCTTTTATTGCGAACTAATAGAAATAAATAAGAGAAAAATGAGTACTACAATTTTGGCGATTGAATCTTCTTGCGATGATACCTCAGCAGCAGTCATTCAAGACGAGCAAGTTTTAAGCAATGTAGTCGCAAATCAAGCAGTACACAAGTTGTACGGGGGCGTTGTTCCAGAAGTTGCGTCTCGTGCGCATCAAATAAATATCGTTCCAGTCGTAGATACGGCAATCAAAAAAGCAGGCATTCAAAAACAAGATTTGACTGCAATCGCCTTTACTAGAGGCCCAGGTTTAATGGGATCATTAATGGTAGGATTGAGTTTCGCCAAATCTTTTGCTTTGAGTTATCAATTGCCGATGATAGAAGTAAATCATATGCAGGCGCATGTGCTGGCTCATTTTGCGGAAGATCCCAAACCTAACTTTCCTTTTTTATGTTTAACGGTTTCTGGGGGACATACACAAATTGTTCTCGTTCGAGATCATTTAGATATGGAAGTAATTGGCTCAACAATAGATGATGCAGCAGGGGAGGCCTTTGATAAAACAGGTAAATTATTGGGTTTAGATTATCCTGCGGGGCCCATTATAGATCGTTTGGCAAAAGAAGGAACACCTCTTTATAAATTTCCAGAACCTAAAATTGAGGGTTTAGATTTTAGCTTTAGTGGTTTGAAAACTTCCATCTTGTATTTTCTGAAAAAAGAATTGAAAAATAATCCAAATTTCATCGAAGAAAATAAAGCCAATATTTGTGCTTCCGTACAAGATCGAATAGTCAGTATTTTAATGAATAAATTTATAAAAGCAGCCGAGCAAACAGGCATCACAGAACTAGCCATTGCGGGAGGCGTTTCTGCTAATTCTGCTTTACGTGCTGCATTGACTAATCTTGGAGAAGAAAAAGGCTGGAATACCTATATTCCTCAATTTCAATATTGTACGGATAATGCAGCGATGATTGGAATTACAGCATGTTATAAATATCTTAAAAGGGAGTTTGTAGGGCAAGATGTTACTCCTTTAGCCCGTTGGAAGTAAAACAATTTAAACAAAAAAAAATTTAGAAATGAAAGTTACCTACAGAAAAAGATGGATAGAACTAGTTCTTGTTACCGCTATGTTTGTTTGGTCTATGCTACTTTTAATTGAAAATGACCGCTCAATTTTTTACAAAGATCGACTTGGAGCAGCTATCTTATTTAACATACTTTGGTTTGCAATAATAATTTATAGAAACTTTCTAGCACCAAAATTCGATTTTGCGAATAATGGAATAGTTAATAAAGTTACTGGAAATACTATAGTCTCCTACAACAATATTAAAGGTTTATCTCAGTGGGGATCTACCTTGACTATTCTAACAAATAAAAATGAATCTTTAAAATTTCGTAGAGCATATATTGAAAATTATGATGAAGTAAAAAAATATATGAGCCATTCCTTAAAATTGCCTTCTATAGCGAGTAAATATTCATTTAGTACACCAATAATCCTTTTAAATGTATTGATGTTGCTAATAGCACTTCACTTTATCTTCCTTTGGATGAAGTTGTATTGATGTTCTGTCTTTTTTACTGCGGTTTTTTTTAAATTACATTCAACTTTTCATTTAACTTTATGGTTAAATAAGTAATCAACTTGAAAAAAATGAATGTACAAGAAATAACCCTTGGTGGTGGCTGTTTTTGGTGTATCGAAGCCGTTTTTCAAAATGTAAAAGGAGTAATGGCAGTAGAATCTGGTTATGCAGGAGGACATGTCATTAATCCGACCTACGAACAAATTTGTACTAAAACAACTGGTCATGCAGAAGTAGCTAAAATTTCTTTTGATGCTACAATTATTTCTTTGGTTGAAATTTTAGAAATATTCTGGATCGTTCATGATCCTACAACCCCCAATCGTCAAGGAAATGATGTGGGGCCGCAATATCGTTCAGCCATTTATTACCATAATGAAGAACAAAAAAACATAGTCGAAAAATCGCTTCAAGCAATAGAAGAGGCAGGCGTTTGGGAAAATCCAATTGTAACAGAAATTGCAGCTTTACATAATTATTCTAAAGCAGAAGATTATCACCAAAATTACTATCGAAAAGTGGGCAATCGAAATCCATATTGTACTTATGTGATCTCACCAAAAGTAGAAAAGTTCAAAAAACTATTTCGACAATATTTGGTGGAGGCTGAATGAAAAATCTTCCTCTAAAATGACAAAGTCTTAGCATTCTTAAAATAAAACTAGCGTTATAGTGTAGATCGTTGTATATTGGGAAAAAATATAACATAGGAACATATCATCTCCAAAACCCAATTTTAATGATATTACACTACCGTCTTTTACTATTCATTTGTCTATCCCTTCTATTTACATTTTCTAATGCCCAACAACTCCAGCATGTACAAGGAGAATTCTTAATTCGTCCTATGGAAAATGTAGATTTGGCTAGTTTCCAACGAGCATTTACTTTTTTTGAAGGAAGAAACACCAATGCAAGGATCGAAGTAGTTACGACTCAACCTTTTCCTATTTGGAAATTATCCTACGATCATTCAAAAATTCATGAACGGCACTTTTATTCCCAAATCAATGTTAGTCGTTTAACTCAAAATATCCAATATAATCACCTCATTCAAGATCGTCAAACAATACCAAATGACCCCCTTTTTTCCAATCAATGGCAATATATTAATACTGGCATGGACAATTGTGTTGAAGATGCAGATTTGGATGCGGATGAAGCTTGGGATGTTACAACTGGGGGCTTGACGGTATTTGGTGATACAATAGTGGTTTGTGTGATTGAACGAACTGGAGTAGAATACACCCATGAAGATTTAGTAGATAATATGTGGCGAAATCATGCAGAAATTCCGAATAATAAAATTGATGATGATGGCAATGGTTTTGTAGATGATTATTTAGGTTGGAATACCACACAGAATAATGATAAAATCTTGGCAACAGGTGCTAATCACGGTACTTCTGTCAATGCGATTATTGGAGCAGTTGGAGATAATAATATTGGAGTTACGGGAATAAACTGGAAGGTGAAATTAATGAATGTTCGAGGAGGAACAGGCGTTGAATCAGAGGTGTTAGAAGCCTACTCATACAGTTATGGTTTTAGAAAAAAATATAACGAAACGAACGGGGAAGAAGGCGCTTTTGTGGTAGCTACCAATGCTTCTTGGGGTGTAGATTATGGTCAGCCTGAAGATGCACCCATTTGGTGTTCTTTTTATGATTCTTTGGGTGCAGTGGGCATTTTAAATTGTGGCGCTACAATAAATGAAAGTGTAAATGTAGATGAAGTTGGAGATTTACCCACTGGATGTTCTAGTGAATATCTTATCGGCGTTACGAATGTCAATTGTGAAGATGCACTTTATGTAAATGCAGGTTATGGTGCAACTTCGATTGATTTAGGGGCTTATGGAGATGATACCTATACTGCTGCCAATGGAAATAATTATATTGAATTTGGAGGTACTTCTGGGGCAACGCCTCACGTTACGGGTACAGTTGCTTTATTATATTCAATTCCTTGTCAATCCTTAATTTCTATTGCTAAGAATGATCCTGCTGCGGCTGCTTTAATGGTAAAAGATTATATTCTAGAAAGCGTTATTCCTAACCAAAGCTTAGAAATGATTACTGTTACCGAAGGGCGTTTAAATATGAATACAGCAATTCAAATGGCAGTGACCAATTGTTCTCCTTGTCCAGCTCCTACTTCGATCGTAGCAAATATGATAACTGATGAACAAGCTGAGATAAGTTGGATTGTAGGAGGTGATGCAGAACAAGTTGATCTACGTTGGCGCGAAGTAGGAACAACCAATTGGATGACAGAAAGTAATGTGAGTTCTCCTTATTTACTTACCAATTTAGCCACTTGTGTGGAGTATGAATTTGAATTAAACGCCATTTGTACTTCTGAGCAGAGCGGCTTTTCGAATTTGAAAACCTTTAGAACAGATGGTTGTTGTGAACCACCAAATGAACTTACCTTTTCTAATATCACAGCAGAAAGCGTAGCTATAAGTTGGTCTTCAGTACTTGCGGCTACGGGAGGGTATACCCTTCGCTATCGTAAAATTGGAGGATCTTGGAGTTTAGTACCTACTTCTTTAACGATGGAGACAATTTCTAATTTAGATAATTGTAGTAATTATGAATTTCAAATTCGATCGATTTGCGATACTGGACCAACGTCTTATAGTACATCATACATTATTCAAACTGCAGGATGTGGTTCTTGTACGGACTTAGAATATTGCGTATCAAATGGAGCAGATGCAAGTTCTGAATGGATAGAAAGTGTATTAATCAATACTTTAGAAAACACTTCTGGAAATGACGAAGGTTATGGAGATTATACAGGTTTTACAACGGATTTAGTTATGGGGGAATCTTATCCTATTTTTATAACTCAAGAATACAGTGGAAATCCTTTTTTTGAATACTTTAAAGTTTGGATTGACTATGATCAGAATGGTGAATTTGATGATGCAACAGAATTAGCCGTAGACCCAGGAATGTCAACGAATATGCCATTGATGGATACCATTCATATTCCTTTGAATGCTTCATTTGGAAGTACACGTATGCGCGTTTCTATGAAATGGACAGGTACTGCATCTGGTGATTTACCACCTGAAGCTTGTGAAGAAAATTTTGATTATGGAGAAGTAGAAGATTATTGTGTAACGATCTTTCCAAATGATTGCTCAATACCACCTATGGATATAACTACCACAGATATTGATACCACAGAAGCACTTTTAAGTTGGTTAGGTTCTCCAATGGCTGATGCGTATGTATTGAATTATAAAGATAAACTTTCGTCTATTTGGCAAGAAGTCATTGTAGACCAAAACCCTTATTTATTGACTGGATTGACTACTTGCACTGATTATGAGGTAGAAATGCAAACGATTTGTGGAATGGATACCAGTATTGTATCAACTCCTTTTGAATTTAGAACAGATTGTGTTAGTACGACCTTTGAGTTTGCAGGAGAATTAAATGTAGTCGTTTCCCCAAATCCATTTATAGATCATCTACAACTAGAAATGAAATCTGAGGTGTTTTCAGAAGTAGCTATTCATTTGTATGATGTAAGGGGTAAATTAATATTTAAAGAAATTACTCCCAAAGGGGCGATTTTTCAAAAACACGCTATAGAATTACCCAATACCATTGGAAAAGGAATGTATTTGCTACAACTACAGATGGCAGATCAAGTAGAAATAATTAAAGTCGTTAAACAATAAAATAGTAGTGAAAGGATAAAATTTAAACTAAAACTGTAATAATTCGTTCTAAGAGTATACTAATCATGCAACTTTTATAGTTTTAAAGCTGTCTATTTATTAAGGAAACGTTAATTTCATCCTCGATTCACAAGTATTTATCGAAATAAGTGACTTTTTAGAAGCTTTCATCGTATCTTGTAGCTAGACAAATAATCGCAGGAAAATTAAGCATCACAAAATTAGAAAACACCCTATGTTTAGAACCACTGCAAAAACCATAATTATAAGCTGTTTACTATTAACAAGTTTAGGTTCTTACCTGTTCTTAAACTATCAGTCTACCAATCAAACATTACCAACGGTTGATACAACAATTGAGGTAGAATTAGAAGAAGAAATGGAATCAGAATCTTCTTCTGTCTTGCCAGATGCAGCTATTTTGATGAAAATCTTAGAAAAAGGGAAAAAAATTGTTCCTTCTTCATAAATAAAGGCATGCGGAGAAAATAATACCTTTTCTAGCGGTACATGTTGTACATCTCTGCGATAGAAAAGGTATAATGCCGATGTAAAGGAAATGGAGTATACGACATTTATCATTTAAAACGGTATAAATTTACTTTCCTTGAAATAGTGAAAATTAGCCACCTGTCCACCTTTGGTGGGACGTTAATTGAGCTAATTCGAGGAATAAAAAATGTAAATTTATTCGTGCCCCACTACAAATAAGAATTATTTCTTCTTTTCAAACTCTAATTTCCTTTTCCAATAACGATATAAACCAAATACATTCGCAGATGTAGGGTTTCTAAACTCGTAAGTCGTTAATTTATCTTCTGAAATACCTCGTTCTTTTAATTGTTCTAAAATATAAGCTTGCATCGGCTTAATCAATTCTTTAGGTGGTACTTCTTTCTCCACATACGGACGTATCCATTCCGACCAGTCTTTCAATAAAAATTCTATTTCATCCAAATGCTGCTCTACAGGACTCACTTTTCCAAAATGGGTCACATAAACGGCTTTTAAATTTAATGTACGAAGTCGCTCAATAGATGCTAACCAATCTTCAATATGAATATCGGGCGGTGGACAGGGAATAACGGAAGGTGCGCCTTCTTCTTTAACACCCGCCACATCTCCTGCTATTAATTCATCACCAATTTGAAAGGCAGCATGATGTACCGCATGCCCAGGTGTGAAATGAGTTTTTATGGTAATGTCATCAAAAGTAAATTCTTCATGGTCGTTCAGAATGTGTAATTGATTTTCTGGAATGGGATGCATTTCGCCCCAAAGCATGTCCATCATATCTTGATAAATACGACGGGCCGATTCCATCAAACGGCTAGGATCAGCCAAGTGTTTATAGCCTTTTGGATGAACATAAATTTTCGCTCCTTGCTCCGCAAATACCCAAGCTGCTCCTGCATGATCCAGATGAATATGTGTTAAAAAAACTTGATCTATATCCTTAATTTCCAAACTATGGCGCGCCAATTCTGCGGTTAATTCTTTAATCGAAGAATGAGGCCCTGTCTCAAAAAGAATATTATGATTGGGCGTTTTAATAAGAAAAGAAGCAATGGGTAAAGCAATTCGTTCAAATTTATGATTAAGAATGTGAATCATCAGCAAGCTTATTTTTGGACTATGATGGAAGAATAATATCTTTGAGTTTAAAGATCAAATATACTTAAAAATGAACATTACCCAGCCTACTTTACTAATTGATACCCAAAGATGCCAGCAAAATATTGCAAGGATGTATCAAAAAGCCAAGGAAAATAAACTAGAACTTCGCCCACATTTTAAAACCCATCAATCGCATGAAGTAGGCAAGTGGTATAGAGCGCAGGGCGTACAAAAAATCACCGTTTCTTCACTCGAAATGGCAGCTTATTTTGCACAAGATCAATGGGAAGATATTACTGTTGCTTTTCCAGTAAATATTTTAGAAATAGCTACGATAAATCAATTAGCTTCTAAAATTCAATTAAATGTTTTGGTAGAATCTATGGAAGTTGTTCATTATTTGAAAGAACATTTAACGCATCCTATTGGTGTTTTTATAAAAATAGATGGGGGAACAAAACGAACAGGTATTCCTTTAGCTCAAAAAAATGAAATTTTACAACTAGCCCAACAAATAGAAACTTCTTCTAAGATGACTTTTTGTGGTATATTAACGCATTTGGGGCATACGTATCAAGCGCGATCTAAGGAACAAATCTTAGCCATTACAACTGAAATTCATCCATTGCTTATTGCTCTCAAGCACTTTCTTCTTCCATATTTTCCTAAAATGATGTTGTCTGTAGGAGATACGCCTTCGTGTAGTGTGTTGGAAGACTGGGAGGGAATAGATGAAATACGCCCTGGAAATTTCGTTTTTTATGATTTAATGCAAACCCAAATTGGATCCTGTGGATTACATCAAATTGGAGTCAAAATGGCTTGTCCAATCGTATCCAAACATCCCGATCGACAAGAATTAATTATTTATGGAGGAGGCGTTCATTTTTCTAAAGATCGAATCGAACATCCTGAATATGGAACTATTTATGGTCTAGTGTGTACTAAAAATAATGATTTAATTGAAGGTGCCTATTTAAAAGCCCTTTCACAAGAACATGGAAAAGTGTCCTTATCCATTTCTTTATTCAATAAGTATGAAATTGGTGATTTGATCTATATTTTACCCATTCATTCTTGTATGACTGCCAATTTAATGAAGCAATATTTAGATGAAAATGCTAATTGGATTGCTATGATGAATAAGGTGAATTAATCTACTACTTATTTTCATCTATTTCTTCCAATGTGTTTTCCCTTAATTATTGATTTATTATCGTCTAACGACCCAACTTTATTTCATTATCGCCTCATGCCGGCTAGGCACTTCATTTTTTGCATTGCCAAAAAAACGAAGCAAAAAACGCTCGAAAAGATAAACTCCCTCCGGTCAAACACTATCTTTTCGAGCCTCCCGCCTAGTTGGGGGATGGATTTAAATTTAATACTTAGTTTCAATTTTTAGATGAAGATAAATTAACACATTTTATTTTATATAAGAGTAAAATGACCTCAAAGGAAAATCGAAACATGGAATCAATGAATTTTAATTTCGTTCCCAAAACTTCCAATCTGATCCATTTTTAGCGCGTTGTTTTTGGCGTTTTTTCTTGGCTTTTGCTTTTTGTTTTTTACGCTTATCTCGGTCATTATTCCCGTCAAATAATTTCTTTTTAACCAGAACATATCTGATTGAGATGCCATGTTGTGAGTATACATTTTTTTCTCCGCCAGAGAGATTTACGGCAGGTTTGAAATCATACGATAAATTGATCCGTGCAATGGTAAATTCTGCCCCTACAATTCCAGTTATACCAAAAGGATCTTCGTAGGTAGGTTCTGTAGCTGTATTCCATCCCTTATGCACACCTCCTCCTAGATAAAAATTGAAGCGTTTTGAAAGTAGGGGATAATGTCGCTCGATCAAGCCAGTTACTAAAGTTTCTTCTCGATTAAATCCACTTTGCACGATTCCTTCTAGGGTAACTTTTTTTAATAAACGTTGTTTGAAAGTAAAGCCCCAATCGGAACCCATTCGAAGTCCAGCGGCGGTATTATAGGTTTGTCCAAAAACAGAAAATGGAATGCAAAAAAGAGCGAGAATTAAAATGCGTTGAATCATATTTATAGTTTGTATGTGCTTAATGTAATTGAAAAAGAAACGAATCTAAACTCTTTAATCGTATCATTTTTTTACAAAATAGGAAAACCTTAACTTTGAGCCAACGAAACCATCAACGATTTGAGTCATTTGAAGATAGTGCGCCGATTTTTGTCCTTTTATTGGAAAGCTGATACCGTATATGATATTCATTCTCCTTTTGTATTTGAATTTGCAAATGCAGTCTTGGAAGATCAACGCAATTTTTATGCCTTTGAAGAAATTGAGTTTATCCGAAAACAATATTTAAAGGATACTCGAACAATTCAAGTAGAAGATTATGGGGCTGGTTCATTAGTGGATAAAAGAAATGAACGTAAGATTAGTTCCATTGCTAAGAATGCACTTTCTTCTCCCTATCGCGCAAAACTACTTTTTCGACTCATCAATTTATACAAACCTGAAAATTTAATAGAATTAGGTACGTCTTTAGGGATTTCTGCATTATATCAAGCTTCCGCTAATTATAATGCTCAATTAATTACACTAGAAGGTTCTACGGCTATTGCAAATCTTGCCCGTCAATCTTTTCAACAATATAATAATCCTGTTCAGATAAAACTTTTGCAAGGTCAATTTAAAGATACTCTTCCAAAAGCATTAAAAGAAGTACCAAAATTAGATTATGCATTTATAGATGGCAATCATCGAAAACAACCTACTTTAGATTATTTTGAAACCTGCTATCAATATGCACATGAAGACAGTATTTTTGTCTTTGATGATATTCATTGGTCAGAAGAAATGGAGGAGGCTTGGGATGAAATATGTAAAGATGAACGCGTTCGCCTGAGTATTGATTTATTTTATTGTGGGATTATCTTTTTCAAAAAGGAGTTTCGCGTAAAGGAACATTACAATATTGTAGCTGCGAAATGGAAGCCTTGGTCGATGGGATTTTTTGGGAAGTAGTTTAGTTTGGGGTCTTTGGTATTTAGTCTTTGGTTGGGACTGGGCTGCGGGCATACGCTATTCTTTTTGGGGTGAGTTTTATCTTAAATATTTTAAGCTGATGATGAAAAAGAGTTTGTCTTCAGGGGTCATATCTAAAACTTGATTTTTAAGTTGATCGTTCCAAGTTTGACGATTCATAATGGTGACACCTCCTTGCACATTGGCATACACATCTCTAAATATTTTGAATTCATAAACAGGACCAATATTGACACGAGAATAGCTCAGTTTGTCTAAATCTAAATTAGGAATCACGGTATTTTCAAAATTGTAATTGTTTCCATCAATGGCGCCTGATAAGCCAATCTTACTATTTTCAAAACAATAAAACTGGCGTAGATGAGATGGAAAGAAGAAGTCTGTTTCCCATTTTCCTTTTTTTCTAAAATAATAGAGTAGGGGAAGCAATTGCTCATTTCCAAATCGCGTATTTAAAGAAGCACCAAACCCAAACTCCCAAAATTCATTCACACGTTTCGTTGTAAATCCAGCCACTTGAAAAATGAAATCTTCTCCAGAAAAATCTGTTTGAAAATCGCTCGCTAAAGTGGGTTTTAAGAAGGCCATCACGCTCCAATTCTTCTTGCCTACTTCTTGTATGAAGCCCATATTGTAGGAGATAGCATAGAAATTACGAGTAATGTCCACATCATTATTTTCTTCAATCACACTTGGACTTAATAAGGTGAAATCAATGCCATTCAACCAAGTAAAGCCTTTATCTTCAAACTCCCAAGGATATTGAGCGTATGCTTTTAATTCAGAAGTGGTGATTTCTCCTTGCACTAATTCAGACTCAAAACGATTAGTGGTATATTGAATGTATTGCACAGAAGCAGCCGTAAATAAAGCAAGGCGTTCATATTCTTTAACAGTTTCTTGAGCATTTACACTAAAGAATACTAAACAAAATAAGAGCGAACATAGAGTTTGATGTTTCATCGTATTTTGATTTAAATCGTTTGACGTATGTAGAATACTTTTTAGTAATAACAAAACGAATTTATTCCCGTTTCTTCTCTAACCGTCTAACTACGCCTTCTCCTCCCAAATCTGACAAATATTGACAATCATTTCCACGGCTTCTTCCATATCCTTGATAGATACCCATTCTTTAACGGAGTGAATGCCTTGCATGCCTGTAAAAATATTTGGACAAGGTAAACCCATAAAGGATAGGCGACTTCCATCTGTACCACCACGAATAGGTTTTTTAACAGGATCGTAGCCTAATCGACGAATGGCTTCTTCTGCATATTGAACAATTTGAGGATGATTATCGAGAACAATTTTCATATTTCGGTATTGCTCTTTGACCTCAAAATCGGCAGAAGAATTTGGATAGTTCTTCAAGACGGCTTCCATGATAGATTTCAATTCTGCTTCGTGTTGTTCTAGTTTTTCCGTTGTAAAATCTCGGATGATAAATTTCAAAGTTGCACTTTCCAATTTTCCTTCTATCGAAGTGGGATGTACAAATCCTTGACGACCGCTAGTAGATTCAGGGCATAGACGATCTTTTGGCAAAGCCGCTATAATTTCTGAGGCGATTTTGATAGCAGATTCCATTTTTCCTTTGGCATATCCTGGGTGAACGGGAACACCATTTATTTTGATGATTACGGCATCTGCGGAGAAGGTTTCATCTTCCAAAGTTCCAGGGACACCGCCATCTAAAGTATAACAAAAATCAGCTCCTAATCTTTCTAAATCTAATTTTTCAACACCTGCGCCGACTTCTTCATCTGGTGTAAATAATAATTTAATTGGCCCATGTTTGATTTCAGGATGTGTCATTAAATAATGTGCTGCATCCATGATTTCTGCTACGCCTGCTTTATCATCGGCACCTAAAAGGGTTGTTCCACTAGTGGTGATGATATCATTTCCAATTTGCTTATTCAAATGCGGATAATCAGATGGACTCAATACCACAGAAGGATCATCTGGCAGTGTAATTGCTTGTCCTTGATAATTTTTATGAACCAAAGGTTTTACATTTGTTCCACTCGCATCAGGTGCCGTATCGACATGTGAACAAAAAGCGATGGTAGCTACATTTTTATTGGTATTAGAAGGAATCGTTGCCATGACATAACCCCATTCATCCATATGAGCATCTTTAATTCCCATTTCGAGCAATTCTTTCACCAACAAGCGGCTTAAGTCCTTTTGTTTCTCCGTAGAAGGATAAGTCGTAGAATTTGGATCAGATTGAGTATCAATTTGCACATAACGAAGAAATCGTTCTGAAACGGTATAGGTATAATTTTGAAGTGGCATATGTTGAGTAATTTAATTCTTTAATTTTATTTTTTGAACTTTTAGAGTGTTTTCTCCATCTTATAATGTTTGATGGTAACTTCGGTAAAAGGTTTTCCAATTTTTTGGTAATCCATTTTTAAATAAAAGGGGACGGCTACATCTCGAGCATTTAAGACTATTTTTTTATAGCCTTTTTGTTTGGCAAATCGTTCAGATGCTTTTACTATTTCTGTTCCGATGCCTTTGCCTTGAAGCGTATCATCTACAGCGACTTGCCGCATTTTAATTTCATCCTTTGATAAATGTTTTAATACCAAACAAGCCAATAGGGTATGATCTTCTGCATAGCAAGCTAAATGAAAATCGACATATTCCTTCGCTAAATCTTTGGCATAAAATTCTAAACCCAAGGGTTTTCGTAAGATTTTATCTCTTAGACGAACGGTTTCATCATATTGTGGAGTGGCAAATTCAACTGGTAAAACAAACATAGGAATTATGGTTAATGTAGTGGAAAGACTTGGGTAGACATTTTGATGGCTTCTTCAAATAAATCCGTTTTCAAGCCTGTTTCGATTTCATTTTTTTGAAAATAAGTAATCATTTTTTCAGTAGGCATATTTCCTGTCAATTCATCTTTTGCCATCGGACAGCCCCCGAATCCTTTAATCGCTCCATCAAATCGAAAACAACCATTTTCATAGGCAGCTTTTACTTTTTCTTCCCAATTATGCGGTTGAGTATGCAAATGCGCCCCAAAAATAGCATCTGGATATTGAGGAATTAAGGAACCAAATAAATAAGAAATATTATCAGGATTAGAAACTCCAATCGTATCCGATAAAGAAAAAATAGTAATTCCCATTTTTATCAGACGATCCACCCATTTTTGAACGATTTCTACATTCCATTCATCACCATAAGGATTTCCGAAGCCCATAGAAATGTACAAGACCATTTTCTTATCATGCGCCAAACAAATATCCTGTATTTGTTGTACTCGTTCTAAAGATTCTTCTATAGTTGCATTGGTATTTCTTAATTGGAAGGTCTCAGAAATAGAAAAAGGATAGCCTAAATAATCAATTTCCTCAAATTGAACGGCATCATTGGCTCCGCGGCGATTGGCTACAATGACAGAAAGCTTCGTTTTGGTAGTACTTAAATCTAATCCTCGAATTACTTCAGCGGTATCACGCATTTGAGGGATGGCTTTGGGCGATACGAAAGAACCACAATCTAGAGTATCAAACCCTATTTGTAGTAAGTGGTTAATATACTGGGTTTTTAATGCTGTGGGAATAAATTCTTTTAAGCCTTGCATGGCATCCCTTGGGCATTCAACTAATTGCACCATCTATTAATAGCTTATAATTTGGTTAACACAAATATACGTTTTTCCATTTGGCTTGTTTAAAAGATTGCTTTAGTTTTCCAAATGATCTGGAATATTTACTTGAAATAAACAAAAAAGGAGAAAAGGCTATTTATATTTGTAGTCTAAATCTTGATTCATATGCCAAAAGGACTCTGGACACTAATTGGTTTTATCTTCTTTGCAATCGGTATTTTATCAATGGTACTTGCTGTAATTGGAGCAAAATTCACTTTTTTAACTTGGATTGATGCATTTGGGGCATCAGCAGGTTTAATTATTCGATTATTGCTGATTTTAACTGGGGCTATTATTATGGTGGTTTCTTTGAGTGATTTTAAAGGAGAGCAAGAAATTTAAATAAATAGAATAGGATAGGCTTTAGCCTGTAATGTAATTTGTAGTTGGTTAAGAATTACAAAGCAAACGGAGTAGCTCTCGTACCTGAGCTACGGATTGTACATTAAAACGCGCTGCTGTTTGTTCATCTCCTACTTTTATAGTAAATGCTTCATCTGGCAAGGCTTTGAAGGTATCTTCATCTGTTTGGTCATCTCCGATGGCTAATATAAAATCATAATCTTTTTCCGCCAACCATTGTAGACAGGCCTTTCCTTTATTAACGCCTGCATTTTTAATTTCAACGACTTTATTTCCTTCTAAAACTTGTAAATCCAGATTAGCCGTTAAATAAATTAAGACATCTCTAAATTCCCGAACGCGTTTTGCTCCAAGATCTCGATCGATACTTCGATAATGCCAAGCCAGCGAATGATTTTTTTCCTCTACAAAAGAACCGGGGCTACGTTCTACCAAACTTTCTAAAACAGGACGAACCGTTTTTTTCCAATTGCTACTCATTCCAGCATTGACCTGCCAAATATCGCCTTTCTTCAACCAAACCCCATGTTCTGCTGCTAGATCAATTCCTAAATGACCAACCCATTGATCTAAAGTTGTATGATCCCGTCCACTATTAATGACTAATTTATTTTGAGAACGATTAGTTAATTGGGTAAGCATACTCATTAATTCTTCATCTGGAGAAACAGCATTAATATCTTTATGAAAATTCATTAAAGTTCCGTCATAATCTAAGATGAGAAGTGCGTGTTTTGCTTTTTTATATTTATCTAATAATTGATATTGATGTTTTGAACCCAAAAAAGAAGTATATACTTTTTTTCTTCCTTCTTGTAAATCTAGCAATTCATGTATAAAGGCTTCTGCCCAATGACTCACTGTGAATTTTTTCAATCGCTTTTGCATTTTTTGTAGTCGTTCTGCTTGTTCTTGATTTGGCATCGTTAGGGCTAAATACAGCTTTTCAACAATATCATTTTCATCTTGAGGATTGACCGTTAATGCATCGCTCAACTCACTAGAAGCACCAGCCATTTCACTTAAAATGAGTACTCCTTTTTGGCTTTTTTCTTTGGAAGCTACATATTCTTTAGCGACTAGATTCATACCATCCCGTAAAGGTGTGATCATTGCTATATCTGCTGCTTGATAAATAGCCACTAAATCTTCAAATGAAAAAGAACGATAATAATACTGTATAGGCACCCAATCAAATGTTCCATATTCTCCATTAATTCGTCCGACTAAAGTATTGACTTCATTTTTTAAATCCTGATATTGATCCACATTAGAACGAGAAGGAACAACAATAAGCATTAAAGTTGCTTTGCCTCGATAAGAAGGATACCGTTGAATGAACTGCTCAAAAGCTCGTAAGCGTTGAGGAATTCCTTTGGTATAATCTAGTCGATCAATGGAGATAATCAGTTTTTGATCTTCGTTTTGTTGAAATAAAGAAGATTCTACATTGGGTGGAAAGGCATATTTTTCATAGTTAATACCCATAGGGAAAACATCAGTATTGACCAGCCGATTATTAATAGTTAATCGCCCAAAATTGTGTTCATAACCTGCAATACGATATACTGCACTCAAAAAATGACGCATGTAACCATATGTATGAAAACCAATTAAATCAGCTCCTAATACTCCTTCCAAAATCTCTTTTCGCCAAGGAAGCATTCTAAAAATTTCATAAGAAGGAAAAGGGATATGCAAAAAGAAACCTATAGAAATAGTTGGAAATTTTTGACGAATTAATGCAGGTAACAATAATAGTTGATAATCATGAATCCAGACAATATCATCTTCTTTTAGTTGTTCGATGACAGCTTCTGCAAATCGTTGATTTACAGATTGGTAATATTTCCAATATTGATTATCATAAGTAGTATATTGTGTGAAATAATGAAAATGAGGCCAAATAGTTTTATTACTAAAACCTTCATAGTAGCGTTCAATTTCTTTTTTATTTAAAAAAACGGGAAATAGTTGTCGATCCACCAATTCTTTTTTGATTTCTTCTTGTTCGGTAGAAGATTTAACAGCTCTTCCAGGCCATCCAATCCATATTTTTTCAATTTGTTCATCTAGAGAATTCAGCCCAGTAGCCAAACCTCCTGCGCTTGGATAATAATGTAAAGCCCCTTCTTTTTTATCAATAGTAAGGGGAAGACGATTGGAAACAATGACAATTCTAGACAAAGCAATGGATTTTGAGTGAAAATTAATAAAAAACCTCAATTTCAAAACAAGAAGTAGATGAAATTGAGGTGAATTTTATTTTTGAAGCTATCACGTTTTTATTTTACTGCTGTTTTTCGTTTTCTTCTTGTCTTAAATAATTCGACGACTTCTTTTTCTTTTAAGAAACCAAAATCAACAAAATTAGCTGAAACAAACTTCTTAATATCTTGATAATCACGTCCACGCTTATCGGTATAATGTTTCAACAATTTACGGATGTAACGCATACATAAGTCTTTGACATCTTGATTGAATTGTTCATTGGAAAATAAATCCATATAAGTTGGAAATATTTTAGCTAATTCAAACATCTCACTATATTCATTCAACTCTAAATTATTCAGCAAGCGTGCAAAATATCCATAAATTACATTTCTCAAACATTCATTAATATCAGATAATCCTTCATAACTATGATAAAAAACTCGAATGTCATCAATCACTTCTTCGTTCAAATAACTTTTGCTGTGAATATCATCCACAAGATTATAAAAACGAGTTAAATCATCATCGATAGATTTATCTAATAATTCGGAGGCTCTTTTATCTTGTGCTGCACCAGCATAAAATCCATTTTCAGAAAAATCTAAAAGGAAATCAAAATAGTATTCGGTAAAATTTTCTTCTGATTTTCTAACTTGATTGATAATCTCGGCCAATGCTTTATTATGGGCATCATCTAAATCAAACATATTAGCATACACTCCTAAAATATTGACATGTTCTTTCATGCCAAATAAATCTTTGTTTTCAACGATTTTTTTAATTTCTGGAAGAATGCTAGCATTATTATGTTTGCCAACTGCTCGATAAACTAAAAAGTTTTTCAGCGAGTTGTACATCAATTTCAATTCATTAACCGTAGAAGGAAATTCTGTGGTTAAGAAATTATCTTTTACAAATTGTTTACGAAAACGATTAATCATACGTCTTCGTTCATGAGGAACACGATACTTATCGAGTTTTTGACCTTGAAGAAAATAGCGAATTCGTCGATTGACAATGGTATTAATCAAATTGGTAATCCAAATATCACTACTAAAGGCAAATCCCATTTGAATTGATTGCCCAATTCTTTTTTTCAAATAATCGAAATTAGAAGAATTACAAATCGCCAAAAGAATATCCTTAAAGTGATTTTGTGGACGAACATATTTCTCAGAAGTCGTATTAATTTCTTCTCGCAATACAGAAAAACCCAACAAACGAGGCAAATAAAGCCCCTCGAAATCTTCATGCAAAAATTCACGCTCTAAATTAATAAGTTGAAGGGGGTTGTCTTCTGCTACTGTACTGTGTAAAGTAGCCATTTGAGGTTCGTAAGTATTACGGAGGTTTTGATAATCCTCTTCTTCCTCTTCTTCTTGATAAGTTTTAAGTTCCTCCGATGCTTGAATAGTTTTTTTTATGGTTTCAAGTTGGTCGATATAGTGTTGATCGAGTTCCTTCATAAATGTTTATTATTTTAGATTGATCGTTTTTAAAAGCGAACCTGATAGCGCAACTAAGCGTTATCAGGTTCTAAATTTCTTTAATTTGATTGGATAGATTAGTTATAATTCTATCCAGATAGTTTTAGTAAAGATAACTTAAATAAATGAAAATTGTTGCTTTATTTACTAAAAAATATTGAAGAAAGGGAAATAAAAAAGAGCTGATCTAGAAATAGATCAGCTCTTAATTTATTTTGAGTTGAATAAAATTGTAAATTGAATTAATCTACAACTTTTCCACCATCTAGTCTATCTTGTAATTCATTTAATTCATCCCACTTTCCTTCCGCTGCAAGTGCTGCTTGTTGAGGCCATGTAGTAGGATCATGCATTTGATAACGGCTACCTGCTTCCGTTAAAATTTCTTTTAAACGGCTTACATCAGCTGCTGCTAGTTCTGCAAAAGTACGAACACCTCCTGCTTGTAATAATTCAGAAATTTTTGGTCCGATACCTTCGATTTTCTTTAAATCGTCTGGTTTAACTTCTGCCGCTGGCGCTTCAGGAGCAGCTTCTTCTGCTGGAGTTTCTTCCGCAACTGGAGCTTCCTCTACTGGTGCAGGCTCTTCCGCTGGCGCTTCGGGAGCAGCTTCTTCTACTGGTGCATCTGCTACTATACCTTGTGGTTCTGAAAAAGATTCTACCGTTGTTTGTTCTACAGATTCAGCAAAAGAACGATCATCAGTGTCAGAAGGAGCATGTTCGTCTGTTGATGCAGTTTCTTGTGCTACAGGTTTTGGAGGAGCTTGTCCCGAGATTTCAGCTAATCGTTTGAGGCGATCTGCTTTGTTTTGATCTACACGAGCTTGAATTTTAGCTTCTTTTGCAGCGATCCATTCTTGATATTTTAAATCTGCTTCTTCTTGCGTTAAAGCACCTTTTGAAACACCACGCATAAGATGTTTACGATATAATACACCTTTGAAGCGAAGAATAGCTCTTGCTGTTTCGGTAGGTTGAGCCCCTTTCATTAACCAATCGAATGCTTTGTCTCGATCAAGATCAATTGTTGCGGGACTTGTCATTGGGTTGTAAATTCCCAATTTTTCAATAAAACGACCATCGCGAGGAGCGCGTGCGTCTGCAACCACAATGTGGTAGAAAGGTCTTTTCTTACGACCTTTTCGTTGTAATCTAATTTTTACTGCCATTTCAGGTCAAAATTTATTTGGTTTAACCATACCCGATTAATCCGAAAAACGGACGTCAGGATTTTAACGGCGTAAAGGTACATTATTTATATCAAATTAAAAATAGCAATATGATTATTTTTAATTAGCTGATATATTTTATGTTATTGACAACTTATATAAAAAATAAACGTATTACAAATAGTCCCAATTTATGAGAAAAGTGCACACGCACTAGATCATTTGTTGAAACGAAAATTAGACCATAAAAAATAGTACTTTTGCGCTCATGCAATTTTTATATCCCACTTTTTTATATGCTTTAGCGGCATTAGCAATACCGATTATCATTCACTTGTTTTACTTTCGACGCTTCAAGAAAGTCTACTTCACTAATGTAAAGTTTTTGAAAGAAGTAAAAGAAGAAACTAGTGCCCGCCGAAAACTACGTAATCTTCTCGTTTTAATGATGCGTTTGTTGGCAATTGCTGCCTTGGTTATGGCATTCGCTCAACCTTTCATTCCACAAGATGCTGAAGTGCAAAAAGGAGAAAAAGCGGTTAGTGTTTTCGTAGATAATTCGTTTAGTATGAGTGCACTCAGTGAAGATGTTCCTTTGCTAGAAAAAGCCAAACAACGAGCTCGACAGATTGTCTCGGCGTATGAGGTTGAAGATCGCTTTCAAATATTAACCAACGATTTTGAAGGACGACATCAACGCCTTGTCAGTAAAGAAGATGCACTTTCTTTAATTGATGAGCTTAAAATTTCTCCTGCTGTAAAAAATCTATCTCGTGTCGCTACACGTCAGCAACAAGCTCTTAATCAATCTACGACTGATAATCAGGCTGCTTATATTATTTCTGATTTTCAAAAAAACATTACAGATCTATCCGAATATAGAGATACCAGTATTGATATAAATTTAATTCCACTTCAAGCTGTTCAAGAAAAAAATATAGCCATTGATTCTGCGTGGTTCGATGCGCCTGTACAAACCATTAATCAAACGAATCCACTTTTGGTGAAAATTAGAAACTACAGTAATGAGGATGTAGAAAATGTTCGACTAAGTGTAGGTTTGGATGGGCAAGAAAAACCAGAGGGTTCTTTAAAGATTCCAGCAGGTGGAAGTGTGATTGATACCGTTAATATTACCATTTTAAGAACGGGATGGCACGAGGCAAAATTGACTATAACAGATTATCCTATTCAATTTGATGATTCGTATTATTTCAGTTTTAATGTAGCTGAAAAAATTGATATTTTAGTTATAAATGAAAATACACCTAATAAATTTTTAGATGCTGCGTTTCGAGGAATTGGTTATTTTGATTTGACGAATCAACCTGCACGAAATTTAGAATATTCCAAATTTCCAGATTATCAACTTATCATTTTAAATGATGTAATCAACATATCTTCTGGTATGTCCTCGGAGTTGAGTCAATATGTTTTTAATGGCGGTAATGTACTAGTCTTTCCTGCTCAAAATGCCAATATTGATTCGTATAAAAATTTCTTACAGACTTTTCCAGCCAACCAATTGGAAGCATTTGACAAACAAGATCGTACGGTTTCCACGCTTAATTTTGAAGAATTCATCTTTAAAGATGTTTTTGAAAAACGATCACCTAATATGAAATTACCAGTAACACAAGGAAATTTCAAGATTAGTAATTTTTCTAGTCGATCAGAAGAACGTTTAATGCGTTATCGAGATGGTTCTAGTTTTTTAGGAAAATATGAATCTGGTCAAGGAAATTTATATTTATGTTCGGCTCCTTTAAATACAGATTTTAATGATCTTGTCCGAAATGCAGACATTTTTATTCCAATGTTGTACAAAATGGCGATTTCATCTTCAAAAGATCGAAAAATAGCCTATGTCATCGGAGATGAAGAATTACTACAAGCAGATGCTCAAACAGCGAATAACGAAATGGTGTATAAGTTAAAAGGAAAAGCAGAAGAATTTATTCCTGAACAAAAAGTGGTTGCTTCGAAAGTCATTTTGGGTATTAATAATCAAATCTCAGAAGCAGGATATTATAATTTATTTTTAAATAAAGATGAAATTTTAGATAAATTTGCCTTCAATTTTAATCGTCAAGAATCAAATTTAGCGTACTTTAGCCTCGCTGATTTGAAAAGCCAATTGACCAATGCAAAAATGGCAATTATCGAAGCCAATAATAATACAGATATTACACAAACGATCGGAGAACGAAGTAGAGGAGTTGTACTTTGGAGATGGTGCGTGATTTTGGCACTTATTTTTCTAGCCTTGGAGGTATTATTACTGCGTCTATGGAAAACATAATTTAGCCTTTTTGCATGAATCAAGTGTTACTGAGAAGAAGAAACAAAACTAATGAACGTACTAATTCGGCAAGTAATACTCATTGCTCCTACACATGAAATGCATTTACAAAAGGTGGATATCCATGTTCTAGATGGAATCATTCAAGCTATTGATTCTTCCTTATCTAAGCCTAAAGACGCTACCATCATTGAAGCCGATCATTTACACCTTTCTATAGGATGGTTGGATATTGGAACGCAAGTAGGAGAACCTGGTTTAGAACATCGAGAAGATTTTCGTTCTGTTTCATCTGCTGCTGCAAAAGGAGGATATACGGCCCTTGCATGCGCACCCAATACGATGCCTGCCGTTGATAGCAAAGCTACTGTTCAATACACCATAAATAATACAATTCATTCCAGTGTAGATTTTCATCCAATTGGTGCCATTTCACAAGCAACACAAGGAAAGGATTTGGCCGAATTGTATGATATGGCTCAAGCTGGGGCAGTTGCCTTTTCAGATGGTAAAAAACCCATACAAAATGCTGCATTGATGCTCCGAGCATTGGATTACGTCAAAGCATTTGATGGTGTTTTGATCAATCGTTCGGAGGATGCAACACTAGCTCATAGTGGACAAATGAATGAGGGCTATCACAGTACCATGATGGGAACGGTTGGTATTCCTCATGTCGCAGAAGAATTAATGCTACAACGAGATATTGATTTAGTGAAATATACGCAATCTAAACTCCATATTTCGGCTGTTTCTACAGCAAGAAGTGTCGATTTAATTCGCGCAGCTAAAAAAGAAGGATTAAATATTACAGCTTCTGTAGCTATTATGAATCTTATTTTTGAAGATGAGGTTTTGACTTCTTTTGATCCAAATTTTAAGGTTTTACCTCCCTTACGTACAAAAAATGATCGTCTGGCTTTAATTAAAGGCGTGAAAGACGGTACTATAGATACGATTATATCCAATCATGTACCTTTAGATGTTGAAGCTAATGAATTGGAGTTTGCCTATGCTAAATTTGGAGCGATAGGTTTAGAAACAGTCTTTCCTTTGTGGAGTAAATACTTGAAGAAAAAGATTGACCTATCTATTTTGGTCGAAAAATTAGCTTATAATTCCAGAAAATGCCTTAATTTGCCTTTACCAAAAATTGAAGAAGGAGCAAAATGTAATTTCACATTATTTCAAACCCAACAAAATTGGACATTTGAAAAATCTGCTTCTAAATCAAAAAACACTCCTTTTTTAGGAGAACAATTTGATGCAAAAATTTATGGTATTATTAATGGAACTAAAATGGTTCTTTGCGATTGAAATGAAAATTCAAAAGAATCATTTCTTTAATCAATTAAAAACAAAACATCATGGAAAATCCTACTAATGATTTTATCTCAAATGAACCTCGGGGAAGTGCATGGGGAGTGGGCGTGCGTTATGGTCTTATTACTGGAATTCTACTTAGTGTAATAGCGTTAGCTTTATATCTTGCTGGTATAGACGAGATATCTACTGGAGAAAGTAGTATACTGTCATCTGTTCTTAATTATGGTATCATGATAGGCGGTATTGTAATGGCGATCATGTATCACAAAAAAGAAAATCTTTTTGGACAAATTTCATTTGGAGATGCTTTCAAAACAGGGCTATTCACTACTTTAATTATGGCAATTATTGGGGTGATATGGACCTTAGTTTTCTTCAATTTTATTGCGCCAGATGCTATAGAAATTATGCGTGAAATTGCGATGGAACAGTTAGATGATGAGCAAGCAGATCAAATGGGCGATATGATGGAATCTTTTATGTCTCCTGGCGTAATAGCAGGTTCGGCATTTGTAGGTTATTTGATAATTGGACTTATTATCTCCTTAATTTCATCAGCTATCCTTAAAAATAAATAATCTTGAAAAATCCTATTACTTTAGGACTACTAGCAGGAATAATCACATCTGGTTTATTCCTGCTCGTTTATTATACCGATCCGAAAACGATGGTGTCCCCTTTCTTGTATGTGAATTCCATTTTGATTTATGTGTTTTTTATGTTTCAATCCATACAATACCATAAAAAATTTCGGAACATGATCCGCAATCCATTTACCGTTTTTTTAATAGCGAATTTAATTTTTCATCTCTTTTATTATGTCTTGTTTTCTTACATTGATCCAAGTTTATATGATTTACAATTAGAAGTCATGGAAGGCTACTTACCTGCTTCACAACCGGGGGTGGCAAGTGAGGACTCAATTCTAGATGAACAAATTGGAACAGGAAGTCTTTTATTTGCGTATGCAAAAGGAGCTATGGGTGGTTTTATTCTTTCTATTATAATAGGATTAATCGCCTCTACGTTCAAAAAAGTATAATTTAAAATTAAGCAGACACGGATGGATATTTCAGTGGTTATCCCCTTATTGAATGAAGAAGAATCTATTGGCGAATTGGAGCAATGGATATGTAAAGTCATGGAACAACATCAATTCTCCTATGAAATTCTTTTTATAGATGATGGTAGCAGCGATAATTCTTGGTCGATTATTAAACAGATGATGGAAGATAATCCTTCCGTGAAGGGAATTAAATTTCGCCGTAATTATGGAAAATCGGCGGCATTGCATACGGGATTTAGTTTTACCAAAGGGGATGTCGTGATTACCATGGATGCAGACTTACAAGATAGCCCAGAAGAAATTCCTGAATTGTTTCGCATGATAAAAGAAGAAGGTTATGATTTGGTAAGCGGTTGGAAGAAAAAACGCTTTGATCCACTTTCTAAAACAATTCCCACTAAATTTTATAATGCTGTTACCAGATGGATCAGTGGTATTCAATTGCATGATTTTAATTGTGGTTTAAAAGCTTACAAAAGTGCAGTTGTAAAAAGTATAGATGTGTATGGGGAAATGCATCGTTATATTCCTGTAATTGCAAAATGGTCAGGATTCAAAAAAATAGGAGAGAAGGTGGTACAACATCAAGAACGAAAATATGGGGTGACTAAATTTGGATTAAGCCGCTTTATTTATGGACCGTTAGATTTATTATCCATTACTTTTGTTGGTCGATTTGGGAAACAACCCATGCATATCATGGGGACCTTGGGAACACTTTTTTCATTAGTTGGAATAGTAATCTTAACAGTTTTAAGTGTGCAAAAAATCTTTTTTGAAGGCTATAATATGGATGAACGACCTCTTTTTTATTTGGGAATACTAGCCTTAATTGTGGGTACTCAACTTTTCGTTACGGGTTTTTTAGCTGAATTAGTAGCTCGAAATTCTCCCAATCGCAATGCTTATTTAATTGAAGAAGAAGTTGGTTTTTCAACTTCCGCAAAAAAAATACATACCGCTAATTCACCTCAACTTCGCCAAGAACCAGAATCACATTAATGAAGATTGTAATTATTGGCCCCGCTCATCCACTTCGAGGAGGTATTGCGTCGTTTAATGAACGAATTGCACAAGAATTTCTAAAGCAAGGGCATGAAGTTATTTTGTATACATTCACCTTACAATATCCGTCTATTTTCTTTCCAGGTAAAACACAATTTTCTCCTGATCCAGCACCCAAAGACTTAGATATTCGAATCAAAATTAGTTCGGTCAATCCATTCAATTGGTGGCGAGTAGGACGTGAAATACGAGATATAAAACCCGATTTGGTAGTTTGTAAATTTTGGATGCCTTTCTTTGGGCCATCTTATGGTACAATACTTCGAATTATCAAACAAAATAAGCATACCAAAGTCATTGCCAATATTGATAATATTATCCCACATGAACAACGAATTGGCGATTTTCAATTAGCGCAATATTTTACGGATATAGCAGATGCATTTATAGTGATGTCGAAATCTGTAGAAGAAGAGATGAAGCACTTTTTAAAACAACAGCCCCTTATTTACATTCCACACCCTATTTATGATAATTATGGAGAAAAAGTTAAGCGAGAAGATGCTTTAAATCATTTGAATTTATCTTCTGATTTTCAATATCTTATGTTTTTTGGCTTCATCCGAGATTACAAGGGTTTAGATTTATTGATTAAGGCATTAAATCATCCAAAGATTCGTGCGTTAAATATAAAAGCTATTATTGCGGGTGAATATTATGGAAATGAAGAATTTTATCAAAATTTAATAGCACAAGAGGGCGTTTCAGATTTATTAGAATTAAGAACGGATTATATTCCAAATGATGAAGTTCGTTATTACTTTTGTGCGGCAGATTTAGTGGTGCAACCCTATAAGTCAGCAACACAAAGTGGTATTTCTCAATTGGCTTATCATTTTGAAAATCCAATGGTGGTTACTAAAGTGGGCGGACTTCCTGAGATTGTAGAAGATGGAAAAGCAGGATATGTAGTCGATGTAAATCCAGAAACAATTCGCGCTGCTATTTTAGATTTCTTTACTAATAATCGTAAATCAGAATTCCAAGAAGGCGTAAAAGAAAATAAACAATTCTTTTCTTGGGATCGAATGTATCAAGGGTTTATGGAATTGTATGCGCAAGTAAAATGATTTAGAATAAAGATTTTAATTCAAAAAATTAATAAAAAAGAAATGAAAGAAGAGGAAGCTAAATCTTCTTATTTCTCTGAAATAGTGATAACTGAAAATGGATTGTGGGGTCAAGCCAGAATAAAAGGTAGGAGATTAGCTATAGGAGATGTAATCTCTTCACCTTACCTTGCGGATGATTTAAATGAAATATTGAACGATTTTGAACTATCATTGGAACAAGTCAAACAAGCAGTTCAATATTGTAAGATACAACAATGCAAATTAGATAAAGCCATCCAATTTTGTCATAATTGTACGCTTAGAGTAGAGCAAGAAAATGCAACTATAGAAGAAGAAAAATCTTATTGGGAAATTGCAAAAAAACAGCAAGGTAAATTTTTTGGAGAAAAGTAATGAACAAACGAATAAAAAATATTATCACCGAAGGTATTGTCATTAAACAACAAATCTTGAGCAACACCTTACTTTTGGATACCATTGAAAAAGTAACCGAGGTCTGTATTCTTGCCTTAAAAGGAAATAAAAAATTATTGTTTTGTGGGAATGGTGGAAGTGCTGCCGATGCTCAACATATCGCCTCTGAATTGACAGGTCGTTTTTATAAAGAACGTTTCCCACTTAATGCAGAAGCCCTGCATACAGACACCTCTTTTATGACCGCAGTTTCCAATGACTATGGCTATGAAGAAACCTTCGCACGAATGGTTAACGCCAAGGGGCAAATTGGAGATGTTTTTTTTGCCATATCTACTTCTGGCAATTCTGCCAATATTTTAAGAGCCGTGGAAGAAGCTCGAAAAAATCAATTGCTTACCGTAGCCATGACGGGAGCAACAGGAGGGAAATTAGCTGGAATGACGGATTTCCTAATTAATGTACCATCCACAGATACTCCTCGTATTCAGGAATGTCATATTATGATAGGGCATATTTTATGTGAATTAATTGAAGCAACAATTTTTAAGGAAAACTAAAAGAGCAAGCCTGTAAAAAACAGACTTGCATCCAACAAATTCCAATTCTTTGTCTTCATTGATTTTTACATCAATTATTTCTTGAGGGCTTCAATTTCTTGTTTCATAGCTTCAATTTGTTTTTGTTGTTCTTGTAAAGCTTTCGTTAAAATAGGGATAATACTAATATAATCTACGCCGAGTAATTCCTCATTTACCACTTTTTTATCATGGATATTATCAGGATTCGTCATAGCAAACGAATGTTGTTGTTTATGGACGATTTCAGGAAATATTTCTTGGAGTTCTTGTGCAATAAAGCCTATTTTTTTGCCAGTGGATAGATTGATATGCTCAAATTTTTCGGTATCATACTCATACGTTTTCACTTGTAGTTGCATTACTTTAGCAAGCATACTGGAAGAAGCTTCTTCAATATTCCTTTTCAAACGACGATCTGAACCACTAGTTAAAGTTCCTGTATGATGCATGTCTCCATTTGCATAAACTGCCCAGCTTTCTCCAGTATTTATAGGCGCATTTCCGTATACACCATAACGATTAATGCCTGTAGAAGTTCCTATTACATTTCCATATACCCCATAAGCATTATCAGCAGTTGTTGAATTACCGAGTCCTTCTACTCCAATCATCAAAGGTGCAGTAGATGTCCCGTTGGCTATCCCATAAATCCCCGTACGATTTCCAGATCCATCTGCATTGCAAATAGAAGTGATTCCCGCCGTACCCGCCGTACCTGATTTATCATTCAAAACATACATTGCTTCATTATTATCATCGGTGTAAACGGATATTTGAGGTTGTGTTCCTCCGACTATGTTATGACCGATATACACATCTCCATCATCCCTTATTCGCATCGCTTCGTTGGCTCCGTTGGTGCTAAATTTTAGTTCATTTGCACTTTGGATATTTAAACTATTATTATCGGATTCATCATCAATAAGGAAATGAACTCCTCCTCCGTTTCTTAAAATATACCCTACATCTCCTGTTCCATTTCCTTCAACTTCTACACCATTACTTCCTTCTACCGATACGGTCAATTTACTAGCACCTGTTAAGGTTCCCACTAGCAATTTCCCACTGGTATTATTGCCATTATCGGCAACCACGACATTGCCAGCACGTGAATTGAGAAATAAAGTTCCTGCTGGATTATTGGTGTTTTTAGACTGGATTTCATTGCCATCAAAGGCTAGATTTGCTCCTGTTTCTTCTCCGATAATAACATAACCCATTTTGTTATCCGATCCATCTAGATCACATCCTTGATAGACTTCGTGTCCGACAACTCCAATCGTTGCGCTAGTAGTTTTTTCATTTGATTGATATAGGTCAGTGTTGTTATTAGCTTTTTTTTGACCAAAAGAGAGAGAAATACTTAAAAAGAAGAAAAAGATAAGTGTGGTGATTTGCTTATTCATCATGGTTTTTTAGATTTAAATTAATGATGTGACAAATTTAGCGGTACAACTTTTCATATTTCCCACACAAATGGGTAGTTTTATAACCCACTACTTAAAACATCAACCAAATGAGAAAACAACAACTGCCTATAAGAAGGAATATTTTAATATCACTCCTTTTTTTTCCTCTTTTTTTAACTGCTCAAGACAAAGCTTCCTACGAAGCTCAACGTCCTCCAGAATTAATTACTTTTTTTAAACGAGTAGAAGCTGCTATGATGAATGAAGGCATAGATACGGCATTATCTTTATATGATTCATTGTACGAGCGTGCAGAAGTATTAAAGGATACCCTTTCAATGGTGCAAGCTAAATCTGATCAAGGAGAATTATTGTATATGATGCGAAAGACAGAGGCTGCAAAGTTTTCTTTTCTACAATCCAATCAATATGCTTCTACCTTACCTTTTGTAGAATATGAAGGCTATAATTTGCTACGATTAGGGAATATTTTTGAAAAAAAAGGACAAATTGATTCTGCTTTTATCCAATTCCATAAAGCACAAGAACTCTTACCTAAAGCAGTAGAAAACACCTTTCCACTTCAATTAAATAATAATTTAGGTATTTTATACAATGATATAGGAAAAGGCGATTCAGCGGCATATTATTTTTTAAAAGCTTTACCCTTTGTAGACGAAAATGACGCTTACAAAATCGGATCAATTTATAATAATCTTGGTAAAACCTTTTCTTTTAGATTTAATTATGATAAAGCGATTCATTATTTTGATACTGCTTTAGCTGGATTATCCTTAGAAAATCATCCAAATTCGTATGCGATTACTTTGGCAAATAAAGCAATGTCATTGCAGCTAAATGGACAAATACAAAAAGCCTATGATACGATTGAAGAAGCACATCAAATCGTCAAAGAAAATGATATTGATCGTTTAAAAATGCTCACCTATAGTGTTTATGCTTCTGTACTAAGTCAAATGGATCGAAAAGAAGAAGCACTGACTATTTTTGATGAACTAGAAGAAATAGGAATTGATTCTAGTAGTGTGATTTTACCAGAATATTTGCTGACCAAAATTAGTTTATTTCTTACAATGGATAATTTAGAAGAAGTAGCACAGCTTTTACCCAAGGCGAAAGTGAGTATTCAAAAACAAAATTTATTGCCCTATCAGATAAAATATCATCGACTTAAAGCGATCTATCTACAAAAGAAGGGACAATTTGAGCAAGCTTATCAATCCATACAAACGCATAATCTTTATAAAGATTCTCTTTTTAGTATTCGACAAAGTAATATTATCAATGATTTAGAAACGCAATATGCAACTGTTCAAAAAGAACAACGCATTAATCAATTAGAGCTAGAGGAATCCTTGCAAAGCACAAAGATTTCTCGCCAAAACTGGATTATTTTTTTAGGTGGAATTTCATTATTACTCTTAGGTGGATTAACTTTTTCTGTCTATAATAAGAATGAAAAAATTGAAGCTCAAAATTCAATTATACAAAAAGCACTCAAAGAGAAAGAAATTCTTCTAAAAGAGATTCATCATCGTGTAAAAAACAATTTACAGGTCATTTCTTCTTTATTGGGCATTCAATCTCGAAAAACAAAAGATGCAGTTGCATTAGAAGCACTCAAAGAAGGGCGTGCGCGTGTACAAACCATGTCTTTAATTCATCAAAATCTATACAAAGAAAATCATTTGAGTGGAATAGCGATTGATGATTATATCAAAAAGCAATCTCAAAGTTTGCTAAATACTTATTCTATTCATCCAGAACAGGTTGCTCTTCATACGGATGTTGATCCACTCTTATTAGACGTCGATAGTGTAGTGCCGATCGGCTTAATTATTAATGAATTAATGAGTAATGCTTTAAAATATGCTTTTCCAGACAATCGGAAAGGACTGATTCAATTATCGCTTAAAGAAGAAGAAAAGGGATTACGATTAAGTGTGAAAGATGATGGTGTTGGGGTTAAAAATATGGAGACTTTGAAAAATAAAGATTCTTTTGGTTACGAGTTAATTGATGCTTTTACTCAAAAATTAAATGCAGATTTGATAACTGAAAGTATAAATGGATTGAGTGTGCAATTATTAATTCGTAATTACCAAAAAGTGTAGAAATGAAAGCACCAATAAAGATTTTAATTGTAGAAGATGATCCCATTATTGCTAAAGATATTCAGTTGTTACTACAGACAGAAAATTATCAGGTAATTGCAATAGCACACGATGGAGTAACAGCTCTTGATTTAATAGCAATTCATCAACCTAATTTAATTCTTTTGGATATTCACTTAGGTACAGGAATAACGGGAATAGAAGTAGCAGAAATAATACAAGAAAAATATAAAATACCTTTCATTTTTTTAACCTCTTATTCTGATGAAGCTACTTTGGCAGCAGCGGTAGAACAAGGCCCATATGGATATTTAGTCAAGCCCTTTCAAGATAAAACTTTATTAACAACTATAACACTGGCAGTTCGTAATTTTGAACGCGAACAAAAAGCCACAACTTTCGATTATTCTCATCTTATTGTAATACTTACGGAGCAAGAACAACGTCTTACAAAAGCATTAATCACAGGAAAATCGTATAAAGAAATAGCACAAACGTTTTTTATCTCTATTAATACGGTTAAATTTCACCTTAAAAATATTTATCTGAAAATGGAGGTAAAAGGACGTGCAGAATTATTAGCAAAATTGATACAATGAGGGTAAAAAATGAGAATGTATGAAATGGCAAATTTTTCTGTGTACAGGACAAAACTTAGAATAAGTGGTTCTTTTAAGGGCAACGCAATAAATTACGTTGGAAGAAATCCCGTTTCAAGGTGGTTTTAACCCCTTGCATCTTTCTAACAATTATTTTTGTCCTGTACATAGCCAATTTTGTTAAATCAATCTAAAATCTCACTCAATTTCAACAAATAGATTAAATAAATGACACACACTACGAAACCTACAATTCCAAAATAAGCAATCGTAGTAGGCGCACTCGCAATCCATCCTACTCCAGCTAATACCCCAAATTGAGCAAATGAAATAGCAATATTATACCATAATTGAGCCTTTAATTTCATTTTGATATCAATCAAATAAGTCAGTGGATGATTTAAAAACTTAATTAACACCCAAGGAGCCAACCATCGCGCATATTCTCCCGCTATAGCATAGCCTTCTCCAAATACCCATTCAAATAAAAAAGGACCAAACGCCATCAGTAATAGAGTAGGGGGAACACTCAAAACGAGCATGGACCGAAGCGTCGTTTTGGTGAGTTGCGCTAATTCATTACCTCCATTTAAATAAGCTTGATTGGCAGCTTGATAATAAACCGTACTCACACTTGATCCTACCAAGTTGATCGCTGAAAATAAGACTTTATGGCAAGTTTTATAAAAGCCCACTACTTGTCCTCCAAAATAAATGGGCAATATCATAAAGGGCAACTCTGAACCAATAGAATTTAACCAACTCCCACCTAATCCATATTGAGGAAACTGTCTAAAATAATAGGCTTGTTTTTGTATTGCAGAAAAATTAAACTGAAAAAAATCAACTAATTTACTGCCATTAAATAAAAGGAGTGAAAAAATCAACTCACCAATGACAATGCCCCAAATCATCCCCGTCCAGAAATAACCAAAATAAAATAATACTATAGATAGCACAGCAGTTACGATAGCTTGAATGAATCGAGCTTTAGAAATAAGCGAATAGGCTTGTTGCCGATTGAGCCAATATTTTAAGGCTTGTGCGATACCTTCTAAAAAAACACTAATTGGAATGAGATAAATAATATATTCAAATCCCGTGACATCTATACCTAAGTAAGCCATGCTTGGACGAAATAGCAAGGCAAACACAATCAAAAGAAATATACTAATTCCGACAGAAATTAAAAAACACAATTGAAGGACATGAATGGCATCATCTTCTTTTTTAGGTGTTACAATAGCAGGCTCATAACCTCCATTTGCGAGTAAGCGAAAAATGACCACAAACGAAAAATACGTCCCCATCAAACCAATTTGCTCCGTTTCATACAAGCGCGTATAAATCATCAAAGCTACAATGCTGACAATTTGCGAACCTCCCACACCGACCATTAAAGTCAGGATGTGTTTGAAATAACGATTGTAACTAAATGATTTTTCCAAATTGATTTTATACTAAATCCAGATTTAATTTCCCTCCAAATTTATGAAATAAATACGTTGTACCCATTCCAATTAATGTTCCTAAAATTGCACCTACAATTACATCTAATGGAAAATGTGCCCCTACATACACTTGAGCATAGGAAATCGAAGCCGCCCAAAAAAATATTAACCATCGACTTAAAGGTAAAATATGCCCTAAACTAAGAATAAAAAAGAACCCAATCGCAAAATGATTGGTCGCATGCGAGGAAGTGAAACTATAACTTGGGCTACAATTAACACGAAGGATCATTTGCTCGGCAACTTTTTCCGTATTACAAGGACGAGTGCGTTTAACGTTTTTTTTCAAGACTTTACTACTTAAAGTATCCGAAATTCCCACCGTTATCAATGCCACCAATATAAAGGCTAAGGCTCTTTTTGGGAAATTATAACTGACTAAAATGAGAAAAAAAACATACAAAGGAATCCACAAATATTTATCGCGCCAAATGGGTAAAACTAGATCAAAAAATGCATTTGTCCATTTAGCATTAATGAAGAAAAATAATTGTTCATCGATATGGAGTAGCTGTTCAAGCATAGTTTTGAATCGTCTTGATTAGAATCCCTTTTTCTTCCATTTCTTTGATTGCTTTTTCTACATCTCCTTCTTGTAAATTCACCCCACGGCATCCTTCTACAAGCAAAACGGTTTTATACCCTAATTCTACAGCATCAAGCGCAGTGAATTTTACACAATAATCCGTTGCTAATCCCATAATATGGACTTCATCCACTCCTTTTTCTTTGAGATAAGCATCCATACCTGTAGCTTGACGATGCCCATTATCAAAAAAGCCACTATAGCTATCAATTTCAGGATTCGTTCCTTTTTGAACGATATGATGAATGCCTTCTGTATCTAGATGAGGATGAAAAGTTGCCCCAAAAGTATCTTGTACACAATGAATGGGCCACAACACCTGAGATAAACCATGTAAATCAATCACTTGCCCTGGTTTACGCCAAGGATGATTGGCAGCAAAACTACCATGATTCGCTGGATGCCAATCTTGTGTAGCAACTACTAAATCATAGTTTTTTATCAGTTCATTTGCGATAGGAATCACAGCATCTCCATCAGGAACTTCTAAGGCACCCATGGCACAAAAATCTCTTTGTAAATCAATTAAAAGTAAGGCTTTCATCTTTTTAAATTTACGATTTGAAAGTATATTGAAAGGGGAGTAGTTTCATTTTCATTTTCATTTTCATTTTCATTTTCATTTTCATTTTTATTGATTGGATCTACCAATATTCCACCACCATTACTCTTGCCAAACCCTCTTGAAAATCACGAACATCATAAAATTCAGGAGGAATAACGGTATCTCCTTCTTTGTTGATAAAACCAATTCCTGTACGAAAGGCTGCTCTCGCCAAGCCTTCTTGAAATTCCCAATTTAAACCAAAACGGGCAGGTGTGATGTAGTCTCCTTTTTCATCTAAGTACCCCCACAATTGATCTTTTTGATAGGCGGCTCTCCCTTCTTTAAAATTATTAAGAATAGGGAAGGATGGAGGACGAATAATTTCACCACTTGTATTCATAAATCCTTGTAAGTTTTCTTGTTCGATTATCCAAAATCCTTCATTGCCATAACGAATATAGTCATAAGCTTCTTTCGTGATTTTATTTCCTTTTTTATCAATGAGCCAAAAACCATTTTCATCTTTTATGGCACAAACTCCTTCATGGAAATCACTGGCTGTAGTGTAATTTGTTGCTAATATTTTTTTCCCATTGGCATTTATAAAAGAATAAGTGGTCTCTTCTTTTACTCGAAATACATCATTGGAGAAATTACCAATTTTTTTAAACTTTAAAGGAAGTATCTCCTTTCCTTTTTTATCAATAATTCCCCATTTTTTATTGCTTTTTACTTTGGCAAATCCATTATTAAAAGGACGAACCGCTTCATATTTAGATGGAAGAATAGTCGTTCCATTTTGGTCAATAAACCCAAATAAATTGTCTTCTTGCACCTTAGCGAATCCTTCTTGAAAATCATCTACTTCAATAAATTGCGCCTTGATTTTTATTTGACCATTTAAATCTAAAAAGCCCATTTTATTATTAAAATCAAGATAACGAGCGAGTCCTTCTTTGAATGACCAAATAGCTTTATAAGTAGGTTCACAAACCCAATCTCCATTTTTATCAATCAATCCCCATTTTCCTCTTACTCGAACAGCAGCACGCCCTTCTGAAAAATTCAATCCATCATCAAATTGCCCCTTAATGACGGTTGCTCCATTTTTATCAATGTATCCCCACTTAAAACGACTTTCGTCAAATTCTTCTTCTTCTGGTATTAATTGTAAAGGAGTGTTTTTCTCTTCAACTGTTGAAGATTTGGAAGTTGGATCATCCATACAAGAATTACCAAAAAGTATAGTTAAGCAAAAGAATAAAAGGAGGTGTTTGTACATATGATTTTGTTTTCTAAAACGAGTTTAACGAGTTGCTTTCCAAAATCTAAACAAAATGAGTGGTCCGATACCCCAATAAATAAGTGCAGTATACATCCCTGGAAAATAGCCATTTTCTATAAAACAAAATATAGCATGTACAATCGCATTGCCGACAATTCCATACATCACAAAAAATAATGGAATAATCATAGGAGGTTTTATTTGTTTATAAATCATAATTGCTCCCATGATAAACATAAAATAGGCGAACATATTAAAGGCAACAAAGGTGTTTAATGGATATTCTGGACTATTAAAAATAGCTGGAAATTTATAGTTAAATCCAAAAATATATTCTTCGGCAAAATGTAAAAATTGTATACCCAAAGCGAAAAGATATAAGGGCAATATTCCCTTAGGATCTGGCATTTTTTTATAAACCGTTATGAAATAAAAAAGCAATGCCAATATGACCCCTGGAACGAAAGTTACGATCAAAGATAGACCAGAAGAAAAATACGTAAACGCACTTATCATTCCTGTAGCGATCAATATTGGTATAATGATTTCTTTTTTCATGCTTATTTCAATGCTTAAATCTCAAAATCCATCCCTCGTTTTACAATATTCTCCGCTCTATCTTTTACTAATTGTTCATATTTTTCTTTATCAAATTCATATAAATAGGCGGGTCGATGCGAAACTCCAGTTTGACGTTCTAATTGATTTAGAACACCCATTTTGAGGATTTTTGTGCGAAAATTTCGTTTGTTAAGATCGACACCTAAAATAGTTTCATACAAGCGTTGTAGTTGAGTAAGGGTGAATTTTTCGGGTAATAATTCAAATCCAATAGGTTGATAACGTACTTTGGCACGAAGGCGATTAATAGCCACTTCAAATATTTCAGCATGATCGAAAGCTAAAGGAGGTAATTGCCTGATATCAAACCAATTAACATTTCTAGCATCAGATGAAGCTTTAACTGGATGTTGACCTAAATTCACCAATGCATAATACGCCACACTTACCACTCGACCTCTAGGGTCACGCTTCGGTGCGCCAAAAGTGAATAGTTGCTCTATAAATACATCCTTTACGCCTGTTTCTTCTTCTAATTCTCGAAGTGCGGCTGTTTCTAGATCTTCTTCCATATCCACAAAGCCACCCGGTAAAGCCCATTGATCTTTATATGGCTCATTAGCACGTTGAATCAATAAAACTTTAAGTTGTTGCGTCTCATCTAAACCAAAAATGATACAATCAACAGTTAGAGCTGGTCGAGGATATTCGTATGTATAAGGCATATTATACGCAATTGAATAAGTGATTTTGTAAATCACACCATAAATGTATTCCCGACCTTGCAGGTACGGTATTAAAATGGACTTTGATCCTTTTGTTCGGATCAAAATTAAACGAAATTCTTTACTTTTTGTAAAAGTTGTTCTTTTCTGTTTTCTAAATCTACATCAAGTTGCACTGGATAATCTGTTAAATTGATCGTATCAAATAGTTGTACCTGTTCTTCACGGAATATTCTACTTTCTTGCGTTGACTGTATTGTTTTATGAAGTTGTCCTCTTTTGAAAATAGGTACTAATAAAGGTTTCCATGAAATAGTCGGATCATCACTTAAAGAAGGAACGAGAGTTTGTACATCTACAATAACATCCATTATAGGCTTTTGATTTTTAAATCCTCTTACCACTTGTTGACTACCAGGATTTGAAACTTTGATGCGTTGTTCAGATAATTTAATTCGATCTTCCCAAATTCCCAATTCATTTTTGATAGCAGCTAATTTATAAACACCTCCCAAAGCAGCTTGATCATAGGCTGTAGAAAGACGAGTACCCACTCCCCAAACGGCGATTTTTGCGCCTTTATCTTTTAATGCTTGAATTCGATATTCATCTAAATCATTGCTGGCAATAATTTTCGTACTTGCAAATCCAGCTTCATCTAAACGTTTTCTAGCTTTGATACTTAAATCAGCTAAGTCGCCACTATCCAAACGAATGCCTAAAAGTTCATTGCCTTGAGCTCGTAATTTTTTTCCAATAGTGATTGCATTTTCTACACCTTCCAAGGTGTCATATGTATCTACTAAAAAAACACAATTATTAGGCATTGCATCAGCGTATTTTTGGAACGCTTCTATCTCATCTTCAAAGCACATCACCCAACTATGCGCATGTGTCCCTTTTACAGGAATATCAAATAATTTAGCGGCTAATACATTACTAGTAGCATGACATCCACCAATAAAGGCAGCTCTGGAAGCAGAAAGCCCACCATCTATTCCTTGCGAACGACGTAAGCCAAATTCAAGTACAGTATCTCCTTTTGCAGCTTCACAAATGCGGTGCGCTTTGGTAGCAATTAAAGTTTGAAAATTAACAATATTAAGCATTGCAGTTTCAATTAATTGAGCTTGTAAAAGTGGGCCTTTTACTCGAATGAGTGGTTGATGAGGAAAACAAATCGTACCTTCTTCCATCGCATCCACATCACAAGAAAATTTTAATTGTAATAAATAATCTAAAAATCCTTTTTCAAAAAGGGCTTTTTCATCTTGTCCTTTAAGTTGACCTAAAAAATCAATATCCTCCTGCGTAAAAGAAAAATTAGCTAAATAATTTTTAATATATTCAATACCGCAGGCAATAGCCATCTTTCCTCTAAAAGGAGCTTTCCTAAAAAATAAATGGAAAACACTTTCTCGGTCATGAATACCATTTTTCCAATAACCATAAGCCATGGTGAGTTGATATAAATCGGTATGAAGGGCTAAATTCGTGGAATAAATTTGTTGTAACATTTGACACTTAGTTTAAAAACAAAACTAAGTTAAATCAATTCTAATAAAATTCCAAGATTTTCAAAGAAAAAAATATTTTTTCACCGAAAATAAAGGCTTAAACAATTTAGTAAAAAAAGAATCTTTGAAAAAACTAGTAAATTATTTGGTCAATTAATAATTTGTGCCTTTTTTACAACGTTATACACGACATGAGGTATAAGAAGCTTACAATTAAGCGTATTTTATACTTCAAAATAGACTTAACGAAACCAAAACATTATCAAATCCAACTAATTTATGAATACGGACATGATCTTATTGTTTCAAGGGGAAGAAACAACCGAAGTTTCACAAAGCCTTATTTCTATCATTATCGACGGTGGGCCATTAGGCTGGGCTATATTTGCAATATTGGCTATTCTTTCTGTAATGGCATTATACATTTTTATTGAGCGTTATTTAACGATCAAACGAGCAGGTCGAATAGATGAAAGTTTTATGAATAATATTCGTGCAAGTGTAGTATCTGGAAATATAGCAGGAGCAAAAGCTTTATGCCAAACGACAGATTCACCTGTAGCTCGAATGGTGGAAAAAGGAATTTTACGTATTGGAAAACCTTTACGTGATATAGATGCTGCCATTGAAAATGTAGGTAATCTTGAAATTTTCAAATTAGAGAAAAACTTGTCTACTTTAGCAAGTATCGCAGGTGCTGCGCCTATGATTGGTTTCTTTGGTACAGTAACGGGTATGATTATGGCATTTTACGAAATGGCAACCCAAGAAAATGTTACGCCAGATGTATTAGCAGGTGGTATCTATCAAGCCTTGATGACTACCGCATTCGGATTATTCATTGGTATTATTGCATTTGTAGGCTATAATATTTTAGTTGCCAATGTTGACAAGGCGGTTTATCAAATGGAAAGAAGTACCGTGGAGTTTATGGATTTATTACAAGAGCCTTCTTAATTAGAATCATTAAAGGACGTTTTGTTTCATACGTTTTATAATGGTTTAATCATAAAATTATTCCAAGATGGGAATGAAGAAAAGAAGCAAGGTTAGTGCTGAGTTCAGTATGGCATCCTTGACGGACATTATCTTTTTATTGTTGATCTTTTTCATGCTTACTGCTAATTTTGTGCAAATCAAACCTTTTGATTTACCAGAATCAGATTCTAAAACTATTGCTCCAACAAATATCGTAGTGGAATTAGAAAAATCAGGAAGCATGGCGTTGAATGGTAAAAAGATTAGTTCAGGTGCTTTGATCAGTGGTTTACGAAATGAAAGAAATCAATTAAAGCCCAATCAAAAAGCTTCTGTAACAATCGTTGCTGAGAAAGGGGTCGCTTTTAAACGAGTAGCAAAAGTAATGGAATCAGCTGCAAAGTTGAACATGAAAGCTATTTTAGCTACTCAAGCTAAATCCTAAAATACATTATAATGGGTTTAAAAAAGAAAAGTAAATTAAGTGCCGAGTTCAATATGTCCTCCTTAACAGATATTATTTTTCTGTTATTGATCTTTTTTATGTTGACCTCGTCTTTAGTTGCACCTAATTCCTTGAATTTAAAACTTCCAGGTAAGTCTGAAAAATCGGAACCTACGCAATCGGAAACTCCGAATATTCGAATTTCATCGAGTGGTTCATTTTATTATGAAGGAAATAAGGTGTCTACTAGTAAACTAGAGAGTAGAATGCGAAAATTGAGAGGACAATCAGCCATCATTAGTCCAGATGATAATTCACCCATTGAGCGTGTAGCTACGGTGATGGATATTGCCATGCGTTATAATATTAAGGCCATCTTAGCTGCCGAACAAAATTAAAGACGTTAATAAAATGCTAATTTCAATGTAGTAGGAATTATTCCTACTTTCATAAACGTTATAATCCAAACCCCAAAATCAATTGTGTCAATCTAAAATTTGACAGTTATGGACGCAACACTTCAAGCACATGAAATACAGGATAAGCAGAAAGCACGTATAGGAGCAATAGTTTGGATAGTGCTGCTTTTCTTACTTATAATTTATCCTTTCATGCAATATCAGGATCCTCCTCCTGGTCAGGAAGGTATTCTAGTTAATTTAGGTGAAATAGATGTTGGAGATGGGGAAGAGAATGCTCCAGAATCAGACGCTGCTGCAACTGCCCCTGATACAGATATAGAAGAAGAACCTGCTGATGAACCAGAACCTGCTGAAACAGATACAGATGCAGATGAGCCTGAGCCAGAACCGCAAGAACCACCCAAAACAACACCTACAGTTGATAAAAAGAAGGTAGTTGAATCAAGTGCAGAAGAAATTGCTATAAAAAAGCAAAAGGAAAAAGAGAAACGAGAACGAGAAGCTGAAGACCGAAAGAAAGCTGCCGAAGCTGCTGCTAAAAAGAAAGCTGAAGATGCCCGTAAAAAGGCTGCCGAGGAAGCTGCTCGAAAGAAAGCCGCAGAAGAAGCTGCAAGAAAAGCGGAGGAAGCTAGAAAAAAAGCAGAAGCAGATAAATTTAAAAGCGGAATTAGTGATTTATTTGGTGGTGATGGGAAAGGTGATACAGGTACTTCAGGCAACCAGGGCGACCCAAATGGTGATCCAAATTCCAGTAACTTAGAAGGAATAAGCACAGGTAGTGGTCGAGTAGGAGGAGGACTTTCATCTCGTGGAGGAAAAGGCCCAGATATTAATGCAAAATTTAACACAGAAGGACGTATTGTATTACGAGTATGTGTAGATGGTTCTGGTCGTGTGATTTCTGCTAAGAAGCAATTGTCAGGTTCTACTTCTCAATCAGCTCAATTAATTAAATTAGCGGAAGAAAATGCGAAGAAATGGCGATTTAAAGCGGGTGATACGGAATCTTGTGGTACAATCACCTATGATTTTAAATTTCAATAGAAAATAAATTCTTAATAAAAAGACTCAATCTAAACCCACAGATTGGGTCTTTTTTGTGTTGATAGATTTTAAAACTTTATGACGTATAAAGAAACGCTTGATTATTTATACCATCAACTCCCCATGTATCAACGTGTGGGAAAACAGGCTTTCAAAAAAGACCTGACCAATATTCGTTTGTTGTGCAAACATTTGGAAAATCCTCAGAATAAATTTAGGTCGATACATATTGCAGGTACAAATGGGAAAGGATCTACAGCGCATTTATTGAGTGCAGCTTTACAAAACTTGGGTTTGAAAGTTGGTTTGTATACCTCTCCACATTACAAGGACTTTCGAGAGCGTATTAAAATTAATGGGACGTATATTTCTAGAAAAAAAGTAATTGATTTTGTAGACAAAAATAAGTCTTCTTTTGATGAAATAAAGCCCTCCTTTTTTGAGATTACTGTGGCGATGGCATTTGACTTTTTTGCAAAGGAGAAAGTGGATATTGCTATTGTCGAAACGGGACTAGGTGGACGACTAGATTCTACTAATATCATCACGCCTTTGATGAGTATTATTACTAATATTAGTTACGATCATCAACAGTTTTTGGGGGATACCTTGAAAGAAATTGCTGGAGAAAAAGCAGGAATTATCAAAGCTTCGATTCCAGTTGTAATAGGTGAACGCCAAGCAGAAACAGATCATGTGTTTATTCAAAAAGCAAAAGCAGAAAATGCGTCTATTTCATTTGCAGAAGATCATTTTCGGGTACAAAAAATTAAGTCAAGCAATTCTCAAACGTATTTCGATATTTACTACCAAAATCAACCCTATTTAACCAATTTAGGCGTTCAACTGAAAGGAAGTTTTCAACAAAAAAATCTTCAAACGGTATTTGAAAGTATACGAGTATTCAATCAATTAAATGAATTTGATGCCCTTAGAAAAGCGCAATTGTATAGTGCCTTTCTTGATTTAAAAAACAAAACAGCTTATCAGGGAAGATGGCAAGTATTACAAGATAAACCCTTGATAATTGCAGATAGCGCACACAATGAAGGTGGCTTAAAAGTAGTTTTGCAAGAACTAACTGATTTAAGGTATCAAAATTTGCATATTATTTTGGGTGTCGTAAACGATAAAGACTTAGCCAAAATCTTACCTTTATTTCCTGAAAATGCGGCTTATTATTTTGCAAAAGCGGATATTCCAAGAGGATTAAATGCTAAAAAACTTCAAACCACGGCTAAAAAATTTAATCTAAAAGGCAGCAGCTATATTTCCATTAAAAATGCTTTGAAAGCTGCCAAACGGAATGCTTCCTCAGAAGATCTTATTTTTATAGGAGGAAGTATCTTCACTGTAGCGGAAGTGCTTTAAGGTTTTGAATCAAATAATCACTATTTTTCTACCCTGCATCCCTAAAAAGACCTTACCTTAGCAGTTAAAATAAATGGTTCTCAGACAAATCTCGTGATTACAAGTCAATTCAAATCTAAATTTGTTTACTTCTTCTAGTCATCCACTCATTTATTTTGAACTGAACACGGAATTTTTCTGAGAAGGAAATAATTTAACAAACATGGAGATTAAAAATTGGTCATTAGCGGAAATTGTGGAGGTGTATAATACGCCTTTATTAGAATTGGTTTATCGAGCAGCAAGTGTACATCGGCAGCATCACGATCCAAATACAGTTCAAATTAGCACCTTATTAAGTATCAAAACAGGAGGTTGCCCTGAAGATTGTGCGTATTGTCCTCAAGCTGCGCGTTATCATACTGACATTGAGACCAATGATTTGATGACAGAAGATCAAGTACGAAAAGCTGCGATCAATGCCCAAGCAGGCGGCTCTTCGCGTTTGTGTATGGGTGCAGCATGGCGAAATGTGAAAAATGATGACGAATTTGAACAAGTCCTTCGTTTAGTAAAAACAGTAAATGAACTCGATATGGAGGTTTGCTGTACTCTTGGAATGCTCACAGAATCGCAAGCCCAACGATTGGCAGAAGCGGGTTTATACGCTTATAACCACAATCTAGATTCTTCAGAAGAATTTTATAAAGAAATTATTTCCACTCGTGGTTATGAAGATCGTCTTCAAACCCTTGAAAATGCTCGAAAAGCAAAACTCACACTTTGTTCTGGGGGAATAATTGGAATGGGAGAATCGGTAGAAGATCGTTGTAAGATGCTGAAAACGCTTGCCTCTTTACGTCCACAACCTGAATCAGTTCCTATTAATGCTTTAGTGGCAGTAGAAGGCACGCCTTTAGAAGATCAAGAAACGGTGCCTATTTGGGATATGATTCGTATGGTAGCGACGACTCGAATTGTTATTCCTACAACGACGGTTCGTTTGTCAGCAGGACGTACTTCTATGAGTGCAGAAGGTCAAGCACTTTGTTTTATGGCAGGAGCTAGTTCTATTTTTGCTGGAAATAAACTGTTGACAACACCCAATCCTGATGTACATGAAGATATGGAGTTGTTTAATTTATTAGGGTTAAAACCACAAGCTGCTTTCGCAAAAGGAGAAAAACCAACTGCTAAGAAAGTTGAATTGAGTGAAGTAGAGAAAGCAGAACGCATCAAATGGTCAAGACCAAAACATAAAATTGATACCAATGAAGAATATAAATCTTTAGCAAAAGAAAAACGCTCAGAAGTGAAATTATAATCAAATGTTGATCCTCAAAAAAATATTCATTGCTGGAATTGGGATTGTGTTAACCATTATCCTTGTATTACTTATTTGTAATTATTGGGTGATTCAAAATGGAACTAATAAAGTTTTTTCGTCTATAGATGAAATTCCTTCTAATAAGGTAGCATTAGTTTTGGGTACAAATCCTTTGATTAATGGAAGATATGAAAATCCTTATTTTAATTACAGAATTGATGCGGCAGCAGAATTGTATCATTTTGGAAAAATAAAGCATTTTATCTTATCTGGAGATAATGGTCAAAAAATATACGATGAGCCGACTTCTATGAAAGAAGCCTTGATGACTAAAGGAGTTCCAGAACATGCGATTACTTTAGATTATGCAGGTTTTCGAACCTTAGATTCAGTAATACGTGCCAAGGAAATATTTCAACAATCGGAAATAACCATTATCTCACAAGAATTTCATAATTATAGAGCTGTATTTATTGCCAATAAATATGATATAGATGCCGTAGCTTTTAATGCTACTCAACCTTTTCCAAGGGTGCGGACAAAACCGCAAATTCGAGAATATTTTGCTCGATGTAAAGCCGTGTTTGATCTATATTTATTAAATAAACAACCTAAATTTTTAGGAGAAAAAATTAATATCGAAATATGAGTCGATTACAAATCGCAGCAGGAAATTGGAAAATGAATAAAAATTTAGAAGAAGGGGTAGCACTTGCTACTGCTTTAGTAGAAGCAAATCCATCTTCTGATCAATTGGTCATATTGGCTACACCATTTATTCATTTACAGGCAGTTGGCGCTGTTATAAAGGATGTTCCTCATTTCAAATTAGCTGCACAAAATTGTCATCAAGCAGAGAAAGGGGCTTATACAGGCGAAATTTCTGTAGAAATGTTGAAGTCAATAGGTGTAGAATATGTTATCATTGGACATTCTGAACGAAGAGAATATTTCAAAGAAGATAATGCACTTTTAGCACAAAAAATTGATGCTGTTTTAGCGGGTGGTTTAATTCCTATTTTTTGTTGTGGTGAATCTCTAACCATAAGAGAAGCAGGAACACATGTTGATTTTGTAGCGAATCAACTAAAAGAAAGTATTTTTCATTTATCCGATGCAGATTTTTCTAAATTGGTCATTGCTTATGAACCCATCTGGGCAATCGGAACGGGAGTGACAGCCTCTCCAGCACAAGCACAAGATATGCAAGCAGCCCTTCGACAATTGATTGCTAAACAGTATTCTCAGGAAATCGCAGATGGGACAAGCATTTTATATGGAGGAAGTGTGAAACCTGCAAATTGTAATGATTTATTTTCACAAGCAGATGTTGATGGCGGATTAGTAGGAGGAGCTTCTTTAAAAGCAGAAGATTTCACAACGATTATTAAAGCTCTTTAAGTCACAGAAGCCATAAAAAAAGTCAGATAATTTTAACTTCAATTAAAACTATCTGACTGTAACCATTACTAAAAACAGCATTAAAAATCTCTAAGAAATAATATTGTTTACTGATAAATAATTAGATAAAAGATAAACAAACGCTTTATCAGTATAATTTTTAGAGGGTAATAAGAACAATTATGCATATTTTGTTCTTTGATAGGGTTAAAAAATGACTCTAGTGCATTTATTGGCTATTTACTGACTACAAGATAAGATACCCTGTCACATGTGAAGGGCTCATTTTAAAAATAAGGTGACAAGACAAAATGACAAATTCAAAAAAAACAAATATTCAAACTACTGCTTCCGCTGACGATAGTCCTCCTATTTTATCTTCCTGGAAGCAATTGTATTACCTTGTGTTGATTGCACATGCGATTATTATTGGGATATTTTATTTTTTTTCGGTGTATTATTCTTGAGTTTTAATAACAAAGAGTGATAGAAAAAGGGATATCATAGATAGAACGTGTTAAAATCAAACAGCTTCTCAACTAAACCATAACAAAACGAAATGAGTACAATCGACTGGATCATCATGTTGGGAACACTTTTAGTGATCGTACTGTATGGAGTATGGAAAACTAGAAATGTTGATAGCGTGAAGAGCTATTTGTTAGGCGATAAAGATTTGCCTTGGTGGACAATTGGCTTATCTGTGATGGCAACTCAAGCGAGTGCGATTACTTTTCTTTCAACCCCTGGTAAAGCCTACGATGATGGTCTTGGTTTTGCTCAGTTTTACTTTGGCTTGCCCGTTGCGATGGTTTTTTTGTGCATCTTTGTATTGCCCATCTATTATCGACTCAATATTTACACCGCTTATGAATACTTAGAAGGTCGTTTTGATTTAAAAACAAGAACCTTAACAGCCATTTTATTTTTAGTACAACGAGGCTTGGCTGCAGGTATAACCATTTTTGCACCTGCGATTATTTTATCCAATATTTTGGGTTGGGATTTGAATTTGACCATTCTTTTTATTGGGTTAATAGTGATATTTTATACCGTTTTAGGAGGGACTAAAGCAGTAAGTGTTACCCAAAAACAGCAAATGATTATCATACTAAGTGGGTTAATCGTTGCGGCTATTATCATTACAGGACAATTGCCAAGTGATATATCCTTTGCTGATGCGTTAAATGTAGCTGGCAAAATGGAAAAATTGGAAGTCGTTAATTTCGATTTTGACTTATCCAATCGCTACACCTTTTGGACGGGAATGCTGGGAGGAACGTTTCTTTTCTTATCTTATTTTGGTACAGATCAATCTCAGGTGCAACGTTATTTGTCGGGTAAGTCCTTGAGTGAGTCTCGTTTAGGCTTGTTGTTCAATGGTTTGGTGAAAGTACCCATGCAATTTTTAGTATTGTTTACGGGAATTTTAGTCTTTTTATTTTTTCAATTTACAAAGCCTCCCATTCATTTCAATAAAGCCAATTTAGATAAAGTAGAAAATTCAACTTATCAAGTAGAATTGGAGCAATATCAATCCGATTTTGATGCCGTTTTTGAAAAGAAAGAAGCTGAAATTAGAAATTTGGTTAATGCAATTAATTCAGAAAACACGGCTGAAATCACTCAATCTCAAAGCAGAATTTCTTCTTTAATGCGACAAGATAGCGTTATACGCGCCAATGTAGATGGTATCATTGCCAAAGTCGATCCACAAGCAAAAACAAAAGATTCCGACTATGTATTCATTAATTATGTGATGAATTATTTGCCTATTGGGATGGTAGGTTTGTTACTAGCAGTTATCTTTTCTGCTGCGATGTCGTCCACAGCTTCCGAACTCAATGCTTTAGCTACAACGACGGTGGTGGATATTTATAAACGCTCCATTGCACCTGAAAAATCAGATAAACACTACTTAAATGCTTCTAAAGGATTTACCATTCTTTGGGGGGCGATTGCCTTGAGTTTCGCACTAGTTGCAGATTTGTTTGACAATTTAATTGAGTTGGTCAATATAATTGGTTCTTTGTTTTATGGAGTGATTTTAGGTGTGTTTATGGTCGCTTTTTTTATGAAAAAAGTACAAGGAAATACTGTTTTTGTTGCTGCAATTATTACCCAATTTATTGTGACTAGTATTTATATTCTTGATCGAATGGGATACATTGAGATACCTTATCTTTTTCTCAATTTGATAGGGTGTGTGTTAGTAATGATTTTTTGTTTATTTCAACCCTCAAAAACGTAATTTCTTTTCTAAAACAATTTGATGTTTACATTGAATACCATTTTCATAGATGGGCTTGGAATAGTGATGTATAAAGAAATCCTTATTGATTTTGCTTATTTCAAAACCCATTTTTTGGTATAACGCAAGTTGTGAAATACTAGAATTTCCAGTAGCAATGATTAGTTTTTGATAAACTTTCTGACGACTAATTTTTTCCGCAAATCCTAATAATGCCGAATTGAAAAAATCCTTTCGTATATAATTTTTGATTTTTTAAAATCGGCATTATACGTTTAAGGTGTGATTTACGAAATCACTTAATCAATTGCGTATAATTGTTTCCCATAGCCTTTACCTTGAAATTTTTCATAAACAGCGATATTTTTAATTTCAATGCTATAAGCATCAATTTCTTGAAGCACAAATACGCCAATGCTTTCTTCTTTTAAAAAAGCTACATAACAATTTCCTGTTTGTAGATAAGTATCAATTTTTTCTCTAGAAGGGTCAGCCAATTCCAATAAATCATAGGGTATCGGATCTCCTTTTTTTAATGCTTCAATTTGAAGATTTCCTTCCATTTTAAAGCAATCGTTTCAAGGCATTTTGAATAGACCAATAGTTAACACCCACAAAAGCCATACTAATAAGAAAGGCAATTATTCCGATCCAATAAGAAGGAAGAAGCGCAATCTCATAGCCTTGTCCATTGAGAAAATTAGCCAAGCCATATTGTAGGATACAAACAATCAGTAGTGTTATAAGGATGCAGATGACGAAATTTACGAGAAGTCGTTTTAATAAAATTTGTCCTAATTCTTTAGTGGTATACCCTAGATGAAGTAGTCGTCGAATATCTTCATCCGCTTGCGCGATTAGCAATTGATAATTCAACAGAAAGACGATAATGGAAAGCAAAAGAATAATAATCCCAATCAATAAAATCGCAGCCATTGCAATTTGTAATAATTGATCAATTTGCCCATTAATCAATTTTCCTCCACTCAGTTCGTATGTTTTTTCTTCCAAATAATTTTCCAAAGCAGGCAAACTAGCTTTATCTGTTTTGATAATTAGACGAGAAGAGGCTTTGTCAATTCCAGCTCCAAAACGTTGATTGGCCCATTGCATGAAATTTTCGGGAACTAAAATAGAATTGATACGATTGGAAAATCCAACTACTCGCCCTGTAAAGGTTTGCTTAGTGGCTCGTCCTCTTAGGTTAATATCTAAAGTGACCCGACTAATGGTAGAAGGGGTAAATTGTGGTAAACCCTGACTGGGTGCAAACCCAAAATTGTATAAGGCCAAATAATCTTTTGATACAACAATTGGGAGTTCATTTTGTCCTTCTTCCCATGAAAAATCACTATCAATATCTAAATAATCATCAGGAACAGATTCAAAAAAGAGTTCCGTGTAAAAACCGAGTAGGGGAGAAGTCGCACTTACTTTGTATTGATTCGCAGTAAAAGTTCCAACAGATTCGACGAAAGATTGTGCGTTGAGGTCATCTATTTCTTTTTGATCAAAAGTAGATTTCACTCCAAGTGTATTGAATAAATTGACCCGCTTATTGATAATGACAAATTGCTCTTGGCTATCTGTATCACCAGCTATGATATCTTGGATGTTGAGATAGATTTGTACGGATCCTAAAAGTAGGACTAAACCAATCACAGCACCCAGCATCGCCCAAAGGAGTTGTCGTTTATTGGAACGTTTCCATATTATTTTTTTAAGTAATTGCATAATAGGATGACTCAAGTTTTGTCTCGAATTTATGAGTAAAATTAAGTTTATGAAGCGAATTTAATAATATCGCTTTTAGGTTTTATCCTCCAAACTCCTTTTATAAAGATTGATTCTCTAGAAGGCTGCCATTCTCCAATTGAATAAGCATTTAAATAGTGAGCAGAACAATTAGTACATTTTTTTATCTGACACAAAAGTACTAAGCGTCCACCTACCTTAAAAAATTGATCTTTTACTTCACTTGCTAATTTATGTTTAAAAACTTCTTCTTCATTCATGACTTTGTGTTCATATACCAATTTCCCCATATGATATTCACCTTCTTTAGCTTGAAACGGATTATATTGGATTTGATTCTCGGTTTCACATTCTTCACATTTATAGTTTAAAAAAGGTGTCTGAGATATAGGTATTTCTATATTTCCTTTAACTTGATTTTGAAGAATTGTATTCATTTTTTTGAAATTAATACATGCTAAATAACTATTATTCTGCACCAATACTAATGTCCATCACACGCTGCATTTGCTCTTGTAATTTTGCTGCGGATAACCGAGCTTTCTCCGCAAAATCTTCTCCTTCTCCAGCAAAAATAATTCCTCTGGAAGAATTGACTAACAAACCCAATTGTTCATTGCGTCCATAATGAGAAATGGCATTCAAATCTCCACCTTGTGCTCCCACACCAGGTACTAAAAAGAAATTATGGGGTGCTAATTGACGTATTTTTTCAAATTTTTCTGGATGTGTTGCACCAATTACAAACATTAGTTGATCGGGATCACCCCAAGTTTGTGCCACACGAAGCACTTTCTCATGTAGTAATTCAGCACCTTGATCTTGTGTACTCATTTGAAAATCTTGACTACCTTTATTAGACGTGAGTGCAAGAAGAATAACCCATTTTTCATCAAATTCTAAAAAAGGAGCAACACTATCTATTCCCATGTAAGGAGCAACCGTTACGGAATCAAAATTAAGTTGTTCAAAAAAGGCTTTGGCGTATAAGCGCGAAGTATTACCAATATCGCCTCTTTTTGCATCCGCTATCGTAAAATGATCTTGAGGAATATAAGCTAAGGTCTTTTCTAAGCTTTTCCAGCCCTTTGCTCCATGCGCTTCATAAAAGGCAATATTAGGTTTGTAAGCTACACATAAATCTTTCGTGGCGTCGATGATTTGCTTATTAAATTCAAAAATAGGATCATCTAAATGCAGTAAGTGTTTGGGAATTCGATGGAGATCAGCATCTAAACCTACACAGAGATAAGATTGTTTTTTTTGAATTTGAGCAAAGAGGTCTTTACGGTTCATATCTTGTTTTGAATGAAAAAGCGTTTATCAAAACTCAATATTCTGATAAACGCTTTTTAGATTAATTTTTGTTCATTTTATGATATTCCAACACCATTTATAGCTTCAACTGCCATAATTTCAGGTACTTTACCTTTAAGCGTTTGTTCTACTCCAGCTCGCATCGTCATAGCAGACATAGAACAACTTTGGCAATTGCCCAGCCACTTAATCTGTACGCGCATATCATCTGTAATATCTACTACTTCGATATTGCCACCATCTACAGCTAGATGAGGACGGATATCGTTTAAAGCAGTATCTACTTTTTGAATTAAATCATTTTTTTCTTGTAATGACATAAAAGGTGTTTGGTTTACTTCAAAGTTACTACAATACAATTATAAAACCAATTTGTACTACAAATAGTTGGGAAATCATGGTGTTTTTAAAAAATAGACGATTCAATTTTAGAGGTCCACAATTCCAAAAAGCGCATGCCTCGATAAGAATTTCCTTTATCATTTAATTTTGGGCTCCAAACAGCGATGCTGTATTTGTCTGGATGTAAAGCGATAATTCCTCCGCCCACGCCACTTTTACCTGGTAAGCCCACTTTAAACGAAAATTCTCCAGATTCATCATAGAAGCCACAAGTCTGCATGATTGCATTGATACGTTTAGCTTTACTCATACTAATAACTTCTTCTTGATGAATATTTCTAAATCCATCATTGGCTAAAAAGTGAAAAGAATTGGATAATTCTTGGCAACTCATTTCTATGGAACATACATGAAAGTAGAAATCCAAGACTTCTTCTGGATCATTTTTGATATTGTCAAATGATTTGATAAAATAACAAAGCGCAACATTTCTATAACCTACTTTTTGTTCTGATTGAGCAACTTTTTTGGAGTAAATTATGTCTGTATTTCCTGTTATATTTTGAACAAACTCTAAAAAATCTTCTTTGGGATGGACCAATTGTGAGATTAATAAATCACAAATGACCATTGCTCCTGCATTGATAAAAGGATTTCTTGGAATACCCAAATCACTTTCTAATTGAATGAGTGAATTAAAAGCAGTTCCTGAAGGTTCTACACCAACACGAGACCAAATTGAATCTCCTAATAATTGATAAGCGAGCGAAAGTAATAGTACTTTTGAAATACTTTGTATGGAAAATTGATCTTTATAATCGCCGATACCAAATTCAAATCCTTCTTTGGTGATTAAATGGACGCCAAATTTATTGGGATTCACTTTTGCTAATTCTGGAATATAGGTGGCAATTGCCCCTAAATCTTCTTCTTTTAAGATCGTTTGATATATGTCTTTTATACTGCTTGGGTAGTTCATTTCGAGATCAATTCTTCATTTGTACGATCTGTGTAGGAGAAAGCATTTCATTACGAAGTGCAGTTTGCCGAAGCGTATTTGCCACCACTTTTCTAAAATAATCTACAGCAGGATGATCTTTTTTGGTGATTAAAGGTTGACCCTCATCGCCAGATTCTCGGATACCTTGTACCAAAGGAACTTGCCCCAAAAGCATAGATTCACTGAGTTTGGCTAGTTTTTTTCCTCCTCCTTCTCCAAAGATGTAGTATTTATTATTGGGCAATTCTTCTGGTGTAAACCAAGACATATTTTCAACTACGCCCAAAATAGGCACATTAACAGAAGCAATCTGGAACATATTCATCGCTTTAATGGCATCAGCAATGGCTACTTCTTGAGGTGTGGTTACTAAAACAGCTCCAGTAACTGCAATCGTTTGTACCATGGTTAAATGAACATCGCCTGTTCCAGGAGGTAAATCTATAATAAGAAAATCTAATTCTGGCCACAATACATCTTCAATAAATTGCTTAATAATTCCAGCCAATCGAGGCCCACGTAGAACGACTGCTTGCTCAGGATCAATAATAAATCCAATCGACATCACAGGCATACCAAATGCTTTAATAGGAACAAGGCGAGGTTTCCCGTACACATCCTGAACTTTAGGACGCTGTCCTTGTAAACCTAACATAGTAGGAATGGATGGGCCATAAACATCAGCATCTATCAATCCAACTTTTGCGCCCATTTGTTGTAATCCCAGTGCTAAATTGACTGAAACAGTAGATTTACCTACTCCTCCTTTTCCAGAGGCTACCGCAATAACATTTTTAATATGTGCAAGGGGTTTTTCTTGTTTGGGGAGTTGATTATTTTGAGTGAGAAGATGAACATGTACGTCCGCTTCTGGATAAATTTCTTGGATTGCGCTGATACAGGCAAAATTTAAGGAAGACTTAGTGTCAGCATCTATTGCTCCTAAAATCAAAGAGAAATGTACTTGATTTCCTTCAATTTTTAAATCTTTCACCATACTTCGGCTGATGATGCTTTGCCCAGATTTTGGATCAATGACTTTGGCGAGTGCTTGGACTATTTTAGTAGTGTCTAAACTCATATCTATGTTCAATTTGAGTGCAAAGATAGGAGTTTAGACGCGTATTTTATTAGAATTGTCTTTAAATTACTAAAAGGAGTAACAAGAAGAGAATCTATTTTTTCGTACTTTTTTACGTTTGGGTAATTTAATAAATGTACGTTTCTTTTTCTTTTTATAAGAAGAAGTTCTTCTACTAGAAGATGTTGTACTTTTTGAGATACTGCTTCGAGTAGTTGTTTTTTCAGAGGATACTGCAACAGCTTTTGGTTCTTTTTCAACTACTGCTTCTTTTTCAACTGTTTCTTCTACTTGAGCTACAATAACTTCTTCTTCAATAGGAGTAGGTTCTTCTTCTATCTTGCTAGGAACAATCGGCTCTTCCGTGATGGAATTAGGAGTAGTTGGTGCTGTATTTTGAGATTGAACTTCAACTTTTCCTTCAGTTGTAATCATGATGACATCGCCAAGGCTATAGTCATCTAAATTAAATTGACTATTCAATATATCCATGTCGGACATATCACCATCTTTTACGACGACGGTTTGGTTACGATGATTTTCATCTTGATATTGTCGTTTAATTTGAGCTTGGAGGGTAGACAGACCAGTAAGCATCACGACAAGGAGGAATGTCAGATTCTTCATTGGATTATAATTTGTTTTACAAATACGAGTCATTAAACTCGTTCTAGCATGGGCATATTGGCTATAATGCTAATATAAATTACATTATTTTTTAACCAATTGCAATAAAAACGATTCTTTTTATGAAGTCGTTGCTATTTAGACGCTAAATATTTATTAAAGGCACAGTTTTATTGTTAAATACTGTTAAGGTGTGAAATTATCCTTTATAAAAAAAGAAAAGCACCTTCCAAAAAATGAAAGATGCTTGTGCTTTAAGTAGTGCTAAATAATTTTTTTATTCCTTAATAAATTTCGTGGTATTCGTTCCTTCTTGATTAATTATGGAAAGAAAATAAATGCCATTGGTTAGATTAGAAATATCGATTTCTTTTATTTCATTTCCATGTAATGGAACAATATTGTTTGAAACTAGCTGAGCTGTTGTATTGAAAATTTGATATTCAAATTCGGAGGATACATTATTATCAATTTGCAAATGAATATAATCTGAAGCTGGATTTGGAAATACTTTAATATTGTCAAACGCATCAATTTCTGTAGTATTCGTGGTTAAATCCACTTCTAATGCCATTAAACCATAAGTCATATCAGAGATAAAAACATTTCCAGAGGGTAAAAAAGGATATACTCCCCAGCAACCAGCATAACCATTGTAATTGCCAACATTATCGGGATAGGAATCATAAAAAGCCACCAAATTTGGTTCAGCAGGTGTACTTAGATCGTATACGTGAAGACCGTCTTCATAATAAGAGACATAAGCAATATCTCCAATTAAAAATGGATTGTGAGGTGTATTTTTTAAAACTTCACCCGTATCAGGTAATATTTCAAGTAATTCTTGAAAATAGGTCGTTACTTGAATATCATTATCCATCATACCTGTTAAATCCATAATGCCAAGTGGTAAGCCATTTGGGACTTCTTCGGCAAAGATAGCGTACGTACCATCATCGGACACCCAGCTACTATGATTATAACCATTGGTAGGAATATTTGCGATCTCTATCGGATTGGCAGTGTCTGTGACATCAAGAATAAAGTAGCCATCAAATTCACTTGAACAGTACGCAATATTATCTCGTACATAGACATCATGTATATTCCCTCCAGCAACTGAAGGCGAGCCTAAGTGTATTGGATTTACAGGATCAGTAGCTATATCAAAAATTGCGATATTACCACTATTTGAACCTACAGCATATAAACGTCCATTTGCCTCATCTATAAAAATATTATGGGTAGAAGAAATGACACTTGCATCTTGATTAACAAGAGCAACAGAATCAGGCAGTGGATTTAAATCTAAAATTACTAAGCCTTCTCCAGAATTATCCGAGACACAATAGGCATAATGTTGATAGGTTTTAAAATCTCTCCATACGGTGCTTACACCTGGTTCGATTCGATCTACTTCTATTAAATTGGAGGGATCAGTCACATCAAAAATATGAATGTAAGCGGCACTACCCATTATAATATATTCCGCATCATCTGTAGCATATCCCCAAATATCATTAAAAGTACCGAAGAAATGACTTGGAATAGAATTATCATCCCAAACGCCTAATTGTTGTACATTTTGAGACTTTTGAGCAGATAAAATACCACTCAATAATAGACAAATTGAAAAAAGAATATAACGCATACCTATTTTTTAAGTTTTGACGAAAGATACAGAATTATTAAATGTGTCCAACTACTTTTGTATGATTTTGCTATTCGGATGACAATCTTCATAAATAGAACTACCTATTTATTTGGTCAATAACTGCTTTTAAGATTCACCAAAAAATGGTGCATAACCTCTTTTTAGTCAGTTATTTACAATTTTTATGATGAATGCAGTTATTCGACAAGCAAATAAGTTAGGTTACTTAGATGTTTCCACATTTCAAAATATAATCATACATTCGCCGTTAGTACAATAGTTCTCTTGCAAAAATGTAGCCATGCAAACTATGACACCATCTTTTTTACGGATTCTTTTCTTTCTTTGTTTTGTTAGTCAAAGCACATTCCTTTTTTCTCAAAAATATAGTAATGAATTTCTTAATATAGGCATCGGTGCTCGCGCACAAGCAATGGGCAATGCAGTCGTTGCAAATGTACAAGATGTAAGTGCGGGGTATTGGAATCCTGCTGGTTTGGTAAATATTGGTTTGGTGGATGAGATTCAAATAGGAGCGATGCATGCGGAATGGTTTGCTGGAATTGGAAAATATGACTATTTGAGTGTGGCGATGCCTTTTGATGATAATCAACGCGTTTTAGGAGTATCTTTAATTCGATTTGGAATTGATGATATTCCCAATACCCTAAGCTTATATGAAAGTGATGGGACGGTGAATTATGATAATATCGTTCCTTTTTCAGCGGCTGATTATGCGGCTTTGTTTAGTTATGCTCAAAAAATGAATATAGGCAATGGCTCTTTTCGTTTTGGTGGAAATGCGAAACTTATCTTTCGACAAATTGGGCAATTTGCCTCCGCTTTTGGGTTCGGGATAGATGCTGGAATTCAATATGAAATTGGAAAATGGCAATTAGGAGTAGTAGCAAAGGATGTTACCAATACCTTTAATGCATGGCGATTTGGCTTAACGGATGCAGAACGTGATATTTTGCAATTAACGAATAATGAACTTCCTATAAATTCAGTAGAACTCACCCGTCCACAATTGATTTTAGGGTTTTCGAGAGAATTTGCCATCAAAGAAAATTATGGTCTTTTAGCCAATTTAGATTTCCAGATTACTACTGATGGGCAACGAAATACCTTAGTAAGTGCCGATCCATTTAGTATAGGCCCGCGAATAGGACTAGAGGGACATTATAAAAAACTCATCTTTGTACGATTAGGGGCAAACAATTTTCAGCAAGATACAGATTTGGGTATTGATCCATTTTGGACAGTCGAACCTTCTTTAGGTTTAGGAATTCGCATTAAAAAGATACAAATTGATTATGCTTATACGGACGTAGCGGAGCAGAGAAATAATACTTTTTCTCATGTGATTTCACTTCAACTGAATTTAAAACGAAAAGCAAAATAAGCTTCATTTCTCTCCTTTTATTTTAAACAAATCTCAAACCATTAGCAAAATATTAGCTGCAAGCTGTATTTTGTGCTGTACAAATAGATTTTATTTTTGTAATGGCTAAACTTCACGTACTTCATACCGCAGACTGGCATCTAGGGCAAAAATTTCTCAATTTTGATCGTCAAGAAGAACATCAAATGGCATTAGATTGGTTGAAAGACACAATTTCCAAAAAAGAAATTGATGTACTTATAATTGCAGGAGATGTTTTTGATATTCAAAATCCTCCCAATTATGCGCGTGAGATGTATTATAATTTCTTATTCCAATTGCGTGATACGAATTGCCGACACATTGTAATTATAGGTGGAAACCATGATTCACCAGCCATGTTGAATGCACCAAAATTAGCCTTAAAAGCACTCAATGCTTATGTGGTCGGTAGTGCATCTGATACATCAAATTCAGATGTGATTAAATTGAAAAATGAAGTAGGGAAATTAGAAGCAGTTATTGCGGCAGTTCCATTTCTAAGAGATCAAGATATTCGTCGAAGTGTGGTGGGAGAAACAGATTTAGAGCGAATAGAACGTATCAAACTTGGGATTGTTCGGCATTATGAAAAAATGGGAGAGGAGGTGAAAAAATATGTAGATGAAAAAGTACCGATTATTGCGACAGGACATTTGTATGCAAAAGGAGCTGAAGCATCAGCCGACCAGAATAATATCTACATTGGAAATCGTGAAAATATTAGTGCTAGTCAATTTCCTGCTATTTTTGATTATGTGGCATTAGGGCATATTCATCGAGCGCAATATTTAGGAGAGCAAGAGCATGTTCGTTATTCAGGTTCTATCATTCCTTTGCGATTTAAAGAAACTAAAGATGATAAATCTGTAACGGAGATTATTTTTGAAGACCGATCTATTCAATCTATTAATATGATCCCCATACCTGAATTTCGTCGCCTCAAAACCATTGAAGGGGATATTGAAAAAGTTCGGGATAGCTTAGAACGTTTTGCTAAGAAAGAACGGGAAGGACTTGCTCCGTGGGTAGAAATCATGGTAGAAACAGATCAATTTATTCCCAATTTAGATGCAGATCTTCGTGAATTAGTAAAAGACGCTTCTCTTCAAATTTTAAAAATCAAAACCCTTCGACAACATCATGCACTAGCACAAGGAGCGGAAATGAAGGACTTGGAAGAACTTGATCCAGAAGAAGTTTTTAAACAAAAATGTACCAGTTATGGAAGTCCTCCTGAACAAATGGAACAATTAGTAGGGACTTTTCGAGAGCTAAAGACTTGGATGAATGAGCAGGAGGATTAATTAAAAAAACTCTCTCCTAAAAAGGAGAGAGCCGACAAGGATTAGTATGAAAAAATATCTTTCTGGTATACCGCTTAAAAGCTGTCCTACTCGTCTTAGTAGTTGGGCACGAATAAATTTACATTTTTCATTTCTTGAATTAGCTCAATTAACTTCATTTTCAATGATTTATAATTTTCACTATTTCAAGAAAAGTAAATTTATTTTCTCCGCGTGCCTTCGTTAAAATTTGAACCCAATAGAACCAATCAAACGCCCAGGGGTATCATCAAATTGAAAATCTTGCCCAAAAAAGGTGATGTGGTCACCAAAATTGTTGAAATTACCTTCATAGCGAAAATCAAGCATCAAACGTTTACCAATATCTAATCCCAAACCTGCTTGATATCCCAACGTCAAATCATTAAACTTTTGTTCATAACCCTCTACATCTAACAATTCAGAAGAGCTATTAATGAAAACATGTCCTACAGGACCGCCATTCAAGCGGAGGGGGCCAAATTTGAAGCCCAACATTACAGGAATATCTAAATATTGATACGATTCAGAAAATAATTCTGTTGCGATATTATTGTTGGAAATGTCTTCGATTTGGTAATTAACTTTATTAGAGTTGAATAAGACTTCAGGTTGGATAAAGAATTTACCCATTCTAAACTGTGTGAAAATACCAAAATGAACACCCAAATCTGCTTCTGCTATACTCAATCCAAATTCATTTAAGGCATCTGTATTTGTTATAGCAAGTTGACTAGGTTCGATGTCTATAGCACTTACACCTCCTTTGATCCCAAACTTTACTTGAGCTGTGCTTGTTATTGTTCCAAGTAATAATGCTGTAATGATAACTAGTGCGATTCTCATACGACGGTTTTTTAAATAGGTAAATGGAGTAAAATTGTTTGTGTAAGAAACGCTGATTTTTTTACAGTTTATACAATTTTTTAATGACTTAACGATAGTTTAACTTTTTTGACTAAAATGTGTGAATAGTATTTACACAAATGATACAATCCCAAATCCAACTATACACTACACAAGAATTTTGTACCTTTACCAAAAAGATTAAAACATGATAATTCATCAGGCGGAATATTCGGCGAGTTACCCAAAAGTGACCCTTTGTCCTAAGGATCAAAAGCCTGAATACGCTTTTATTGGGCGTTCTAATGTAGGTAAATCTTCATTGATTAATATGTTGACAGGACGACGTGAATTAGCTCGGATTTCTAGTAAACCAGGGAAAACACAATTACTCAATTATTATATTATCAATAAAGAGTGGTACATTGTTGATTTACCGGGCTATGGTTATGCCAAAATATCGAAATCGAAACGGAAAGAGTGGCGCAAAATGATAGAAGGTTACTTACAATTTCGGGAAAATCTTCAATGTGCATTCATTCTCTTGGATGCTAACATTCCATTGCAGCAAATTGATTTAGATTTTATAAACTGGATGGGATCTGTGCGAGTGCCTTTTGTCATTGTTTATACCAAAGCAGATAAATCTAAATTAGATGAAGTGTCTACTAATTTGGATAAAATTAGAACTGGAATTTTAGAACATTGGAATGAAATGCCTCAAGAATTCATTACTTCTTCTAGAAACAAAGAAGGTGGAGAAGAAATATTATCCTTTATAGAAAATATTAATCAGCAATTTGTCGCTCGGGTAGAATAATTTCTGTTAAATTGTTGTGTACAGGACAAAACTTAGAACAAGTGTTTCTTATTTAAGGGCAACGCAATAAATTACGTTGGAACAAGCCCCTTTTCAAGGTGGTTTTAACCCCTTGCATCCTTCTAATAATTATTTTTGTCCTGTACATAGATTAAATTGTTCAATTAGCAAAGAATCGTATGGTCAAAGAAAGTGATACGCAAAAGGTCATCAAACGGTATTCGGACTATCATACTTATGAGCCTGTATTCAAGGATATGGAGCAATGGCCTGTGACAAAATTGAGCCAAGATAGATCTAATTTTGTTGAACAGATAGACGCGTATACTTTAGAAAAATTAAGTGCCAAGTCGAATGATACGATCAGTGATATGATTGCCAAGACGATCTATCTCGAACGCATTCGATTGAAAGAAGAACCTTGGAAGGTTGACCCACCGAATGAACAACAATTCTGGGGGAAAATCAGAAAAAAACTACTCCAACAATCGCTAGATAAAGAACAAGAAGAATCTCGACAGACCAATCGAGAACTACTTCAAAAAATTATTCATCGTTATTCAGAGGAAATCGTTAGTACCTTCAATCCCAAGACATTTCTGTTTGCACGTAAATTTTTAACCGTTTTCTTCAATCGTTTATTAAATACAGCTGCTTCAAGATGGAGTTTGGGTTTGTTTGGGCAAAAACACAAGGTGCATGAACGATTCATTGTAGAAGGAGAGATTGAAAAAGTCCGTAATTTATTTCATAAGGGGACTGTTGTTATTGTACCCACGCATTTTAGTAATATTGATTCCATTTTATTGGGATATATTATGGATTCTGTGATGGGTTTGCCTTCTTTTTCTTGGGGAGCGGGTTTAAATTTATACAATACAGGCTATACTGCCTATTTTATGAATCGCCTTGGCACTTATCGGATTGATCGCCGTAAGAAAAATCCAATTTATCTGGAGACTTTGAAAGCAATGTCTAATTTATCCATTCAACGAGGGGTAAATAGTTTGTTTTTCTTAGGAGGAACCCGTTCTCGTTCGGGGAGTTTGGAGAAAAATGTAAAATTGGGATTACTTGGTACGACCGTAGAGGCACAGCGCTGTTGTTTGGAACGAGGCGAAGATCAGAAAATCTTTATTGTACCCTTAGTGATGAGTTATCATTTTGTATTGGAAGCAAAATTTTTAATTGATCAACATCTCAAAAAAACGGGAAAAGAACATTATCTAAAAACAAAAGATCAATCCTATAGTCGGAGAAAAGTGATGAAATTTATCTGGCAATTATTTTCTAAAGGCTCCGATATTACCCTTTCTTTTGGTAAACCAATGGATGTAGTCGGAAATTTTGTAAATGAAGAAGGACAAAGTTTAGATCGTCATGGAAATGTTTTGAACATTGATGATTATTTCAAAAATGCAAAAGGAGCAATCAGCAAGGACTTACAGCGAGAGGCGGAGTATACGCGTATTTTAGGCAATCGAATTGTGGATCGTTTTCATAAAGACAACATTGTTTTGAGTAGCCATTTAGTCGCTTATGCTGCGTTTAATTTATTAAGGTTTCAACATTCTAATTTAGATTTATACGGTCTATTGCGTTTGCCACCCGAAGATTTCATCTTTACGCATGATGCACTAGGTTCGGCAATTGAACAATTGAAAGAACGCTTATTTGATTTACAAAAGGCGGGTAAAATTAAATTGTCCAAACAAATTTATTGGGCTACCACAGAAATTATAGGAGATGGCGTAACGCGAATGGGGAATTTTCATGCACTAAAACCACTTTATTTTAACAAGAAAGGAAATATCGTTAGTGATGATTTTAGAGTATTGTATTATTACCACAATCGATTAGAAAATTACGACCTTTATCAATATGTCAATTGGAAAAAACCAGAAATGGCATTTGCAGAATTTTGATTAATTTCAATTTGTTACTAAAAAAATACTTATCTTAAATTATTATGTAAACAAACCAACATAAAAGCAACGAAAATGGCAAATATTCCCAGAACATTAAAATCAATTATTCCTATTCGAGAGATTGTGGAAGTTGAAGATTGGTGGAATAAATTAAGTGATGAAAATCAATCCGAGTTGGCGTCTATCTATCACGAAGAAACAAGAAAAGATGACCAACTAGTTTCCATTTATTTATGTGGTAAATTTGTAGAACAAGAACACCCAAAACAGCAAGATGTATTTTGGGTAAATCATTTTTATGACTACATTATCAATCATGAATTGTATTTGAATAATCCTAAACCAATTGTGGGAGGGATTTGTTCCGCAAATGAAGCCGCTAAAAAAATTATAAAAAATGGAGTCATTCCGATAGATTTTATCTGCCCTGTATTGGGAGAAGCTTGTCAGATGATGAAAATATTAAATCTCAGTCAACGAAATCAAGCGCTACATTTTTATATCAAATTTAAATTAGAGTAGATTTCCTCCAACTTTTTCAAAAATTTTACTACTTTTCTTAGCAATAGACAAATGGAGTTAATTATTTTCGCCTTAATTTTTTAGGAGATAAAAACTACACGACTTTGTTCAAACAATTTTTTCTATCCGAACGCAATATGTTGATTGCCATTCTACTTAATGGACTCATCATATTTCTGTTGTATTTTCCTGCATTTCATGATAATGAGTGGTTAATTCAACTGGATCATTTATTTATCCTTATTTTTTTAATTGAAGCCATTGTAAAAATAGCCGCTTATGGTTGGAATGAATACATAAAAAATAATTGGAATAAGTTTGATTTTTTTATAGTCATCGCCAGTTTGCCAGCGCTGTTAAGTTCTTTCCTTGTGATTCCTAATACAGGCATCCTCAAAATACTGCGTTTATTACGCTTAATTCGCTTAGTCAAATTCCTGACCTTTATTCCTCATATGAGTTCGATTTTGGCGGGTTTGGTGCGGGCTATGAAAGCTTCCGTTTTTGTAATCATTGCGCTGTTTTTTCTGAATTTTCTGCTCGCCTTATTTACTTGCCATTTTTTCGGAGCAGTAGCCCCAGAATATTTTGGTGATCCTTTGATTTCTTCTTATACTATTTTTCAATTTTTTACCGTTGAAGGATGGAATGAAATACCTGCTGTGATTGCAGAACGGATGGATAATGATATTTATATTGGCTTATCTCGTTTTTATTTTGTCTTGGTCGTTTTGGCAGGTGGAATTTTTGGAATGTCTTTAGCAAATGCCATATTTGTTGATGAAATGACAATGGATAATAACGTGGTATTGGAAGATAAAATTGACCAACTGCAAGGACAAATCGCAGAATTAAAAAATATATTACAAGAAAAAAATAATTCATAATTAAAATTTTATTGCTATGCTTAAAAAACAACTCTTCTTTTTGTCTTTAATAGTTCTTTTTTTGCTTACTTCTTGTTCAAATTATTTTAATCGCCGTTTGACAGCTTTTGAGCATATTGAACAAATGGATGGAGGAATTTTATTAGTTCGTTTGAGATCATTTGAGGATAAAAAAAATGCATTTGAGCAACTAGGGAAAATAAAAAAAGCAGAAAAACTAGATGACTTTATTGAAGAAAAAAATTTAATAATCGTTAAAGCATTCAAAAGCTATTTTGATTTCAGTCAAATTTACTTTTTCTATCCGCAAGATAGTAAAGCTATTAAAAACAAAGATTTCGATTCAGCAGCATTATTTGATAATAATTTAAAACGCTTGAAAGATGTATCTTTATTAAATAATGGCTTTCATATCGCTAGTTTCGGAAATATTTATGAAGATGTCATTTTAGATGAAAATCAAGAACGAGTTATAGGAGGTACATCTGGCTTGTTTGGATTATATTTAATGGATGACGCATTAATTCCTTTATCAAAACCTTTTCCAACTAATGTGTATATTGGTATTATAGACGATAAAAAAACGGAATTTCATATTAATAAAGCCGTTCATAAATTAAATGCTCAATTAAAAGATTTTGCTTTATATACTAAGCGAAAACGATTAAGAATTCGATCTAGAGAATATTAATTTCGTTAATTTGACTTTATCAAAAAACTAACATTTTTCTATGCCTACACTTGCAGAACAAAGCCTTCAAGCCACTCATTTCAGCTTACCACAACAAACGAAATTTTATAGAGGAAAAGTGAGAGATGTGTATACTGTAGCTGATCAATTAGTGATGGTAGCTTCTGATCGAATTTCAGCCTTCGATCATATTTTGAGTCGCCCCATTCCGTATAAAGGACAAATTCTCAATCAAATTGCGATTCATTTTTTAAATGCGACCAAAGATATTGTTCCTAATTGGTTAGAGGCTTCTCCAGATCCCAATGTTTCTATTGGAATTGCTTGTGAACCTTATCGCATTGAAATGGTGATTAGAGGGTATTTGACAGGACATGCTTGGCGTACCTATAAATCGGGTAAACGAGTATTATGTGGTGTACCACTTCCCGAAGGTATGAAAGAGCATGATCGTTTTCCTAGCCCTATTATAACTCCAGCTACTAAAGCAGAAGAAGGACATGATGAAGACATCTCTCGTGAAGAAATCATCAAACAAGGCATTGTTTCTGAAGAGGATTATACAAAATTAGAGGCTTATACTCATGCTTTGTATGCACGAGGAACAAAAATGGCAGCCGAACAAGGTTTGATCTTAGTAGATACGAAATATGAGTTTGGAAAAAAAGATGGTCAGATTTATATCATAGATGAAATCCATACCCCAGATAGTTCTCGGTATTTCTATTTAGATGGATACGCCGAACGACAAACAAAAGGAGAGAAACAAAAACACTTATCCAAAGAATTTGTTCGTGAATGGCTTATTGAACATGGTTTTCAAGGATTGGAAGGTCAACTCATGCCTGAAATGCCTGATGCTTTTGTTGAATCTATTACAGATCGTTATACAGAGTTATACGAAAAAATAACGGGTAAAACTTTTGTTCGGCGAAATACAGATGATTTGCTAGAACAAGTAGAGCAAAATATTTTAAAATATTTAGATGAAATTTAAGGTTTTATTCTACGACTACTTTATCTACAAAAATACCTTCATTGGTAAGGACTTTTAAGAAATAAATGCCTTTTGGTAATTTGGATAAATCAAATTGATTATTAGAAAAAGGAGATGAAAGTGCTTTGCCTACATTGTCAAAGAGTTGATAATGTACTTCCTTGGGTTCGTGTTGCCACGAAATGTGTACTTCTCCATTCGTTGGATTGGGAAAAATAGAATAGCCATATTCGGATGAAAGAAATTGTGTGCTTGTTGTACAATCACTTTCTGATAATACTTCGATTTCGATAAAATCTGTACTTAATTCATTGGTAGAAAGGCATTCTTCATTGGTACTAATCGTACAATAGATCTCATCTCCATCTATCACATTATAGATTTCTAAAAGTGGACTATTGATTCCAGTTATTTGACCATTTATTATCCAATCGTAAGTCGGATTATCACCTACATTAAAAGTAGTAGCGGATAAAAATAGTGTGTCGCCAGGGCATAAAGTGGTATCTGTTGCTTCGATATAAGCGTTGGGAGTAAGAATGGGTTGAATATCCATTGCGATGGTTTCTGATACTACGACTGTATTTAAAATACAAGAAGCAGAAGATTGTAATTCACAAAAGATCAAGTCTTCATTATTTAAATTAGAAGCAACAAATGAAGGAGAATTGGCTATACTATCACCATTTACAAACCATGTAAGTTGGGGGGATGTACCTGCATATTCAGTATTTAAACCTAAGAAAACACTATCACCTGCACAGATGATACTATCCATTTGAATAATTTCAATAGAGGCTTCTAGGGCTTCCATTACATTGATTTCAATGGCATTAGAGGTATCACTTTCTATAGCTAAACAATTTTCATTGGAAAGTAAAACAGCTTTAATAATATCTCCATCTTCCAAATTATTGATGATTAAACTATCCGTTCCTCCCATTTGTAAAGTGTCATTTACATACCATTCAAAAGAAGGAAGCATGCCCTCATTTGCAACAAGACTCGTAAACAAAACAGGATCACCAACGCAAATTTCTGTATCAGAAGCTTGAATATTTATATCAGGATAAATCAAAGGCAATACATGACTTACAATACTATTGGAAGTATCAATAACTTCAGCGGCACAAGTTTCAGATGAATACACCACACAAACAATTTCATCTCCATTTTCTAATCCTGTACTCGAAAAATTAGGTGCACCTCCTGCAAATAAATTTCCATTTACATACCATTCATAAGCGGGCGTTTCGCCAACATTGATACTATTTGCCATAAAGGTCATCGCTTCTCCCGCACATAAAGAATCTTGTACTACATCAATATTGATATCTGGAACAAGATTGGGATTGACATTTACAGAAAGGGCATTCGATGTTGCTGTACTATTAGTCGTACAACTTTCAACTATTTCCATAGTGCAAACCACTTCATCTCCATTCGAAAAATTATTAGAAGAAAAAGAGGATGTATTTTCAGCTTGCACAATTCCATTTATCATCCAAACAAAATTAGGATTTTGTCCTTCATCAATTGTTGATGCCGAAAAGGAAATCGTCTCTCCTTCACAAACTTCTAAAGTGTTTGCTGCAATATTTAAACTAGGTTGTAAAGGAGGGATCACTTCAATCAATACACTATTTGCCATTGCTGAATTTGATGTAACACAACTTTCAGAAGAGGTTAAAATACACGTGACTTCATCTCCATCATTTAAATTATTACTAATAAAAGAAGCTGTATTTGTACCTACATTCACTCCATTTACTAGCCATTGATAAGAAGGATCTACTCCTTCAAAAGTGCTTGTGGTGTTAAATGTAATTTCTTCTCCTGCACAAATGCTCGTTTGAGAAGCACTTATATCTATAGTAGGTGTAGATGGAGTTGAAACCACAATATTAACAATATTAGAAGCAATATTATTTGAACTTAAACAAGTAGCAGAAGAAGTTAAAACACAAGCAACTTGATCTCCATCATTTAAGGTGTTGCTAGAAAAAGAAGTAGTAGTTGTCCCTACATTTACGCCATTTACTTGCCATTGAAAAGAAGGAGAAACCCCTTCATTTGAAACAGTACTTGTGAATGTGACCATTTCATTTGCACAAATAGAAGTAGTAGAGGCTTGAATGTTAATTTCAGGTGTTACATTAGATAGAACGTCCATCGTAATGGCATTAGAAGTAACAATACTATTAGTAATACATTGTTCAGATGAACTTACAATGACTCCCACAATATCACCATCTGCCAAAGAAGAAGTACTATAATTAGAAGTAGTAGTTCCTGTACTTTCTCCATTTAAAATCCAATTGTAAGAAGGAGAAATGCCACCATTTGTTATTGAACTGGTAAAATTTAATAATTCTCCTTCACAAATGTTATTACTTGAGCTGGAAACAGTAGCCGTTAGATTCAAATTTGGTTTAACTATAATCGTAGCAAGAGAACTAAAAACGGTATCCATTTGAGTGCCATTTACTCGACAAGTATAATCTCCAGATTGATTACCAACTGCATTTGAAATGGATAAAGAAGCATTGTTTGCTCCAGAAAGAGGTATACCATCTTTAAACCATTGATAAAATAGGGGAGGTGTTCCTGTTCCAGCTACTGAAAGCGTAAGGTCTTCTCCTACACAAATGGAGTCTGAAGCGGGTGAATTGAGAATAGATGCATTCACATACACCACTGCATTATATTCGTAAGCACCAATATCTACTGTACCATTATTAATCCTTCCGATACTATCTAAATCAACCATTACACCTGCATTCATTGTGGAAGAATTATCACCCATATCTAAAAGAGGCGAACTGGGTAACAAATGAAAATCATTATTGGCAGCATCAACAAACATGGGGTCAATATTGAATAAAACGCCATTTCCACACATCACATTAGAGCCAGCACCACTATTGAGTGCCGAACAACTATCTCGATCTACTACACAATATTCGATAGTAGGATTACCTAGAATATTTCTAAAAACTGCTCCAAAATCAGCAGTATTCCCCCAAACAATTGTATTGGTAATAATAGGGCTACTCGTACCCGTTGAATCACTAGCATTACTATAAATGCCTCCTCCGACTAAAGCAGAATTTCCATAAAACGTACAATTGGTGACGATGGGACTGCTTACGCCATTTTGGGACCCTAAATTATACATGCCACCAGCGGATAAGCCCGAATTTTTAGCAACTACACAATTCGTTATCTTAGGACTACATTCGCCAGATTTTCCTAAATTATAAATCCCTCCTCCATACGCTCCAGCAGCATTACTCAAGATGGTACAATTGCTAATGCTTGGATTGGACGTTCCATTGATGGCATTATTAAAAATACCAGCTCCTGAGCCATTTGAGGAATTTTCAATGATTTCACAATTATAATAAGTGGGAGAAGATACCCCATTTTCAGAGCCTAAATTATAAATAGCTCCACCTGCAGATTGAGAGGAATTATACTGAAATAAAGAGTTTGAAATTTTTCCATTGGCAATGCCACTAAAACTTCCATCATTGAAAATAGCGCCTCCTAAATCTCCGTAATTATTAAGAAAGGTACATTGATCTATTTGAGCTTCACAAAATCCATTTTTACCAAAATTAAAAACAGCTCCTCCATGTTTTTGGCAATTGTTATTCTCAAAGGTACAATTGATAATATTGGGTTTAGTCTCTCCATTTTCGATACCTACATTACTTATTGCTCCGCCATCAAAATTGCTGGAATTATTGATAAAGGTAGAATGACTGATTTGTACGTTACATTTTCCTTCAAATTCTCCACGATTATACATAGCTCCACCTCCAGCATTCCCTATATTATTTTCAAAAGTGCAATTTTCAATACTAGGAAATGCTTCTCCCGAAAAACTAGCATCATTGAGCATTGCTCCTGCATATCCAAAGGCATAATTATCTCTAAAAATGCAATTGCGAACTGTAGGATGAGAACTTCCTCCAAGTGAAGCTTGATTGAACCATCCACCTCCACTATTAAATTCTGAACCATACGCCATACTAGTAGAATCTGCATTGGCTTGTTCTATAATAAACCCATCTACTAGTGTATTAGCACTTACGTTGTCGGTATAAACTATGGTATAGCTATTGGAAGAAGGGGTATTATCTTGATTAATATCTCCACTTAAAATAGTCAAATTAGTTATGACATCTCGATCATTTAGATTAGATTCTGTACCATCAAAACCTCCATAAAGAGAAACACCATCTGGAATGTTGAATGAAATTTGTCGATCGAATTTGGAACATGAAGTGCAAGAAGTGGGGTAGTATACACCATTTTGTACCCAAATAGAAGTGCCTGAAGTGGCTATGGCTAAAGCAGTTTGTAAGTTTCCTGTTGCATCACTCCATGAAGTACCAGTTCCATTTGCTCCAGCCTTGACATAAATAGTTTGTCCCCAGCTTGTATAAACACAGCAAAGTAAGCTGATAATCAGTAGTTTGAATGACTTCATGGGAATGTATGTGTTTCTGCTTGTGAATATTCTATAGAGGTAATGGAGAGTACTTTAACTGTCACAAATTTCAAACCATTAATTGATAAATCATATACCCTTTTTGTGGTATTTTTAAATAAAGGATTATGAGAACTCAATTCTATAGTACAACACCAAAGTAAAATATAGAACTAAATTCAAAACATCTTTTCAGATTCAAAGATTTATTGCATTAGTTTAAGTGCTGCATCTACATCCGTTACGGGAAGTTTGCATACTTTATTTTGGCAAACATAAATCATGGTTTCCCCTTCTTGTAATTTATCTTTTAGCAATTCAAGTGAACCTTCATCTTTTCCACCTAATAATAAAGCGTGAGGAAGATAATTTTGCATTAATTCATCTCGTTTAGCTTTGAAATCATCACCAATTATGGCGACTTCATAGGGAGCTTGTACTAAGCTTTGATATAATTGACACCAATTGGAGTAAAAATTGGGTTGTTTGGATTCTTCTAATGTACTAGCTAAATTATTCATCATTTGTTTTGCCATCTTCAATTTTTCAGTATCATATAAATACGTACCTAAAAGATGAAGTACACGAGCCATAGATGAATTGGAAGCAGGAATCACATTATCACTTAATTCTTTTTTAACAGCTACTAAAGGAGGATCGAGATCAGACGTATAATTAAACATGCCATTCGATTCATCATAAAAATGAGCCTGTGCATATTCTACTAAACGATTGGCTTTGTTGAGCCATTCCTCATCAAAAGTCACTTCATACAATGCAATAAATGCTTCTGAAAGTAAGGCATAATCATCCAAAAAAGCATTAATGACAGATTTTCCATCTTTATAATTACGATTGAGGCGGAAATCATCTTGTAGCATATTTTTAACTAAGAAATTAGCATTTTTAAGTGCGGAATTTAAGTAGGCTTCATTTTGAGTTGCTTTATAAGCATCTACATAAGCTTTAAGCATCAAAGCATTCCAAGAAGTTAAGATTTTATCATCTAAACCAGGTCGTACTCGCTTGTCTCTAATGTCGAACAATTGTTGTTTATAATTTGAAATAAGGGAATTAATCTCCTCTTCCGTTTCGTCAAATTTTTTGGCAATTTCGGAAGTTGTTTTTTTACGATAGAGAATATTTTTATGCTCTTCCCAATTGCCATTTTTAGTCACTTCATAAAAAGCATTAAAAATTTTACGATCTTTTTCATTGGAGATAGCTGTATTTATCTCGTCAGCATGCCAAACATAAAATTTGCCTTCTTCACCTTCAGAATCTGCATCTAAAGAGGAATAAAACCCACCATTTTCATCGGTTAATTCACGTTCTATGAAAGCTAAACTTTCATCAACTACTTGTTTATACAGAGGATTTTTAGTCAATTGATAAGCATTTGCATACAAACTAACCAATTGTCCATTGTCATAAAGCATTTTTTCAAAATGAGGTACTTTCCAAACGCCATCTACCGAATATCGTGCAAATCCACCGCCCAAATGATCGTAAATACCTCCAAATGCCATCTTATCAAGGGTAGTTGTCACCGCTTCTAAAGCTTTAGCATCTTTACTTAAATAATGATATTTCAATAAAAATTGATAATTATTGGGCATTGGAAATTTAGGTTCACCTTTTCGCCCCCCTTCTTTAAAGTCAATATTACTCATAAAATTTGAGGCAATTTCATCTAAAGAGGAACGCTTAAATTCTTGTTCAATTGGATTGAGTTCTATTTTTTCTGCTGAACTGATGCCTTCCGTTAGTTGTGTTGCATATTCTTCTAATTTGTCAGGATCATTTTGCCAAAGATCAACAAAGTTTTCTAAGACTTTTAACCAATCTTCTTTGGGGAAATAAGTGCCTGCCCAAACTGGACGGCCATCAGGAAGCGCAAAAGCATTGAGAGGCCAGCCACAAGAGCGACCACTCGCCAAATGACAAGCCGTCATATATACATCATCTACATCTGGGCGTTCTTCTCGATCAACTTTAATACTCACAAAATGCTCATTCATAATTCGGCTCACAGTCGTATCTTCAAAGGATTCATGTTCCATCACATGACACCAATGACAAGCCGCATATCCCACACTAATGACCACCATTTTATTCTCCTCTTTTGCTTTTTGTAAAGCTGTTTCATCCCAAGGATACCAATCTACAGGATTGTAAGCATGTTGTAATAAATATGGACTACTTTGATTGACAAGATGATTCCCTTTTCCATTTCCAGAAGGAGAAGATGTATTACCAGAAGTGCCGCAAGCGGAAATCAGAAAAGAAAAAAATAAACTATAGATAGCGATCTTAAAATATTGAAGTGTGCGATTCATGAGATGATCGTGTTTAAGATATGTGTTGATAAAATCATGCCTAATTGAAAGAGGTTAATTTTAATGAAATGAGCATGATATTTATAAATCTATTATTGGACTAATCATAAGACGACTTATAGTCGGCTCACGAAAATAATTTATATGAAAAAGGTAAAAGTAGCAAGAACAAGAAATGCCACTTTTACCTTTTGTATTAATGTCTATAAATGTGTTATGCTTACCTTCTAAATCCTTTGCGTCTTCCGCCACCTCCGCCGCCCATTCCAGGCATACCGGGGAAGCCTCTACCCGTACTCATTTTATGCATCATCTTACGCATTTGATCAAATTGCTTAATAAAAGCGTTAATATCATGGATACTTTGTCCACACCCACGTGCAATACGCTTCTTACGGCTCATATTTAACAATTCAGGATTGCCGCGTTCTTGAGGAGTCATTGAGAAAATGATGGATTCTACTTTGCTAAAAGCACCATCATCAATATCCACATCTTTGAGTGCTTTGCCCATACCTGGGATCATACCGATGAGGCTTTTAAGATCACCCATTTTTCGAATTTGATTCAATTGACTAAGGAAGTCATTAAAATCAAATTTATTTTTCTTGATTTTCTTTTCAAGACGTTTGGCTTCTTCTTCGTCAAATTGTTCTTGTGCTTTTTCAACAAAAGAGACAATATCTCCCATTCCAAGAATACGCTGTGCCATCCGTTCAGGATAGAAGACATCCAGCGTATCCATTTTTTCGCCCATACTGACGAATTTGATGGGTTTACCTACGGTATATTTAATAGAAAGCGCTGCACCACCTCTAGTATCACCATCTAATTTAGTAACAACGACACCATCAAAATTGATGCGTTCATTGAAAGCTTTAGCAGTATTGACGGCATCTTGACCTGTCATAGCATCCACCACGAAAAGTGTTTCTGTCGGTTGTAATGAAGTTTTGATGTTTTCAATTTCTTCCATCATTTCTTCATCTACTGCCAGACGACCAGCCGTATCCACGATAACTACATCATGCCGATTTTGTTTAGCATATTCAACTGCATTTAATGCAATTTGAACAGGATTTTTATTTTCAATTTCTTTATAAACTGCTACGCCAATTTGCTCCGATAGAACTGTTATTTGATTAATGGCGGCAGGACGATATACATCACAAGCGACTAAAAGTGGGCGTTTTCCTTTTTTATTTTTGAGGTAATGTGCTAATTTACCAGAGAAAGTAGTTTTACCAGAACCTTGTAATCCTGAGACTAATACAATTCCGGGATTGGCTTTAATATTAATACCAACAGACTGTCCCCCCATTAATTCGATCATCTCATCTTGGACGATCTTAATCATTAATTCACCTGGTTTTACAGCTTTGAGAATATTACGTGTACCCAGTGCTTCTTCTTTTACTTTGTCCGTAAATTCTTTCGCAATTTTATAATTGACATCCGCAGCAACTAAGGCTCGACGAATTTCTTTTACGGATTGCGCAATATTAATTTCTGTTAACGTTCCTTGTCCACTTAAATTTTTAAAGGCCCCTTCTAATCTGTCCTGAAGATTTTCAAACATGTTATTATGTGGTTAATTAGATATTTTCTAAGATCTTATTTTTGCAAAAATAAGGATATTTTGCACATTTGGTACAAAAGCGACTAATGCTTGTGCATTTTTTCAAATTTCTTTATACCAAACTATTAATTTTGTCTCTCTTATCTTTAAAATTCAAACAAAAATGAGTAATTAAAGGTTGTTTAAGTTGTGGAAAACCCGAATATCTACACCGAATTACTTATACTAAGCTATATTTTTGTAATTTTTTTGAATAAATGTGTAAATAGTTTTCACATTTTATGAATATATTGCGTATATTTGAGATGTGTATGGGTTTTCTTTACAAAACCACAATTTATACTGATGAGAAAAAATAATAGTAATCGTCTTTTAATTAAGACACAACAACAGAATTAAAATATGGGTAGTATTATCACACAACGATTCATTAAGTGCCATAATAAGTTAAGAGAAGATAATCGTGTTCGGTCAAGTCGGCAATTTGCGATGTCGTTGGATTATTTACCTCAAAGTTTAAGTGAAATCTTGAAGGGACGCCGAGATGTTACGATAGAGTTGCTTCGAAAAGCAGTTGAAAAATATAAAATTAATCCAGTTTATATTTATACAGGAGAAGGCCCCATGTTTATGACAGAGGAAGATCATAAGAGTTTTAGGGTCTTGACGATTGTCACCAATACACAAGAAGATGAACGTATTGTGCATGTTCCAGTTCCTGCCCAAGCGGGTTATGCGGGTGAATTCATTGATCCTACTTTTGTACAAGATTTACCAACGTTTACACTTCCTGATTATAAATATAAAGTAGGTACACACCGTTCTTTTGATGTTTCGGGTGATAGTATGGAACCCACACTTTTTGAAGGAGATAAAGTGATTTGTAGTTTCTTAGAACCTACGCTTTGGGAAAATGCGATCAAAGATAATTTCGTTTATGTGGTAGTAACTCGTGCAGATGTTTTAGTGAAACGTGTATACAATCGAATACGAGATAAGAAACAACTGGTTATGGTTTCGGATAATAATTTTTATGAGCCATATCCAGTTAATATCAATGATGTACGAGAGATGTGGTATGTACGCGCAAAGATTAGTCCTTTTTTACCTTCTCCTACAAATATTCAAAATATATTACAAGAAGAAATGCGTTCTTTACAAAATGTGGTGAATAATCAAACGAAGTTGATTAATCAACTGAATCTTACCATTGAAAAATTGATTAAAGATAGCGGTATAATGGGACAGGCATAAAATCTTTTAGAATCTAAACCTTTTTTATGCGAATAAATGGTACAGTAAAATATATTTCCTTGGCTGGTGGATTCTGGGGCATCATAGGTTTTGATGGTCAGGAATATCGCCCTGTCAATCTTCCCAAACGCTATCAAAAAGAAGGCTTAGAAGTACACTTTTCTGTAAAAGAAGTAGATGAAATGAGTATTTTTATGTGGGGCACTACGGTGCGAATTCTTTCATAGAAATACGATTTGATTTACTATAAATCTTTTCAATATTGATTTTGTTCTTATAAACTCTTCTCACTCAAAAATCGAATATAGATCAAGGCAGCTACAGATTTAGAATCTTCAGGATCTAAGGGTTTAAAGACTACATACAAATCATGTTGCCCTTCGGTTTTTACAATATTGGTACGAATGGGGTCTGGATTGGTATTTGGAGTTATAGTTGATTCCACATCAATACTCGCAATTTTTTCTCCATCTACAGCGTCCAATCTAAATTCAATGGATCCTCCTTGTGCAAAAAGCTTTGTCGCAGTAGCAATTACTTCTAATTGAGCAATACCTGTCAAATCAATATTTTCATACATCAAATATGCATTTGGATTGCCAATCATCAAGGATAAATCTTCCTCTAAACCATATTGCCCAGCTTCTAAATCGAAGCGCATGGTTTCAGCAGTTTTGGTATAATCAATAGAAGATAATAAGGGAGATCGTAAGACTAACATTTCTCTGGCGGTTAACGGATTAGCATTTTTCGCGCCATTATCAGTATAGGAAGCATTTAAAACATAAGCTCCTTTATCTGGTTGATGTTGATTGAATACATATTTCCCACTTGCTGCCAAGCCTTTTTCTAAAGAGGCTTCATCGGATAAGGATAGAATATATTTGACCATTAATTCAGCCTCACTTTGACTTAATTGAGGGTGAGCAGCCATTAATTGTTCGCCCCAAATTCCTTGACTTCCACTTACAATTCTTCCTGCAATGGTAGCAAGTTGACTAGGTTCATCTTTGTAGCGATCAGCAATTTCTTCATAAGATGGGCCAGCGATTCGTTTATTAATAGCATGACAAGCACGACAATCGGATTGCTTAATTAAATCTTCACCTACAGCAAATTGTGAAGCAGCTTCTGCGGCTTGGTGACCCAACTCAATCTGGGTGACATCATACCCATTTTCTAAATAATCAATGCTGACGACGACGCGATCATCTTTTATGCCATTTCCTATTTTTCCATCTTCATCATCTTGAACTTTGACAGCATAAGAAAGAGTTTGATTATCAAAAAAGAAGGATTTATTCCCTGCAAAATCCCATTCTATAGAAGGAGGTTCATTTCCAACAATGACGGCTTGTTTTGTAATCACAGGATCATTAATTCCATCAGCAATATGTAATTCTACTTGATAAGTACCAGCATCTTGAAAGGCAGCTTCATATTGCATTCCTGAAGCAGCTTTTGTGCCATCTACAAACCAAGTATAGCTTAATTCATCTCCATCATAATCTTTTGAATTCTTGGCTGATAGTAGGGTGTTGAGTGGTGCTTTTCCAACGGTTTTATCACAAGAGATAGTAGCTACAGGAGGACGATTACCTGAAATATATTTAAGATGGACTAATCGCGCATCTTCATTTTGTTTGTACCATGCATTTCCATATTCGATAAAATACATATCCCCTTTAGGACTAAAAATGATGTCAGAAATATTAGAAAATTCCATATTGGGTAGGAAACGTTCCATCCGTTCAAAATCACCATTTTCATTTTGCGTAATCACCATGATCCAATCACGCATCCAATCATAAGCGAAGAATTTTTTATTATAATATTCTGGATATCGTTGTTCATTATCTGGATAATCTTCATAATAATAAACGGGGCCTGCCATCGCATTACGCCCGCCTGTTTCTGTGAGTGGAAATTCCTTAGATTCATCATAAGGATACCAAATGTAAGCGGCTTGGGCGGGAGGAAGGTTCTTAATACCAGTATTATTTGGGGAGTTATTGATAGGTTGTTCTGGATTGAAGGCTACTTCTGGTAGTTTACCGCTTTCAAAATCTCGATCAAAATAAGGTTTGTTATCACCATTAAAAAGAGGCCATCCAAAGAAGCCTGCTGTACGCGCTTGATTGACTTCATCATGTCCCTTAGGCCCTACGTTTGTACTATCCTGACCTGCATCTGGCCCAACATCTCCCCAATACAAATAGCCTGTATGATGATCCACATGAATACGCCAAGGATTTCGGCAACCCATAACATAAATTTCAGGGCGACCTTCCGAACCATCTTTGGGGAATAAATTGCCATCAGGAATGGAGTAAGTGCCATCATCTTCTGGATGAATGCGTAAAATTTTACCTCTAAGATCATTCGTATTGGCAGACGTTCGTTGTGCATCAAAATATTTTCGTCCTTCTCGTTCGTCTATCGGCGCAAATCCATCTGATTCAAAAGGATTGGTATTGTCACCTGTCGATAAATAAAGATTTCCTTGGGCATCAAATTCTATTGAACCTCCAGAGTGGCAACAGGTATCACGCTGCGTAGCCACTTCTAGCACTTTTATTTCAGAGCTTGTATCTAAAGAATCGCCATTAAAGGTGAATCGTGATAATTGATTATAGGCAACATTGGGAGGAGCATAATAACAATAAACCCAGTTGTTTTTTTCAAAATCAGGATCAATACTTAAGCCCAATAATCCATCTTCTAATTTATCAAAAACATTGATGTGATTGATTGTAGTAGTGGTATCCAATTTAGGGTCAAAAAGTTTTACTTTTCCTCTTCTTTCGATGAAAATAATTCGACCATCAGGAAGCATTTCGAGTTCCATGGGTTCGTACAAATTATTTTCTAAGACCACTTTTTGAAAACGATTTTCTTCGGGAGCAACGGTACTTCGATTAAAATCAACAGGAATTTTATCACCAGCCGCCCAAAGCACTCCTTGCCAAATTAGTTGTACAAAATCAGCTTCCTCAAAAGATTCATCGGTATGTCCCATACCCGTATAAAAGGATCGACCTCCGTCAAATTCATGGTACCAAGCAATGGGATGATTTTCTCCATTTTTTCCTCCTTCATAAGAGGATTCATCTAAATTGAGTAAAACCTTGATGTGCGAGCGAATGTCTTTGTAATTATACCATTCATCCATCCTTGTCCAATGATCAGGGAGATGTTGTACACAAATGTGTGTGCTATCCATTTTATCAATCGTTCCTTCAAGAACATTCGGATCATTCGGATGATCTAAAAAATAAGCCCCCACTAAATCGCCATACCAAGGCCAATCGTATTCCGTATCAGCAGCAGAATGTATACCCACAAAACCTCCACCTGCTTGTATGAAACGATTGAATTCCAATTGTTGCGCATCATTTAAAACATCACCTGTGGTATTTAAAAAGACCACAATATTATAATCTTTTAGTACGTTTTCTTTAAACATAGATGCATCCTCAGTAGTATCTACACGGACATTGTTGTCTTCCCCTAATTGTAGAAACATCTGTTGCCCTGTTTCTATAGATTCATGCCGAAAACCTTCCGTTTTGGAAAAAACGAGAACAGAAACAAAATCCTTTTTTTTAAAGTAAAATGTATAAAGAAGGAATCCTCCAACAATAAGAAATAGTAGAAAAAGAAGCAACTTTCTCATAAGTGGGTTGGTTTTTCAAATTTTGTAAAACTGATTTTGGGTGAGACCGCAACCAAATATAAAGAAATTGCTAGAAATGACCAATTTCATTTTGAAAACAGGATAAATGCAAATAAATTTATTCGGACAAAAAATATGCTTTTTTATGAGATCATCGACTTACCTTTCGTTATTATTTTTCCTTTTTTTGACCTATAGTGCTTTGGGGCAAGATTATTATTTTAATCAATTTGATCGAGTACCCAATTTACTCAATCCTTCTTTAGCAGGAAATACTTGTGGAGGTCAACTTTTAATAAATTATAGACATGCAAATTTTGGTGTTGGTACTTTCAATGAATCCTTTCAAATAGCATATGATATGCCTTTTGAGCTTAAAAATGGGGATAAGATTGGTTTAGGAGCAATGTACTTTTATGATGAATCTAAATCGACTAGCTTAGAAAGAATTGAACAAAAGATAAATGCGGTTTATCGTAAAGTTTTGTTTAAAACTTCACAAAATTCTCATTATCTGAATTTAGGAATACAATTGGGTTTTACCGATCAATATATTGAATCCAATTTCCAATGGGGAACACAGCATAATGGGAATGGAGGGGTTAACACTCAATTGCCTAGTTTAGAACCAGAATTGAATTCTGATAAATATTTTGATCTATCAAGTGGTTTTTCTTATTTATTTGAAGGAGCAAATCGAACTAGGATTGAAGGAGGAATTGCTGTTTATCATATCAATCAGCCAACTATAAGTTTATTGATGACACAAGAAGATCTCATAAATTTAAGAATGGTATCTCATATTACAGTCGATATTCCCTTCACTTCTTCATTAGTTTTTCGAGTAAAATCAATGAATAATGCACAGGGTCCAGCCTCCGTTTTTTATGCAGGAGGAGATTTGTTGTTCTACTTGCCACAAAAAGAAGATCAAGCTTTTCTAGTAGGTTGGAATGGACAATTTGTCTTTGATAATCCAGAAGATCAATTAACCGCAAGTCATATTTCTATTGGTTTTCAGGCTAGAGTATTGAATATTTATGTTGGGATTGAAAAGTTTCATTATTTAAATTTTAGAAAGGGAATGAATGCTATAGAGGCAGGTTTAAGGTATCGTTTTTGTAAAAAAGTATAAAATAATTTGAAAATAGAATAAAAGATGAAGCAAGTTTTTTATGTGATATTATTCTTTTTCTTCCTTCAAGATATTGATGGACAAGTCGGTTTTTTTTCTCAATTTCAAAATAGTGCTGTACAAATCAATCCATCTTTAGCTGGAGCTTCAAAAACAGAAACTATACGACTTCAATTTACAAGTAGATGGATTGACTTATCGAAAGAAAATGGATACAATACACATCAATTTGCATTTGATATGCCGTTTAAATTTAAGAATGGGGATCGTTTAGGTTTGGGAATTAACCGATTTCAATTAAATATCAATGCCTCCTCATCAAAAATAAATGTATCAACGTTTAATTTATCCTACCATAAAAGTTTATCTAAAAAGAAAAAACACTTTTTGCAATTGGGTCTTGCCGTTAATAGAATAAAATATACAGGGAATGATCCTCGAATTCTACCGCATCCAAATGATCTGGCTTACGAAAATCAAATCGATTTTAAATTTGGACTTAGTTATTTATTTGAGACTAATAATGGCTATCGCCTAGAAGCAGGTATTGCCTTGGATAATCCAAGATATTTTAGACCAATTGCATCTACTATTTTTATACCGATCACATATTTTCCTTGGATCATACATGTCAATAATGAATTTACTTTTGAGGATTTATTTTCCGTTCGTTTAAAAACACAATCGATCCCTTATTTTAATATTTGGGATACATTTGTTGGAACAGATGTAGAATTTTATCTCAATAGGGATCAACAAAAATCACTATTTTCTGGCTGGATGTTGCGTATACCTCTAGTGGATTCATTTTTCATCTTCTCTGAAGAATTAACAAACTCTATCCAATATATTGGAGGGGTACAATTTAAAAACGCACGTCTGTATTTTGGTTGGGAGCGCATTCAAGGAGGAGATATAGAACCACAATCCGCAATAGAAATAGGAGGGGAGTACTTATTTTAAAACCTATATTTTTCCTTCCACAATTGTTCCATTCTACTTTTAATTTTTTGTTCCGCTGGGTTTTTACCAGTTTCATAAAAAGAAGTACCTTGAATTTCTTCGGGCAAAAATTCTTGTATTATAAAATTTCCAGGAAAATCATGAGAATATTTATATTTCTGTCCATAATTTAAATCCTTCATCAATTTGGTAGGTGCATTTCTGAGATGAAGGGGCACGGGCAGATTAGTGGTTTCTTTTACATTCGCTTGTGCTTTATTAATGGCTAGATAAGCCGCATTTGATTTAGGCGAAGTTGCCAAATAAATAGTTGCTTGCGATAGAATAATTCGAGCTTCTGGTAAACCAACCGCTTGTATCGCTTGAAAGGCAGTAGTCGCCATTAAAAGTGCATTAGGATTTGCCAAACCTATATCTTCAGAGGCAGAGATTAAAAGTCGCCGCCCGATGAATTTAATATCCTCACCTCCTTCGATCATTCGTGCCAACCAATATACGGCAGCATTAGGATCGCTACCTCGTATTGATTTAATAAAAGCAGAAATAATATCGTAATGCTGTTCTCCACCTTTATCATAAAGGGAGATGTTTTGCTGTACTTTTTCCGTTACACTATCATTCGTAATCACCACTTTTCCATCTTCATCATAATTGCAAACTAACTCTAAGGTATTCAAAAGTTTCCTTCCATCTCCTCCTGAATACTTTAATAAGGCGTCATATTCTTTTACTGTAATAGAATTTTCTTGCAAATATTCATCTGTCAAAATAGCCGAATCTACTAGCTTAATGAGGTCATTTTTATTCAAATGTTCCAGTACGTACACCTGTGCGCGAGAGAGTAGGGCAGAGATAACTTCAAAAGAAGGGTTTTCTGTCGTCGCACCAATTAGGGTAACAATTCCTTTCTCTACTGCACCCAATAAAGCATCTTGCTGGGATTTACTAAAACGATGAATTTCATCAATGAAAAGTATAGGGTTTGGACGACCAAAGAATTGTTGTTTTTTGGCTTTATCAATCGTTTCACGAATATCTTTCACCCCAGAATTGATTGCACTTAATGCAAAAAAAGGACGTTCTAATTGATTGGCAATAATATTCGCCAAAGTCGTTTTGCCAACTCCGGGTGGTCCCCATAAAATGAAAGATGGAATAGTACCCGATTCAATTGCTTTTCTAAGAACGGCTCCTTCACCTACTAGATGTTGCTGACCAATGTAGTCATCCAAGCTTTTCGGGCGCATGCGTTCTGCTAAAGGAGCTTTCATAAAAGAAAAGGATTTAGTAGGATCGTCGTGCTACGAATTAAGAAAAAAGGTTATAGTTAACATTAGACTTATCTCAGAATATTCGTGGCACGACTAAAACACTCATTATTTACAAAATTGTTTATTTAATTGACAAGCCCGATCTAAATAAGCTTGTCCTTCACTAGCACGCCCTGCATCTCGATAGGCACTCCCTAAATAAAAATTGATCGTCGCATCCTCTTTGGCATATTGATAAGCTGCCGAAAAATGCTCGATGGCTTTAGGAAAGTTTTTCAATTGCGCGTATACGCTTCCTAGATTGCGTTGTGCATCCACAAAACGAGGGTCGATTTTAACGGCTCGCTCATAAATTTGTCGTGCTTTTTCTGTTTCGCCACGTTCAAAATAAATGATCCCCATATTGCTCAAAACTTTTGCATTATTGGGTTTTAAATCGACGGATTTTTGATAATATTCGAGTGCTTTATCGTATTGTTTAGCGCGATACATGGAGAGTCCTAATTGTCCATAGGCATCGTGATATTCTGGATAAATTTCAGTGGCTTTGACAAATTGATTGTGGGCCGCTTGCATCCATTTCTGTTTATCATTCCCATTTGTAGCATCTAAACCGAATTTTACGAGTTCCAAACCATAATGATAATTTAATTTTGCACCATTGGGATAGGTTTTTATATCAGCATCATACAAAGTATAGGAATTCTTCCAAACTGTATTTCGATTGATGGTTTGAAAAGAATAAAAAGCAAAAAATACAGCTAACATAAGTACACCAAGTTTATTGGTATTAACTACTTCTGAAAGGGGCAATTTGGATGTTGAAATTGTAGATTTTGTTCCTATAAAAATTAGAAATACCATAGCAATGATGAAGCCCAAACTAGGCATATAAGCAATTCGTTCACCATAGCATGTTCCTATTGGTATAAACACATTACACAAAGGAGCAAAAGTGATGAGATAAAACCAAATTCCATAAGAAACGATATTTTTATCTATAATTTTCAAAAGTGCAAATAATCCCATTCCTACATACAAGATGATGGACAATAAGGCTTGCCAATTTCCTAAATCAGCCAATGGAACAGTATGATAACCCAAATCATGTCCTAGAAATACGGGTAGCACTAAATTCAATAAATAACGACCCATAAAAAGCATTGCCGTTGCAAAACTTGCAATCGCTCCATCTGCTCCCATAATTACATTATCTAAGATAGAAATGGAATCTCCCACACCAAAAGACCCGACAATTTGCTGTCGTATTATTAAAAATAGAAAAGTAGGTAAGAGAAATGTACTACTTAATATCGCATTCTTTTTTGCATCTATAGAACTAAAAAAATAAAGAGTCAATGGAATAATTGCTACAAATGTAATGGCACTTTCTTTGGAAAATAAGGCGAGTCCATAGACCATAATTGCTGAAATTTGCCAGAATATTTTCCCCGTTTCTAAGTAATTCCATAACAAATAAATAGCTTTTAAACAGAAAAATAAAGCTAATATTTCATCTAAACTTTTAATATTCGCCACTACTTCCACATGTATGGGATGCGCCACAAAGATCAAACTTATCGCTAAGGCTAATAACTCATGATAAGAACTCAATAATCGTTTTAATACCATAAAAATCAAGGCCCCTGTAAAGGCAAAGAATAATACATTCACCAAATGAAAATAGAACGGATTGTCAGGTGCAAATTGCCAGATCACAGCAAAAACAGTCAAGGTCAAAGGGCGGTACAAAGAAGCCGCACTATTCCAATACCCAAAGCGATAATGTTCTTTCCAAATCGTAGGAATGCCCGCAAAACCATCTTGCGTCACATAATTTTCCTTGATCGCCGAATAATCATCCAATGCCCACTCATGCGATAGCGTGTTCGAATACATCAAAAAGGCAATAAATGCCACGAATATAGGTAGCAAATAGGAAGGAGTCGCACTCGACTTTTTCCCAAGGGATAACTTCGTTTGCTTGGAAGATTTTCGTTTTGCCATAAACTCAAAATTTGAGGAAAGATATAAAAAATTCTTTTTTTCTCCCGCTGAAATGATCTTTGAAATATCTGATACTGTTCAAGGGGTATTTGATAGACATCAACGAAATGAATCTAAGCTAACTTCTATTTCAAATTCTCAACAAAATAATCCCTACGATGATTTTATCGAACAAGAGCGCTCTCCTTAGGTGGCGGCTGCCGAAAAGATAGTAAAGCGCGAGCTTGAGCCTGTGGCTCAAAGAGTGAAAAAGTTTATCTTAGCTGATTGCATATTCTTTTAATTGTAGCAAAGAGAAGAATATGCAAGTAAATTTCTCATTCTTCTCTTTACAAAAAAATAGATTTTATCCTAATTTCAATGCTGCCAATACACCACCCATTAATGCGAAAAATGCTAATAAATAGGCGCCGTCAATTAAGAATAGACGTAAATTTTTCTTTTGATACGCATAATGAATCACTATTGCAGGTACTGCATAAATACATGCTGATAAGAACCCATGAAATGCGCCGTGTGTAAACGTTTGCTCCGCAGGATCATGTAAATTGACAATAAAGTTAATACCATAAGCAATGACACACATCATCAAAAATGCAAGTCCATGAGTCATAGCTACTCCTGATGCTGCTTGTTCATCAGTAATGCCCGTTTCTGCTTGCCAGGCTTTACCAAACATGAACGTATACCATCCAAAGCCAAGCATAAAAGCAGCTAAGGCAGCCAAAAAAATCTCTAAATAAGCCATAATGTAGATTGTTTAAATTTAAAGTTTGTAAATCGTTGAAATAAAAATACAAAAAGTTTTTTAGAAGGGAATATAAAACGATAGTTTTTAATAAATCGCTTCATCTTGATAATCTGTAATTATATTTAAACTTCCGAAAAGCAGTTACAAAATAAGTCAAAGTAAAAATAAATATCTTCGCTTTACAACAATTATCAATATGTAAAGATTTAATTAGTATTCTAATATGTATTATTGATATATTTAAATATGGTGCTTTTACAAGTTTAATGTATTGATTATTAATGTATTAAGATGTAATGATGACTTTATTTGTTATTTATAATAGAAGTGGTTTTTATGCCTGTCATTACAATTAAGAATACTTGCTAGTTTCTTAAAAAATAAGTAATCTTGTAATGGAAAATGAAAATCCCTCAATTCCAAATTCCCCAACCTCAGTATTCTCTATCAATCTGCTTCCAAAACTTACCTATTGCTATTCTATGTATTTAGAATAGTAGCCTTAGTATAAGGTAAACTGATCTTTTGTTGTACCAAAACATTACTATGAACAATTTATACATCAAACTATACCAAATAGGAATATTGCTTTTTTGTTGTTTTTTCTTCACTACATCTATTTATAGTCAAGGATTAAACAATGCTGTTGCAATTGGTAAATTTCTCAATGGAAATTTACCTGCTACGACGCCTTCTTCTACAGGCGGAAATCCTGCTGCACCATTATTATTATCTCAAACTGGCGCATTTACCAATTTAAATAATTTGACCGTTAGTCCAGGAGTTATTCCATATGATATGATTGAACCCTTTTGGTCGGATGGAGCTGAGAAAAGTCGTTGGATGGCAATCCCCAATAATGGTTCTCATAATACGACTGCTGAACGAATTTCATTTTCGGTAGATGGAAATTGGGATTTTCCAAGGGGCGCAGTATTAATTAAACATTTTGAACTAGGAGGAAGACGTTTAGAAACTCGTTTTGAAGTGAAAGGGGATGATGATGTGTATTATTACTTGACATATAAGTGGAATGCAGCTCAAACAGATGCTCAATTATTAAATGGAGCATTAGATGAAGTCATTCAAGTAAATGGAATCAATCAAGTATGGCATTATCCAAGTCGAGATGAATGTTTATCTTGCCATTTAACGGAAGTAGGAAGTGTTTTAGGCCCTAAAACACGCCATTTAAATAAAAGTATTACTTATCCTTCAACAGGTCAAACCGCCAATCAATTGGTCGCATTGAGTAATGTGGGAATTATAGGCGTAAATATCACCAATGCAAATGTGGGTAACTACATGGCAATAGCTGCAAAAGATGATTTATCCGCTTCCTTAGAATATCGAGCGCGTTCCTATATTGATGTAAATTGTTCCAATTGTCATCAACCAGGGACAATAAATGGAGGTCAATTTGATGCTCGAATTACGACACCTTTAGATCAACAAAATATCATTAATGGCCCCTTAATATATGATGAAGGATTAGTCAATCCTCGTGTAGTGATTCCTCAAGACGTAGGACAATCTATGATGCATTATCGCATGAATTCCTTACAACCTGGAGTTGCGATGCCCCCTTTAGCTAAAAGTGTAGTAGATGAAGAAGGGGTTCAATTAATTGAAGACTGGATTAATAGTTTATCCAATTCTACTTCTAATGCTCCAGAAGCGGTCATATCAGCATCGCCTGTATTTGGCGTTGCTCCTTTGAACACGACTTTTGATGCTACTTCATCGACGGATATAGATGGTGATAATTTAAGTTATTCATGGGATTTTGGGGATGGTACTTCTGCTTCTGGAGCATTGGTCACACATATTTATACTACACCTGGTACCTATTTAGTAAACCTAATAGTGAGTGATGGACAATTGACAGATCAAGCTACCGTCTCCATTTCGGTGAATACCTTTTCTGCCGATGCTGGAATTGTAAATTTTACAGATCAAACCAGTTTATTGAGTGGAGGAAACCATTATAGTGGAGTGGCTATGGCTATTTCAGATATGAATGGAGATGGAAAAGATGACCTAATTCGATATGATGATGCTAAAATTTTAAATATTCATTACCAAAATAATCCTAACCAATCATTTTCTAGATATAATTATGGAAGTGTCAGTAATGTCAATCAATGGAGTACCTGTATTGGAGATTATGATCAAGATGGACGAAATGATATTTTAGTGGGTGGAGCTTATGATAATATCAAACTCATTCGCAATAATAATGGCAATAATTCCTATTCTTCTAGTCAATTACCTAATTCCAATATCTTTATACAAGGAAGTAACTTTGCAGATATAAATAATGATGGCTGGGCTGATATTTTTGCTTGTCATGATGATGAGGAATCTCGTGCTTATCGCAACAACAATGGTTCATTTACTTATGATGCTAACTTAATTAGTACAGAAACATCTCCCAATAGTGATAATTCAGGGAATTATGCGAGTATGTGGACAGATTTTGATAATGATGGCGACTTAGATTTGTACATTTCTAAATGTAGAATTGGTGTTTCAAGTAGTTCTGATCCGCGTCGTATTAATATGCTATGGGTCAATGATGGTAATAATAATTTTACGGAACAAGCCGCACAAGCGAATTTAAAAATAGGCGCACAATCTTGGCTCGCAGATTTTGCAGATATAGATAATGATGGCGATTTAGATTGTATAGTGATTAATCATTATGATGATTGCCAACTCATGCGAAATAATGGGAATGGTACATTTACAGATATTACCAATCAATCAGGTTTATTACCAACTTTGAGTGATGGAAATGTGTATGGAATACAAGGACTTTTCCGCGATTTTAATAATGATGGATTTGTTGATTTATTGGTTTCTGGAACTCGTCATTATTTATTCTATAATAATGGAGATAATACCTTTACTCAAACTTTTAATCCATTTACATCTAGTCAAATTGAATCCTTTGCAGTTGGAGATTTAAATCATGATGGATTTCTTGATATTTATGCTGGTTATGCCAATTTATTTACCACGCCAAGTAATCGTCCTGATCGCTTGTTTATGAATGATGGAAATGATAATCATTTTATTAATATACAATTAGAAGGAACAGTTAGTAATATCAATGCTATTGGAGCGAGAGTAGAAATTTATGGGGCATGGGGCAAACAAATTCGAGAAGTTCGATCGGGAGAAGGATATGGTATCCATAATTCATTTACTCAACATTTTGGTTTAGGGCAGTCCACTACTATAGATAAAATTGTAGTTCGCTGGCCTTCAGGAATCGTCCAAGAAATTCAAAATCCAGCAATCGACCAATTTATTACGATCATTGAAGATCAATGTAATTTAGTCGGCAATACCTGTAATGATAATGATCCTTGTACGATAAATGATGTTTACGATTCAAATTGTAACTGTTCAGGTACGTTCCAAGATACAGACGGCGATGGTATTTGCGATGCAAATGATAATAACAGTGGAAATTGTACTATAGGTGCTTCCTGTAATGATGGAGATGAATGTACGATAAATGATGTCTATGATTCGAATTGTAATTGTGCTGGTACATTTGCAGATTCCGATAATGATGGCATTTGTAATGTAAATGACCCTACCAATGGAAATTGCCAATTAGGCGGAGCTTGTAATGATGGAGATCCTTGTACGATTAATGATGCTTATAATTCTTCTTGTGATTGTGTTGGAGTTTTCCAAGACAGCGACGGTGATGGCATCTGCGATGCAAATGATGATACAGACGGCAATTGTACATCAGGCGTATCCTGTAATGACAATGATCCTTGTACGATTAATGATGCTTATAATTCTTCTTGTGATTGTGTTGGAGTTTTCCAAGACAGCGACGGTGATGGCATCTGCGATGCAAATGATGATACAGACGGCAATTGTACATCAGGCGTATCCTGTAATGACAATGATCCTTGTACGATAAATGATGTCTATGATTCGAACTGTAATTGTACTGGAACCTTCCAAGATTCAGATGGCGATGGCATCTGCGATGCAAATGATGATACGACAGGAGATTGTACATCAGGCGCATCCTGTAATGACAATGATCCTTGTACGATAAATGATGTCTATGATTCGAACTGTAATTGTACTGGAACCTTCCAAGATTCAGATGGCGATGGCATCTGCGATGCAAACGATAGTACAGACGGCAATTGTACAGCAGGTGCAAGTTGTAATGATAATGATCCTTGTACGATAAATGATGTCTATGATTCCAATTGTAATTGTTCAGGAACGTTCCAAGACTCAGATGGTGATGGCATCTGCGATGCAAATGATGATACTGCTGGAGATTGTACATCAGGCGCATCCTGTAATGACAATGATCCTTGTACGATAAATGATGTCTATGATTCGAACTGTAATTGTACTGGAACCTTCCAAGATTCAGATGGTGATGGCATCTGCGATGCGAATGATCCTTGTCCAAATGATGCCACTGATTCTTGCAATGGTATACAATATTGTGCTTCGGCTGGGATTAATACTAACTATGAATTTATTGAATCAGTAATTATTGGTTCTATCAACAATATTTCTGGAAATGATGGAGGTTATGGTGATTATACTAATTTAAGTAGCACGCATGTGCTTGGAGAAACCGTTTCAATTGAATTAACACCTGGATTTTCAGGAAGTGCGTATAATGAATACTTTAAAGTCTTTATTGATTTTAACCAAGATGGCGATTTTGACGATAATGGAGAAACCGTTTTTGAAGAAGCAACTTATACTTCAATTTCAAGTTTGATTTCCATTCCTACGACTGCAACTTTAGGAAGTACACGAATGCGCGTTTCAATGAGATGGAATACTGCGCCTACTTCTTGTGGGACACACCCGTACGGAGAAGTAGAAGATTATACCATTGAATTAATCGAAGGATCAGGATGTTCGGTTGGTGCATCTTGTGATGATGGAGACGAATGTACGATAAATGATGTGTATGATTCTGATTGTAATTGTTCTGGGACGTTTCAAGATACAGATGGCGATGGCATTTGCGATGCGAATGATGATACGGCTGGAGATTGTTCAGCAGGCGCATCTTGTAATGATGGAGATGAATGTACGATAAATGATGTCTATGATTCTGATTGTAATTGTGCTGGAACCTTCCAAGACTCAGATAGCGATGATATTTGTGATGCAATAGACCCATGTCCAAATGATCCAAATAATGCTTGTATTACACAAGATTATTGTGCTGCTTCTGCAACGAATACTAATTATGAATTCATAGAAAAAGTAGTCATTGGTTCTATTAGTAATACTTCTGGAGATGATGGGGGTTATGGAGATTACACCAATTTAAGTACCACTCACGACTTAGGAGAAACAGTTGCTATCGAGTTAGTTCCAGGATTTTCAGAGAGTGCATATAATGAGTATTTCACGATTTGGATTGACTTTAATAAAGATGGTGATTTTAATGACAATGGCGAAAAAGTATTTGAAGATAATACCTATACATCCATCACTAGTTCTTTTGATTTGCCGAATAATGCTATTTTAGGAAGTACAAGAATGCGTGTGGCAATGAAATGGAATTCAGCTGCTAGTGCTTGTGGTTCGTATACCTATGGTGAAGTAGAGGATTATACGATTGTACTAGGAGAAGGAAATGGAGGTGGAAACGATTGTAGTATTGGATCAGCTTGTGATGATGGTGATGATTGTACCATAAATGATGTATTGGATAATAATTGTAATTGTACTGGAACCTTCCAAGACTCCGATAATGATAGTAATTGTGATGTAGAAGACCCATGCCCAAATGATCCTAATGATGCTTGTATCAATGTAGAATACTGTAGCATGTTTGCTTATAATTCTAATTTTGAATTTATACAATCAGTAGAATTTGGTTCAATCAATAACAATTCTGGAGATGATGGTGGTTATGCGGATTATACCAATATTTCAACCATGATTACACCGGGAGAAACTTATCCAATTACTCTTACACCAGGATTCTCAAATGCTACTTATAATGAAGTCTTTAGAATTTGGATAGATTTCAATAAAGATGGTGATTTTGATGATGCAAATGAAGAAGTACTTACGGAAGCAACCAATGCAGCTATCACAAGCAGTATCAGTATCCCAATGAATATTAATAATGGAAGTACTCGAATGCGTGTTGCCATGCGATGGAATAATGCACCTACTAATCCTTGTGCAGGATTTTCTTATGGCGAAGTAGAGGATTATACTCTTATTATAGGAGGGCAGAATAGCTTCGTTACGCGTGAAATTGAAGCATTGAATTATGAACTCTTCCTTTATCCAAATCCAGTAAAAAATCAGTTGAATATACAACTCAATCAATCTATGGAAAGTGGGCAACTCTTCATTTTTGATAACTTAGGACGCTTAATAGACCAATTAGATGTAGAAGATAGAAATACTTTCTATACGCTTGATGTAAGTCAGTATGCAGAAGGAATCTATTTTACGCAACTAATCACCGAGAAAGAAAAGAAAATAGTGAAGAAATTTATCAAAATAGAATAACATTAGCTCAAACATATCTGTTTGAATAATCTAACCTTATACAATAGCTTGGAAAGTACTTTCCAAGCTATTGTATTTTATTGCATGCCCTTTTTCACTCCACATTAATTTCTTATCATCAAAACCCTTTCATCTATTTATTCGTATCTAAATTGATAGATTAAAAATACAAGGTGTAAAAAATACACTATGTCAAAAATATATTTGTATTTTTGACCATCTAAACATGAACAATTATTATAAGTATCCCTTAAAACGTACTAGCTCAAGTTTTATTTTTAAATTGTGGTTCTCAAACCAAACCTAATCTAAATTCCATTTTTCGATGAAAAACTATATCCAACACGATCCTTGGTGCATTATTGAAGAAGGCTTTCGACCAAAATATAATCGTATATCTGAAAGTTTATGCAGTATTGGTAATGGTCGATTTGGACAACGTGCTAATTTTGAAGAATTCTATTCAGGTGATACCCTTCAAGGAAGTTATGTAGCAGGCGTCTATTATCCTGATAAAACAAGAGTGGGCTGGTGGAAAAATGGCTATCCAGAATATTTTGCGAAGGTTTTAAACTCAACGAATTGGATTGGAATAAATGTCGAATTAGATGGCGAAAAATTAGATTTAGCTAGATGTGAGATTGAGCAATTTCAACGTGTTTTGAATATGAAAGAAGGCTTCCTTCAACGAACCTTAACAGCTAAAACAACAGGAGGAAAACGATTTCGCTTAGATAGTATTCGATTTTGTAGTATCGTTGATGATAAAATTGGAGCAATTCGCTATGCTATAACACCCTTAAATTTTTCTGGTAAGATTCAATTCACCCCATATCTTGATGCGGATGTAGAAAATGAAGATTCCAATTATGAAGAAAAATTTTGGATTCCAATCGAAGAAAAAGCCAACAATCAATCTGCTTTCGTCACCGTTGAAACTAAAAAAACAGCCTTCCAAGTTTGTACAGGAATGAGCTTTGACTTATTCAAAAATGGCGAAAAACAAGACTTAAATAGCAATACCCTACAACGTGATAAATATGCAGAATGTGTTGTAGAAGTGAATGCAAAAGATGAAGATGAAGTGGTATTGTATAAATATGCTGCCATTATTTCTTCTATGAATTGTGAGAAAGATGATCTTATGCAAACTTGTGCCTCTTCTTTAAAACAAGCACACGAAAAAGGCTTCGATCCACTAAAAGAAGAGCAAAAAAAGGCTTGGGCTGCAAAATGGGAAGAAAGTGATATTGTAATTGAAGGAGACGTTGCAGCGCAACAAGGAATTCGTTTCAATATTTATCACATGAATCAAACCTATACAGGAGAAGATGAACGTTTAAATATTGGCCCCAAAGGTTTTACAGGCGAGAAATATGGAGGAAGTACCTATTGGGATACAGAAGCTTATTGTCTACCTTTTTATCTTTCAACAGCCGATCAAAAAGTAGCTCGAAATTTATTAGTTTATAGATATAAACACCTTCAAAAAGCAATTGAAAATGCCGAAAAATTAGGCTTTAAAGATGGCGCTGCTTTATATCCCATGGTTACTATAAATGGAGAAGAATGCCACAATGAATGGGAAATTACGTTTGAAGAAATTCACCGAAATGGAGCAATTGCCTTTGCCATTTACAATTACATTCGATATACAGGAGATAAAGCTTACATAGGGGAATACGGCTTAGAAGTACTCCTAGGAATTGCTCGTTTTTGGGCGCAACGTGTTCATTTTTCAGCACGAAAACAACAATACGTTATGCATGGGGTAACAGGCCCTAATGAATACGAAAATAATGTAAACAATAACTGGTATACCAATTATATCGCTATTTGGTGTTTGAAATATGCTCTTGAAGCTATCCAACAAGTTCGTTCAGAAGATGAAAGTCGATTGAATGCTATTTTCGATAAGATCAAATTTTATGAACATACAGAAACCAATCGTTGGAAGGACATCATTGACAAGATGTTTTATCCAGTAGATGAAGAATTAGGTATTTTTCTTCAGCAAGACGGATTCATGGATAAAGAACAGATTTTAGTGAGTGATTTACCAGAAGAAGATCGTCCCTTGAATCAAAAATGGTCTTGGGATCGCATTTTGCGTTCTTGCTTTATTAAGCAGGCAGATGTTTTACAAGGTTTTTACTTTTTTGAAGATCATTTTGATGAAGCTAGTCATCGACGAAATTTTGAATTTTACGAACCGCGTACCGTACATGAATCTTCCCTTTCTCCTTGTGTTCATGCAATTCTGGCTGCTAAATTGGGAATGGAAGAAAAAGCGTATGAAATGTATTTGCGTACTTCTCGTTTAGATTTAGACGATTATAATAATGATACAGAAGATGGTCTTCATATCACGAGTATGGCAGGTACTTGGATGGCAGTCGTACAAGGCTTTGGTGGAATGCGCGTAAAAGATGGGGCTTTATATTTCAATCCTATGTTACCAAAAGGATGGACAAGTTTCTCCTTTAGAATTCGATTTAGAGGAGCTATTTTAAGTGTTAAAGTTGATAAAAATGGTACAACTATAGACAACCATTCTGATATTCAAGTACCCGTTTATATCAATGAAGAGAGTATTTTATAAGATTTTTAGGATAGAAACAAGTGAATCATTACCTTCGTTTAGTAACGACTAAAAAATAAGTCCGTCATTTTGAAATAGTAATTTTGTGCCAATATGAGGCAAAAAATATAGGCGATTATTTGGTCGTTTTTTAATACTTCTATTTTAAGAATCTTTAGCATAATACCGATGAAAAAATTTCTTTTCTATTTCTCGTTTCTTTTTTTTGCAATTGCTTGTGAAAATCCATCAGCAACGCATGCTGCTAATGCAACTACAGCTTCTACAACAGATAAAAAAGAATTAAACGTTAAACCAGATGCTAATCGGAAACCTGCTCCTAAATTGACTGAAAAACAAACAGCTTCTGCTTCCACTAAACAAAATTTATCGGCAGGATACTGGCATATTGGAGCAGTGGTTAATCCAGCCAAAGGAGAAAATCGTGCTTATGAAGGGGCTTGGTTCAAGTTTGATAAAGACCAGCGTTATATTTATGGTGAGGGGGAGAACGATTTACAAGAAGGGGTTTGGTTGTTTAATGAAGATAAAGAATACATCACTTTTCAAAGTGAAACCGATACTATGTATTATCTTCATGAATTTCAATGTCGTCAAATTGGAGATATCACCATTTTAATTGGAAATACGGATAATAATCCAGTTGGCACACAGATTAAATTAGTTCGTGAAGGTACAAAAATTGTTGAAACCAATTAATTGTGTATAAAGTTAAAAAACACTTACGAAAAACTGTATAATTCTCATCACCATGCGCTACTTACTTCTTATCCTGTTGTCTACAAGTTTATTTTTTGCTTGTACCGATCAATCTACATCAGCTTCAGATGCTAATGCTGTTACAGATACAGCAAATAATTCCTCAGAAAGTAGTGATGATATTATGGCGGCTCCTGACTGGGCCAAATCAGCTAATATTTATGAAGTCAATGTTAGAAATTATACACCTGAAGGAACTTTCAAGGCTTTCCAACAGCATCTTTCTCGTTTAAAAGATATGGGCGTTGATATTCTATGGTTGATGCCAATTCATCCAATTAGTGAAGCCAAACGTAAAGCAGAAGATAAGTTGTTAACGAGCGAAATTGAAGATGAAGAAGAACGAAAAAAATATCTGGGTAGTCCTTATGCAGTAGCCGATTACAAAGCGACAAATCCAGATATGGGGACGATGGAAGACTTCAAAAATCTTTTACAAGCCGTACATGATAAAGGAATGTATCTTATTATAGATTGGGTGCCCAACCACACTGGCTGGGATCACCCTTGGATCACGGAACATCCAGAATATTATACTCAAATCAATGGAGAAATCACCGATCCTATCAATTATGAAACGGGTGAACCTTGGGGATGGACCGATGTTGCCGACTTGAATTATGATAATAAAGATATGCAAGATGCCATGATAGATGCCATGCAATTTTGGATCAAAGATGTAGGCATTGATGGCTTTAGAGTAGATGTAGCACATGGAGTGCCGACTACATTTTGGGATAAAACATGTAAGGCTTTAATGGAAACAAAGCGTTGTTTTTTATTAGCAGAAGCTGCCGTTCCCTACTTACTCAATTCAGGAGATTTTCATATGGATTATGGCTGGCCCTTCCATCACTTAATGAATGAAATTGCAAAAGGAGAAAAAAATGCAAATGCCATAGACGACTATTTAGCAGAAGACAAAAAAACGCATACTAAGGGCTATCATATGCATTTCACCTCCAATCACGATGAAAATGCTTGGGCAGCTACTGAATTAGAACGAATGGGTGATGGGCATCAAACTTTTGCTGTTTTAGCGGCTACTTTTGATGGTATGCCTTTAATTTATAGTGGACAAGAAGAACCTCTAAAACGAAAATTGCATTTCTTTAAACAAGATCCAATTGAATTTTCTGACTATAAATATGCTGATTTTTATAGAATCTTATTAAATCTTAAAAAGAAAAATAAAGCCCTTTGGAATGGCGATTTTGGAGGTAAACTAGAACGACTTGCTACTGGAAATGATGAAAATGTATACGCATTTACACGTGAAAAAGATGGAGATCGAGTAGTGGTATTACTAAATTTGACAGGTAAAGTACAGGATTTAACATTAGAAGGAACCAGTTTTTTAGGGACGTATAATAATGTCTTTGCAGATAGTACTTATTCGCTAGAAGAGAATGCTTCTATTAAGTTAAATCCTTGGGGATATTTAGTATTATCGAATAAATAGGAATCCTCAAAACATAATTAATATTAAAACTTTGAAAACGAAAGAAGAATATTTATTAGTAAATGAAGCTCGCCTTATTGATCGACTTATAGAAGACTACAAGTCAATCAACAAAAACATCATATCTACAATTATCATTTTATTTTTATACTTATTATTTGAAAATGAAATCATAAAAGAAGTCAGTATCATTGGAAATCAGCTTTATTTTGCCGAAAATATACATTTACTTTTATTTCCTTGGCTAATTATTATATTTTATTTAATGATCAATTTTCAAATAGCTTCAATTGAAGACAAGATTGTAGCTCTTGAAAATAATTCACAAAAAATTCTAGAAGAAAATAAATTAGCAGTTCCTTTTGTGATGAGTGATATAAGTTATTATGCCGTAGGAATTATGGGACTTCAATTAAGATATACAAAAAGTATTTTGGATGGAATAATTTATCAGGGTCAAACCAACTATCGTTTTAGTCAACTAAAGTTAATCCAGAATATAAAGTCAAAATTATTTTTGAAGTTTACTATTTACTACCCTTTAAGTATTTTATACAAAATCTTTTACTTTATAATTAGGATTATCAAAATTGTAGGAGGTATATTCAATATCATAATGGTTTATATTATTCCATTGGTTGTACCTTTGGTCATACTTTTGAAAAAATGCAAGACTGGATCCTTAGACTTTGATTTTATAAACATTTTTACAGTTGTAATGCTCGTGGGCTTAATTATTTATACCCTTATCAATAATATCCTATTCCATTCATTTCATTTTCTAAACATCTTTTTGCATAAAGATCGTATTGTAGAAGACCGGTTTGATCGTATCGAATATTACTTTGAAACGCTAAAAGATGGAATAGGTCAAAGAGAAGAAGAATAGATGTTTACCCTTTTTTGCATTCATACCAGCAACACTCTTCTAAATGAGGTGAATTTTTTAGAAATGGATGTTTAAATTCACCTACTTTTTGCATCCCAATCTTTTGCATTACTCGTTCAGATTTAACATTAATCAAAGAGCAAATAGATTTGATACTTTTCAAGCCCATTTCTCTAAAGCCTATTTCCAAACAAGCTTTTGCTCCCTCAGTAGCGTAGCCCTTCCCCCAATATTGCTGAGCCAATCGCCATCCAATATCTACACAAGGTGTAAAAGGAGCTTCGTAATTTTGCTCACAAAGTCCAATAAATCCAATTAAATTTCCACTTGTTAATTCATCTACTGGAAAATAACAAAAGCCTGATTTATCAAATTGAATTTTCATACGGCGAACAAAATCAGCCGTTTGTTCTAAATTATAAGTGGAAGGAAAGAATTCCATCACAATGGGATCAGCATTTAATTTTGCTAGTGTGGGAATATCTTCATTTTTCCAAGGTCGAAAACCTAATCTGGGGGTCGAAAACAGGTAATTAGCCATCCAATTAATCAGTTTAAACGTGCAATTTACATATTTCTAAAAAGAATAATTTATGGTTTTGTAGAAAAAAGCTAAAAAAATTGTATCATTACGGTGACAAAAATCGAATATATTAGTCTTGAAAATATATCTTTTGTAAAAGATTGAAACCCATTTTTTTTGTTTAAATCTAAATATGGTAGCTGCTTTCACTTGGGGCGATTTCTTATTTATTAGTTTGTGCTTGATAGCAAGCTATTTTCTATTACAATTTATCCAAAAATTATTAGAAAATTTCAAACTATTTGGACGATTCCAAAATCGAGTTCGAAGAACTCTTCATTCGATCAGTCTCATTTATGAACTTTTGGTTTTGCTTGTCTTAGGAGGTGTGTTTTTACTCATCAATCCACCTTTTCATGGAGGTATACTAGCTGTATTATTAATAGGAGGATTTACGCATTTGCGCAATTATATCAGTGGGCGAATTATCCAATTCGATACCAGTATGACACGGGGCGCGAGATTGCAAACGGCTGGTAAACAGGGGATTATTTCTAGTTTAGATCGTTTGGGCCTCAAACTTCGTATGAACAAAGGGCTGCATTTTATTAATTACAGTCAATTGATGGAAGAGGGCTACACCTTACAATCTGGAGAAGAAGTAGGTGGGTTTTATGAACTCAAAATTAATGCGCCTTTTGTAGAAGATCGAAAGGATTATAGTTTAGCATTAATGGATTTACTACAAACAGCCCCGTATATTGATGGAACTTACAAACCTGAAATCATTGTTCAAAATGAACATCCAAACCAAATGACAGCTCGATTGCTTGTCAAAGAAGAAAATCACTTAAAAGATTTGTTGCAATTGATTGAAGAGTGGGGGTATAGTTGTAAAATTGCGAAGAAATAACTTCTAAATTTGATTTAAAAATTAAGTAGAAATAAATGGAAATTTTTGATTCCTATAATTTGATCATCGCTGCATCTATCATTATCATTTTGTCGTTTATTTTTGGCGAAGTAGCTCGAAAGACGAATGTTCCTTCTGTATTGATGCTTATTGTGTTTGGTATTATTTTAAAATTTGGCTTAGATGCCATTTCTGAAGAACCTATTGATTTTCTTCCCATTTTAAAAATATTAGGTACGGTTGGTCTTATCATGATTGTACTTGAAGCAGCTCTTGATTTAAAGTTAGAACGAGATAAATTCATCCCTATAGCCAAAGCTTTTGGAATAGCATTAGTGGGGCTTATGGCCTCAACTTTTGTGGCGGCACTTATTTTAGAATATTTTATTGAAGGAATGGATCGAATGACGGCTTGGTTGTATGCCACTCCTTTATCTATTTTGTCAAGTGCCATTATTATTCCAAGTGTAACGGGATTAAGAGAAGATAAGAAAGAATTCCATATTTACGAAAGTACATTTTCTGATATTTTGGGGATTATGTTGTTCTATTTCCTTACAGATCAAATGGAACATACCCAAGAATTTGGTAGTGGTTTGATTGGTTTTGGTGGTAATGTATTGCTGACAATTGTATTGTCCTTAATTGCTAGTTATTTGATTGTTTTGATCTTTCAATCTATAAAAAGCCATACTAAATTATTCTTGCTTATAGCAGTATTATTATTGCTTTATGCCGTAGGTAAACAAATGCATTTATCATCGCTTATCATAATTCTTGTATTTGGCTTATTGATTGCTAATATGAAACTATTTTTCAGCGGACGTTTAGAGAAATGGTTGGATTATAAAGCTGTAAAAGAACTTTATGAAGGTTTGCATGTTGTCACAATGGAAACCGCTTTTGTTGTACGAACCTTCTTCTTTGTAATATTTGGTTTAACGATTACCTTGAGTTCCATTGCAGATCCACAAGTGGCAATGGTAAGTATATTAATCATCATTTCTATTTATGTGATACGATATATCATGTTGAGAATTTCAATAGGAAAAGATATTTTGCCTCAATTGTTTATTGCTCCTCGAGGTTTGATCACAATTTTATTGTTCTACGCCATTCCAAAAGGTGCACAAGTAGAAGGATTTAACTCTGGAATATTACTTTTTGTAATTATAGGTACAAGTATTATCATGACATTTGCTATGGTACGAGATAAACAACAAACCACAGAAGCTGTACGTAAAGTACAAAATAACCCTATTGGTTTTGAAAAATGGAAAGCCCCAAGTATTCAAGAAAAGGCTTAATATTATAGCCTTTAAATAGTATTTTTACGCTCACCAAATTTATAAACCAAATTCATTATTCAGGTATATTTGAATGAATGAGTAGCATGAGTGTATTTAGTTCGTATGAAATTCCAGTTCAGATTGAGGGCATTCAGTTCTTCCAATCTAATAATTCATTTGACCTTGAATCTGAAACGTCTCTTCCTAATATTACGATAGCCTATCACACCTACGGTACATTAAATGCAAACAAAGATAATGTCATTTGGGTTTGTCATGCTTTAACAGCAAATTCAGCTGTAGCAAATTGGTGGTCAGGTTGTTTTGGGAAAGGAAAAATGTTTGATCCTGAAGATTATTTCATCGTTTGTGCCAATATATTGGGTTCTAATTACGGAACGACTTGCCCTAGAAGTATCAATCCTAAAACAGGAAAAGCTTATGGTATGGATTTTCCTTTGATTAGCTTGAGAGATATGGTCAAGGCACATCAATTATTGTTAGAACATTTACAAATTAGAAAAATTGCTTATTGTGTAGGAGGATCTTGTGGAGGACATCAAGTATTAGAGATGGCATTGTTACTGCCAGATGTGATACAATCTATGGTCTTATTAGTGTGTGGTGCTAAAGAATCTCCTTGGGCAATTGCTTCACATGAGGCTCAGCGAATGGCATTGGAAACGGATCCCACTTTTTATGATAATACGAATAAAGCAGGATGGAAAGGCTTACGCGCTGCACGAGCAATGGCACTATTGCTCTATCGGACACAACCGACATATAAACATTTGCAAGAAGATACAGATGAACGTCTTGATAATTTTAGTGCATCGTCTTATGTCAATTATCAAGGACTGAAATTAGAACGGCGATTTTATGCACATGCCTATTGGACTTTATCAAAAGCATTAGACACCTATGATCTAGGAAGAGGAAGAGGTGGTGTTGAAACTGCACTTTCCACAATCAATATTCCTGCTCTGATTATAAGTATGGATACCGATCTATTGATTCCACCATCTGAACAAAAAATATTAGCTGATTTTTTACCTCTATCGACCTATAAAGTCATCAATACTCCATATGGACACGATGGTTTTTTAATAGAAACAGATCAAATAAATCAGCTTTTTGCACAATGGAGTAGCCAAATTTAACCGTAAAAACCACACTTCGTCCAATATCGACCAATCTTTATCTATTCTGTACCTAAATTCATCATTTTTTTTCCCATTTTCGTGTAGCTTTAAACAAAAAAGCTATTCTTCAATATTAACTAATTCCTAACTTTTACTTCCTATGAAGAAATTCCTTTTTATACTTACATTTTTATGTAGTGGAGTCCTACTTATACAAGCTCAAATGAATAAAATTGAGTTTGTGGAGTATGACTTAGATAATGGACTACATGTTATTTTGCATGAAGATAATTCTACGCCAATTGTTGCTGTATCTGTCATGTATCATGTGGGATCAAAAAATGAAAAACCTGATCGCACTGGATTTGCTCACTTTTTTGAACACCTACTTTTTGAAGGCTCCGAAAATATTGGTCGGGGTGAATTTTTTAATTATGTCCAGAAAAATGGAGGTACACTAAATGCAAATACCACTTATGATCGTACCTATTATTATGAAATCTTGCCTTCTAATAAACTCAATTTAGGGCTTTGGTTAGAATCAGAGCGAATGCTACATGCAACGGTGGATATAGAAGGAGTAGAAACACAACGAGAAGTCGTAAAAGAAGAACGTCGTTTAAGAGTTGACAATCAACCCTATGGAACGATTGTAGAAGAAGTGATGAAACGAGCGTTTACGAAGCACCCTTATCAATGGCCTGTAATTGGTTATATGGAACACTTAGATGCTGCTGAAGAAGAAGATTATGTTCAATTTTATAAGGATTTTTATGTGCCAAATAATGCAATTCTATCCATTGCTGGGAATATAAATATCGAAGAAACGAAAGCCTTGATAGAAAAATATTTTGGCTCTATTCCAAAAGGCGATGATCCATATCGCCCAAGTATAGTAGAACCAGCAATGACTGGAGAAATTAGAGATACTGTATTTGATAATATTCAATTACCTGCCGTAATTCAAGCTTATCGGATTCCTGCTCAAGGAACGAAAGATTATTATGCTGTAGATATGTTGGGAACATTATTATCTCAAGGGGAGAGTTCTCGTTTAAATAAAGCTTTAGTAGACGAACAACAAAAAGCATTATTTGTAGGTAATTTCCCATTTGGATTAGAAGATCCAGGGGTTTCTTTAGCATTTGGAATTACAAACGCTGGTGTTAGTCCTGAAGATTTAGAGGCAGCTATGAATGTTGAGATTGATCGGGTAAAAACAGAACTAATTTCAGATAAAGAATTTCAAAAATTAAAAAATCAAATTGAAAGTGATTTTATTCAATCCAATACAACAGTAGCAGGTATAGCGGAGAGTTTGGCTAATTATCGAATGTATTTTGGAGATACGAATTTGATTAATACTGAAATAGATCGATATTTAGCAGTTACCAAAGAAGATTTAATGGCGGCCGCTAAGAAATATTTCTCAAAGGATAATCGTGTAGTTTTAACTTATTTACCAAAACCTGCGGAAGAAGCAAAACCTTAAAAGATAAACACTCGGTAGTCGTGCCACGAGTAAAAAAATAAACTTGTAGTTAAACCTACCAATATTCTAAATAAATACTCGGTGCACGACCCTCATTTCAATAAATTGATAAAATTTTAATTTTATATAATGAAAAAAATACTTTTTTTAATAGCGGTTGTTACCATTGCTTTTATGCAATGTACACCCAAAACAACAGAAAAGGCCACTTCTGGTAAAGACAAGATGGAGGCGGCGAAGGATAAAGTAGAAGAAGTAGTAAAGAAACCTACCTTCCGATCTATGCCTCCTGAACCAGGGCCTGCTCCTAAGATACAATTAGGGAGTTATGAATCCTTTAAAATGAAAAACGGTTTAGAAGTAATCGTTGTAGAAAACCATAAAATCCCAAGAGTATCCTTTCAGGTATTTGTTGATGTACCCTTATTTAGTGAGGGCGAAAGTGCAGGATTGTCCGATATGGCAGGAGATTTAATTAGTCGTGGAACGAATTCAAAATCAAAAGCTCAGATTGATGAAGAAATTGATTTCATTGGAGCATCTTTGAATACGTCTTCGCGTGGATTATTTGCTAGTTCATTAAAAAAACACAGTGATAAATTACTAAGTATCGTAGCTGATGTATTATTTAATCCAGCCTTTTCTCAAGAGGAATTTGACAAAGTTAAAAAGCAAACCTTATCAGGATTGGAATCAAGTAAAGACGATCCAAATAGCATTTCTCAAAATGTTTCCCAAGTACTCCGTTATGGAAAAGATCATCCATATGGTGAAATCGTAACAGAAGAAACGGTTAATAATATTACCTTAGAGCAATGCAAAAAGTACTACAATACGTATTTCTCGCCTGAGAATGCTTACCTCGTTATCGTTGGAGACATCACACCAGATGAAGCTAAAGTAATGAGCGATCAATTCTTCTCTAAATGGAAATCAAAAGGAATGTTGAAGCCCGTTGGTTTCAAAATGCCTAAAGCACCAGATGCTACTCAGGTAAGTTTTGTGAATAAACCAGGTGCAGTACAATCCGTCATTAGTGTAACTTATCCTGTAGAATTGAAACCAGGTTCAGATGATGCCATTAAATCAAGCATGATGAATTCAATTTTTGGTGGATTCTTTGGTAGTTATTTGAATCAAAATTTAAGAGAAGATAAAGCATATACCTATGGTGCTCGATCTTCTTTACGTTCAGATAAAGAAGTGGGCTCTTTTTCTGCTGGCGCAAGTGTTCGTAATGAAGTAACGGATAGTGCTTTGGTAGAAATTAATAAAGAAATGCGACGCGTGTTAACAGAAAAATTATCAGATGAAGATTTGTCTCTAGTAAAAAATTACATGTCTGGAAATTTTGCTCGATCGCTAGAACGTCCTCAAACTATCGCTCGTTTTGCGTTAAATACAGCTCGTTATAATTTGCCTACTGATTATTACAATACCTATTTAGAAAAAGTAGATGCGGTGACCAAAGAGGATATTATGGCAATGGCGAATAAATACATGCGTCCTGAAAATGCACATATTGTAGTGGTTGGAAATAAAGATGAAGTGGCTGAAAAATTAGGAGCTTTTTCTTCAAATGGCCAAGTAGATTATTACGATTATTATGGAGAAGAAGTGGAGATGGATGATACAGTTCTTCCAGATGGTATAACAGCAGAGACGGTCTTATCCGATTATATCAATGCCATTGGTGGTAAAGAGAAATTAATGGGAGTAAAAGACATTACTATAATTTCTACTACCGAAATCCAAGGAATGGCACTTACTAATACAATGGTAAAAAAAGAGGGCGGTAAGTTCCTCAACGAAATGAGCGCTGCTGGAATGGGCACGATGCAAAAACAAGTGTTTGATGGAGAAAAAGGAAGTGTCACAGCAATGGGACAAAATAAACCCATGACAGATGAAGAAGTGGCTAAAATGAAAAATGAAACGGCCATGTTTGAGGAATTAGATTATGCTGCTAATGGTACAACCACAGAATTGAAAGGCGTTGAGCCAGTTGATGGCGTTAAAGCCTACAAAATTTTAGTAACTTCAGCAGATGGAACCAAGAAAACATCTTATTATGATATGAGCACTAGTCTTAAAATCCGCGAGATTTCGACACAAGGTGAACAAACCATTACAACAGATATGAGTGACTATAAAGAGGTAGATGGCATTAAAATAGCACATTTACATGCTGTAAGTGGTGTAATGGGCCCAATGGTCTTAAAGCTTGCTACTCAAGAAGTTAAGATCAATTCTGGAGTAGAAGATAGTGTTTTTGAATAATTTTCTTTCAAAATCCTTGTTTTTTAAAATTAAAAGCCCTTATCTTTGAGGCAAATACAATTAAAATGATTTTTACAATAAATACATGTTGGTGGCATAATATCAATCGAACAATCGAGTGATAAATTGCTAGTGTATTTATTTTACTATAAAAACGGCTTATCGAATCACTCGATAAGCCGTTTTTTGTTATAACATTCATCTAGAAATTCAGTATAAAAAATAGAACAATCTTTAAGACCACATCATCATGCAAACTTTGGCTACTTCAACCCTTTCAAAAATTAAAATAAAAACGGTTTTCCGTAAATCATTAGCAGATACAGTTACTCCTGTAACGCTTTTTCTAAAATTGCGCGATCATTTTACACATCCTGTTTTACTTGAAAGTAATGATTTTAGAAATAAAGAAGATTGTCATTCTTTTATTGGCTTGGACGCCTTGGCTACTTTTGAAGTTCAAAATGGTCAAATAAAAATAACGACTCCAGAAGGAAGCGAAGAATCACATCCAGTCAAAGATATCAATACAGTTCCAAACTTCATGAAGCAGTTTCTGAATCGGTTTGAAGTGGATGCACCTGATGATTTTAAAGGATTTAATGGACTGTTTGGGCATACCAATTTTGATGCCGTTCAGTATTTTGATAGCCTTGAATTTGATGCTACTAAACGAAAAACAGATATTCCAGATATTCGCTACACTTTATATCGTTATGTGATTGGAATTACTCATTTTAAGGATGAACTTTATTTATTAGAAAATATCCCAACAGGAGAAACGGAAACTTTAGATCGAGTAGAAAAACTCGTAAAACAACCCACTTTTAGTTCCTATAAATTTGAATTAAAAGGAGAAGAATCCAGTAATCTAACAGATGAAGAATTTAAAGAGTTAGTACGAAAAGGAAAGCATCATTGCCAAAGAGGAGATGTCTTTCAAATCGTATTTTCTCGCCAATTTCAACAGCAATTCCAAGGCGATGAATTTAATGTATATCGTGTTTTACGTTCGATCAATCCTTCCCCTTATTTATTCTATTTTGACTACGGTTCCTATAAAATCTTTGGTTCTTCACCCGAAGCTCAAATGGTCATTAAAAATGGAATAGCTACCGTCAATCCCATTGCTGGAACATATCGACGAACGGGAGATGAACATGAAGATGCACAACGCGCACTTGATCTCGCCAAAGACCCCAAAGAAAATGCAGAACATATTATGTTAGTTGATTTAGCACGGAATGATTTAGGAAGACATTCGAATCAAGTACGTGTCAAAGAGTTGAAAGACATTCAGTTTTTCAGCCATGTCATTCATTTAGTATCAAAAGTAGAAGGAGAATTAAGTGACACCACCAATCCAATTCAAGTATTTGGAGATACTTTTCCGGCTGGAACGCTTTCTGGTGCGCCAAAATATCGAGCCATTCAATTAATCAACCAATATGAAAATCAAAATCGCTCTTTTTATGGAGGCGGAATAGGCTATATTGATTTTAATGGAAATATGAATCAAGCCATTTTAATTCGATCCTTTATGAGTAGACAAAATACCTTGTATTATCAAGCAGGAGCAGGTATCGTCATTTCAAGTAATGAAGACAGCGAAACCCAAGAAGTTAATAATAAATTAGGCGCATTAACTAAAGCTTTAAAAGAAGCTGAAAAAATATAATAGAATAGAAATACTCTTTTTAAGTTTGACGAACTTGAAAAGTTTTTTCCTTTGTGAAATAAATAGAATTATTCAAAATGAAAATACTAGTCCTAGATAATTACGATTCTTTTACTTATAACTTGGTGCAATACATCCAAGAATTAGTGGAGCATGAAGTAGATGTATACCGAAATGATGCCATAAGTTTGGAGGCAGTCGATCAATATGATGTCATTATCTTATCGCCAGGCCCTGGTTTGCCAGAAGAAGCAGGTATCATGCCGCAATTGATTAAAAAATACGCGCCAACAAAACGAATTTTAGGCGTTTGTCTAGGGCATCAAGCGATAGGTGAGGCATTTGGAGCGAAATTGGAAAACTTAGCAGATGTTTTTCACGGTGTCGCTACTGCTATGAATGTAAAGGAAAAAAATACCCTTTTATTTCAAAATATTCCCTCGGAATTTCAAGCTGGACGTTATCATTCTTGGGTGGTAAAAAAGGGGACAACTCCTTCTGAATTGATTATCACAGCAGAAGATCAAAGAGGCGAAATTATGGCGATGCGACATGAAACCTATGATGTTCATTCAGTTCAATTTCATCCAGAATCAGTCATGACACCTGATGGTAAACGCATGTTAGCCAATTTCTTAGGAATTGAATTTGATGAAGAAAAACACGCTCCTCTTATTTTAACTTCTAGTAAATAAACTGAGATGAAACAGATTTTAAATCGCTTATTTCAACATGAAACCCTTTCTAAGCAAGAAGCTTATGAAGTGTTGGTCGATATTTCAAAAGAGACCTATAATAATGAACAAATTGCTGCTTTTCTCACGGTTTTTCAAATGCGTCCAATTACCGTTGATGAATTGACTGGTTTTCGAGATGCTTTATTAGAATTGTGTTTGCCTATTGATTTTGAAGGCCGAGAAATGATAGATATTGTAGGTACTGGTGGCGATGGAAAAAATACCTTTAATATTTCAACTTTGACCTCATTCGTAGTGGCAGGTGCTGGTTATCAAGTGACAAAACATGGTAATTATGGTGTTTCATCGGCTTGTGGTTCATCCAATGTGTTGGAATATTTAGGCTATGAATTTACGAATGATACGGATACTCTAAAACGTCAATTAGATAAAGCGAATATCTGCTTTTTACATGCACCTAAATTTCATCCTGCTATGAAAACAGTTGCGCCAGTTCGTCGAGCAATGGGCGTAAAGACCTTTTTCAATATGTTGGGCCCACTCGTCAATCCAGGGCAACCCAAGTACAATATGTTAGGGGTGTTTAATCTGAATTTATCCCGTTTGTATCAATATCTCTTACAAGAAAGTCAGCGCAATTTTGCAGTTATTTATGCTTTAGATGGCTATGATGAAATTTCCTTGACTGGAAATGTAAAAGTCGTCACAAATTCAGGCGAACAAATAAATCACCCTTCTTTTTATGGCTTTAATAAAATTGCTCAAGAAAGTTTACATGGAGGAGATACCGTACCAGAAGCAGCAAAAATATTTATGGACATCTTAGAAACAGGAGGAACACCAGCACAACAAGCTGCTGTCTTAGCCAATGCAGGAACTGCCATTCAATGCTTTGAATCCCATAAATCCATCTCAGATTGTATCGAAATTGCGAAGGATTCTTTATTGTCCCAAAAAGCCCTTTCCAAACTCAAACTATTAACCAACTAAAACAAATCAAGAAAGCCAAGCATGGCGGGTTAGCAAATAAAAACTAAAAAAATGACCATACTCGAAAAAATCATACAACATAAAATAAAGGAAGTGGCAGAACGAAAAGCCATTTATCCGCAACAATTATTGGAACGAAGTATTTACTTTGAAACGCCAGTTGTTTCCTTGAAAAAATATTTGCTCCGTCCAGATAAATATGGAATCATTGCAGAATTCAAACGTCGTTCTCCCTCAAAAGGCAATATAAATCCATATGCAAAAGTAGAAAAAGTGTCTATTGGATACATGCAAGCAGGTGCATCTGCTTTATCGGTTTTAACGGATGAGCAATTTTTCGGAGGGCAAAATGCAGATTTGACAGAAGCACGTAAATTCAATTTTTGTCCAATTTTGCGTAAAGACTTTGTCGTAGATGAATACCAATTAATAGAGGCAAAATCCATAGGTGCAGATGCTATTCTATTAATTGCGGAGTGTTTGGAAAAAAAGCAGCTTCAACAATTAGCTAAAATGGCAAAAAGTTTGGGATTAGAAGTATTAATGGAAATTCATTCAGCAGATCAATTGGATAAATTGAATCAATATGTGGATGTAGTTGGTGTAAACAATCGAGATTTAAAAACCTTTAAAGTAAGTATCCAACATTCTTTGGAAATTATTCATGCAATTCCAAATGATGTGGTGAAAATTTCAGAAAGTGGTATCAGCAATCCGGAATCAATTATCACGTTAAAACAAGCTGGTTTTCAAGGCTTTCTAATTGGTGAACATTTTATGCATACAGCAGAGCCTCATAAAACTTGTGCTCAATTTATCTCGGATATTAAATCACTAGAAACCGTGAAAAATAAACCTTCTTAGACAAATTCCGTGGCCAGTTCAAAATAAATGAGTGAACAATTTTAGATTTGAATTGGCTTGTAGTCACGGGATTTGTTTAAGAACCAGAATAAATAAATCTTACACTCCCCATTTTGATAATGAATAAATCCTAGACAAATGTTAAAAGTCAAAGTATGTGGGATGCGCGACATCGCTAATATTGAAGCCTTAGTTAAGTTGCCAATTCAGTATATGGGCTTTATTTTCTATGAAAAGTCAAGTCGCCATATTGATGAAGCTACTACCAAACAATTGGAAGCTGCTTTTTCTTTTTTAGAATTTAAAAACTTGTATCGCCATATTGAAAAAGTAGGCGTTTTTGTCAATGCAGAGGAAGATTATATTTTAGAAAAGGTGGAGCGACTACAATTAGATTATGTACAATTACATGGAAGAGAAAGCGTCTTCTTTTGTGAAAAATTAGCAAAAAGAGACATTAAAATCATCAAAGCCTTTTCGGTAGATGAACGCTTTCGCTTTACCAATACGGATTTTTATCAGTTTTTCTGTGAGTATTTCTTGTTTGATACAAAAGGAAAATTACCTGGAGGAAATGGCGAGTCTTTTAATTGGAAATTACTAGAAAATTATACGGGAAATACACCTTTTTTTCTAAGTGGCGGTATCAAAAAAGAAGATGCTTCCATTATTAAACAACTAGATTTTGAATGCTTGCATGCGATTGATATCAATAGTAAATTTGAAACAGCACCCGCATTAAAAGACATTCCATCAATAAAACAGTTTCTAAGCGATTTAAAAGAATCCAAAAAAACTAATAAATCTACACTAAAAAACTAAGGACTAAAATATGTACCAAGTAAACGAACGAGGCTATTACGGAGAATTTGGAGGAGCTTATATTCCCGAAATGCTCTTTCCCAATGTAGAAGAGTTGCGACAGTGCTATGTCGAAATCATGAACGAACCGAAGTTCCAAAAAGAATTCCAAGATTTATTGCGAGATTATGTAGGAAGACCTTCGCCTTTGTATTATGCAAAGCGACTTTCGGCGCATTATCACACCAATATTTACCTTAAAAGAGAAGACCTTAATCACACAGGCGCGCATAAAATCAATAATACCATCGGACAAATTTTGATGGCTAAACGATTGGGCAAAACTAGAATTATTGCAGAAACGGGTGCAGGTCAACATGGCGTAGCAACAGCGACTGTTTGTGCTTTAATGGGCATTCAATGCATTGTTTACATGGGAGCGGTCGACATCAAACGACAAGCTCCAAATGTATCGCGTATGAAAATGTTAGGCGCAGAAGTTCGTCCAGCCGAAAGTGGTAGCAAAACCCTAAAAGATGCTACCAACGAAGCTATTCGAGATTGGATCAATAATCCAGAAAATACACATTACATCATTGGTTCAGTCGTGGGGCCACATCCATATCCTGATATGGTGGCTCGTTTTCAATCGGTGATTTCAGAGGAAATGAAATGGCAATTGAAAGAACAAACAGGGAATGAAAATCCTGATATCATCATTGCATGTGTGGGAGGAGGAAGTAATGCAGCAGGAGCCTATTATCACTACATGGATGAAAAAGAGGTACGCTTGGTAGCCGTAGAAGCAGCAGGTCATGGCATTCATTCAGGCGAATCAGCAGCGACAAGTGTTTTAGGAACGAAAGGAATCATTCACGGAAGCCGCACCCTTTTAATGCAGACAGACGATGGACAAATTATAGAACCGTATTCCTTATCGGCTGGTTTGGATTATCCTGGAATTGGCCCCCTTCATGCTCATTTGATTGATTCTGGACGTGCTGAGGCCGTCAGCATTACCGATCAAGAAGCTTTAGATGCTGCTTTTTTCTGTTCTCGTCAAGAAGGAATCATTCCTGCATTAGAAACGGCTCATGCTTTTGCCGCAATGGATAAAATCAAGTATTCAGAAAAGGATGTGGTCGTTATTAACTTATCTGGTCGAGGAGACAAGGATTTACAAACCTATATCAAACATTTGAAGTGATATGAATCGTATAAAACAACTATTCAAAAATAAAAAGAAAGACATCCTCAATATCTATTTCACGGCTGGATATCCAAATCTTAGTGATACCAAAACCATCATTTTAGAATTAGAAAAAGCTGGAGTTGATTTAATAGAAATCGGAATGCCTTATTCTGATCCATTAGCAGATGGGCCAACGATACAAGAAAGTGGGACGCATGCCTTAAAAAATGGAATGAATTTGCCTTTATTGTTTGAACAAATAGCAGAGATTCGTCAGCATTCAAATATTCCTTTGATTTTGATGGGCTATTTCAATCAGATGATGCAATATGGTGATGTAGCATTCCTACTAAAGTGTGCAGAAGTGGGGATAGATGGACTCATTTTACCTGATATGCCTTTGTATGTCTATGAAGAACAATATCAAACTTTATTTGAAAAATATGATTTGACGATTAGCTTTTTAATTACACCACAAACAGGGGAGGAGCGTGTCCGAAAAATTGATGCTTTGAGTAAAGGATTCATTTATATGGTCTCCAATTCTTCCATTACTGGAGCAAAAACAGGTATTTCTGAGGGACAATTGAATTATTTCAATCGTATCAATCAATTGCAATTACAAAATCCTCGTTTGATTGGCTTTGGAATTTCCGATCATAAAACCTATTCTACCGCTTGTCAATATGCAAATGGAGCGATCATCGGAAGTGCTTTTATTAAAACCATTGCACAAGAAGGTGATTTAACAACATTAATTCCTGATTTCATCAACTTTGTTAGAAATCCTCAACTAGAAACGACTGAAATAGTCTAAATTCTAAAAATCTAGCATCTAAAAATCTAGCATCTAAAAATCTAGCATCTAAAAATCTAAATCATGATTATCCAATTAGCTAAAGATATCACCACAGCCCAACATGCTCAATTAGAAGAACAACTAAAAGCGATCAATTACAAATCTAACCATGTAAAAACCCAATTTGGCGATTATATCATTGGGGTAGGGAAGAAAGATTTTGATATTCGTACCATCGGGATTTTAGAAGGTGTGCAAGATATTCATCGAGTGAGTGATGCTTATAAATTAGTCTCCAAAAAATGGAAGGTTCAAGATACCGTAATTGATTTAGGAGATGGCGTAAAAATAGGAGGTGGACATTTCCAAATGATGAGTGGACCTTGTTCTATAGAATCCGAAGATCAAATTGAAAAAACGATTCAGCTCTTAAAGGATAATGAAGTGAAAATCATGCGCGGAGGGGTATACAAACCACGTTCATCTCCATATTCGTTTCGAGGATTGGGCATTGATGGTTTGAAAATGTGGTACAAAATGACCCGTGCTGCTGGCATCAAAATCATAACCGAAGTGATGATGACCGAGCAGATTGATGCTATGATGGATTATGTGGATATTTTCCAAGTGGGGGCTCGTAATTCTCAAAATTTCAATCTATTAGATGCTTTGGGTAAAGTAGACAAACCTATCATGCTCAAACGTGGAATTTCGGGTACTTTAGATGAATTGTTACAAGCGGCAGAATACATTTTTTCTAATGGTAATGAACGCATTATGCTATGTGAGCGCGGTATTCGTTCTTATGAAAAAGCCTATCGTAACACCTTTGATATCAATGCAATAGCGATGTTGAAGGAAAAATCGCATTTGCCTGTTATCGCAGATCCATCTCATGGAATAGGTGTGCGCCGATTTGTGGAGCCAGTTGCTTTGGCGGGTGTGATCGCAGGAGCTGATGGAGTGATCTTTGAATCGCATCATGTGCCTGAAAAAGCCTTTAGTGACGGACAACAAACACTCAATCATCAAGAAGCTTCAAAATTGATCCAAAAAATAAGAAAAACACATGCTTTAAGAGAAGAAATGGCAAGAATGTAACGTAATTATCTAGTTACAATCAATTCTATTGAAATAGTTTATTAGATTATTTTAAATCCCTAAAAGCTTTGGTATATTAGACCTATCAAACCCAAACTTCTATTTTACCAAATGATTAAATTATGCTTCAAAAAATAGACGTTTACTTACCTTTTGCAGATGATGATGATGATATACGATGGGAACATGGAAGAGATGACGGTGGAGGAGAACCCAGTAAATTAGCAGGTTGTATGAGGAATACCATGAATATCATCGGATTTATTATCATGGCTATCTTAATTATTGGATGGATAAGTTCCTATTTGGAAGGCTGTTTTTAGTACTTTATAGAGATAGCCTTTAACTGTCATACATTTTTATTTTAACAAAACTAAAAAACCAAAATGATGAAAAAAATCACTTCCTTTTTTTCTTGTCTTCTCTTATTTGCCATCCTCACGGCTTTTACATCAAATAAATTTCAAAATGAGACCACTATTGATCCCATCGCTTATAAAGTGATGGAAATTGGATTCATGTGGGATGTATTAAATCAGGGTTTTGAGCCTGATATGGATCGAGATGCGACTTGGCTAGATGTCGGCTTTCGCTCAAAGTATGCCGCTGTAAAAAAGCATGCCTCTTTAGAAATTATTGAATCTACTTTTGGTGTGCCAGTTTTCATACGAGGGCCACATGATGGAGAAATGAATTTCAAGAGTACTACTTCATTTGGCTACTATAATCCTGAATTTATAGCTAAACTGAAATCATACACCGAACTCGCTTTAGAGCATCCAATGTTTAAACAAGTAGTTAAACAAACGTACGATCAATATTTAAAAAGTATGGCGCTGACTTATCAAGAAGCTTATCGATTTATTAATGATAATCCTTCTCAATTGGCAGAATTACAAACCTATTATTTATTAGAAATTGCAAAACCAGAAGGGAGCACAGAGGGTTCACTTCAAGAAGTGTTTAGAGATTATGCCGATAATGGTTACTTTGCAGATGAGGCTGGAAGTAAGGCGTATAGTATGAAAAATCCTAATGCTGATTGGTACGAAGCAGTTACTGCGCCTTCTTTTTGGTTAAGACGATCTATTGATGGCACTGCTCCACAAATTTATGAATTATTAGAAATGCTTATAAATGAAATGGAATAGATTTGAAGAAAAGGTAAAAATGGTTTAGAAGGAAGAAAAGAAATTATTCTTTCACATGAAGAATAAAGCCAACTTTAAAGACATTTTCGATTTTAATGCGTTCGTCTTTTTTTAATAATTTTCGGATGCGGGATACAAAGACATCGAAACTTCTTCCTAGAAAATAATCTTTTTTACCGTAGATTTTTTCTACCGCCTCATCGCGACGGAGAATTTGATTTTTATTTAAGCAAAGTAAGCGTAAAACCTCATTTTCTTTCTCGGTGAGGCGTTTGATTTCATCAGAATGACTTAATTCTTGACGACAATAATCGAAGGCATAATCACCTAATTCAAATTGAGTAAGTTGACGTTCTTGAATAGGTTGATTTTGTCTTCGAAGAATGACTTTTATTTTGCAAAGTAATTCATCTTCATCAAAGGGTTTTATAATAAAATCTTCGGCTCCAAGGGCGTAGGCACGTAATTTATCTTCTTTTAATGATTTGGCTGTCAGAAAAAGAAAATCAGTAGTTTGATTTTCTAAACGGATGTGTTTGGCAAGACAAAAACCATCCATTTTGGGCATCATAATATCCAAAATACAAAGATCAAATTGTTCTTTTTTAAAGGTATCTAAACCCGATTTTCCATCTCTACAAAGCTTCGTTTGAAATCCTTCCCCTTCTAGAAATTCCATTAATAAAAAACCCAGACTTATATCATCTTCAACGATTAAAATTCGTTTTTGCATTATTTTACATTTTAGGATTGAAGGGGTAAAATGACATCAAAACGGCTTCCTTTTTTTAAATTACTTATTACACGAATCATGCCCTTGTGGAGTTCCACGACTTTCTTTACATACACTAAACCCAAACCAAAGCCTTTTTTATCATGGACATTTCCAGTAGAAATACGTTGAAATTTTTCAAATATAAAGGCTTGATTGCTTTTACAAATTCCTACTCCATTATCTTGAAATTGGATGTTAATATCCTTTTCATCTTGTACCAAAGAAATTTGAATTTGAGGCGTATGATCGCAATATTTGATGGCATTATCAATCAGATTTCGGAAGACATTTGCTAAATGAAAGCGATCAGCTTCTACAAATAAGTGGGAATTATTGGGTTGAAAAATCAGTTGGCCTCCTTTATCTTCCAAAGCGACTTGCATGCCATGAATGGTCTCATTTAATAATTGAACGAGATCAATTTTTTCTTTGTGAAGGATGTCTTCTCCACTTTCGAGTTTAGAAATTTGAAGAATACGTTCTACTTGTTCTCTTAATTTTTTTCCTTCATCGGAAACGATTTGGAGGTAGCGATTATCTTTTAAATGCGTTTCTTTTTTGGCTAATAAATTACTGGCTAATTGAATATTCGTAAGAGGCGTTTTAAATTCATGTGCCATGTTATTAAAAAAGTCAATATTTCGTTGTGCTACTCTTTTTTGACGATGTAACATCCAATTGATTAAGGCAAACAAACCACTTATCAGTAACAAAATAAGGATGGAAGAAATCAGCATAAAACGAATTTCTTTAAAAATATAAGCTGATTTACCAGGAAAACTCACCTGCATTCGATGTCCATCAGAGTTAATCGAAAATGGAGTTAAGGCACAGCAATATGTCCCTGTTTTATTTGATTTTTTTTGAGTAATTTCTACTTGATAATAGGCATCAATATTATAAAACTCCATAGCTCTTTGGAGGGCGATTTCAGTATCTTCTATTGAAAAGGGAGAGCTGGAAACCACTTTATCTTCACATTTAGGCGTGTTATTGATGGGAGCTGCGCAGGATAGAGTGGCAGTAGGTGAATCAGCATTTAAATAATTAACTGCCATACACATTGCCATATCCACTTTTTGATCGAATTGTTCTTCTAATAAAGATCTGGACTGTTGTAACCAACTAATTTGAAAATACAACAATAGCAAAATTGCAGCAATGGAAATAAAAAGGGTAATAGATTCTTTGTAGGCTTTCATTAAAATGAAGTTATAGATACAAAAAACGGCATTTTTTAGGCAGTATGCTATGCTTTAACAGCTCTTTAACAAGTGAATAACAGCTTTGTCACAGCTACAACTCTTGTTTAGGACTAACTTTGTGGTATCAATTTTATACGTTCGGTAGCTCAGCGATTCTGAGTGAAAATATTAAATTCAAATCCAATGAAACGTTTATTCATGTTCAGTTTTTTATTTGTAATGATGAGTTTTGCTGCAACAAGCACATTTGCACAAACGAAAACTTGTACTAAAGCAAAAAAGGCAGCTTGTCAAAAAGCGAGTAAAGTAGCCCTTGAAGAAGGAACAAGCAAAGCAAATTGTGAAGCCATTTGTAAAATATTGAACTGTGATCCCAAAGATTGTCCTCCTAAATGTTGTAAAGGAACAAAAGCAACAGCTACGGCGACAGCAACAATGGAAGCGACTCCTGTAAATTATGTTGAAGTAAAACAAGCGGCTACCACTAAAAAAGCTTGTTGTAAAAATAAAACGGCTTCCACTTGTAAGAAATCCGAAGCTACGGCTACTAAATTAGCAATGAAAGAAGAATAAGAAAATATTTATTTTGATTAGTTGATCAGAAACCTGATGCCTAAGCATCGGGTTTTTTTATGACCTCAAATGAAATAGTGGCTTTTTCTACACCATTAATGATAATGCTTAATTGATGTATTCCGGGATAATGCGTTCGAGTAGTAAAATCTTGAAAAGATTGACGACGTTTGATATTTGTTATTCCTTTAGGGTAGGTGTTTTCTGTAATTTTGAATACTTTTCTAGACGTTTTTCCTGATTTTTTAACATAATCAATAGCGTATTCAATACGACTAACATCCTTAGTTTCTGCACTATTATTTATATCAAAATTAAAATGTAAATAATCCCCAATTTCAATAGGAGAAGGCGCACAGCTTAAATTATTTATAGAAATATGAATAGGATCAGCAAATCCGAAAATTAACATTGCTTGTGTATTTCCAGCTTTTAAAAGTGTACGACAAGCATGTTTGACCAATTTATCTCGATTTTCATTTGCGCCAATCCATTTTTCAGCGATTTTTAAAACTAAATTAGGATGTTCTTTTGCAATGTCATTTAAATTATTGGCGACAGAACGGCGAACATATTCCGAAGAATCATCTTTAAGTTGTTTTAAAATAGGCAAAATAGGAGCGGGGTCTTTTTTTAAATTTGGAAGTCCCATACCCCAAGGCAATCTAGGGCGACAGCCTTCACTAGCAAGGCGACGGACATGATGGTTCTCATGTTTTGACCAAGTATACAATTGCTTAAATGCTCGCTTTGAATCCTTTTTGATAAAGGGACGAATGGCAAATTCTGCACTTGAAAACTGCGTCAAATATTCCATATTTTGCATCGAAATATCCCAATGTTCTAATCCATATAATTCAACAAAATCAGGAAACCACATATCCAAAAGACCATCGCCAACAGGTGCAATAGCTTTTACAATTTCGACAGCTTTTTCATATGGAAGGGCGATTGCTTCAAAGACACTTTCACTAATCCGTCGCATTCGTGCTTTTAAGGCTAAATCTTCCCAATCATTTTTATAAACGATTTGCAAAAAAGCATCCTTCTCAAAATAAGGAATTTGTAGTGCAATTTTATCAGCTATTTGTATTAAATAGGATTCATTATATCGGTCTTTGAGTAATTCTGCCATGCAAAATTTATTGACGGGTCATATAAATAATTTGTTCTTTTGGCTCTGTTCCTTCTTTAACTATTGCTGCCATTTTAATGATTAAACTATCTGGATGAGCTTGTTCGACGAGCAGATGTTGAGGGTTGGTATTGGAGCGGATGGTATCTGTAGTCTGTAGAATGTTTTGTTCAAGAATGTAATGACCTGCTTCTTTATAACCAATTGTACTTTTGAAGCTGTATTTTTTATCTTTTGTTAAATGAAGCTGTACTTCATTTGCATCAATCTTCATATCATCTCCACCAAGAGTAACTTGATAGGCTTGCCATTTTCCGACAATGTTTTTTTCTAAACTTGATTGACAACCAAAGAAAAGAAATAGTAATAATCCGACAAAATATATTCTCATAAGGACATAATTTAAGTGCGAAATTAAGGAATGCTATCCAAATAAAAAACAGCCAGCAATAGAAAACTGCTGACTGTTTTGATATGACTATTTCAAATTCTTTTTAGAGCTTATAATGGCTTAACAGATCCTGATCCAACTTTGCTTACAGAAACTTGCGGATTGCCCTTGTAAAATACATCGCCACTTCCTACAATACTGACATCCAAATTGCTAGAAACATCTACTTTGCAACTGCCACTACCAGCAATGCTAACATCACAGTCACTACTTTGTAATCCTGCGGCATCAATATCGCCACTACCAGCTATACTCAAATCTAAATCAGGGCTTTGTCCTGAAATATCAATATCACCTGATCCACCGATGGAAGCTTCAACTGATTTTGCTTGGACATCTACTTCTATGCTTCCAGAACCGCCAATGGAAAGTTCAACTTGATTGGCTCGGTCAAAATGATTTTCTCCAATGATATCTCCAGAACCTCCAACAGAAAGTTCTTGAATTTCTTTCATAGTGACATAAATCTTCGTTTTGCCATAATTTTTCTTGTAATTATTCCATTTGTCTTTCATTTCAATTTGCCAAGTACCATTTTTAACTTTGCGGCTAATTTTACTAATGAATTCGTCGTCTCCTTCAAAACGGACGCTTTGCTTATTGCCTTGTTTGACATAAACATCTGCGCTTATGCCTAATGCAATTCCAGTTATTGGAGCCAATTCAGCAGATTTTTCAACGAATTTTACATTCGTGGCTTTACCTTGTTGAACATCCGAAGAACAGCTAAAAAAGAAAAGGGTGATGGAAAAGAGGAAAAGGCTAAGATATTGGTTTTTCATAAAAAGTGGTTTTGGTAAGTTAATGCTTTTTCGTTTTTATAGACAAGATAATTTTTGGGAAGTTGCTTGACAATTAATTATAATTTTATGCAAGATCATTTAAAAAAAGCTAATCTTAATGGTATGTTTTTTTGCCTAGAATAATTTATATTGTAGGAGTAAACTAGTCTAATTCCAAAACAATGCATATGAATCTAAATGTTTACATCTTCTTGCTTCTTGTTCTTTGTAATGTATTAAATGCCCAAACCACGCCATTGATTACAGAGCGAGTTAATTCCAATCAAATAGATAATGTATGGGTCCCTGAATACAGAGAACGGGTAGAATACGATGCGAATGGAGACTTTCGTGTCCGTTATTATGATGAATATGACCAACTTACTCAAAATTGGACACCAAGTTATGAATACTATGTAGTTCGAAATGAAAATCGACAAGTCTATTTATCAATAAGGAAAGCTCATTCTTATATTTATAATGATCAAGGAGAACAAGAAAATGTTCTTGTAAAATCTACTACTTCTTCTGATTTTGATGATTTTGGAAATAGAACGCTTTATCAACGTCTTGAAGAAACAACATTTGAGGATGGAAGAACGGAAATCACCTATGGACGAAAGAATGAATACTTTTTTCAGGAGGAAGATTGTTTATGGCAAGTCATTTATTCGGATTATGATATTGAAGAAAGCGAATACATTCCTTTTTATAAAACCACTAATTTAATTTTTGAAGACTGTCAAGTTCGAAAGGTCACCAACTCGACTTATGTGAATAACAATTGGGACGATTTTCATCAAAATGTATTTAGCTATAATGAAGAAGATCAGTTAATCAAAGAAGAACAATCTACTAAAATTGGTGGAGAATGGGTATTAGAATGGCAAATAGATTATACTTATTACCCAGATGGACAATTAGCTACTAAAAGCAGTGAGAAATTAGAAGGCAATTATGTACTTACACACGAAGAATATTTCTATGAAGATGACTTTACCAAACGATTTGAATATAGAACTAATGACCCTACCTTAGCTCCAAGCCTTCGACATGAAGTTTGGGAAAAATATGACGAAGAATATAACTACAATGCTTTTTCGCGATTCATTACTTCGGAAGGAGTTGAATATAAAACGTCAAGAAATTACTTTTATGAATATGATACAGAAGGAAAGTTATCAAAGGCTTTATTAGTTTATCAGGAATATGAAAATGAAGTGATGACTCGCCTAGATTCTTTAGAAAGGAATTATTATTATAGATGTGATGATGTTTTAGAACGCGAAGAATCTCATTGGTTGCAAAATAGTAGTGTATTTGGCAATTCAGCTCCCTTCAAAGTAGATTTTATTTACACCCAAAAAGCAAATTGTGAAACTCCAGATAATTTGGAAGATGAAATGCTACTTTTTCCTAATCCAACTTCAAACTATCTCATATTAGAACATCCCTTATTAAGTATTCAAGGAACAAATTTAGAAGTACTTGATGCTACAGGAAAGCGAATGTTTAAATACAATAATTTTATATCTCGCACGCATCAATTTGATGTTTCCTTTTTACCTAAAGGCATTTATTTTATACGCTTGCAAAACGCAGATCAATCCGTAAAATCTAAATTTATCAAACAATAAAATCACTCCTCCTCTAAAATATGTAAGGGTTCATCTTCTTGCTCAGCTTTTGATTTTGCATGTGCCATTTGATCGCGTCGAACAGCGATGGCTGTATTTAATTCATAACCAATTAATAGAATGAAGGCATTGATTTGTATCCAAAGCATGATGACAATAAATGTACCTATCGAACCATATAAATCATTGTACTTACCATATCCATTTACATAAACCGCAAATATAAAAGAAGTCAAAACAGATAACACCGTGGCTAGTGTGGCTCCTGCCGAAAAATAATCCATCTTTTTACGTAAGGGCGCACCATAACGGTAGATAAAAGCAATACCAAAATAGAATAAAAAGAAGACCGTCAAATAACGCAATAAAATCAAGGTGACACTCACCATTCCATCCAAACGAACAACTCCTAATAACCAAGAAAGTATTGTATCTCCCAAAATGATAAAGATGACAGAAGCAATCACCAAAAAACCAATTATAAAAGTTAATTGAATGGCTACTAATCTTTTTTGAAATACATTGCGTTTTAAGAAAGTCAATTGATAATGTTTTTCAAAACCTCTCATCATTGTAATCATTCCATTCGAACCAAAAAAGATCGCTAATACAAATCCTACTGATAATAATCCAAAACGCGGTTCTAATAAAATATTCGTGATAAAATCAATCAATTGTTGATGTGCATTTTCAGGAATGACCTTGACTTGGTCTATGAGTTCATTAAATTGAGCTATGATGGTTTGATTAAAATCAACTTGTCCAGAAGTGTTTCGTTGTATTAAATCTTCTGCAATCCAAGGAATAATATAATCCTGAAAAAGAGGTAAAATAATAGGAATGAGCGTAAAGAACACCAATAAAATTGGAAAAAGAGATAAGAAAAAACTAAATGCTATTGAATTGGCGCGAGTGGTGATGCTATCTTCAGATATTTCTTTATAACTAAAAAGTACGACTTCATATAAAGGGACGTTTTCAAATCCGGGCAATGAATTTTCCTTCGACCACGCTATAAGTCGCTTAATAATAGCATTACCAAGCACTATTTGTTGTAGTCCGCCTTTTTGGAAAATTAAGGGTCGCTTTTTTGCCATTGGTTTATTCAAAATGAGGCGATAAACAGTCAATCAAAAATGAGGGAGCTGATACTGTTTCATACGTATCAGCTGCGATAAATCCTAGTCGAACACTTCCACCATTTACCAATTCTTGTTGATCGTTAAAAATTTCCATATGAAAGGTAATATTATCTTGTGGCAATTTACGTACCGTAGTTTTTATAGTCAACAAATCGTCATAATGCGCAGGTCGTACAAAACGCATATTTAAAGACATTACAGGCATGAGTACTTGATACTTTTCTTCCATTTCTCGATAAGTATGCCCTAAAGAACGAAGCATTTCTGCACGTCCAACTTCATAATACAAGGCATAATTCCCATAATATAAATAGCCCATTTGATCCGTTTCACCATAACGAACTCTTACTTGTGTTTGATGTGTATACATTTAAGTTGATTTATGTATTCCCCACAAATATAATATCTAAATTCAAATCTCTGGTATATCTTTAAAAATGGTATATTTGCGTCGTTTTTCAAAACATCGATTTTAGAAGCGTTGTTTATATCATAAACCAAGTTTCAAAATTTAAAAAAAACTAGTTCATATGAATTTTGATTTAATCGTTATAGGAAGTGGCCCTGGGGGTTATCCTGCTGCCATTCGTGCTTCTCAATTGGGGATGAAAGTTGCTGTGGTTGAACGAGAATCCTTAGGAGGTATCTGTTTAAATTGGGGATGTATTCCTACCAAAGCCTTACTCAAAAGTGCACAAGTTTTTGAATATATTCAACATGCTTCCGATTATGGAATTAATGTAGGAAGTGCAGAAGCTGATTTTTCTGGTATGGTTAAACGTTCTCGTGGGGTAGCGGAAGGAATGAGTAAAGGGATTAATTTTCTATTTCGTAAAAACAAAATTACGGTTCTTGAAGGAAATGGGAAATTAGCCAGAGGCAAAAAAGTAGAAGTAACGGCTGCTGATGGTACAAAACAAACTTACGAAGCTAAAAATATTATTATTGCTACAGGAGGTCGTGCCCGTCAATTACCCAATCTTCCCATAGATGAGAAAAAAATAATTGGTTACCGCCAAGCCATGACCCTTCCAAAACAACCAAAGAAAATGGTAGTAGTAGGAGCAGGGGCCATTGGGGTAGAGTTTGCTTATTTTTATAATGCAATAGGTACAGAAGTTACCATTGTAGAATTTATGGAACAAGGACTCGTACCGCGTGAAGATGCAGATGTATCAAAAGAACTTACTAAAGTTTTCAAAAAAGCGGGTATTAAAGTACTTGCCAATACGTCGGTAGAAAAAGTAGAAACCAAAGGTAGAGGATGTACAGTTCACACTAAAAGTAGAAAAGACGGAAAAGAAGAAGAAATCAAATGTGATGTAGTTTTATCAGCTGTTGGAGTTACTCCAAATACTGAAAATATTGGTTTAGAAGTTTTAGGGATTCAAACGGATCGAGGATTAGTAAAAGTAGATGAATACTACCAAACGAATGTAACTGGAATTTATGCCATTGGAGATGTAGTAGCAGGACAAGCACTCGCGCATGTGGCTACAGCAGAAGGAATTATTTGTGTTGAAAAAATGGCAGGACATAACCCTGAACCTTTAGACTATAATAATATTCCAGGTTGTACCTATTGTATCCCTGAAATTGCTTCCGTTGGCTATACCGAACAAGCGGCTAAGGAAGCAGGCTACGAAATAAAGGTGGGTAAATTTCCATTTTCAGCTTCTGGAAAAGCAAGTGCCGCTGGTGCAAAAAGTGGTTTCGTAAAAGTGATTTTTGATGCAAAATATGGCGAATTTTTAGGAGCGCACATGATAGGAGCAAACGTAACTGAGATGATTGCAGAAGTAGTCGCTGCCAGAAAATTAGAAACTACAGGACACGAAATTATTAAAACAGTACATCCGCATCCTACTATGAGTGAAGCAGTTATGGAAGCTGCTGCTGCTGCTTATGATGAAGTGATTCATCTTTAATATTTTAGAAAAAATAGGATTAAAAAAAGTGTTTCTGAATTAACATAAGAAACACTTTTTTTATATGAAAGATTTCTTTTATATTTACACCATAACGGATTACGGATACTATGAACACACTACACACACTAATCATAGGGTTTGCCCTATGTATGCTAATTCCTTTTGGCATATCTGGGCAGACAAAACAGCCGATAAGAGATTCTCTTTTATCAACGATCAATCAGTTGGAGTATGAAGAAAAAATTAGATTTTTTGAATTTTTCCTTCAAGTTACTCAACAAGATATTAATTCTATCATTGAAAGAAATACCCCTCATCTTACTGAATCCGATAAATTATTGTTGCTGCATTATGCACAAGATTTAAGTATTAAAAAAGGCAAACAGTTGTACACGCAAACTGAATGCCTCCAAGCTTCTCACAACTTTGGAAGAGTAAAAGCAGGTGAATTGATTGAATATCAATTTTACATTAAAAATATAGGACATCAACCTCTATTTTTTCATCATGCTAATTCTTCCAACCACATAAAAATTAATTTTCCTAAATATCCCATTCCTCCTAAGCATACGGCAATTATTAATGTTTTTCTTAATACTCAAAGTTTGTATGGTACGATAAAAGAAGGTATCATTTTAGAAAATAATAGCGAACCCAATTTCAGGGAATTACTTTACATTCAGGGAGAGGTCATCCCAAGCGATTACAATATAGGACGAAATAAGTAGGAAAAAACTTTCCTGCTTTCTCCTTTTTAAGTATTAATACTAACCTACGACCATTCATAAATATAGGGGTAACTTATGATTAGCTCTGCTTTTTTAATTTTTGTCCCGTACTAAAAAATTATCTAAGAAAAATCCTACATTTGTGGCGTATCTTATTATTCACGAAAATTGAAAATAATAGGATACATTTTAAGTTCAATTAAAACCAAATTTTTATGGCAAATGCATTTTTCGAAGTTCCTATAGCAACAAATGAACCTGTTTTAAGTTATCGGGCAGGATCTCTGGAAAAAGCTAACTTAAAGGCCGCACTAGCTTCTTGTAAATCTAATGAAGTTAGCATTCCTATGGTCATTAATGGAAAGGCTGTTCATACAGATAATAAAATTTCTTTATATCCACCACATGAGATTAATCATTGTTTGGGGCATTTCTCTAAAGGTGATTCTTCACATGTAAAAGCTGCTATTGATGCTGCCTTAAAAGCTAAAGCAGATTGGGAGACGATGGATTGGCATCAACGCGCTTCCATTTTTCTAAAAGCTGCTGATTTAATAGCTGGCCCGTATCGTGCTCGTATGAGTGCTGCCACTATGCTTGGGCAATCAAAAAATGTATATCAAGCAGAAATTGATTGTATTGCAGAATTAGTCGATTTTCTTAGATTCAATGTGCAATATGTTACTGAAATTTATGCGCAGCAACCTGAAAGTACGGATAAAATTTGGAATCGATTAGAATATCGTCCCTTAGAAGGTTTCGTTTTTGCAATTACACCTTTCAATTTCACGGCGATTGCTGGCAATCTTTGTGCGGCACCTGCTATGTTAGGAAATACCATTGTTTGGAAACCTGCGGAGACACAAATCTATTCTGCTCAATTAATTATGGAAATTTTTGAAGAAGCAGGATTACCTCCCGGAGTTATCAATCTCATTTTTGTAGATGGCCCAGTGGCAGGAGATGTAGTTTTTAATCATCCAGATTTTGCAGGATTACATTTTACAGGTTCTACAAAAGTGTTCCAATCTTTGTGGGCAACTATAGGAAATAATATTGGTAAGTATCGTTCTTATCCTAGAATAGTAGGGGAAACTGGTGGTAAAGATTTTGTGGTGGCGCATTCATCTGCACATCCTGAAGAAGTCGCTACTGCTTTAGCGAGAGGTGCATTTGAATATCAAGGACAAAAATGCTCGGCGGCATCTCGTGCTTATATTCCTAAAAATATCTGGCGTTCGGTGAAAAAACATCTAATGGAACAAGTAAAGTCTTTTAAGATGGGTACGGTAGAAGATTTTACTAATTTTGTAAATGCAGTAATAGACGAACGTGCATTTGATAAGATTACAAACTACATAGCAGAAGTCAAAAAATCCAAAGACGCAGAAATTATTGTTGGAGGAGATTATTCCAAAAAAGAAGGTTATTTCATTGAGCCTACCGTTATTGTTGCCAATGACCCCAAGTACACAACGATGTGTGAAGAAATATTTGGTCCAGTATTAACGATTTATGTCTATGAGACTAAAGAGTTTGAAAAAACCTTAGCATTAGTGGATGATACCTCTCCTTATGCTTTGACAGGATCTATTTTTGCTAAAGATCGAAGAGCAATTGCATTTGCAGAAGAAAAATTGCGCCATTCAGCAGGTAATTTTTACATCAATGATAAACCTACTGGAGCGGTAGTAGGACAACAACCCTTTGGTGGAGGAAGAGCTTCTGGTACGAATGACAAAGCAGGTTCAATTCTCAATTTATTCCGTTGGATTTCTCCACGTACGATTAAAGAAAATTTAGTACCTCCTAGAGATTATCGCTATCCATTTTTGGAAGAGGCGTAACTGAAAAGTAAATTATAAACAAAAAAGCCTTCGTCATTGACGAAGGCTTTTTTGTTATCTGTAATATCTAAAATTATTATTCTGCTGGAGGAGTTTCAGAAGCCGAAGCATCTTCTGAAGCTGGAGTTGATTCAACTGTTTCAGCAGCAGTTTCTTCGGTTTTAGCTTCTTCCGCTTTAGGCGCTTCAGTTGCTTTGGTTTCTTCTTCTTTTGTACCTTCTGTTTCTTCTTTCAGTTTGGCTAGTTCTGCTTCTTTAGCCTTTTTCTCTTCTTGCTGAATTTGTATTTTATTTAATATTAAAGCAGCTTTCATTAAGAAGTCGTCCTTGTGTTCAAAATATTCTTGATGAACCATCAATAAACGAGCTGCATCATAAGCGGCTGACTTTGGTCTTAATTGACGACCAGCAATTGGATGTACGAAGAAGTTGAGATTATTTGAACGAAGTGAATTTGGTGTTTGTTCAAATCCAGTAACTACAGATAATTTATTCAAAGAGAATAAGTAGTTACATTCTTTATTAAGAACTCGCTGTAAATCCAAAATATTACAATATTTGAAATCTACACCTGCACGTTCACATAAGAACAAATCTCGTCTCCCATCAAAAGTTACAAGGTCTCTTACACGATATTTACGAAGGTTCTTCATCAAGAAACCTTTGATGTAACGTTTAACGCCTCGACTTTTCTTGAATTCAAAGTCTAGATCACGTTCTTCCAATTTGAAATCTTCGTGAAAACGTTGTTTTTTGCGTGTTTTAAGATTGGTAACGTACTTGATACGACCAAGTGTGTGCCCGAGTTCATTAACTTTAGTATTAACAAAAACGACATTTACATCCGCATTGATAGAAAGACTTTCGACGAAAATCTTCTTAGAATGTGGCTCAAAAACTAAGAGTGAAATATCACTAATCACGAAGTAGTTCGGGTACCCTCCGTAAATGTTTCCGTATTTGAGCTCTAAAAAAGCTATGTTATCCATAAGTATTACTGCGTTGAAGTTGCAAATGTAAGCAATTTTTAATAGTAATAAATATTGCGTTCAGTTTATTTTATAAAAAAATTCAATACGTTTTGGGTCTTCATTGAAAAACTATCTTTTCATTACATAATTCAACGCACGGTTCGTTTTGTGATTGAAGTAAGATTGCCTTTTGTACGTTAATAAGATAAATTTTGATACCTTTCCACAACAAAAAAATATCCATATTACGATCAAAGATAATAATTCCGTGGATTATAAAGACGATTCCTATTATTTTTGAGAAGATTATTTTTATTTAATTTATGCATCTATCGCAAACCTACCAATTGAAAAGTGGAAACACACTACTTATTCGCCCTATTGAGATAAGGGATGCGACTGCTTTTATACGCTTAGTTGCGAATATACTTACCACGACTCCTTTTACCCTTACACAAATAAATGAGCTAGATCAAAATGTAAAAGCGCAAGAAGAATGGATTGCTTCTTATATCAAAAACATCAACTGGGTTGTTTTTGTTGCTGAATTAGAAGGACAACTCGTTGGGAATATTGATTTTCAAAATAATAGAAAATTGCGCAATCAACATTCAGGTGAGTTTGGAATGGGCGTACATGCTGATTTTAGAGGAATAGGTATAGGAAAATTCCTGTTGAATCATTTTTTAGATTGGGCTGAAGAAAATCCAATTCTTGAAAAAATTAATTTAATGGTCATGAAAACGAATATGCATGCTTTTCAACTGTATAAAAATGCTGGTTTTATTTATCAAGGCATTCATCCTAAAGCGATTCGAATCAATGAAAATGAATATGTTGATGTTATAGAAATGTACAAATGGGTATAAGCATAAGCCTCAGTTAATTATTGAACATAAATTTATGTCTACAACTAAAGTATTAGAAGAAGAAATTAAGGAAATACGGAAAATTCCGCTGCAACGATTACGAATTTATCGTTGGTTGCAACAAGAACACATACAACATTCTTTGTTTTGGGTTGGAATTTTTTTAGTGGTGTTTAGTTTTTTTGCGATCCATGCTTGGTATCAAAATATGATAACAGGGGTAGAAATTCAGTCTCCTTTTTGGATTGAATTTTTTATACAATCGAATAATCTTCCACGTTTCCAGTCATTTTTACATGTATTTATTGAATCCTTAGTCTATACGATTATTATAGCGATTCCTGTTTACGTAAACTTTTTTGCGCTGTATAAAAATAATAATGTCTTTAGTTTTATTCGGAATAGAATGCGTAAAGGTGAACAAGAGGGTTGGGGCTTGATTCTGTTTATAATAGGAAGTGGTATTATTGCTTTTTTATTTGCGTTTCCTATTTATTTCTTTTTTCACGAATATTTGGTAATTATAGAATCAAGGCATTGGTCCCATACTTTTGTTGTTATCTTACTGTTAACTATAGTGACCGCCGCATTATCTAATAATAATGCTGAAATGGAACGGATTCGTGATTTAGAACGATTAGAACGCTTAAAAGTGATTGAAGATCGAAAACGTGCAGAAGAGAAGCTAAATTTCTTGAAGAAACAAATTCGTCCTCATTTTTTATTTAATACGCTTCAAAATCTACAAATTCTTGCCAAAAAGAAATCGGATGATCTTCCTCAATTGATGCTTCAGTTAAGTACCTTATTGCGTTATTTGATTTATAGAACAGATGCTGAAAAAGTTAGTTTATTGGATGAGTTGGATTTTATTGAAAGTTATATTGACCTTAAATCCTTTCAAAAAAGTCCTTCTACAGTAGTATCCTTCACTAAAAAGGGAGAATTTACCCCACATTTAAAGATTGCTCCAATGGTTTTACTTAATATTATAGAAAATTGTTTTAAACATGCAAGTAGTACAGCAGATGGACAAGAATTTATTCATATCAATTTGAATGTACAAGGACATTATCTAGATTTAGAAACTAGAAATACCTTTCAGAATAACATTCAAAATGAAGCTTATATGAATGAATTCAAAGATGGGGGAGTAGGTTTGCAAAGTACTAAAGAAATCTTGAAAATGGTTTATAAAGAAAGTTTTCTTTGGAATCAATTTGCGGAAGATAATGTGTATGTTTCACAATTACGTTTACCTTTGATGTAGTTCAATTATCTAATAGTTTATGAGAAATACATTTAATTATATCATAGTTGAAGATGAGCCTTTACAATTGGAAAACCTAACGGATATGTTAGGCAAACGCTTAGATTTGGTCAATCAAGGGGGCTTCTATAATGCGGCATCTGCCTTTCAGTTTTTAACACAAACAGAACGTGCAAGCATAGATATTCTCTTTTTAGATGTACAAATGCCTGGACAAAGTGGCTTTGATTTATTGGGTTCTATTAAGAATATAGCGGATTATCCAAAGGTGATTATCGTTTCAGCCCATGAAGAATATGCCTTAGAAAGTTATAATTATGCAGTAACAGATTATGTGACCAAGCCTGTTCAAGAAAATCGTTTGTATCGTGCTGTAGATAAAGCAATAGAAGAGATAAAATCCACTAACTATTTGAAAGTCAATGATAAAACAGTAGATTATTTTATCTTAAATGTAGGTAAAAAAGAAATCAAAATTCATTATGATGAACTTATCTACTGTGAAAGTAAAGGAAATGATGTGATTTATTATACCGAAACAAGTAGCTATTCCACAAGAGAAAGTTTGAAAGTACGAGAAGCCGAATTGCCAGCAAACCAATTTATGCGGATTCAAAATAGTTTTATTGTCAATTTAGATCATTTGATTGGACATGAAGGCTTTAATAAAGTTATTCTTAGTTCTAGAAGGCAAAAAGAACCACTCGAAATTCAAATTGGAGGACGAAAATTTCGAGAAGTTTTCAAAGCATGGTGGGATACTAATCGTGTTTAAGATTACGAGTTTGTTGATTTCAATAATTCATCTACAACTTTTCGTACACCTGTTGATCCAACTTCTTCAATAACAGTTAGGTTTTTTCGCTGACTCAATTCATAATTGATGGTAGGGCGAGGATCAATGTAATAAATAGGTGCGAAAGGAGGCGCATAACCCACCAGTCCTGCTGCTGGATACACTTGCATAGATGTACCTACGATGATGACGCATTCTGCTTCTACCATTATAGAAGCAGCTACTTCTAACATGGGCACCATTTCACCAAACCAAACGATATGAGGACGCATTTGATGTCCTTTTTCACATTTATCGCCTAACACTAAGTCACCTTTCCATTCATAAACCAAAGAGGGATCGCCAAGTGATCGTACTTTCAATAATTCACCATGTAAATGAATAATTTGAGAACTACCAGCTCGTTCATGAAGATCATCTACATTTTGAGTGATGATATAGGTGTCATATTTTTCTTCTAACTCTACTAAGGCTTGATGTCCTGCATTGGGTTGTACTTCATGAAGTTGTTTTCGGCGTTGGTTATAGAAATCGAGGACTAGTTCTTTATTTCTATGCCATCCTTCAGGAGAAGCGACTTCCATCACATCATGTCCTTCCCATAAGCCATCCGCATCACGAAAAGTTTTGATACCACTTTCAGCACTAATTCCTGCTCCTGTAATAACCACTAATTTTTTCTTCATAATTTTTATTGGAAGTTATGAGGTTGAATATAAGCACAAGGTAAAAGAAATAAAAAAAGTTCCCAAATCCATCTACAGATAAGGGAACTTTGAATAGAGAGGTTAGTTAATAAGTTGCTTTATAGCGCAATTATTGAATTTTAGGTCTACAGGGCTAAGATGTTTCGAATGTCTTCTTCCGTATTGATTTCTTGATCGATTAAATCCAAGACAAAGGTATGTTTACCTTCTTGTTCATCAATTGTCTTGAAATCTTCTGGACGATAAACCGCTAGCTTATTTTCTTCAGTTATAATCCACATTAGATTTTCGCCACGATTATCAAATTGTACTCTTGTTTTTGGGCTAACGTGGAATTTTACGACGGTGTTACGTGCTTTATTCACCAAGAAACCAGTATTCGAATCGTATTTAGTATTAAATTGATCTTTAAAATTTCCAGCTAGACTATAGATAAATGGCGGAAGAGGACGATCACAATTCCAAATACCCATAGAAGACACGCGGAAGCGATTGACGATTTTATGCTTCATTGTTTCGGTGGTAGCTAAATCTTGCCTTCCATTATTTTGATAAATAGCTAAACGTTCTTCATAGCGTTCATCGGCGGCTTTTTGCTCCAAATCAATACGAGCTTGTAAGGCCGCTTTTTGGTCTGCTAATTGCGCTTCACGACTAGCCATTTGTTCTTCAAAAGTAGCCATTTGTGCGTCAAAGGCTTGAATAGCTTTTTGATAATCATCACCCATTAAAACAGGTTTAGCATTGAAATTGAGTCGTTTTTCGCCTTTTACTAAAGTGATTTCATAATCTTGAATGCCTATTTTTCGTAAAGTTGGATATTCCCATTCCACTGAACTGATGGCTTCTAATAAATCTTCATCAGAGGCAGGGATTTCCCAGACCGTACCTTCATATTGTTTTTGTAATTGATGCATTTCAGCTTCTGTATTGGCAATAGCATCATGTTCATTAGAAACACCAGTTTGAAATTGAACATCAGAAAAATCGAAATCAAAAGTGATATTATTTTCATTCGCCACTTGCGGACGTTGCGGTTGTGCAGGTTTAGGGATAGTCGCTTCTATTTTTGCTAGTTCCTGTTTTTGATTGTTTGCAATAGCAGCTTTTTCTTCTTCATAAGCTTCCGAAATAGCCTCTTCAGATGAAAGAATTTCTGATAAATCTTCTGGCTTTGCAAGAATTTCGTATTGATCTTTACCATTATAAACCCAATTTCGAGCTTCTTCATCTAGCTTATAAATATTATAAGAAGGAGGATTGGATGGATCGGGAATATTGATATTAGAAACGAGTTCTACATCAATGGAAGATTCAGGATTCATAAAAATACGTTCACCATTTTGTTCTGCATAGATTTCAACCATCCCAGCAGATTCAAGAATGTATTCTACACCAGCCGAATCATAATTCATCGGTATTCCAGACATAAAAAAGTCTACAAAATCATGGTATTCACGATATTTAATTTCTACTTCACCTTGGATGACATTGCCCGAACGATTTACAAATGATCGAGGTGGAATCACCAATTTTGAACCACTTTTGTATTCATACGTACCGCCTAGATAAGCATCTACGGTATAGGAAGCAAAAGCAGGTAAAGCTTCTTGAATTGGTGGGTTGACATAATCTTGTGCCGCGAAATATTCATCTGAGGTCATGGAAGAAGAAGTTCCAACTGTTCCAAAATAGACAAACAATCCTGCAAGAATAGCTGCAATGGCTGCTGCGCCTACCCAAAGGTTTCGAATTTTTGCACTTTTAGGTGGTGTTTGTTGGGCTTCATAGCTTGCCATCAATTGCTCAAAGTCCTTGTGCTTTTCAATGGCATTAGGATCAGGTGCTTTGTAATGTCGATTAAATTTGTAATTATTATCCATATTTCTTTTGATTGAGGTTGTTGCTCTTAAATTAAGTTGATAATGTGGAAACTGAGATTAAACAGTTCCAATTTTTTTCTTCAAACGGTCTAAAATGCGATAGGTCTTTACCTTGGCATTGCTCTCGGTAATGCCAAGGATATCAGCAATTTCCTTGAAAGGACGTTGTTCAAAAAAACGCATCTCAATTAAGGCTAAATCATTTTCTCTTAGTGTATCTAAAACTTGAATCATTCGGTTTCGTAATGCTTCACGATCTTCATAGTTGATATCATCCGTCATGTTATCCAGATTAACATCATTCAAACTGACGACTCTATTTTTTTGTGTATTTCTAAAATGCTGCGTTACTTCATTAGAAGCGATACGATAGAGCCATGCTGAAAAAGGAACTCCCTTAAATTGGTAGCTTTTTATTTTTTGCATGGCTTTAAGAAAAACTTGTGCAGTGATATCACTACTTAAAGCTTCACTATTAGTACGGCGATAAATGAAACGGAAGATTTGGTCGTAATAACGGTCGTATAGAGGACGAAACTGAGCAGGATTTTGCTGTGCAGCTTGAATTTCTACCCATTCTTGTTGCAAGGCATCGTCCGAAACGGTTCTATTAGTGGAACTAGAACTCATTAAAGTACTTTTTTTATCTGCAAGGGTACGATTTAATTGTAAATTCGTCAGCATAAAATGGGTGTTTTTTCCAATTTAGTACGCAAAATTAAACAGTGTGTGTAACGGAGGACTTTTGCTTAGAACAGCTTCAAATGTTAGATTAAGTTGGAATTTTCAAATGGATATCGGCATGAGAATAATTCCTTCTTAATCTAACTGATGACAATTTTTCTAAAAAGTTTTAAAACAATTCTACTAAAAATCGTCATAAAGACCGTTTCTGTATTCATAATGAAGAATAAAAAAAAAGATACAGTTGGAAAACAACTATTTTTCCAACTGTATCTTTTTTAGGATGGAGGGTTTAATTTATGCTAACAAAAGGAATGAAACCTTGTATTAATATTTTACATCTGAAAAAGTACCACTTAACGAAATAGAAGACACAGGATCAGTAGGAGGGAAGGCTTCGATTTTAACATCAAACGAACCTGAAACAGTGCGTTTATCGGTATCATTGTCGCTAATCGTGATGATCCCTCGATAATTGTCATCATCCAAGAAATCGGAATAAAAGGTAGTACCATCTTTACTATAAGTCACTTCTCCACCATCACAAAAAGTGAAATTAGGATCATCAATACAATCGGTATCTGGACCTGGATCAAAAGCATCTTCATTGGTAGGGTAGGACTTCACTACTATTCCATTTACGGGCGGATTTTGAAAATCCCAGTTGGATACTGACACAAATAGAGAACCGCCATCGACTTCACAATTTAGGCTTAATTGACGACCTTCACGCCCACCTTGCTCCGCAATGATGATTCTATTTGTGAATTCTGTAATTTCAAACGTATCTCCATTTTTGGTTACGGTCATAGTACCTTGATCGGCGTTTTGAGGAGAAGTTTCATCATCGTTTCCACATGAAAAAAAGAAAAGTGAGGTTGCAAAAAATAGAAAAAATAATTTTCTCATTAATGAATATATTTTTGGTTGAATAAATAATTCTGAACTATTTCGTCATGAATGACATTTATATCTAAATCAGTGCTTAAATTATGCCAAAACATAAAAAGAAAAGTGATTTGCCTTCTAAAATTTGCATCCAATGTGATCGACCCTTTGCATGGCGTAAGAAATGGGCAAATAATTGGGCAGAGGTCAACTATTGTAGTGAGCGTTGTCGAAATGATTACAAGAAAAGAAAGCAAAATACCAAACAAGATGACTAATTTTGTGTTAGCTAAATAGAAAAATCTAAAAACTAGCAAATGGCATCGACACCGACCGAGAATGAGTACCAGTCCTTAACTTTTCATCCTTACAATATCATTTTGAGTTTAATGATGATAGGTATCACTGCTTTGTTTGTGGCTTTTTCTGTGTCTTATATGTATACGCGAATTCAAACGGGTATTGCTCCAATAAAGATTCCTAATTTATTTATTTTCAATACCTTAATTTTATTAGCAAGTAGTGGCACGATGATGTGGGCTCGAAAAGCGTATGAAACGGATAATACTCAAAAATACCAACAAGCGTTGGTGGCTACATTTGCACTTTCCGTCATTTTCATGATAGCGCAATATATTGGCTGGAAAATATTGATTGCAAATAATTTAAGTATCAATGAAACCGTTTTAGGCTCTTATGTTTGGGTGATTTCTATAGCTCATTTTGCTCACCTTGTTGCAGGATTACCTTTTTTGATGCTATTCATTTGGACTGCTTATAAACGAATGAAAACGCCAGTGAGTGTACTCGTTTATTTTTCTGATCCAGAAAAATTGTTGAAACTCAATTTATTGACACGGTATTGGCATTATCTGGATATTTTATGGATTTATTTAGTCTTATTTTTCTGGGTTAATTATTTCTTTCAAGCTTAATATTACACACCTTTCCTACACTTTTGTACCTTTGTTATAAATAACTAAACTTTTCAATGGAAGGAAAAAAAGTGAGTGTTTCTAAAACTATCATGACGGAGATGATTATGCCCAATGATACCAATCCATTAGGTAATTTGATGGGAGGTAATTTATTACGTTGGATGGACATCGTGGGGGGCATTTGTGCTGGAAAACATTGTGAAGCGAATACCGTGACCGCTTCAGTCGATCATGTATCCTTTGGCAAACCTATTTTAGTGGGTGATGTAATCACTTTAGAGGCACAGGTAACCCGAGCGTTTAATACGTCATTAGAAGTGTATGTGGAAGTTTTTGCAGCAGACATCAAGGGGAAGAATAATCGAATGTCCAATCATGCGTATTTTACTTTCGTAGCTTTGAATGATGATACATTGAAACCTCAAGCAGTTCCGCCACTCATTCCATTGACGCGTGAGGAGCAATCTTTGTATGATGGAGCAATTCGTCGTCGTCAATTGCGTTTAATTTTAGGCGGACGTATGAAGCCAGAAGAAGCGACAGAAATACGTTCTTTATTTGTTGATACTTAAATTTAATACACTGTAATCGAAATAATTTTCAACTTCAATGTGGTCTAACCTAATTATAACGTCCTGAATTTCAAGGGAACATGTTCCCTTGGGGCAATCATAAAACTTAAACTAACTTAGATTACAGTGTATTTAAAATAGTCTAAACCAATTTAATAACACCAAAACAAACCTTATGGATTTAAAAAATTTCATTGATCGGATCTTTCATTTAATTGGAAATGATAAACTTGACGAAGCCATTAAAGAAATGGGCGCACTACTTTCCAATAGCGACCTATTAAATGATTTAACTTTACAAAAGGCACGTTATAAAGCCATTAATAAACAAATCAGAAATGGGTTGGTAAATTTAGAAGATGCGAATTTAGAACTTAATCGAGTACGTTATGCATTAATTGATATTGTACGAGATATTGAAGAATCTTCTGAACATGATGAAAAAATAAATGCAGAAGTAAAAAATATTCCTGAAGATTTTGCCCAAACATCCATCAATGTAACAGGAGATAAGAATATAGTAATTGGAAATATTACAAGTGACCGAGATAGTAATATTAGTATTAATCAGTAATGGAAATTAATATCAATGATATTGAATCTGGGCAAGATAGTACGATAAGTATTCTCACCTACATTCGTAAAAATATTGATCTAAATATCACGATAGATCAAATCAATTCTGGTCAAGATACGGATATTGTTATCAATAATTATTTCCAAAATTCGCCAAGTTATAAAAAATTATTAGCTAAAATTGAGGCGCAAAAAGAATTGCTTCATTCTCTAAATCAATCTTCGGGTCGATACCAATTAGAAACTAAAAAATTAGCCGATTTAGAACAATCCACACAAGATTTTAAAGTCAATGCGCTTCGCTTAGCGGATACCTTCTTGCTAATCTCATCTGATTCTGAACGAATAAGAAAAGCAAAAGCATATTTTGAACAAGGCTTAATTGAAGAAGCTGATAAAATGCTCGTAGAAACTGAAATGTTGGAAGATCAAGAAAGCTTAATAGCACAGATGGATTATATTATGAATCGTATTGAGTTCTTAAAAAATAATTCCCCCAAAAATGAATAATTCTGTTTTTCTCGAATCTGTTTATTCAAAAGTTGATACCAATATTCATATAAAAAAAGATGTCAATGTAGAAGAAATCTTGAATATTCAACTCAAGAATGTTCGTTCTGGAAATAGCACTAGAATAGAATTAAATAACTTTTACGATCACTTTGATATCTATCAAGAGTTACAACAAAAAAAGCAAGCTTTAAAGGAACAACTCAAAAATATTCCTCCAAGCACAAAAGAATACATTCCCTTACAAACCCAATTGCAACAACTTCATGCTCAAGAAACGGAAATGCGAACCCACATTCTTGATTTAGCATTGATGCTGAATAAAATGAAGGATACAGAGAAGATTTCGGCGGTAAAATCTGCCTATGAAAAAGGACAATTGAAAGCTATTGACGGGTTGATTTCCGATGATTATCTGGAACAACAATTGACTACATTAGAACAGAAAAAAGAAAAAATTGCTGCTAAATTAATGGATAGCGCAAATGAGTTCAATATTAAAGCACGTATCACGTATTTATTGTTTGATGTAGAAGAAAATGAACGATTTAAGAAAGTCCTCTACTTTTATGATACAGGCTTAAAATCTGCTTCAAAAACACATAATAATGAATTTCATGTAGAGTATCTTCGTTCGTATTGTTTATTCACAGATAGTTTGCATTTGATTGATAAAACGGAGCAATTGTATGAGCAATTAGATGCAATTTCTCATGAATGGGGAACGACTCTCAATAAAGCTGCTTTTCTTCAACAACGAAATAAATTGGATCAAGCACTTCGAGCGATGCAATTTCTCTTGGTCGATATTCGACATGGACGTTATCCTGATTTGAAGCCCAATGAACTAGCTACGATTCATAATAATGCAGGAAATTTGTATCGTTCTTTGGCAGAATATGATACGGCGATCAAGCAATTATTGAAAGCAGAGTCGTATTTTACAGATTTAGCTCCTACACCTTCTAATATCAATTTGTATGTATCGATAATGACGAATCTTTCGCTTTGTTATGCTTTAACAGAAAATTATCAAGAAGCAATCAAAATTGCCGAAAAGAGCCTCCAAATCAAACAACAATTTTTAACGGTAGATGAAACCTATACGAAACGATCTATCGCATTGACTCAATCCAATTTGGGTAAATTATATCTTCAAATTAAAGATTTTGCAACTTCAGAATTTTATCATTTAGAAAGCCTTAAAAATATCAATTTTTGTGTACAGAAAGATGCTAATATCTATTTACCTTTTTATGCAATTAATCTTTTTAACATGACTCAATTATTCTATGCCAAAAAAGATTTAGATCATGCATTGAAATATGGAATAGAATGTTTTGATATACGACAAAGGTATTTTGTAACAGCACGATTGCCCCAAAATGAGTTTATCGAAATAGGAGATTTGTTATTTAGTCTTCTTAGAGATATTATCGCGAAAGACGAAACTCAAACCAATTTAGCGGCTTTAGAAGCGCATCTTTTGAATAGAAAGAATATGGCAAATATTATGCTTCCTTTACATGAATCTAAATTTATAATTGATCATTTGATTGCCAATTTAGATGTTGCTATTTTTTACACCAATCAAAAACCTGAGCTTACCAAAGCAAGCGAAGCTATGCAAATTTGTCAGCAGGATTTTCAACTCATTATGAAAAAATACTTATTTCAAGTACCTCAAAATTTATTGATGCAACTTCAAAATGTCTATTTCCGACTTGAAAAGATACATGCGGAAAAATCAGGTTCACAAACGAATTGAATACTTTATTGAAGTACAATCCGTTCAATGGCCCGTTTTCCATTTTCTTCCATTTCTATAAAATAAATTCCTTTGGGTAAATCGCTCAAATCCCATTGAATTTGTTGTGTACTAAAATTAGAATGGTTTTCTCTTTTTATAAGTTGTCCTAAAGTATTTAGTAAACGTAGTTCTAAAATGTCATTTGAAAAAGGACGTTCTAGATGAATCATTAAATTCCCCGCAGTTGGATTGGGGAAGATTTGGATGTTTTGATAATTGTATAGTTCATTTACATTGGTCAAATCTACTGAAACCACTTCAGAACTTGCTTCGCAACCATTTGGATCAGTCGTGATGACATAATAATTTCCAGATAAAGTAGCGGTATAATTCACATTTGTAGCTCCTGGAATGATTAAATTATTAAAATACCATTGATACGAAATGGCATTTGAACTCGTCATTGCTGGGCCATCAAGAGTGATGGTTGGTATAATGGGCTCAATAACAGTTACAGTAAGACCTTCTGGAGAACTGACTTCACATCCAGCATTAGAAATGGTCACATAGTACGTTCCTGATTGAATTGCTTCATAAGAATTTCCTATATCAGTAATAAATGAATCATTTATTTTCCATTGGTATGTAAATCCATCCACTACTTCTAGTGTTACTGATTCACCTTCACAAAAAGTTGTTGGCCCTAATGCTGTAATTGTAGGATCGGGCAAATCAATAATCTCCACAATAATATCATTTGATATTTTAGAACAACCATTGAGTGTTGCCATAAAATTGTAGGTTCCAGCCGCATTTACGGTCAAACTATTGGAAGTCTCCTCTAAAATTTCTCCATTATTCATCCATTGATAAGTATCTGATCCCATGATACCAACTAAATCTACTGAATCTCCTTCACATAAATATACAACTGGTTCAGAAGGACTTGTAAAAGTCGCCAAAGGAATTGGGTTAATAATCAATTCAATACTTTCCGAAATATCAGTACATCCATTAATCGTCGCTTCTAGCGCGTACATACCTTCTTCATTTAAGGAAATAGAAGAAGTGATTTCATCTGGAATTAGTTGTCCATTTTTATACCATTGATAAGCATCTGCTTCAAGGGCAGTAGAAATAATTAACGATTGTCCTTGACAAATCTCAACAACTTGATCTGTTTCAAAAGTTACGACAGGGAGCGGATGAACAATAACCTCAAATTCTTCCGAACGACTAACGCAAATGCCATCACTCACTTCAAGAAAATAATTTCCAGTTTCATTTACGATAATAGAATTGCCAGTTTCGCCTGCTATAATTTCATTATTATTATACCACTGATAAGCATCTGCATTGGAATTGGTAGAAAAAGTAAAAGTTTCTCCTTCACATAGTTCTATAATTCGGTCTGCGTCTATCGAAACTTCTAAAGGAATACTTACAGTGATTTCAATAGCTTGAGAATTAGTTGTACAATTATTAAGGTTTACAGCTACATTATAATTTCCATCAGTAATAGCATCAAATGTACTTGAAGTTGCTCCATCTATGGGCATTCCATTATTAAACCATTGATAAGTATCAGCATTTGTATTCGCAGATAGCGTTGACGTTTCTCCTTGACAGATTACTTCTTGAGAAGCACTAATAATGACTTCAGTAGTGTCATTAACAACTACATTTATTATTTGAGAACTTGATGTACAATTATTGGACGTTACTTCTACTGAATAAATACCAGATAAGGTAACATTAAAAATATCAAAGCTGCTATTTGGAATTGCTTCACCATCCAAAAACCATTGGTAAGTATCAGCGCCTTCAATCGTGGAAAGGGAATACGATTCTCCTTCGCATAATTCAATTTGCGCAGGTGCATTAATCGTTGCATCAGCTAATGTTGAAACCATTATTTCTACAGGAGAAGATATAGCTGTACAATTATTCAAATTTATTTCTAGGGTATACAAACCCGCATTTTCAATTTGAAGTGTATTTGAAGTTTCATTATTAATTGGCATTCCATTTACAAACCATTGATAAGCATCCGCTACATCATTGCTCATCAAAGTGAAGCTTTCTCCTTCACAGAGGTCAATTAAACTAGGTGCATCAATAGATACAGTTGGTGTATTATTGATGGTGATATTGATATTTTCTGAACGAGTAGTACAATTATTTGAACTCGTTTCTAAAGTATAAGTACCAGAAGATGAAGCATTATAAGAAGAATTTGTAGCACCATTTATAGGCATTTCATTTAAATACCATTGATACATTTGTGCAGTAGAACTGGTAGAAAGGGTAAATGTTTCTTCTTCACATAAGGTGATGTTAGTCTCAGCATCAATGTTCGCTTCAGGATTATCATTGATAATAATTTCTACATTTTGAGAAGTGGCAACACAATTATTTTGAATGAGTTCCACGGAATAATTCCCACTTGAAATTGCCTCAAAAGAACTATTGGTCGCATCATTTATAGGCATTCCATTTTGAAACCATTGATATGAATCTGCCATATTAGTTGAAAATAGAGTAAAGGATTCCCCTTCACAAAGTTCAATACTATTGGGTGCATCAATTACAGATACAGGATTATCATTAATCGCAATATTAATAACTTGAGAAGTAGCGATACAATTGTTTAAAGTCGTTTCCAGGGTGTAATTTCCAGTAATTTCAGCAGTATAAGAAGAAGCTGTAGCATCGTTAATAGGCATTCCATCTTGATACCATTGATAAGTATCCGCATTAGAATTGGAAATTAATTGGAAGTTCTCTCCTTCGCATAAAGAGATTTCATTGGGTGCATTAATTATTGCATCTGGTAGATTGTTTATTACAATAGTTACATTTTGCGATCTTGCAGCACAATTATTTTGGATTGCTTCTACGGAATAACTTCCACTTGAATTTGTAGTAAACGAAGCATTTGTTGCACCATTAATGGGCATTCCATTTTGAAACCATTGATAGGAATCTGCTACATTAGTTGAAGATAAAGTAAAGGATTCTCCCTCACACAATTCTACTTCATTGGGCGCGTTAATTATTGCTTCTGGTAAATTGTTAATTACAACAGTTACATTTTGAGATATTGCAGAACAATTATTATTGATAACCTCAAGTGTGTAATTTCCAGAAGAATTCGCTGAAAAAGTAGCATTTGTTGCGCCATTGATAAGTATTCCATCTTGATACCATTGGTAACTACCGGCGTTTGGCATAGCAGAAAGCATATAAGATTCGCCATCACAGATTTCTATGGAATTGGGTGCATTAATGCTTGCATTGGGTAAATCTAAGCTTATTATTTCAACTTCCTCTGAAATAGCAACACAGTTATTTTCTGTAATTTCAAGGCTGTAATTTCCTTCTTGTACAGCATCAAAATTTACAGTTGTCGCTCCATTAATTGGATCGCCATTTAATAGCCATTGATAGGAATCGGCATCATCATTGGTAGAAAGTTGGAACGATTCCCCTTCACAAAGCTTTATTGTATTAGCAGTATTTAAAGTAGGGGAACTAATTTCGTTGACGACTAAGTTCAATTGAAATGAAGTTGCTGTACATCCATTACTATTTGTTTGTAAAGAATAATTTCCAGAAGCATCTAAAGTAATGGAATTATTGCTTGCTCCCTGAATAGGGTTACCATCTTCTAACCATTGATAAGAATCTGCAATGCTACTAGACGTAACTATTATATTTTCTCCAGCGCAAATTTCATTTAATCCTACATAATTAATCTCTGCTGTAGGATTTTCATTTACTATAATAGTTACTACATCGGATATTCCAAAACATCCATTTAATGAAGTTTCGAGGCTATAATTCCCCGCGTTTGAAGTAGTAAGAGCAGAGCTGTTTGCTCCATCAATGGCGATGCCATTTTCAAACCATTGAAAATTAGTGCCTGTAGTAGAAGCAGTAATGGTTATAGATTCATTTTCACATAGTTCAATCGTACCTGACTGATTGAGGCTGATACTTGGATTGTTTTGAACCTGAATTGAAACGACAGAAGAGGTCGTTGTACAATTATTAGTGGTAGCTTCGAGCACATAATTACCTTCTTCAGCTATAGTAATAGAAGAAGTAGTAGCCCCCATGATAGGATTTCCTTCATTAAACCATTGAAAACTAGCTGCATCAGAAGAAGCGTTGATCGTTGTAATTGCTCCTTCACAAAGCTCGATCGTTCCAGATTGATCTAAACTAAGGGTAGGATTATCTTGTACTATGATCTCTACAGCAGCTGATGTTGAAGTACATTCATTTGTAGTAACTTTTAATGAAATATTACTTGAAACAGGAATCTCTAAAGTTGGATTAGTAGCTCCACCTATTGGAATGTTTCCATCATACCATTGATAACTATCTGCATTTACAGTTGAGGATATAATAGTTGTTTCTCCATCACAAAGGTTGATTGTTCCACTTGTATCAATCTCAGCTACAGGAATAGGATTTACAATTAGTTCAAAATTGGAAGAAGTAGCCGTACAATTTCCTCTTGATGCTTCCACTGTATAATTACCAGCTTCCGTAAGAGAAAGACTTGAATTGGTCGCATTCGGGATTTGTTGTCCATCTTTAAACCATTGATACGACGTTGCCCCAAAAGGAATGGACAAGTCAAAAGATTCTCCCATACAAATCTCAGTTGAACCAAATTCATTTAATGTAACATCAGGTGTACCTGAGGAAATTTCAGCAAATGAAAATCCAGTAGCACTTAATACAAAAAATCCATTTCGAGTATCTGTTGCTAAGATCGTTCCTGAAGGTAAGTAAGGATAAGTACCCCAGTTGTTAGTGGTTCCATTATATTGGGTATTATTGGGATTGGTATCATAATAGGCAACTCGGGTGGGGTTTAATGGATCTGAAATATCAAATACTTGTACCCCATCTTCATAGTAGGAGCAAATAATGTGATTGCCACGAATAAAAGGATTATGGGGAGTATTATTCACATGTGTTGGTGCGAGCAAGGGTTCTTTAAAGGTTTTATCTACAGAAATATTACCAGAAGCTAAATCAGATAAATTAATCATCAATAAGGGTAATCCTCTTGGAACTTCTTCTGCTACTACAGCCCATGTACCATCATCAGTCAACCAGCTACTATGATTATAACCATTGGTAGGAGTAGAAGCTAGAATACTAGGATTTTGAGCATCTGTAAAATCCCAAATATAATAACCATTCCATCCATGCGAACAATAGGCAATATTATCTCTTACATACACATCATGTACATATCCGCCACCACTCGCTAAAGACACATTGGCAATCATTGTTGGATCAGCAGGATTTACAGATAAATCATAAACCAATAAACCATTTCCTCTAGTATCTGATCCAGCAACGTATAAGCGAGCATTTGCTTCATCAATAAAGATATTATGCGCTTGTCCAAAATCAGAATTATCTAAACTAACTCGGCTAACAGAATTGGGGAGTTGAGTCAGATTAAAAATAGCTAGTCCTTCATTTCCTTGATCTGCTACACCATAAGCATATGAACCATAAGTTTTATAATCACGCCAGATAGAATTGACGGTTCCTTCAAAACGATCTACTTCTATAATATTATCAGGATCAGTCACATTAAAAAAATGAGTATAACGCGCAGAGCCTACAATACCATATTCATTACCATCACAATCTACATACCCCCAAATGTCATTATATCGAACACCAGAAGAGGTAGGTAGGGTAGACTCGTCCCATTGCGTACGGAGCGCCATATTTTGGGATACTTGGGCTTTTGCGAAAAAATGACTTATAAGACTTAATAAAAATAGACAAATTAATCCTCTCATTTCGAAATGTATCTTTTGTGTTATATTGAGACAATAAATGCTCCAACTATTAGAAAGTTAAAAATACAAAATCAAATGAAAGAAGAAATAAAAAAAAAGGTTGGAAGTCTATGGAAATACAAAAAAAGATTTACTTTTGCAGTCGGTGAGAATTATACGACCAGCTCCCTTCCAACTCCCCCAGGTCAGAAATGAAGCAAGGGTACGAAGGTTGTAGCGGTGTGTATAATTTCTCACCTTCTGTTTTTAGGTTAAATTAATTTTAAAATATAGGGACTTTTGTTTAGTTAAAGTATTTATAATCAATTTTTTACATTTAAAAGTCCTAGGTCAAATCTAAAACCCTCCCTTATGAAATTTTTTGTTGATACCGCTAGTTTAGACCAAATAAAAGAAGCACGAGACCTTGGTATTTTGGATGGAGTAACCACCAATCCTTCACTTATGGCAAAAGAAGGTGTTACAGGAAAAGACAATATTCTTAATCATTACCGAGCAATTTGTGAAATTGTAGATGGCGACGTAAGTGCAGAGGTGATTTCAACCAATTTTGAAGGGATGATTGCAGAAGGGCAAGAATTAGCAGAAATTGCGCCCAATATCGTAGTAAAAGTGCCTATGATAAAAGAAGGCGTAAAAGCAATTCGTTGGTTTACAGATAATGGAATTCGTACCAATTGTACGCTGGTTTTTTCTGCTGGACAAGCTATTTTGGCAGCAAAAGCTGGGGCAACATACTTATCTCCATTTATTGGTCGTATTGATGATATTAATTGGAATGGAATGGATTTGATTCGAGATGTAGCAGAAATTTATGCGATACAAGGATTTGAAACAGAAATCTTAGCCGCATCGATTCGCTCTGCTCGCCATATTGTAGAAGCAGCCAAGAATGGAGCAGATGTAGTAACTTGCCCACTTAGTTCAATCCTTGGTTTATTAAAACATCCATTGACTGATATTGGATTAGAGAAATTCTTAGCCGATTATAAGAAAGGAAATAGCTAACTTATTTTAGTTAATCATATTTTTTTGAATGCCATTAATAGTTAACTATTAATGGCATTCTTATATGTAATAAAAAAATGTAATATAAATGTTGTGTTTATGAAGTGAAATTGTTAGCTTTGTCATGTACACAGGTAATATTTAATTAAGAAATATCATTCTTAGACAAATTGTGAAGACTTGATAAATCTATGATTTTGAGAGACAAGCATTTTGAAACCCGCCTGCCTACCATTGAATATTTCATAGCGGGCAGGTTCCATTAAAGTCACAATTTTTGTCTAAGAACCAAAAATACTACTATGTACATTTCTAGAAAAGGAAATACTTTTCTAAATCTTCAAAAATATTTGGCTTCCCTTGCAGTATTAATTAGTTAATTTTTTAAAAGAATATTTAGCTAAAATTTTCTTAGAATATGTATCAACATACTTCAAGAAAGTTTTATTTCTAACAAACGATAAACCGATTATTATGTTGAGTTTCAAAAGTTACTCTACAGGTGTAATGCTATTCAGTATTGTTGCACTTTGTAGCCTAATTTCATTTTCCTTATCTGCACAAACTAATTCAGCACAATCCAATACAAAAGGAGGGTATGGTGTTCGAGTCAATACCTATAATGGTAATCTTTTATATCAACGTTCTGATTTAAATCTACCTGCAATTGGTCAAAATATTGATTTCACTTTTACGTATAATAGTCGTTGTACAGGAAAAGATTTTGGTTATGGTAGAGGTTGGACGATGAGTTATAATATGCAATATACTACCAATGGTAGCGGTGATATAACAATTGAATATCATGACGGGAAAGCTAAAACATTTACCAATTCAGGTAGTGGATTTAATGCACCTTTAGGTACATTTGAATTACTTGAAGAATATGCGATTGGCAAATTTGTATTAACTTCTGTGAATCAAATCAAATATTATTTTGACGATGGAAGTCATAAAAAACTTACTTCAATTGTTGATTTGAATGGAAACACTACTACTCTGTCTTATTCTTTAGCTGGAGAATTAATACAAATTAATAGTTCATGTGGTACAGCAATAGATTTAATCTGGACAAATGGCTATCTCACATCAATTAATGATAATGGCACCCTTCCTGCTCGATCCTATCAATATGATTATACAGGAGACTTACTAACAAAATATACTGATCCTGCTGGAAACACAGAATTATATACTTATAATGATCGTAATTTATTAGCACAACTCACCAATAAGAATGGACATGCTGTAACAATAGATTATGCTACGCCATCCAATGCAGTTATTAATTTAACAACGCCACTAAGTACCCAAACTTATCAGTATAATGATATGACATTGACAACTACCTTGTCAGAACAAGTGGGTGCTAATATTCAAAACACAACTTTTCAATATAATACTTCGGGTCAGTTAATGCAGAAAATTGGGAGTTGCTGTGGTTATAATATTCAATATGTTTATGATACAAATAACAACCTTGTTCAACGAATAGATGCTGCTGGTAATAGTACCACTTATACCTATAATCTTCACGGACAGAAGTTAACAGAAACGGATGCTTTAGGCAATATGAAGTCCTATACATATGATCCCCTATCTCATCGAAAATTATCAGAAACAGATAAAAACGGAAATACAACTAGTTATACCTATGACGCCAATGGAAATCTTATTCAGATTAACTACCCCTTAGGTTTTAATGAGTCATATACCTATACGCTGGATGGTAATGTAGCTTCTTTTACCGATAAAAATGGCAACACAACTAGTTATACCTATGACGCCTGTGGTCAATTAATTACCATAAACCGCCCTCTTGGAAGCTCTACTTTTTTTTCTTACTCAAAAGGATTGAAAATAAGCGAAACAGATGCTAATAATTGCACCACTACTTATGCTTATGATGTTTTAAATCGTATGATTAGTCAAACAGATGATTTAGGGTATATCACTTCCTATACCTATGATGCTGTTGGAAATAGAATAAGTCTTACTGACCCGAATGGCAATATAACGAGTTATACTTATGATGCATTAAATCGTTTATTAACTATTGCTTATCCATTGGGGATATCAGAAGCAAGAACATACAATCAAAAAAACCGAGTGAGTCTAACTGACCCGAATGGAGGTATTACAAATTATACCTATAATAGCCAAAACCTTCTTGAACAAACCATTAATCCAGAAGGGGGAGTAACGTCTTATGTTTATGATGCAAGAGGCAATCGAACAGGAGTAACCGACCCTAATGGAAACACCTTCACTTACAGTTTTGATGTTTTATCTAGATTAATACAATACATAGATCCCTTAGGAGGAATTACCCAGTATACTTATGATGCTCATGGTAACCGTACAAGCATGACAGATCCGCTTGGAAATACTACAACTACTATTTTTGATGCATTACATCGACCGATTCAAATAATTGATCCATTAGGTGGGATTACCAGTACACAATATGATGGAATTGGCAATGAAGTTTCAGTTACAGATGCTAATGCTAATACAATTTTGTATGCCTATGATGCCTTAAATAGAGGCACTTCAAAAACAGATGCTTTAGGAATTGTAACTACCTATACGTACGATAATGAAAACAATATTATTGCCATGAAAGATGGCGAAAATCAAACCGTTATTCACACCTATGATTGCAATAATAACTTACTAAGTACTACCAATCCAGATGGGAATGGAGCATCATTCGTTTATGATGGAAATAGAAATCTTATTCAATCCACACAAATGAATAATAATACCATTCAAATGACTTATGATGCATTAAATAGAAAAATACAGGAACAAGATAATCAAGGTGTTTTAGTACAATATACCTATGACAATAAAGGCAATGTACTTAGTAAAACAGATCCAAATGGTAATACAACTCAATATACGTATAATGGTATAGATCAAAAAATCAGTGAAATTGATCCACTTGGTGAAACTATGCTGTTTTCATACGATGATAATTCTAATTTATTAAGCACTACAGATCGAGAAGGACATGTAATGAATATGCAGTATGATGCATTGAATAGAAAAGTATCTCAAACGGATCATCTAGGAAATACTACAACTTTTACACGCGATGCCAATGGAAATACCACAGCTATAATAGATGCCAATGGAAATACTACTCAATATGTTTTTGATGCCAATTCAAGAAATACAACAGAGCAATTTGAAGATGGTACTACGAAAAATTATACCTATGATGCAGTGGGTAATATGATTAGTCGCACGGATAACAAAGGGGAAACCATCAATTATCAATACGATGATGGTGACCGCTTAATTACCATAGATTATCCTGATTCAAATGATGATACTTATACCTATAACAACCTTAACAAATTAGTCTCTGCTACCAATGGCAATGCCATTATTAATTTTACTTATAATGCGGATAGCCGTCTATTAAGCGAAGAATTAAATGGTTATGTAACGGCTTATGCCTATGATTTGAACAATAGAACCCGTACTATTTCTTATCCAAATGGTCGATCTATTCAAGAAAATTTTGATTATCGTTATCAAATGACGAGTATTCAAGAAGGAGGGACGACTTTAGCTTCTTTTACTTACGATGCAGGAGGACGAATCACACAAAAGTCCTATGCTAATGGTGTAACTTCTACTTTTTCGTTTAATGCAAATGATAATCCTCTTTCTATTTTACACAATAATGGTAATCCATTTGTCCATCTACAATACAGTTATGATAAAGAAGACAACAAATTAAGTGCTACTGCGCTTCATCAATCTGATCAATCTGAACAGTATGAATATGATTTCAACCATAGATTGATTAATTACAAAAAAGGAGTAATTGCTTCCAATAACATCCCTAGTCCCAATCAACAAGAAGAATTTACAATTGATCCCCTTTATAATAAAGTGGCACAAATAGTTAACGGAAATACTACAACTTATTCAGCTAATGAAATGAATGAAATTACTCAGATGAATAATGGTTCGAGTACCAGTTTATTTCATGATGCAAATGGTAATTTGACTTATGATGGATTTTTTCATTATTCCTATGATTACGCGAATCGTTTAATCGTAGCCGCAGAAGATGCAAATCTTGAACAAATGGTCGCTCATTATAAATATGATGCGCTGGGAAGAAGAATTCAAAAAATTGCGGAAGGAAAAATTACGAATTACTATTATCAGGGTATGAGAATAATCTTAGAAGAAGTCTTAAATCCAAATTGTCCTTATTATTTAAGTTTATATGAACGAGAAACAGGGCAAGTAAAACTTTATCAAGCAAGAGATTTTGTAACATCTACAGCTACAATAGATTCTAATTCAGATGTGACGTATCAAGCAGGAGATTCTATTGTTTTAGCATCTGGATTCTGTGTTGAATTAGGAAGTGAATTTTTAGCAGAGATTCAAGCTTGCGATCCAAATACAGATACACCTGAGCAAATAAGCTATGTGTATGGTACAAGTATAGATGATGTTATTAGTATGAACAGTAGCACTTGTACCCATTATTTCCATAAAAATGCACTGGGTAGTGTCATTGCTTTAACGGACGATGTAGGTAGTATAACAGAGCGATATGAATACAGCCCTTATGGAGAAGTAAAAATTTATGATGCCAATTATAATGAACGTTCCTCTAGTGAATGCAATAATCCTTATCGTTATACGGGGCGGCGTTTTGATAAAGAAACAACGACCTATTATTATAGAGCGCGTCAATATCATCCGAGATTAGGACGATTTTTACAACGTGACCCATTTGATTATACAGATGCAATGAACCTTTATCAATATGCGAAAAGTAATCCTATAAAATATTTGGATCCTTACGGGTTTGGATCAGCTATTTACCCATTTAATTCTAGAATTAGCAATCAATCTTCTGATCAATGTTTAATTGCTTGGAATGGTGATACAGGATATGAAGTTTTAAATCCTGGTGATTCTACTTCTGCTTGGAAAGATAGGGGAGATTATGGCTATTATAATAATCATTGGCATAAAGTACCAGGAGGTCATCATAAAGGTATAGATGATCGTGATTTAGACGAATATGATAAAGACGGTGATGGCACACCTGATTCAGCAGTTCCTCCTGGTGAATGGACACCTGGTCCTCCTCCAGAGGATGTATGTAGAAAATATTGTGATTGTATTCACAAATCGAGTAAGAGTGATCAATTTGATGATTTTAAAAATTGTGGTGGGCAAGACCCTGTAGAATGTTGTGTTCAGAAGTGTTTAGCAGGAGGTGCAAATGGTGGCGGCGGCGGAGGTGGTGCTTAAAGTAAAAACGCTATCAATTTATCTCTTTATTTAAAACGAATATCATGAATTTTATAAAATATAGTTTCTTTTTTCTTTGTTTCATTTTAACGTTTCCAATTTCTGCACAAAGTAGTGGCGGCGGTGGAGGAGATGATGATTGTCCACAAGAATGTGATGACCTCGGTACGGATGATTGCGGTTATTGTGGTATTTATTGTGGTTGTACCGATCCGAGCGCAACTAATTATAGTTCATCTGCTACCATAGATGATGGCACTTGTACTTATGATCCTGACCCTTATTATGGTTCATTTCAATCAAGTGCTGCACAACTAAAAACAAATTATTATGAGAATCCAAAAGAGTTGTCTTCACAAATCTACCCCAATCCAAATAATGGAAGTTTCGAACTGAAAATAAAAGCACCTTATACTCATCAAGCTACTGTTTCAATTTATGATCTACAAGGAAATCAAGTATTTTCTACAGATTTACTAGTTTTTAAAGGTGTTTTTACGAAACAACTTGACTTGAAACTCCCACAAGGAATCTATTTATTACATACTACTTTAGGAAATTATAAAACGAAACAGAAAGTCATAGTCAATTAGATTTCAAATAAATACAAATAGTAAGGAGGGTTTGGTAAGTTTTCCTCCTCTTTTTTGATTTAATACGAATTCAATTGGTACAAAAAACAGCTATACGAGAAACTAAAAGCAAGGATAGAATAGTTGGAAAACCAAATTTTCAACTATCTATTCTTGGTATACGACTTTTATTGTTGCTAATAACAGTGTTCAACTTATTTAGCTTCTCATCTATTTTTAAAGATGGTTACATTAAGGGATGGGATACCACATCACATTATGTTTATACTGTTCGTTTAGCGGAGTTGTTTGCAGAAGGTAATTATAGGTTATGGCTACCTGATTTTAGTATGGGTATGCCTTTATATTATTATTACCAACCTTTGCCTCATGTAGCGACAGCCTTTTTGTACAATTTATTTCCTGTTGTCTCTCCTTTGATAATCATGAAACTAATAGTTGTTTTACTATTATTAGTTTTCCCTTTGAGTATTTATAAAGGATTAAGATGGATGGGGATTTCTGTACCCGTGGCAATAATAAGTGCTGTATTAGTGTATACTTTAGAAAGTTGGGTGGGTTTAGGAATCGAACTTAAATTAATCTTCCAATGGGGCTTATACACCCATCTTTGGGGATTAGTTTTGATGCCACTAACGATTGGATATTGTTACAAAAATTTCTTTGGGAAACAGCGATTGTTGACTCCCATTTTATTGTTAGGGATATTGTTCTGGACACATGTACTTTCTGCTTTAATGTGTTCTATGGCAATTGCAATATTGTGGGTAATTCCTAAATGGAATTTGAAATCGTATCGTAATAATTTATTTCATTTAGGGGCAGTATTTATTGGAAGTTTCACTTTTTTCGCATTGGTATTTATACCTACACTTCAAGCCAGTGAATACATGAGTGGATACTTTAAACTAGATGAAGAACATCATTTAGGTTTAGGGGTAATCAATTTATTTCAGCATTTAGGATTGGGTGATTTATTTGATGCAAATACATTTCCTGTATTTTCACTCTTATTTGGAATTGGTGTATTGTTGTTACTAAGAAAGATCATTAATTCAGCTATTGTAGAAGATGATTTTAATCGCTCTTTAGCCACGTATTTCCTATTAAATATAGTACTCGTTCTATTATTTTTGATGGGATCAAAAACCTTTTCCTTTCTTCAATATACTCCTTTACATAATAATTTGCCCTATTTAAGAATGATTCCTTGGCTTCATTTTTTTGCATTACCCATTGTCAGTTGGACGTTATGGCAATTTTTCCTTTGGTCAAGAAAGAAATGGCTTCAATATTCATCATCAACTATATTGAACTGGATTTATGTTATTCCTTTTCTATGTTTAGCGGCTTATTTTTTAAACCGTATGGAAAAAAATACACAAAAGATAGTAGGTACAAGTTCAGTTCATACTAATAAAGATTATTTTGAAGCATTAAGCTTTTTAAAGGGGCAAGAAGATGGTCGTATAAATTTGGTTCAATTGAAAAATAATGCAGAATTATTTTTACCTCCTTTGTTTTCAGATAAGCCTATTGGACGATTTTCCGCGGCGGGTAATAGAGGGAATTTAGGACAATTCTATTTGTATTTTATGGATGATTATAATCTAAAGTCCTATGAAATATTTGACTATAATTATGCTTTAACAACCAAAAGGAATCAGTACAAATTTCAACAAATGGGTTTAAGTCCTATTTTTCAAAATGACAATTATGCAGTTTATCAAACCTATGAGGATTTTAGTTATTTTGATCTTGTTCAATCAGATATTGTCTGTTTATCTCATAATAAAGCCGCTAGAAATTTGATTCAATATTGGCATAAACATACTGATATACATAAATCCAAACAACACATTACCATTGCAGAAGATCGAACAACTAATGAATTTCAGGATTTGGATTATCGAATTTTAATTGATCCATTAGAAAATGATTCTCGTGAAAGTAGTAGGGCTATCCATTTAACAAACCTTGCAGCAAAAGAAAGTATTCAAACCAATATTGATAATCGAGATGCCACTCTAGCAAAATATCTCCATCCTCCTCATGATTCCATATCTCCAATGCTTGGTAGAGTAATCGACTCTTACCATGAAGCGGGTCTTTATAAGGCGACCATTCAGGTTAACTCAAATCCTCCTGATAACCCTATTTCTTGGGCTTTATTAAAAGTAAATGCCCATCCTGATTGGATCGCAAAAGTAAATGGAAAACTAGTCAAATGGACACAAATGAATCCTTGTTTTATGGCGGTTCCTTTAGAAGAAGGAATACATAAGGTGGAATTTGAATTTGGTGTAAATCCCTTACGTAAGACACTATTTGTTTTAGCATTTATAGTAATAATAATCGCAGCTTACTGGGACAAAAAACGTAGTTTATGGTGAAAAAAAATCATCATAAAGGTACATTTTTAGAAGTGCAATGGCATTCAAAATTGATGCATTGGTATAGATGGCAATCATTAAAAATACCGGGCTTTAATACCCTTGCTCGAATGGTAATGTCACTTAAATACCATACAAAATCCTTTTCAGTAAATCGTAGTAATATTCATGCTTTAACGTCTGCTCATCAATTGATATTTGGACTTTCTAGTTTTCGATCAGGTTCTACCTTTTTAGCTGATTTATTGGCTAAAAATTTACCATTTGCACAAGTAGAACATGAATCTAATATAAATGATTATTGGAGTTATATGAACGTTTTGCAAGAAAAACAATTGGCGATGCATTATTTCAATTCGTATCGAAAATATGAATTACTAAATCGATTGGATGTAGACAAGCAAGTGTATATTGAGATGAGTCCATATCTTGTATTACACACAGCAGCCCTAAAAAAAGCTTTTCCCAATGCTATTTTATTTCATTTAGTTAGAGATGGCAGAGCAGTCGTTCGATCTATGATGGCTCGTGAAATTATGGGAGAAAAAGATCCAATGACTCCACTAATGCAGCCTCCTAAAACAGATCCTTATTCTTTAAAATGGGATAAAATGAGTCGATTTCAAAAAGTGTGTTGGAAATGGCAATATGAAAATAAAGAGCTTCGACAACAAAATCTTCCTTTAATACATTTAGAACTCTTATTAAATGATTATCACTATTTTAAAACTCAAGTTCTTGACTTATTAAAAATTGATATTCCATACCAAAATTGGGAAAAAGCTCGGAAAAATGCACAACATGCTAGTCCTCGCCAATTGCTGCCCCATTGGACTAAATGGGATAAAAAACATCTTGTCCAGTTTGAAGAAATATGTGGTGAGGAAATGAATAAACTGTCTTATCCAACAATAAATAAAGCCCCAATTCAATATGTATAATACGATAAAAAGAATAAAATGAAAAGCCCTGAATTATCTATAGTCATGCCTTGTCTAAATGAGGTAGAAACCTTATCCATTTGTATCAAAAAAGCACAAAACTTTTTAACCGAACAGCAAATAGAAGGCGAAATAATTATAGCGGATAATGGAAGTACTGATGGTTCTGTAGAACTTGCTCAATCGCAAGGTGTTCGTGTTATTCAAATAAAGGAAAAGGGATATGGTAATGCCTTAAAAGGAGGAATTGCTGCTGCTAAAGGAAAATACATTTTGATGGGCGATTCAGATGATAGTTATGATTTTTACAATTTATCCCCTTTCATAGATCGCTTGAAAGCTGGATATGATTTAGTGATGGGAAATCGCTTTTCAGGAGGGATTGAGAAAGGAGCGATGCCATTCTTGCATCGTTATTTAGGAAATCCAGTCCTATCTTTTTTGGGTCGATTATTTTACAATATTAATGTTCGTGATTTTCATTGTGGATTAAGAGCATTTAGAAAAGATGCTTACCAAAAAATGCGTTTGTCAAGTCCAGGGATGGAGTTTGCGTCTGAGATGGTCGTAAAAGCTTCACTTATGGATTTGAAAATAACAGAAGTTCCTACAACTTTATCTCCAGATGGTAGGAGTCGTTCACCTCATTTGAATACTTGGCGAGACGGTTGGCGTCATTTGCGATTTTTATTGGGGTTTAGTCCAAAATGGATCTACCTCTATCCCGGAATAGGAATGATGTTACTGGGAGGAGTACTTTCTATTTTATTGGTGATGTCTCGGTTGCAGGTAGGTGGAATCAATTTTGATGTGCAAACCCTTTTATATACCTGTTTATTAGTATTGATAGGTTTTCAATTTTTTGCTTTTTATTTTTTAGCAATTGTTTATGCAAATGCAAAGGGACTTTTGCCCCCAAAAGATCAAATCGTTAGAATATTACATTATTTCAATTTAGAAAAAGGATTGTTAATTGGGATAATGTTAATTGGAGTTGGAGTCTTGCTATTTTTATGGGCGTTTAATGTTTGGAGAGGAGTAGACTTTGGGGCATTAAATCCACTAGAAAGTCTTCGAATTACGATTCCAAGTGTTACTTTTTTGGTATTGGGAATACAAATGATGATTTATAGTTTCTTTTGGCATATTTTAAAATTACGATAATGAAAATGAACTGGAAACGCCAAAATTTGCTACAATTTTTGAATAAGAATGGCTTTGTAGTATTCGCTATTTTGTTCTTTTTAGGAATGGCTTATCAATATTTGTATGTTGACTTGTTAAGAGATGAAGCGACTTCATTTATGAGATGTTCCTTACATCCTTTTTGGACAACTATGACCAATTATTTTGCACCCAATAATCATATTTTATTTAATTTATTTCAGAATGCAGTTTCGAAAATTCTTGGCTTTTCAGATTTAGCAGAAGCAATAGATTATCTGCCTTTTTATCGAAGCTTACAAATAGGTGCTAGTTTATTTACACTATATTTTACCTATCAATTTGCTAATCATTTTTTCAATAAACAAACAGCTCAAATAAGCGTCCTTTTAGTAGTTAGTTGCATTCCTTTTATCAATTATGTTGTTCAATTAAGGGGATATAATTTTAGTATGTTGATGGGGATGATGATGGTTTATTCTTCTTATCGTTACATACAGACTCAACAGCAAAAATATTTTTGGGGAACGACCTTTTCTTCATTTGCTATTCTTTACATAATACCGTCCAATATTTACCTAGTATTACCCTTAGGTTTGTTGTGGTTATTTAAATATGGAAAGACAATAATTGATACACGAAAAGTATATTTTTCTGAAGAGCAAAAACGATTGTTTGGCTTGTTAATCGCTTTTGGTATTGCTGCTTTTCTAGTGGCTTTAGTTTATGCTCCTATCTATGAACGCGTATTGTTTAATCGCTATGTTACTAGAGAACCCGCTCACCGTTTTTATGTGTTATTAGAATATTTACCTCATGTTACAAATGGATTTATTTCATCGAGACATGCCTTGTTATTGTTAGTTGTTCCCGGATTATATTATTGTTTTAATAAAGAAAATCAGAAGAATTCATGGGGTGTTTGGCAGCAATTATTGGGGATATATTTAGCTGGTTTTGTTATTTCTTTTTTACGAAATGATTTACCATTTTATCGTACTTTTTCTGTTATGATTCCAATTTTTTCAATTGTATTAGCTGTTCCAATTGCTAGTTTTATTGATAAAATAATACGTTCAGATCAAGAACGTAATTATTGGATGATGGGGATTTATGTATATTGTATGTTTGCTGCTATAAATTTTTATGTCAAAACAATAGAGGAGGTCGATCAGCAAATTTTACAGGAAAAAAAAGTAGTAAATACGACGCATAGTTATTTTTTTTCCAATTTATACCAACCAGATGAAGCTGCAATAGAATTAAAAAAAAGGTACGAAAAAAATCCGTATCCTGTACTTTTAGTACCTAATGAATTAGAACACATAATATCAGGACAATATTTAAGAAAATTGGATATTCCTTCTTATCTCTTACGCTGGATTAATGAAAATAAAAATTTGAAGACCAAAATGAAAAATCCCCGTCTAGCTCATATCACACATTCATCAAAATCCTACCAAACCTATGATAAAACGCTCCGTTATCCTATCCATCCCAAAAACTATCATCCCTCCTTTATGCAATTTGAAGTAATGTTGGAGTTTCTCAACAAGAAAGTACCATCCGATCACTATTATCTCTTATCGTCTTATGAAAAAAGATTGCAAAAGAAATTTTATCAGTTTTTAGACAAAAAATATACCCTTAAAAAATTGAGTAAAGGTAATTCTGCTTACAATTTATATTTATTATCAAGGAAGAAGAAAATGGCAAGCACAACTGAAAATTTGGAAAATAAACCCTCGTAAAATAAATTTTAATTTGGAATAGCATTGGTTTGTAGAAATAATTTTCTTCTGCCTTTTTTATTCTGGATAGATCAAATATTTTTTACGCACTTTTTTAAACTTAACTAAGTTGGTTGCCCAACTTTTTCGTATTTCATCCTCCGATTTTCCATCCATAATTTGTTGGCGTAATTGATTGGTGCCCGCTAATTTATCTATGAATTTATTGGATAGAAAGAACTCATCTTTTTTAGGAAAATTTTGATAACTATTAATAAGATAAGATAAATTTAACTGTCCTTTTTCTTTTAACTCACTTATGGGTAAAACGCTCAAATCATAGCCTTTACAAACTTTATTTTCATGCTTGGGGTATTTTGCTCCTTCTCGTGAAATGGGAGTAAACTGATATTCATCTGAAGGATATTCTGGATGACCTATCACTTGAAATTGCCTAGTCGTACCACGCCCCACACTCATTTTTGTGCCTTCAAAAAAACAAAGGGAAGGATATAAATAAATAGACCGTTGATTGGGGAGGTTAGGGGAGGGAGAAATGGGTAAATGATATGCTTTTTTGTGCGTATAATTTTTACAAAAGATAATTTCTAAATTACAAGTAAGCCCACCTTTTAACCATCCTTCTCCATTGATCATTTGTGCATATTCGCCTACCGTCATTCCATGAACAACAGGTACTGCATGCATTCCGACAAAGGATGAAAAAGAAGGATCAAGAACAGGCCCATCCACATAATGTCCATTAGGATTGGGGCGATCAAAAACCATAAAGTCCACTCCATTTTCGGCGCATGCTTCCATCACATAATGCATCGTTGAAATGTAAGTATAAAATCGAGCCCCAACATCTTGAATATCAAAGATGACCAAATCAATTCCTTGAAGTTGTCTTGCCGTTGGTTTTTTATTTTTTCCATAAAGCGATACAATGGGTAAATCAGTTTTTACATCCCGTCCATTTTTAATTTGTTCTCCAGCATCAGCTTTTCCTCTAAATCCATGTTCTGGGGCAAATAATTGCTGTATTTGGACGCCTTTTTTAAGTAAAATATCAACTACATGACCTTCCTTTGTCATAGAGGTTTGATTGACCACAAGAGCTACATTTTTTCCTTTTAATTTGGGTAGATAATAGCTCATTTGGTCGGCACCTACTTCTATTTCTAAAGATTTTACTTCTACTTTATCAGGAATGTTTTCGCTAGTTTGAACCTTTGTCTTTGGTGTATCACAACTACTAATTATACAGATCGAGAGAAGGATTATTTTTATTTGTGCTAACATAATTGTATTTTGGATTTTCATTATGAAAAACAGCAGGACGCAGCGCAACTAAGGTAGTAAACCTATCTCAGTTTGGCTGCGTTTTTTGTTTAAAAATTAGAAATTCTACTGAATAAATGGCATCTAAACGTTATGCAATAATAGATATTGAAACCACAGGAGGACGAGCAGACCGTGAAAAGATCACAGAGATCGCTATTGTTATTCATGATGGTAAAGAAGTATTAGAATCCTTTGAGACATTGCTCAATCCTGAATGCTCTATTCCGTATAATATTACTCGTCTAACAGGGATTACCAATGAAATGGTGGCGGATGCGCCTAAATTTTACGAAGTAGCCAAACAAATCGTGGAAATGACAAAAGGTGCTGTTTTCGTGGCTCACAACGTCCGTTTTGATTACTCCTTTATTCGTGCCGAATTCAAGCGTTTGGGCTATACTTATTCTCGTCGTCAGCTTTGTACAGTTCGGCTTTCTCGTAAGGCATTTCCTGGATTACGATCCTATAGTTTGGGTAAATTAATCCGACATTTTGGTATTAAGGTAAAAGATCGTCACCGTGCTATGGCAGATACGATGGCTACAGTAGAATTATTTGAGAAAATTCTAGCCAAAGAAATGGCAGCTACCACCATTGATGGTATGATTAATAAGGGAATTAAAGAATCTTTATTGCCAGCAAGCATCACGCTTGAACGTTTGCATGCCTTAGCTGAAGAATGTGGTGTTTACTTTTTGCATAATAAGAATAATGAAGTTATTTATGTAGGAAAGAGTATCAATATCAAGAAGCGAGTAATGGAACATTTTGCTGATATTACGGAAAAGGCAAGCAAATTACAACATCTTGTTTGTGATATATCTTATGAAATTACTGGAAGTGAATTAGTGGCATTATTGTATGAATCACAACTGATAAAAGAATTGCGTCCATCCATTAATCGTGCGCAGCGACAGCGACATTTTCCTTTCATGGTGCATCGTTATTTGAATGAAGAGGGCTATTTATGTTTTGATACCGCTAAAAATACAGCTGCTAATCGAAAACGCTATCAATTGGTTTCGGAATATCCAACGATAAATAGAGCTAAAGGGGCAATCAAGCGAGTAATGGCGGAGTACGAACTTTGTGCCTATTATTGTAATATTGAGGCTGGAAGTCGTCCATGTTTTAATTATCATCTTAAACAATGTTCAGGAGCTTGCATTCAAAAAGAAGATGTGATTGCCTACAATCAACGAGCGATGCAAGCTGTAGAATTATTATCTACAGTTTTTGAGGAAGATTTTTTTATTATTGATAAAGGACGAACCCTTACTGAAAAATCTGTCATTTTAGTGGAGGATGGTGCCTATCGTGGATATGGATTTATGGAAGAAGAAGATTTTTCTGGTTCTATAGATCAATTAAGAGATACGATTCAATATTTTCCTAGTTTTCCAGAAAGTAATCGCTTGATTCGTCGATTTTTATACGAAAAAAAGGGAATCAAAATAGTGAAATTTCAAAAACAAGATGAATTTTTATAGATTTTGTAATTTTATGGTGGTAAATCTTTCTAATTTCTAATTCAAAACCATACAAAATTAACAGGATCAATGACAAGGGAATAAATTCCCTTGGATTATGAATGTTTCAAGGTGCTTTTAACCCCTTGTTAGGCTCAATTTAAGAGACTTATCCTTTAAAACTTCTAAAAGAAAATAAAAATAAACAGATGAATTATTGTAGCAATTGTGGCGCATTAGTTAAATTCCAAGAAGTGGAAGGTGACGATCGTATGCGTCATTATTGCAAAAGCTGTGATACGATTCATTATCAAAACCCTAATATTGTTACAGGATGCTTACCCACTTGGGAAGATAAAGTTTTGCTTTGTAAAAGGGCGATTCCCCCTAGAATAGGCTATTGGAATGTCCCCGGTGGCTATCTGGAAAATGGAGAAACTGTAGAAGAAGGGGCAATTCGAGAAGTTTGGGAAGAGGCGGAAGCGAAAGTAGTTGATTTAAAATTACTTACCTTATTTAGTATCAGTCGGATCAATCAGATTTATATGCACTTCCTTGCTCCTCTTGAAAAGCTTGATTACAAAGCAGGACAAGAGAGTTTAGAAGTCGCATTATTTACCGAAAAGGAGATTCCTTGGGAAGAAATTGCCTTTACTTCTTCCATTTTTACCTTACAAGCTTATTTTTTGAATCGTAAAAAAAAGATTCATCAGTTATATTCCAGTAATTATCTTGCTTTCGAAGAAATTCGAAAGAATGGAGGATTGAAATAAAATTTTATATCACCCCTAATTGCTTACCTACTTTAGTAAAAGCAGCAACAGCTTTTTCTAAATGCATTCGTTCATGTGCAGCCGATAATTGTACACGGATTCTTGCTTTCTCTTTTGGAACGACAGGATAATAAAACCCAATAACATAAATCCCTTCTTCCAGTAAGGCATTTGCAAAGTCTTGAGATAGTCGAGCATCATATAACATGATAGGTACAATAGGATGAATACCTTCTAAAATATCAAAACCTGCTTTTGTCATTGCAGATCGAAAATAAGTGGTGTTTTCTTCTAATTTATCTCTTAAAGCAGTAGAAGAACTTAATAAATCCAATACTTTGATAGAGGCGCCAACAATAGCAGGGGCAAGCGTATTGGAAAATAAATAAGGGCGTGAGCGTTGGCGTAATAGATCGACAATTTCTTTTCTAGCAGCTGTAAAGCCACCCGATGCTCCTCCTAAGGCTTTCCCGAAAGTACCCGTAATAATATCAACTCGTCCCATGGCATTTCTGTATTCATGAGTACCGCGACCTGTTTTTCCTACAAATCCAGTAGAATGACATTCATCTACCATAACCAAGGCATCATATTGATCGGCAAGATCACAAATCTTATCAATTTGAGCAATCGTACCATCCATTGAAAAGACCCCATCTGTAGCAATCAATCTTCGTCTAGCTCCTTGGGCTTCTTGTAATTTTTGTTCTAAATCAGCCATATCATTAGTTGCATATCGATAACGTGCTGCTTTACACAAACGAATACCATCAATGATAGAAGCATGATTTAATGCATCAGAAATAATAGCATCTTCTTTTCCTAAAATGGGTTCAAACAAACCACCATTCGCATCAAATGCAGCAGCATAAAGTATGGCATCTTCCATTCCCAAGAAGGAGGCAATTTTTTCTTCTAGTTCTTTATGAATATCCTGTGTTCCACAAATAAACCGTACAGATGACATCCCAAAACCATGACTATCGATGGCATCTTTAGCTGCTTGAATAACTTTAGGATGAGAAGAAAGCCCCAAATAATTATTGGCACAAAAATTTAAAACTTCTTTGCCCTGATTGGTAGCAATTACGGCTGATTGAGGGGTAGTTATGATTCGTTCTTCTTTGTATAATCCTGCTGCTTTGATTTCTTGAATTTCTTCTTGTAAGGTATTTTCTATAGTATGAAACATAAGGCTGGTTTTATCAAATGAAAAATAGTTATTGCTCAATTAAAAAATCTTTTGAGAAAATTAGTTTTAGATTTTTAAGAATTTTGGATTATTAAAATAGTTGATTTTTAAATGATGAATCATCTCCTCTGTCATCTTTTTTAAATCATATTCTGCTTTCCAAGCCCAATCATTCCTAGCATAATGGTCGTCGATACTGTTCGTCCACGAATCAGCAATTTTTTGTCGAAAATCAGGCTTGAAATTTACTTTAAAATTTGGAAAATGATGTTGAATAGCTTGAGTAAGTTGTATAGGGGTAAAACTCATTCCTGCTATATTATAAGAGGAACGAATGCTAATAGAAGATTTAGGAGCATCCATAATGGAAATGGTAGCTTGTACGGCATCATGCATATACATCATAGGAAGCATTGTATCTTCTTTCAAAAAGCAAGTATAGGTTTTCTGTTGCACGGCTGCATGAAAAATTTCTACGGCATAATCGGTCGTTCCTCCCCCCGGTAGAGATTGATGACCAATGACCCCAGGGTAGCGTACAGAACGTACATCCAATCCGTATTTTTCAAAATAATATTGACACCATTGTTCCCCTGCTAGTTTACTAATACCATAGACCGTACTAGGATTCATTAAGGTAAATTGTGGAGTAAGTTCTTTTGGCGTATTCGTTCCAAACACAGCGATCGAACTTGGAAAGAATACTTTTTCTAATTGATGAAGACGAGCCACTTCTAATACATTCAAAAGACCTTTCATATTGATATCCCAAGAATGAATAGGATTCGTTTCTCCTTTAGCAGATAGGATGGCAGCAAGGTGATAAATTTGAGTAATTCCAAAACGATCTACTACTTCTTCTAATCTATTTCGTTTTGTAATATCTAATATTACAAAACGACCTTCCAATTGCTGAGGAACACGGATATCAGATGCAATGACTTGTCCAGCACCATAACGGTTTTTTAGGGCTTTCGTCAATACAGAGCCAATTTGACCATTGGCACCAATGACCAAGACCATATCTTTTTTCATAAATTTGGTTAGGTTGGTGTAGACTAATACCGAATTGAAAAAAATCTTTCGTAAATAATTTATGATTTTTTCAAATCGTCATTATACGATTAAGTGTATGTCTAAAATTTATTTTATTTTGAAAATCAAGAGTTTATGGTTCTAGCTAAGAAAAAAATGCGCGTTTAGCGAGCTAAATAAGCAGGCTTTTTCAACGATAGGTTCATAAAATATTGGTTTTCAGTTGATAGAAATTTAGACATACTCTAAGGTGTGATTTATGAAATTACTTATCCAATTACGTATAATAATTAAATTATCATCTACTGTTTGACCACTATAATCAATTGCTAAGGTACATATTCTATAGCAAAAATTAAATAAACAATAAAAAAGGAAATTCAGATATTTTTTTGATTTGAAAAGTGCGACTTTTTAACTTAATACAAGTTGGGAAATCGTTCCAAAAAATTAAACGATTGTGTCGTAAAATCAATTTTAGCACAATAAGATGTTAGACCATTAGTTACAAACAAATAAGGGGCTTTTAAGGTGAGATTATAAGTAGAAATTTGCTCAAAAGTAGCTTGAGAAATAGAAATGTTTGGGGCTTTACACTCAACAATCATCTGAGGATAAAGTCCTTCTTGGTAGATCAAAATATCAAATCGTTTTCGGCGTTCATTGACCAAAATCATTTTTTCTACATTGATCCAATTCTTATTGATATTTTCTTGTTCAATTAAATAATGAAGTACTAATTGACGCACCATTTCTTCAGGTGTAAGTACTAAATATTTTTTACGAATAGCACAAAAAATAAAACGTTTTCCTTCTTCCGTCTTAACGTTTAGATGAGATTTGAAGTCGGTAAAAGCAATTGATAGATCCACTTTTAAGGAAATGAGTGATATGCTTGAATTTATTAAGTTTTAATAAGAATTGACTAATTTACAAACTATACATGACACCGTTTAATTTTATGATAATGAAATTTATATTAAACCGTATCATGTATAAAAATTTCTCTACCATTTTTACTTTCTGAAAGTTATAGTACCTTTTATTTTAGATACTTTTCTATCCCCAAAAATGAAGTAAAGATCGTCTCCTTTTTTATTTATGAATAGGTCATGACCTTTATTTGCTCTCCATTCTGAAGAAGGATCATCTCCAATTTTTATATTCAAAAAGCGGAGAATATTAGGGTCGTTTTCAATGTAATATGATATTTTGATACTATTTTCTTTATTCGTTATTTCTACTAAATTAAGAGTTGAATCTACGATATCACTACTGAAACATCCATTTACTGTTTTTTCACTTATTAATTTGTCAGTACCTACTTCATAAGCATTGATTTCAACAGAAGAATAGTCACAAGTATTATCTACTCGAGTAACTGTAGCTTTTTCAACCTTTTTTTCTTCTTTTTTGAAAAAAGTACCGATTATACCAACAAGTAAGAAACCAATAATGAAGTATTTGAGATTAGATTTTTTTTTCTGTGCCATAATTTTTTTGAATATGTTTTTAATTTTATATTTATTGCTTTCGGAAAATGACTGTCACAAATATACTGAATATTATTTAATTTTATAGAGACAAAATTAAATTACTAATTGGAGATGCTAAATTTCTAGAGAGTCGATTCGATTATATTTTTGCTTAGCCTTATACTTTCCACGCTCATTTTTTATCACAGTAGCAGCAGCATAAACAGGATCATGTTCAAAGAAAAGTAAATAGTCATGTTCAATAGCTTCATCCAATAAATCGCGTTTTTCTTGCATACTCAACAAAGGCTGTACATCATAACTCATAATGTACGGAATACCAATATGATAAGAGGACGGAACTAAATCTGCACAATACACCAAGGTTTGTTTTTCTAAGGGAATATACAAGCACATCATGCCTTGGGTATGTCCATTCGCGATGCTAATTTGTAATCCTTCAATCCAGTCCGTTTTACCCGATTCTTGAAGCTCAATAAATTCAAGTACTCCGGCTTCTTGAAGCGGCAATAAATTCTCTTTTAAAAAAGATGCTTTTTCTCTAGGATTTGGATGGAGGGCATTTTCCCAGTGTATTTGATTTGTCCAGTAGGTGGCGTTTGGGAAAGTTGGTTTTAAGGAACCATCTTTTGTACGTTTTACGGCGCCTCCAACATGGTCAAAGTGTAAATGCGTCAGAAAAACATCGGTAATATCTTCTGCATGAAGCCCATTTTTTTTGAGCGATTGTACTAATGAATCTTCTCCGTGCGGTTCAAAATGTGAACGAAATTTTTCATCTTGTTTATCACCAATGCCACAATCCACGAGTATTTTTCGATCATTGGTTTCGATTAACAAACAACGCATGGCCCATGTACACATATTTTTTTCATCAGGTGGATTTAATCTTTCCCACATTTGGCGAGGAACGACCCCGAACATAGCACCACCATCTAATTTGAAATAACCCGTGTCTATAATTGAAACCTTCATTTGCTTATGTTCTACATTGAAATGATACATTTTCCATCCTCCATTTTCATTTCAAGGTTGGATGGATTTCTGACCCACTCAATCAATTCTTTACCCAACAATTCTTCTCGCCAACCACCCGCAAGGCGATTTTTTACGCCATTTGGATTTTGACGGATGCGTTTTAACTCATTTTTACTAACGACCATACTAGTGGATACATCCATGTCCCCACAACGCTTTTTGATTAATAAATAAAGCAATTCAGAGGTTAATTCTTGCTTAGAATCTTCTTCGACTATTTTAGGAATACGTTTTAATATTTGGCGTTCTTCATCAGTTGGTGGAGCTTGAAATAAAGAATTGAAAGTATCCCAATATCGATCGAGCATTTTATTATTGACAATTCGATTATCGCGGAGCGCATTTCTACCTGAATTCATATTCCGTACAATGATAGCAATCATTTTATTGGGCATAATCATTTCTTTAGAATAATTTTTTTTGCGCGCTTCTTCTCGTCGCCATTCCATTAATCGCAGTAGAAAAACTTGTTCTCGAAGTTTCGATTGTTGCATCAATCGCATATCAAGGGCTTCTCTGTGGATATCATCTTCATAATAGGCTTCCGTTTCATAAATTTTCATTTCTTCCTCGGCCCAATGTGTACGGTTTAATTTTTCAAGTGCATGTGTGAGTTGGGTATACAATTGGTACAAAGGAATAACGTCATTTAAAGCATATTTAATTTGTTTGGCTTTGAGTGGTCGTTTTTGCCAATCCGTGACGGTATATCCTTTGCTCACTTGCAAATTTAACTCTCGATCCACTAATTTTCGGAAGGATATAGGATAATTATACCCCACAAAACCAGCGATGACTTGGGTATCAAATATATTTTTAGGGATAATACCAAATTGACGATTGAGCAGACGATAATCGTTTTCGCCTGCATGGGTGATTTTTAGAATATTAGGATTCGTAATTAATTGAAGAAAGGGAGATAAATCTTTGATTTTTAAACTGTCGATTAAATAGAAGCCATTTTTTGTTGAAATTTGAATTAAACAAAGTAAAGTGAAGAAGCGTTTTTCACCAACAAACTCTGTATCAAATCCCATCCATGTAATGTCCTTATTTTCAGCGACCATTTCTTCCAATGCTGCTGTAGTCTCGATGAGGGTGTGGGAAGTAGTATCGGTCATGAAATTATAATTTGTGTTTCAATTTGTTTACGAAGGTAAGAAAAATTAATCTTTATTCTTTTTACGTTTTTTCTTTTTAGAAGGTTTATTTTCAAGAATAGAAATCACAGAAGCTTTTAAATCGGGATAATGAAATTCTTCATCAAAAGCATATTGTACATAACTGGTATGTCCTGTATTATCATTTTTACCCAAAATATATTTCTTTTCCATCATACTGACAGCAAAACTATGCTCTGTTTGCACTGAAAATTCTACTCGATTTTCTTTATTTAACACATAAAAAATATGTTTGTAATAGAGCTTATCTTTTGGCTCTTCATATTTTTCAAACGCCATAATCCGTTTATCTTCCCACTCAAATTGATCAAAACAAAACATATCTTTTTGATTGTCGGGTAAATTTCCTGTCTCAAAAGCACGATACATACTAGTTTTTAAGCGATTGGCTGCTTCAAAATTTTGTTGCGCATAAAATACTTGTATTTGTTTAGCGATTACCTGATAATCTAAAGGACGAAGATCCAATACTTTAGAAAATGCTTCTTCTGCTTTTGTGTAATTTTCATATAGATATTCGATAAGCCCAATATTGAATACACAATCAATGTATGATTCTCCAAACGGGTCAATTTCTTTTGCTGCTAAATAATAAGCACCAAGTGCTTCGTCTAAACGATTTAAATCATTTAAGGTTTGCGCCTGCATAATATAGGCACGATCTTGACATTCGGGTAGTAAAATAGCTTTTTTGTATTGTGTCAGTGCCGCTTCTAATTTGTTGGAGTTAAAATAAGCATCTCCTAAACCGACATAGTAAATAGCGTTTTTATCATCAAGTGAGATACATTTTTCGTAAGATTGAATAGCTTCAGGATATTGATCGTTATACAATTGACTAGTTCCTTTAAAAAAATGATAATCTGGATTAGCATCATCAAATTGAATGGCTTTTTCAAAGCAAATAACGGCCTTTTCGTCTTGTGCTAAATGATAATAACTCATTCCCAAGATATAAACAGCTCTTTCACTTAGATTATCATTGATACTATAGCTTTTAATGATGTTTTCATACGCTTGCGCCCTATACAATTCATCTATCGTTTGTGAAAAAAGAGGGAAATATAATTGAATTATAAAAATGAAAACTCCTATTTTTCTTATGTTCATGTGATTAATTTAAAGCTACATTTATAGCCTGTTGTAAATTAGGATAGCGACTAAAGGTAATTATGAATGTTACAGCATTAATCAAAAGCCTGACCCAAATCCTCTATAATATCCGCTACATTTTCAATACCTACAGAAAGACGAATGAGTCCATCCGTAATACCATTTCTCAATCGTATTTCCTTGGCAACATTTAAATGAGACATAGAGGCTGGATGTAAAATGAGTGTATCCACGTCACCCAAAGTAGGGGCGAGGGTACAAAATTGAATACGATTCATGAATCGTATCCCAGCTTCTAATCCTCCTTTTAATTCAAAACTAAGCATGCCACCAAAAGCACGCATTTGCTTTTTAGCGACTTCATGATCGGGATGTGAAGATAGTCCATTGTAATTAACCCGTTCGACCTGCGAATGTTGTTCCAAATATTCAGCAATAGACATGGCATTCGTACTATGACGGTTCATTCGCAACTCTAAAGTTTTAATGCCATTATTAATTAACCAAGCATCAAAAGGATTACAATTTGTACCTAACAGTTTCATGGCAGTCCAAACTTTTTCTTTCATAAAAGAAATATCTCGACTAACGACTGCACCAGCAATCGAATTTCCATGTCCGTTTAAGTACTTCGTGGTAGAGTGTACAATGTAATCTATTCCAAAACGGAAGGGTTGTTGGAGGTAAGGGGTACAAAACGTATTATCTATAGCAGTTTTAATGCCATATTTTTGTGACAGGCTAGCTAAAGCCCCTAAATCCACACAAGCAAGGGTTGGATTAGCGGGTGTTTCAAAATAAGCCAACTTGATTTTGGGTTCCTTTTTGAGAATTTTTTCTACTTCTGCTAAATTAGTGAGATCCGTAAAAATAGTTTCAACGCCCAAAGGTTGTAGAATTTTTAATAATAACTCAGTCGTTCCGCCGTACAAATTGCCTTGTGTGAGGACTTTATCCCCTGTTTTTACACAAGCTAAAAGGAGCGTAGAAATCGCAGACATGCCAGAACTAAATAAAATAGCACTGGCTTCTTCATCCATTCCAAAAGTTTCTAATTGAGCAATTTTATCTGCTACAACTTCAATGGTCGGATTGCCATAACGTCCATACACATGGCCTTTTTCTTTTCCTGTAAAAATATTTATACCATGATCTATAGAATCAAATTCAAAACTAGAAGTTGCATAAATAGGAAGCTGATGGGGTTTGGTGGTACGCTTATCCGCTAATTCGTGAGAACAGAAAGAACCAAAACCAATTTTTTTAGACATAGAAATTCATTGTACTTTATCAAATAAATAGCAAAGTACGACCTAAAATTGGTAATACAAAAATTAGGAGAATATCAGCTTTCTTTTGTTGACATATTTCTAATAATAATTCTTTCGTCGAACGCCAGCAGCATGTTTAGCAAGACGAATAACTTGACAGGTATAGCCAAATTCATTATCATACCAAGCATAAATGGTAGCAGATAAGCCATCAGGCGATACAATCGTTGAGGGAGCGTCCAAAACGGAAGTGGTCGTCATGCCAACTGCCTGAGAAGAAACATATTCCGTTGAATCTGAATAGTGAATTTGTTCAAAGAAATCCGTTCCTAAACAAGCTTCTTTTAAAATATTTACCAGTTCATCTCTTGTTGTCACTTTTTTCAAATGTAGATTCATAATAGCTAAAGAGACATTGGGTGTGGGTACTCGAATTGCATTACCCGTAAGTTTGCCAGCGAGTTGAGGTAAGACTTTAGACACTGCTTTGGCTGCCCCCGTAGTAGTTAATACCATATTTGTTGCGGCGCCTCTTCCTCGTCGCGGTTTTTTATGAAAGTTATCCAGCAGATTTTGATCAGAAGTATAAGCATGGATGGTTTCAATATGACCCTTTTCAATTCCAAAATTATTTTCAATTACAGACAAAATTGGAACAATAGCATTAGTCGTACAAGAAGCCGCGCAGTATACTGGGTCTTTATTTGTATATAATTCACTATGATTAACACCAAAAACAATATTCGGAACATCTTTCGCAGGAGCAGTTAACATGACTTGTGCAATACCTGGACGAAGGTGTCCACTTAAACTGGCTTTGTCTCGCCAAACGCCAGTATTATCTATTAAAAGGGCATTATGTATACCATATTCGGTGTAATTAATTTCACTAGGTTTTCCAGCAAATATCATTTGTACAGGATTCCCATTGATGATGAGTTGACTGCCATCATCATTGACTTGTACTGAACCGCGGAAAGTACCATGTACAGTATCTTCTTTTAGGAGGGAAGCACGTTTTTTTACTTCTTCGTATCGATCACTCATTTTTGAACGAAGTACAATGGCTTTTAAGCGCAATTGTTCGCCTCCACCCGTTAATTCGATAATTCTTCGGGCTGCCAATCGTCCAATTCGTCCAAACCCATACAATACCACATCTCTCGGAGCTAGACTCGACTTATCTTCTTGAATAAAATCATGCAGTTTGTTTTGAACAAAAGCATCCATAGTTGGAAAGTTAGCTTGTTCCAATTTCCATTCTGCTCCTAATTTTCCTAAATCAATCTTTGAAGGAACGAGATTTTCGAGTTTTGCAATGGCTTTAGCGATGGAGAGACTTACGGTAATAAGAACTGGATGATCTGTAAACTTTGTACTACCTTTATGGAAGTCTAATAATTCATCAGGGCGAGCATCATAGATGGATTTTCGAAAAAAAACGAGTTCAACAGATCGTTCGAAACGAAGTGTACCTGCTGTTTTGATTAAATCAAGTGCTAAGACTTCATTATTTCGCCAAGTTTGGAGACTAGAATCGCTATTTTGACGAAGTGGATGTGAATCAATCTTCATGTTTGTGGTTAGAATAATTTGATTTTAAAAATTTAGTCTGGAAATTTTCGCAAAGGTCTTTAATTTTGTGGGATTGTGCAAATCTATAAAAATATCAATTTTATAAAATATTGTTTTTGATCTTAAAAATCTAGGACTATTTTTTGTTTAATAGAAGAATATTAAAGTTTATAGAACGACTTGCTTTAGGGTTCACCTTAATGAATTAAATTTATGAAAATCACTATAGAAGAAAAAGAGGATCATTTAAAACTACTTATACGACCAAAAAAAATTGGGTCTTTCGTGCTGATGGTCTTGTTTTTTTTGACGATTAGTTCCATCCTCGTTCCTATCAATATGTTGTATCGTTTCGGATTAAATGAAAATACAATGATTGGACTATTTCTATTTATTTTGATAGGGATGTATTTTGTACGATTATTATTTTGGAATACAAGAGGAAAGGAAATTGTTGAGATCAATACAAAAGAAGTCAAACAGATTTTGGATTATGGCATTTTTAAAGACACCACTGTGCTTGAAAACCATAATTTAATACTACAGATTAATGAAAATAATATTGCTCAACAACAAGATGTAGTCTTAGACGATAAAGATTTCATCAAACCTTCTTCCAATCAACTCACTATTGCCAATAATCAAAATGAAAAAATTTATATCAATGGAAAACTAGATTTTGCAATGGTTCAAAAACTAAAAAGTAGATTAAATTGCTCGTAGAAAATCGACCAATTTTGCTACAGCTCGCCCGCGATGACTAATTTCATTTTTCACGGAAGAAGGGAGTTCTCCAAACGATTGCTCATATCCTTCTGGAATAAAAATAGGATCATATCCAAAACCGCCATTTCCTTTTTTTTCTAAAGAAATTTCACCTTCCACAATCCCTTCAAAAGTATGTAAGTTTCCATTTAAAATCAATGCAATAACGGTTCTAAAACGAGCCTTTCGATCGTCTTTATCCGCTAATTTTTGCAAAAGTAAATTCATATTATCGTTCGCGTCACGTTGAGGGCCAGCATAATAAGCTGTGTCTACCCCTGGTTCATTATTAATCGCATAGACTTCCAAACCTGTATCTTCAGAGAAGCAATTGAGTCCACCATAATGATCAAACACATATTGCGCTTTTTGAATGGCATTTCCTTGAATCGTTCCTTGTGTTTCAGGAATTTCTTCTGTACAGCCAATATCTTTGAGCCCTTTTATTTGAAAAGAATCACCTAAAATTTCATAAACTTCCTTAATTTTATAAGAATTGCCTGTAGCAAAAACAAGTTCTATCATTTATCGTAAAGATTTTAGAGATTGCCAAAGCGCAGCTTTTAATTGCTTATCTTGTGAAATAGCTTGAAGCGTATCAGCAAAAATGAATTGGGTATCTAATAAATCCGTTTTAGTATATTTTTGAATGGAGTAGAGTAAGCCTAATTGTTTTGGAGGAATACCAAAAGACAAAAGTGTCTTACAATTTATTTTTTCTTGTAAATCAATGAACTTTATTTGGCTTAAATTGCTCATTTTGATAGAAAAGGTGTCTTCTAGTAAATTATGTTCGATGGCTTGAAGAATTTTAGCAAGAAATAGAAGCGTTTCTTCTTGTTCGTCACTTTCAGCATAAAGAATAAGGAATTGCTTTTGATTCTCCCCTTTTCCTTCATTTATAAAGGAATTTATGCTTGAAATTGGAAATATTTTGAAGTCTAGAAATTGAGAATCCAATATAAAATTTTTTTATTTTTTGAATACTTGAAATAATATCTTGAATTTTTAGGAAGTCCATTTGAAAATGGATTTAATAAATATTATTTTGTATTTTTGTAATATTCCAAATAAAATAAAATTTATCAGGTTAAAACCTAATAATATTTTAAAATAAGAAATTGAAAATAAATCTATATTTACTTACCATTAATCTTAATGTAAAATGAAATACAATATTTCAATCACAAAAACAACGAACTCAAAACTAGATCAAATTGATTTTAATGCGATTCCATTCGGAAAGACGTTCTCCGATCATATGTTTGTTGCCGATTATATTGATGGTGAATGGACTAATCTTGCGATAGTTCCTTTTGGCGATATTTCTATCAGTCCCGTAAATTTAGCAATTCATTACGGACAATCCATATTTGAAGGCATGAAAGCCACAAAAAAAATGGATGGAACGCCTTGTTTTTTTCGTCCGCTACTACATTCAGAACGATTAAATGCTTCTGCACGACGGATGATGATGCCAGAAGTACCAGCAGATTTGTTTATGGAAGCCTTACATTTATTGGTAGGTTTAGAAAGTGCTTGGATTCCACCACAAGAAGGAAGTGCTCTTTATATTCGTCCCGTTATGTTTGCTATGGATGATATGTTGGGAGTAAAAGTTTCTAAAACGTATAAATTTATTATCGTAACTGGCCCAGTTGGTCCTTATTATCCCAAACCTGTAAAATTAATTGCTGAAACTGAATTTGTTCGTGCGGCTGCAGGTGGAGTAGGAGAAGCTAAAACGGCAGGAAATTATGCAGCTTCGCTATATCCAGCCCAAAAAGCCATTGATAATGGTTACGATCAAGTGATGTGGTTGGACGCTAAAGAATTCAAATATGTGCAAGAAGTAGGTACGATGAATATCTTTTTTAGAATTGGAGATAAAGTTATTACTCCTGCTACAGATGGAGCTATTCTGAAGGGAATTACGCGTAAAACCTTAATCGAAATTATGAAAGAAAAAGGCTATCAGGTAGAAGAACGATTGGTAAGTATTGATGAAGTAGTGGATGCATACAAAGCAGGTACATTAAAAGAAGTTTTTGGTACAGGTACAGCAGCAGTTGTTGCAAATGTAAGTCACATCAAATATAAAGATGTCGTAATGGAGTTACCTCCTGTTGAAACACATGAATTATCTCACTTGCTAAAAAATGAAATCAATCAAATGCGTTCTGGAAAGATTGCCGATCGCTTTAATTGGATTGAACCTGTGAAATCTTTAGTAAAAGTAGGATAGGATAAAAAGAGTAGGACAGACTTTAGTCTGTACAAAACATGAATCGTCCCGAATTTTCACTAAAAAATCAGTGTGTATAGGTGAAAAAGTGAATTATAAAAACGCTGAAAGCGTTTTTCGTGGATAAATATATCCACTTATGCACATGCCAGCGGCATACTGTTTCACATTTTGCGATTGAAAAGCAAAATATATCCACAAAATTCGGGATGACTCATGTTTCTAACACTTAAAAATCACATTCGATTATTGTTTGACTAAAAATTTAGTAGAAGATACCCCACTTGCATCTTGAATTCGATAATAAAAGACATAGCCTTTTAAATTTTGGGTATCGACTGAAAGTCGTTGTTGACCCGCCTCAAAATATTGATCGGCTACTGCTTGAATCAAATTTCCTTGTTTATCTACAATATCAATTCGTACATTTCCAGCTTGCTGCACTTCAAATTCAAGGGTTTGTGTACCCATTGCTGGATTTGGAAATGCAATGGTTTGATGTAGATTATCTAAGGGCTGAATTGCATTTTCTGAGGAAGCATTAACATCCATCAAAAGAAAACGAATTACTTTTCTTTCTTCTTTTTTGGGATGTTTGGTAGGAGTATTTTCAGGAAGACTTTCTTCTCTATTTTGCGAACGAATATCTTGCAAATCTTCTTTCCATTCTTCGTTTTTTGCAGCTAAATTGGATTGTATCGCCCTAAGTTCCGTTTCATATTTTTTAGCAATTGCTTTTAATTGTTCCAACTGTTCAGGATGGTCTTCAAAATAATGACCTTTTCTTGCATGACCTTTTCCCTTTTTGGAGCGATGTATACGATCTCTTTGTGGTTGATCTTCAGGTCGATTCATTTCTTTTCGTTCTGCTTTTCGTTCCTCTTTTTTGGCTTGCATTGCTGTTCGTATTGAATTGATAGTAGCAATATCTGCTTGATCCATTTGATTTTCTAGAACTTGGCGTTGTTGCAATAATTCAGGTTTGATATTGGCATCTTTATACGCTTTCATGTCTTCTTTTGTGGCTTTTCGTTGACTTTTACGTTCTTGAAAAGCTTCTTTTTTCTCCGCTTTCAAACTAGCCAATTTTTCTAATTGAATAGGAGTTAAAATTTGTTCTATTGCTGCTTCTTGTTCCAAGCGTAATTCCTGCATAGCAGCTCGTTTATCTGTGATCGACTCGTCATTACGGATGGCTTGCATTGCTGAACGAGTTTCTTTTTTTAACTCTTGTAAAGCAGCTTGTTGTTCTTCAGTTAATTCTAAAGTTGTTGCTAATTCTGCTTTATGGTGCATACGATTAGGTCGTTGAGCAAAACTGCTCGTGCTAACAAAAAGCACTAGAAGAAATGAACTGATAATAATTTTGAAATTAGTTTTATTCATTGGTTAATAATATTTTTAAAATTAAAGATTTCTTGCAATTTGAAAACTATAGTTTCTTTACAGGTTCAGACTTCAAAGTATAAGAAAGGTTTAAAAGCAAGAAGAAAAAAGTTGGTTTTGTAACTTTTTGGGCTTGGTTTTAGTTTGATTAATAGAAACATACTTCAACAAACGTGAATTACATTGTTTTTGACATAGAAGCTACTTGTTGGGACGGAAGTCCTCCTTCTGATACCCAAGAGATTATAGAGTTAGGTGCCTTATTATTAAATGATTATGGTGAAGTCATTAGCACGTTTGATAAATTTATCCAACCTACCGTACATCCCACGCTTTCTTTCTTTTGTAAAAAATTAACCTCTATTCAGCAGGAAGATGTGGATAGAGCTTCAAAATTTGAAAAAGTAATTGAAGGTTTTCAAGATTGGGCAGAAGTGTTTGAAGAAGATTATGTGTTGTGTAGCTGGGGCGATTTTGATCGAAAACTATTGATTGAAAATTGCGATTTGCATCAAATGGATTCTTATTGGGTGGATCGTCATATCAATATAAAAAAACAATATAAACATCTGAAACGCCTTCCAAAACCCATTGGTCTACGTAAAGCAGTACTTCGAGAGGGATTTGAATTTACAGGAATTCATCATCGTGCTATTTCTGATGCAGAAAATCTGGCTAAAGTATTTGCTAAGTACATTGATGAATGGGTAGTAGCGGTTTAGTAAATGATTAAAATTTATTTTATTGCTTCTTTGACAAAAATTATGATTTCTATTTTTTCGTTGTCATCGGCGTCGAGCCTCGACAACGAACTTGGAGGTTTTAAGGAGGTGAAGTGCCTACAAATTCCTGTGAAGC
>JAHDES010000022.1 GCA_020628645.1 Saprospiraceae bacterium
ACCAATATTTACGACGTTAAGCTAGAATAAATCCTTACATGAGAAACTGCTGCTTAATTCCTTGAATTAGCTCAATCAACATCATTTTCAATGACTTATGATTTTCGCTAATTCAAGGAAAGTAAATTTATTTTCTCCACGTGCCTTAGACTATAAATTTCGATTAAGTTCCCGCCAAGTACCATTGCCCATTGCTACCAAAGTGAGCGAACTATTTACCACAGAAGTATAATTACTTACCAATTGAATAAATGCTCCATTAATCACGGATAGTCCTGCGTCATTGAATAAAAGGGTAATAATTGTTCCTTTGGGAAATCGCGTTGCGACTGTATCATTAATTCTAGAAATAGTGGTCGTTCCAGTTATTTCAAAGACATTTCCTGCTTTTGGTACAATTAGAGTATTACCTACACTCGGCGCGTCCACACTTATCATATTGGTGGATAAAGTACCTGTCATCACACCACCTGAAGTCAAAACAGGAGCAGCTTCCAAACTTGGATTCTTATGTCCATAAGAAAAACTGGGGGTGGTAATATAAACACTAGCACTATCTCCATAGGCCGTATTGTCAAAAATAAATTTAGGATTTACAGGACAAATAGCATTTAACTTTCCTTCCATGCCTGTAAAATTCCAATCATTATCTCCTAGATGAAAACTAGATGCTGCAATGGCACAAGTTCCTGTAGTATGTTGATAATTGGAAATACTTGTAAATGCAAAATTGGTTCGATCCGTTTTGATATATGCCCCAAACAAACAACGTTGATGACTCAACACCTCTGGCAATGTTTCGGTAATTGGAAATAACTCTCCTTTTACCCCTGGTGGAATTCGTAACAATAAAACATGATGATCTGATTTGTATTCAGGAGCTTGTACCTCCACACGTATTCCCGTCCCCGTCAAATTCCAATAAGGGATAGCATTATTTTCTACGCCCCAAAAAGCCGCATTTTGATATTGATTATAACCCGATTGACGTACGCCAATGGCTTTACTGGAATACATTTGAACATAATTTGTTCCCTTATCTACAATTACACCACCAGAATATAATCCTTTTATATAATTGCTGTGTGTGGTGCTTTTTAAATCAATTAAAGGTATACTTGGAGATTGTGAACTGGCTTCTAAACGTATATCGTAGCAATTGATACTGGCTTCATTTTCTACCACGATATGTCCAAAATTGGTATTTGCTGCTTCAAAAATAGTCCCAAAAAAAGTATTATTATTACCTGCTTCCGCATGAACACCATAATCATAACCTCCACCCGAAAAAACACCTTGAAAAAACGTATTAGAATTTACATAAGAAGTCGCATCTTTTTCTTCAATATGAATCGCTTTTTTCCCATGTCGGATGTTAATATCGTAAAAGGAAGCATAAGCAATTCCACTATTATTATCAGCTTCTAATTTAAGGGCAGTACCTGCATCAAAATGACTGATTAGAATATTAAAAAAATGATTATTACCCGTATAAGGCCCTCCTTGATCGGCAATGAGTTTCACCCCTCCTTCTGCACGTGTAGCTTCCAAATTAGTACGATCTAAAATGACTATATCTCGTAATCCACTAAAAAAACCTCTTACTTCAATGGCATATCCAGTTCCATGATAACGAAGTACAGAGCCTGATACACCAGAAGTTAGAAAATCCTGACCTAAACCATCTCCTTCTAGTATTACACCCGAAGGAATCAATAAAGTTTGCCCTATTTTGTATTGCCCCGCTGGCACACACACTTTTACTCCCAACACAGCAGCACTATCAATTGCAGCTTGAAAAGCGGCAGCATCATCAGTAGCCGAATCTCCTACGGCTCCAAAATCAGTTACACAAATCTGTTTTCGTTCAACATTTAAAGGTGCTTGCCAATATCCCACGCCATTCGCATCGGATTGTAGAATATATCCATCTTGCGCACCAACATGCATTTGAATGTGTTCTTCGGCATCAACAGAAATAATTTGGGCGGTAAGAAAAGTAAAAGGAAATAATGCAAGAAGGAGTACTATCCATTTGGAAGGCTTGTTCATAATAATTGGTTAAAAAGTGTTGTTATACGAAATTAAATAAATGCTTTTTTAGAAGCATACCTAGAACGTATAATGCCGTAATTGATTCATTCTAAAAATGTATAATGAATGAATCAAGTCGGTATTAATCGGTTTTTTGAGGTATCAACCTTTTGTTTTTTGTATTGCCACAAAGATAGCTATTCCTATTCCACTAATTCAATAACCAAAACAATGTATATTTCGTTAGTTCAAAAGAGGAAAATATTAATTAATTGATTTTTGGGGAATGAGCTAATTTTTGCAATTTCTTTGAAATCCTGTATTTTTATACTATGATTCGAGCAGTAATTATAGATGATGTACCAGAAGCAATCAGTAGTTTAAAAGATGATATTGCACACTATTGCCCCGAAATTGAAATTGTGGGAACGGCGCAGTCCGTGATTAGTGGAGCCAAATTATTGAAAACACTTTCTTTTGATGTTTTATTTTTAGACATTCACCTTCAAGATGGAACTGGATTTGATCTACTTGAAATTTATCCTGAGCTTAACGCAAAAATCATTTTCACCACGGCATCTGATGCCTTTGCGATTAAAGCATTTCGATATGCGGCTATTGATTATTTAATGAAACCTATTGACCCAGATGAATTGGTAGAAGCCGTTAAAAAGCTGAAATCTCAATCAAATAGTACGCAAAATCAACCTGTTGCTTTACTTTTAGAAACCATAAAAGCACAACAAAGTCCGCAACGATTAGCCCTTCATACCTTAGAAAAAATACATATCGCCGAAATTAATGAAATTGTACGTTGTGAATCGAGTGGTAATTATACCATCTTTTATTTCCAAGATAAATCAAAATTATTGGTGACGAAAACGCTCAAAGAATTTGATAATTTATTAGCAGAAAAAGGATTTATTCGCGTACATCAATCGCATTTAGTTAATTGCCAACACATCAAAGAATTTCTCAAATTAGATGGAGGTTATTTAGTCGTATCAGATGGCGCACAAGTCCCTGTTTCAGTACGAAAAAAGTCAATGGTGTTAAAAGTTTTAGAGCAACTTTAGTGCATTTCAATCGTTTCTATTAAAAATTTACCCTTTCTTTGCAATCTCAATTTTTGATATATGAATTATTCTCAACTTTTAGATGAAGTTATTAAAATTGCACGCGACGCGGGTGCGGCGATTTTAGATATTTATAATAAAGAAGATTTTCAAGTAGAAAGCAAGGCAGATACTTCTCCATTGACAATAGCTGACAAAACAGCGAATGGAATTATCTGCGATGGCTTAGAAAAATTACCTCTTCTCTATCCCATCATTTCGGAAGAAAATAAAGAGATTCCTTATGAAGATCGAAAGTCCTACGAACTATTCTGGCTTGTCGATCCATTAGATGGTACAAAAGAATTCATCAAACGAAATGGTGAATTTACCGTCAATATTGCATTAGTAGAAGGTAATCGTCCCGTGATGGGCGTGGTTTATGCACCCGTGATGGATGAAATGTATTGGGGCGTAAAAGGTGGCGGAGCTTTCATGGAAAAAGATGGAAAACGAACCTTATTATCACCTGATTCCTATCGTCATTCCGATAAAGGACTAAAATTAGTTTGTTCTCGTTCACATTTAAATGCTGATACAGAACAATATGTAGCTGGTTTTGATGAACCTGATTTGGTATCCAAAGGTAGTTCACTTAAATTTCTAATCTTAGCAAAAGGCGAAGCACATATCTATCCTCGCCTTGCCCCTACGATGGAATGGGATACGGGTGCCGCTCAAATTATACTTGAAGAAGCAGGTGGTAGTGTCATTAATAATGAAACAAAAACGCCATTACAATACAATAAAGAAAATTTACTAAATCCATATTTTATTGCAGAAGGAAATGTAGCAGAGTAAGTGCGTTTCCGTAGCACGAGTATTTCTGTTAGATAATATTTTGTATTCTCTTTAAATGCAGATCAAAGTACTCGTGCAACGAATACATACATCTTTTACAAGAAAAACGGAAGAAGTTCTGTAGAAAACTCCATATCTAAATATGCCTCCCATTTCTGCCGTTTTAATCGTCAATACCGAAGAAGCCAATATTCGTCGGTGTTTGGAGGCTATTTTACAAGTGACCAATGATATTGTAGTGGTAGATTCGGGAAGTACGGATAATACACCTACTATATGCGAAAAAATGGAGGTAAGAGTCTTCCATTTTGGTTGGAAAGGCTATGCTGCCAATAAAAATTTTGGAAATCAACAAGCCAAACACGATTGGATTCTCTCCATAGATGCCGATGAAGTCCTTTCTGAAGAATTGATTCAGTCCATCAAAAATATATCTTTTTCTTCCAATACGGTTTATCAAGTCAATCGGAAAACAAATTTTTGTGGCACTTGGATCAACTATTGTGGTTGGTATCCAGAATGGAAAGTGCGCCTTTTTGATCGAAATCAAGTTAAATGGCAAGGCGATTTTGTCCATGAAACCTTAGCAATTCCTGCTCATTTTAAACAGGAAAAATTAAATGGGCATTTGTATCATTATTCCTATAAAGATTTAGCGGATTATGAGGAACGAATGGATCGGTATTCAACTTTATCTGCACAAGAACTATTTGCAAAAGGAAAATCTACGAATCTACTCAAACAATATCTCGCCCCTGCCTTTCGATTTTTTAAAACCTATATTTTAAAATTAGGAATCTTAGATGGCAAAAGTGGTTGGATCATCAGTAAAGGCGCTGCCAAAACAGTATGGATGAAATATCAGAAGTTGGCAAAGATAAAACACACTAAATGAATGTGTGCGCATGGTAGAAGTTGTTTATTAATAGTATTCAATACTTCTTTTAGAAACGGATATTGTTTCAATTTCTCCATCTAAATACGTCGTTTCCTGACGTTCAATCCAATTACCTACATCATCAAAAATAAATGCATCTTTTATTACAATTTCGACAGCTTCGTTAAACAGGTTATTGGTAAGTTTATAATTGTAAGTTGCACCATCTGGAAAAGTAATTAATTCTTCCAATAAAGTTTCATCTTTAAATACTCTTGTAAATACTTTTTTACAAGTAATTGGATCTTTATACGTTTCTGTTCTATAGGAATGATCTACTTTATCATCAACAAACCTCGTTGATATTTGAATAATGGTATCATTATTATTTATTTCAGTGTATTCAAAATTTCCATTCATTGATGTGCCTTTTATACTGCCGTCAGCACTAATTAAATAAGTCGCTATTGCTTGGGAATCATCAAAATTAGGTGCTTTAAACTTTAATTTTTCATAAGATCCATCAGGATGATATACATATTTTATCATTTTTTTGAGTTCTGAATTTTCAATGGTTTCTTCTCTTTGTAATTGGTCATCCTCATAAATTTTACGAAATTCGTTTAGAACGATAACAGTATCTTGGTCTTTTAATTTTCTCAAGCTTAAAGAATTGATAAGCCTTCCCTTAGCATCAATTTCATACTTTTGTATAATTTGATTGCCTCCCTTTTCTTTGAATGTGATATTTTCTGAAATACAAGCATTTTTATGATATGTGTAATGATCAGTTGTATCAACTGAAGTACCTTCTTTCCAATCGGTGGTTTTAAATATTTCTTCGATAACTTGTCCTCTCTTATTGTATTTGTAGGTTGTAGAAAATGTCTCTCCTTCAGGTTTGAAGGATTCCTTATTAAAATAAGATTCTCCAAAATTTGAAATGGTCTTCTTCTCGTCTTTCAAAACACGCTTGTATTTATCACGGTCAATGGCAGTCCAGTTTCTTTTGAGTTTACTATAGTCACTATGATCATATTTCTCAATTAGATACCCTTCATTATCAAAACTAAAAAATTCGTATTCTTCAAAAGGTTCAGAAAGATTGATTTTTTCTCCATTATATCCCTTTAGTTTAGCCAATTTGACTGACTTTACTTTTCCTTTTAATTGATACTGATTTGTATCATGTATTAAAGGTTTTGGACTGGTTCTACAAGATTGCTCGGCACATGGTGTTAATGTATACTGGCAAAATAGTGGCGTAAGAAATAGAGAACCGATTAAGATGAAAATTATGCGCATTTTAATTTTTTTGCTGGTTGAATTTCATAAAAACATGAGTCATCCCGAATTTTTACTAAAAATTCAGTGTATATAGGTGAAAAAGTGAATTGTAAAAACGCTGAAAGCGTTTTTCGTGGATAAATATATCCACTTATGCACGTGCCAGCGGCATACTGTTTCACATTTTGCGATTGAAAAGCAAAATATATCCACAAAATTCGGGATGACTCATGTTTCGACCAAAAAAATCCAATTTTTTTAATTACTGGTCAACTTCTTGAATATAGAAAAAGGCTTCTCCAGAATTGTCCGTCATTAAAAGTCGTTCGCCTTCATCAAAAACGAGACTTCCTCCTTGTTCTAAAATTTTAGCTTTTGATTGAGTAAGATTTTCTACGCCAAAGGTGCACACCCAATATTCATACTTTCCTTTAAAGGCATTGGGAATACCCATCGCATCTGCGATATAATCGCCATTTTTGGTATAGATTTGAAAAATATCTTGATCCGTTTCCTGAAATGTCCAATCAAAGATCCCTTGATAAAAAGGAATAATGTTTTTTATATCCGAGACATGTAATTCATTCCAGATTAATGTATTGGTCGCATTGGAGGTTCGAGAATTCAATTGGTCACCTTGATAAATGGTAAAGCCTGCCCCTTGTGGATCACGAATTAATGCAACAGCACCAACTGGATTGGTTTCATCTATGAGTTCTATTATGCCGCCTAATGCACGTGCTTTATTCACCGTTTCCACAACATCCTCTACCTGAATGTAGGTCATCCAAAAATGCGGCATCCGCATTTGTTTGAACTTATCAGGCGTTTCGTATAATCCGACCACTTGTTGGTTTCCTTTATACGCTAAAGAATAGGAATTATTCGTTACAAAATCCCAATTAAAAACGGCAGAATAAAAAGCCATCGTTTCTCTTGGAGTATAAGTCGATAAGTCTGCAAAAATGATTTTATTTGATTGCATCATCAAAAAATTGAATTGGTTAAGATGATGTAAAGATAAGCGGTACGCTTAGATGATGTTTTGACCTAAATCAAAAAATCTCATTTAGCATTTAAACTAAATGAGATTTTGAAGAATATTTATTTCAACGGAAAACAAAATCCGTTAAGAATAGTCATTAAAATTAAGCTGAAAAAGAAGTTCCACAACCACAAGTGTCAGTCGCATTAGGATTGTTGAATGAAAAGCCACGATTATTTAAGCCATCTACCCAATCAATCTCCATACCTAGTAAATACATCGCATGTGATTTTTCCATATAAACGGTCATTCCATTCACAGTAAAAGTATCATCTTTTTCTTTTTTCTTATCAAACCCTAAAAGGTAAGAAAAGCCTGAACAGCCTCCTCCCTTCACGCCAACACGTAATCCATGATCCGCAGGAATATTTTGTTCTTGCATGATGCGTGTCAATTCTCGGATAGCACTATCTGAAATTTGGATAGGAGCTTGTACGATTGGATCTTTCACGGTATTCATTCTAAAAAAGTTTAATTAAGTCTAAATGAACTTCAAAATTACATAAAAATAACAACTAATGAAACGGTGAAGTTCTCATTTTAGGTATAAATTAACCGATTTCTGCTGAATAACTAGAACAAACTCATTTGTGGGTTCTTATATTGATGATACAATTCCATATCATATTGATGTTTCACTCGATCTTTGAAATAAAGCTGACGCGCCAATTTCATTTGATCTTTAATGATTTCTGCAATACGCCCTTCGCCTGTCATTCGTTTTCCAAAACGATGATCGCTTAAAGAATCACCATGACAAGAACGGATTTTATGTAAAACTTTTTCAGCACGATCTGGATAATTTTTATACAGCCAATCTGTAAAGATTTCTCCTATATCGCCATTCAAACGAACCATGGTATAAGCCACTGAATTCGCACCTAATTCAGCTACTTGACGCGCCATTTCTAACAATTCATGATCGTTTAAACCTGGAATAATAGGTGCCAGCATCACATTAACCGATATGCCATTTTCGACTAGCGTTTTAATGGTATGTAATCGTTTGGCACAACTTGCCGTTCGGGGTTCTAAAAATTGGCGCAATTCTTCATTTAAAGTCGTCAAAGAAATGGAAACGCGTAGCAAACGATGTTCGGCTAGTTTTTTTAGAATATCTAAATCACGCAAAACGAGGCTACTTTTCGTAATCACTCCTATAGGATGGCGATATTTCCAAAGCACTTCTAAAATTTGGCGCGTAATTTTATATTCACGTTCTGCGGGTTGATAACAATCGGTATTACCCGCCAGCATAATGGGCCGCGGCTCCCAATTTTTACTTTTAAGTTTTTGTTCTAACAATTGCGGTGCATCTTTTTTTATCAAGATTTTGGTTTCAAAATCTAAACCTGCACTATAGCCCCAATAATTATGTGTATTTCGCGCATAACAATACACACAGCCATGTTCGCAGCCTTGATAAGGATTCATCGAATAGGCCATTCCAATATCTGGGCTATCTACTTTATTGAGAATCGTTTTAGGATGAACAATGATATGTTCGGTACGAAATTGAGGACTATCTTCTTCCACCATATTCAAAGGATCAGCTTCATGAATGGTATGATGGAAGCGATTGGCAGTATTAAGTTGCGCGCCTCGCCCCTTTAAATATCGTTGTGGAGATTGGTGATACATCACTATATTTTAAAATTTAGACGTAAGAATTTCAGGTATAGAAATGTATGACTTCTATACTAAAATTTTAGATCGTGAAAAATTAGATTAAATAAGTCTTAGCTTTACTTTATACCCCAAATTGTGTTAAATGATGATCCAAATGTTTGGAAAATAAGGTATTCCATTCCTCAATAGATAGCGGGCCAAATGAAAAGGATTCCTTTTGGTCAAAAAAAGTAGTTCCGTCTTGTTGTACACGTTGGATGAATCCAATCAATCGTTTTTTCTCTGTTTCAAAAACTCGTTCATCATCAACAATAAAATCAGGTGCTGTTCGCCCATTTCTAGGATAGGGTTTTGGGCCAACTACTGCATTTTTGACAAATAATTTTAGCATAAATCGAGCAAAAGCATTGGGTCGTTTATACTTTTCAGGTGAATACACCATTTCATAGGCTACACTACAATGCGCTAGCATTTGGGCAACAGTCATTTTTCCCCATTGTCCTTGTGTAGAAGGAGTCAATTGATTAATGCGATCTATCATAGATTGCATTCCTGTTGTTTCAAAAATATCGGTCATTTGGAAATGAATTTTGCCTGTTGAATTCAAAAATAATTAAAAAGTTTTAAAAATAAAAATTAAAAACAAAAAATGTTTTAATTTAACTTGCTTCCTTTTCGCGTATTCGTTTATAAGCTCGTATCCCAATCATTAAAAAAATCATAAAAACCACAATTCCTAAGAAAGCATAGATTGCATTCAACGAATTTTTATACACCGCCAACAAAACAATACTCAATAAAAATAAAGTTGGAATCTCATTCATAAAACGAAATTGCTCCGAAGAATAAGGGCGTTCTCCTTTTTCCAGTCTACGAATCAATCCTTTGGCATACCCATGATAAGCGGATAAACCCAATAATAATACTAGTTTCACATGTAGCCAAGTACTTTCCTTAAACCAATCCATTCCATAAGCCGCAATCATTAAACATCCGCATGTCCATGTCAAGACGATCGCAGGATTAAGAATGATTTTATACACGCGCCACTCCATGATACTGAATTGTTTGGTCAAAATGCTTCGGTCAGGTTCTGCTTTATCCATTGCCTCTACATGATAGACAAACATGCGAAACAAATAAAACATACCTGCAAACCATGCAATTAAGCCCACAAAGTGAAACGTCTTAAATAAAAAGAAATAAGCCATCATAAGTCCAAAAAATTAAAGCACTCAAAGACGATTGACGAAGTTTCTTAACTTCGCTGAAAGTATCCTTCGAGTTTCTAAACTCGATAAAATATAAAACAATGATCTGCTATAAATCAATTAAATCTGTGTTCTATCCTCCACCAAATTTCGTATTATTACCAAAACTAATAGTTAATACAATGAAACGTATCTTTTTTTGGTCAATTTTTCTGCTTTTTTCTACTTCTTTATTCGCTCAAAACCCCAACAAACAGCGAATGACGGAAGCCGTTTATTCGGAATGGAATCGTATTAAAAACACCACAATCTCACCTGATGGTAATTGGGTAGCTTATGGTTTAGAAAAAGAACGAGGCGATAATATTTTGGTTGTATACCATGCACCTACTGCAAAAGAAACGCGTTTTGAACGAGCAGATGGGCATCATTTGACTTATGATAATCAACACCTGATTTTTACGATTCATCCTCATTTGGACACCCTAGATAATCAACGTAGACGTAAGGTGAAAAAAGATGATTTACCCAAAGATACTTTAGCCATTTATACCCTTCAAACTGGAGCAATCACCAAAATTCCAAATATCAAATCGTATAAAGTACCAGAAAAATGGGCGAATTTCATCGCTTATCAATTGGAAAAAGCAAAAGAAGAACTACAAGATTCAGCAATGGTGAAAATTGATACGGCAACACAAGCGGTATCGCTCAAATGGAATAAAAAAGAGTCCGATGACAATGGCAATCGCCTTTATATTCGCCAGTTAAATACAGCGCAAGAAGATACCATTTATTATGTGAAAGACTATCAATTGGCAAAAGAAGGGGAGCGTATTCTCATTCATTCTACGGGGAATGACAGTACGACACAAGCTGGAATTTATCAATTTGATTGTAGCAAAAAAGAATTACAATTCATCTTTCGAGGAGAAGGAGAATATAAAAAACTCATTTATGATAAAACAGGAAATCAGGCGAGTTTTATAGCAGATTTAGATACGACAAAAGCACGTATTCGTCCGTGGGGCTTATATTATTTCAATGAAAAAATGGATAGTGCCAAACTCATTCTGAAAAAGAATTTCCGTTTTTTAGCAAAAGATTGGTTAGTCAGCGAACATTATGATACACGATTTTCAGATGATGGAAGTCAATTAGCTTTTGGTATTAACCCCAAACCCATTTTACAAGATACGAGTTTACTCGAAGAAGAAATTGTCCAGGTAGAAGTTTGGACCTACCAAGACAAACGGCTCTATCCACAGCAAAAAGTCAGGCTCGATCAAGATAAAAAGAAAGCCTATCCTTGTGTGTATCATACGAAAACAGGCAAGATGCAGCAATTGGGAGAAGAAACGATTGAAGACATCAGTTTTACCCCAAAGATGCAAGCTAAAACTGTGATGGGATATACAGAAAAACCATATTTAGAAACCATCTCTTGGGAAGGATTTCCATCCTATAAAGATATTTTTGCCATTGATTCAGAAAGCGGTACGAAGCGAAAAGTCGCCACTAAAGTAAAAGCGAATCCTTTGATTTCCCCTGCTGGGAAATATGCCTATTGGTATGATTATGCTGATTCGATATGGGTAGCTTGTACGACTAAAGAAGGTCGTCCAGTCACGATTTCATCCTCCATAAATACGCCTATTTATGATGAATTAAATGATCGCCCTATGCATCCGTGGCCTTATGGGAACATGGGGTGGTTGGAAAAAGATGAAGCCCTCTTTATTTATGATCGTTATGATATTTGGAAACTCGACCCGATGGGGAAATTACCAGCAGAGCGTTTAACTAATGGAAGAGCGAACAAGACGGTTTATCGTTATATAAAACTAGATCGAGAAGCGACCCACATTTCAAAAAAAGGAAAGCTCTTATTGCATACCTTTAATGAAAACACCGCTGCATCTGGATATGCGTATTTAAATTTGAAAAATGGCGAACTTCAAGCTGTTTTTGAAACGGATCATGCGTACACGAGATGGGGTGTAATAAAAGCTGAAAAAGCAGATCAATTAGTCTATACCCGTGAAAATTTCCAAGAATTTCCAGATTTATGGTATACGAACACGTCTTTTGATGCGCCTGAAAAAATAAGTCAAGCTAATCCTCAACAAAAAAAATATTCTTGGGGAACAATTGAGCATTATACATGGACATCCGCTACAGGCGAAACACTCAAAGGATTATTAGCCAAACCCGAAAATTTTGATCCTAATAAGCAATATCCACTCTTGGTCAATTTTTATGAACGTTCTTCCCATCGTTTGAATAGTCATCGTGCCCCTTTTGCCCATCGTTCTACGATTAATTATACCTTTTATCTAAATCGTGGCTATGTGATTTTTAATCCAGATGTTTCTTATAAAGTGGGTTATCCAGGGGAGAGTGCTGAAGATGCGGTCATTTCAGGTGTGAATGCTTTAATCGCTGAAGGATTTGTAGATAAAGCGCGAATTGGCGTACAAGGACATAGTTGGGGCGGCTATCAAGTGGCGCATTTGATTACCAAAACGAATATTTTTGCTTGTGCAGAATCGGGTGCGCCAGTGGTCAATATGTTCTCGGCTTATGGCGGAATTCGTTGGCGTTCTGGTTTGAGTCGAATGTTTCAATACGAACATACACAAAGTCGTATTGGTGGAACGATTTGGGAAAAACCCCTTCGTTATTTAGAAAATTCGCCGATCTTTTTTGCAGATAAAATAGAAACGCCTGTCTTAATCTTACATAATGATAAAGATGGGGCAGTGCCTTGGTATCAGGGCATAGAGTTTTTTGTAGCGATGCGTCGTTTAAATAAACCAGCTTGGATGCTAAATTATAATGATGAACCGCATTGGCCCGTTAAGCTTCAAAATCGATTGGATTTCCAAACCCGAATGGCGCAATTTTTTGACCATTTTTTATTAGATCAAACTGCCCCACAATGGATGCAACGAGGGGTACCAGCAATTGAAAAAGGAATACGACAGGGTTTGGAATAAGAAAGTGCAAGTGCAAGAATCAAGCGCAAGTTCAAATGTAGAAATGCCCTAAAAAAAGTACAGGGTGCAATTGCCGAAGCAACGCTACCCTGTATAACCCCAAAAAACCAAATGAAAACAATCTACATATGAAATTTTATATATCTTAAAGAGGATGTAACCTCTATTTTATCACTTAATTGCACCTTTAAGACGGCACATACTATTGGGGGTCACACATCAATAACAAACTTTTTTTCTTTTAAGATTTTTTTAACGAAAACTGGATTTTTGAAATAAAATCAACGATTTTAGAAATCTATTGAGAAAAAAGAAATAATACATAATGGAAAATATACATGTTTGAAAACCAATTATTTAAAAGCCAATGTAAAGCGCAAACTCAGCTAAATAAATACTAAATGAAGAGAAGTAATAATTGGCGCGGTCAAAATGAGATTTTGACAACACAATCAATAACAAGATGCTGTTGTTTTCTTTTTATAGGACTATTATTTTTACAAATAGGATTTGCACAAGAACAGATGGTTGGCAATGGTTCCTACAATCTTTCTCCACCCACAGGACAGAATGTTCCACAAGATGGAACTGGACAAGAAGCTTTTCCTGTCGTTACTTCTAATTTTAATCAACCCATTCAAACCAACGATTGGTGGACGACTTTACTCTATAAATACACCCAAAATCAAACCTTCAATTGGGAAATTCATTCTTGGAAATTATATGCCCATCCTTTGGCAGCCTTGGCTACTCGTTATGGCTTAGATATTCGTTATCCCAATGTGCCTTCTGTTAGTGATTATTATGGCATGACCAATGCCAAATATCAATATCCGCTCGATATTAAAGATTTTTCAGTTGGGATTGAAAATATGGATTTGGGAACAACGGATACCTGCAAAGTAGAAGCCTATGGAGATTGGCACGTAAAAATGGTATGGGACGATCAGGCTGGACACGAACTCAAAGCAACAATGGCGCATGGTTCGCCTTATATTTTCTTTGAGAAAAACAGTAGTGATTCGGCTTATGTTCGACTATTTTTTAGTCATTCCATCGATCATATGATTGGTACAAATATTATTGGATTTACGACACAAGGGCATCATTATGGCTTGTTTGCACCAAGTGGTTCATCTTGGAATACAAATGCAGCGATTGAACAGGATGAAAATGCTTTTGTTGGAAATGCTCCAATTATGCAATATCGTGCGGCATTTAAAAGTGATTTGAATGGAGGAGATTATTTTACAATTGCGATCTTACCTGATAATTCTTTAGCGACTTTACAGAATTTTGCACAACATGCTTTTTCTTTTATAGAAGACACCAATGTCAGTTGGAATTATGATGAAATAAATGCAGAACTAACGACCACCTTTTCTACCACTTGTATTGCCAAAGAAGGCACTTCTACCGATACCTATCAAGCCCTTTATCGTCATCAATGGCTAAATAGTACAGATGTGAACTCCTCATACGAATACGACTCTCCAAGGGGAAGTATGAAAGTGGTAGAAGGCAATAGTTTTACGACCGTATTAAAAAATAATGGTATTATTCCAGCTATTCCTAAGGTTTTATCTACTGCTAGAAAGGCTGAATTATATCAATTTATAGAAGACGAATTTCAAGTCGTGAATACTTATGTGACCCAAGAAGATACCTATTGGATGGGTAAACGATTGGGGCGACAAGCCGATTTAATTCAAATTGCCCATCAAGTAGGGCATACTGCTGCACGAGACAAATTTATAGCAGATTTAAAAGTAGAATTGGAAGATTGGTTCACAGCACTCGATGGCGAAACGGATCGTGGCTACTTTTATTATGATGACAATTGGAATACTTTAATTGGGTATCCAGCAAGTTTTGGAGCAGATATTCGTATTACCGATCATCATTTTCATTATGGTTATTTTATAAAAGCAGCAGCAACGATTGCCCAATTTGATCCAGCTTGGGCAGCGAGTAGTGCTTGGGGCGGAATGTTGGAATTACTCATAAAAGACGCCAATAATTGGGATAAAAGTGATACACAATTTCCTTTTCTAAGATGTTTTGATGCGTATGCAGGACATTCGTGGGCGAGTGGACATGGCAGTTCGCATTGGGGAAATGATCAGGAATCTTCTTCTGAAGCGATGAATTTCGCCGCCTATACCTTCTTTTGGGGCTTGGAAACAGAGAATACTACAATACGAGATTTAGGTATTTATTTATACCTAACAGAAGCATCTGCTATTGAACAATATTGGTTGGATCAAGATGAAGCCGTTTTTCCTTCAATTTATCCGTATGAAACGGCTACGCGTATTTGGGGAAATGGCGTCGATAAAATTGCTGGAGGCGAGCCTTGGGAAATGGAATCGGCCTATCAAATTGGAATTAATACCATTCCCATAGAAGCTCCTTTATTGTACTTAGGTAAAAGACCTGATTTAATGGAAACCATTCATTCCGAAGCTACTACCTTAAATACGGGCATTGGCAATACTTGGGAAGATGTGATGTGGAGTATTCAAGCCTTATACAATCCTAATTTAGCAATAGCGGATTATGAAGCGCATACTTCATCTGGAGCGTATACTACGAATGTGCCTTGGTTGCCGAATGTTTGGGGTATTTACAATGACTTTAGTGATTATTCATACGCGCCTGCGCAATTGTATCATTGGTTGTACAGTTTGGATAGTTTGGGGCAAGTCGATGCAAGTGTTTGTAGTGATGCGCTTTCTTCGTTGGTATTTAAAAATGGGAATGTGCAGCATTATTGTGTGTATAATCCTTCGTCTATGCCTATAACGGTCAATTTTTCGGATGGAGAAATCGTAAATGTACCATCTGATACGCTTTATTTACATCGAAAAGATAATTTAGTTTGTGATAATGGCTCTAGTTTTATCTTAGATGAAACTATGCCTTTGGGCTTATATCAAGCAGGAACAATTAGTACGCTTGGAACAATTTCTACAGATACGAATGTTGACTTGGAGGCAGGTATTTCTATTGAACTTAATAGTGGCTTTTGTGTGCCGATGGGATCAGAATTTTCGGCGGAGATTTTGGATTGTGGAGGGAATTGACAAGTATAAAAAGCAAATGCAATTATTTCTTGATAAACTTTCACACACAAAATTTAATGGATAAATCTTGATACGACATAAATGATAAGTACTCCTGCTAGCGTAAGCATAAATAAACTGTATGCAACTTCAAGCAAAATAAATTTTTGGGAAATACTTCGACTCATAAAATAATTAAAACGAGTTAGATTCCCCAATTGTAATTTGGGAGATTTTATCACTTTCTCCATGGATTCTTCATATTCATCGAATGGGATATTGTCAATTAGAAAGAAATTATTTTCCTCTAATTTGGGGTATTCTTTTTTAATGATTTTGTTTAAAATATTATACAAGGTAAAACTAAAAGGCTTGGAAACGAGAATAGCAAATAGCAAGGACAAAGTAAGGCCAATGATGAGAAAAGGAACAAGATAAGGGCTTAATTGAGCACTAGCCGCAAAATAACTTTCAAATACAATTAAACTGGAAACTAGGGTGGTATTTAATCGAACCAAAATTGCTGCCTTTCGATCGGCAATAGAAATTGAATTCATTAATAGCCTATTTTGATTCTTCAAATAGGTGTCTAATGTTTTGCTTTGTAAGGCTTTTTTTAATGATTTTTCTTCCTTGTTTGAAGAGTCCTTTGTTGAAGTTTGTTCTTCCTCTGATGAGGAAATCATCTCTTTAGTATTTTTTGACATTGTACATTTATTTTTATGCTTTAAATATTTTTTCTTTGTACAGGACAAAACCAAAAATGGATGTTCTTATTTTGAGCAACGCAATAAATTACGTTGGAGAAAATATTGTTTCAAGGTGGTTTTAACCCCTTGTTTTTATTAACAACATTTTTGTCCTGTACGTAGATGTTTTTTGAAACTTTAGAAAGGTTCTGATTCTAAATATACAAATAGTAAAGCTAATATTTATACTCGATGCGGTTTAATTTTTTGATTTTCAAAAATAAATTAAACTGCATCGGTATATACCGTACACGGGCTAAAATAGATTTCAAAATCACTTTCTTGTCCCGTGTCGTGCATGACTTGTGGAAGTACTTTTTATGTAATACGTTAGAGTAGGATAAGCGAAGACGGTTTTACAACAAACTTTTTTTGAGTTCTAATAACCTATTTTTCTCTTCTTGTTTTAAAGCTGCAAATCGTCTTTTCCAATTAAATTGTTTTGCATACTGCATGTACCACCAAGCAAATAAGCCTGTGGGAATCAGCGTTAATAAATAAATCCATTTGATCCAGTCATTTTCAGTAAAGAGTCCTACTAGCCAAGTTTGTAAACTATAAAAAATGGAAACGGTTATAACGCCCATTAATACTTTTACCGTTGGAATATAACCAGGAAATACATCTAATTTATCGCTTGCCAGTCGAGGTAAATAATATGCCAATACATTATTGATCCAGCCATAAAGAAAGAGTGGAAAACTGAGAATGAGCGTTAAAAGATTTATAAAATAATTAGGCGATTGGAGATATTTTGCATTAAGGTTTTGTTGAGCTAAATCTTGCTTAAAAGCAGTGAGTTTTTCTTGAGCTGCTTTAAATTGAGAAGGATTATTTTGCTTCATTTGAAGTAAAGAAGGAATATAGGCTTTTCCTTTTTTATAAAAATCGGTGATTGAAGTATTTTCTTGTGTATTTGCAAGATCAACCGCCAATTCTTGTACGTCTTTATCTTCTTCTGCGGTATGTAGAAGCATAGCCTGTAATTGGTCTTCTAAATCGCTAGTTATTTGTTTTACTGCTTTTTGATGATTTTCTTGTTCTAAAGCTTGATAATCTTTGATTTTTATCGGTTCACCAACATTGATAATCATATCTTTTCGAAAAAGGAATAGATTTTCATACGTTAGGGCAACTGGAAGAATGTGTAAGTCTAGATTAAAATTTTGTTTGTTTTCTGCACTTAAAGCGATTCGTGCAGTCCCCGTTTTTAAAGGGCGTAAACTTCTAGTGGGATAACTTCCTCCTTCTGCCGCAATATACAATACGCCATTTCTTGCGAGGAATTCATCACATTTGGCGAAGCTATCGGCATTACTGATTTTTCGTTTGCCCGTATCAATTTTTCGTTTGATAGGAATACAATACAAATTACTAAAAAACCAATTCCCAAATTTACTTTCAAACAAACCTGCATTCGCCAAAAAGAAAACAATTCCCTTTGCTTCTTTTGCTACATTGAGCGGATCCATCATGGTACTAGGATGATTGGAAACGAGAATATAAGGACGTTGAAGATTCAATCGCTCTTTGTTAAGAATAACTGTTTTACGATAGAAAAATTTAAAACTAACGCAAACGAGTGCTTTTGAAAACTGATAAATAATCCACAAGACGGGATGAATCCTAAATCGTCGATTGTTCGATACTGCTGCCAAAATATTGGGTTTGTTCTAAGAGCTAAGATAGGAATTCTATTGGTGAATGTGTTATCATTTAGGTCTATACCTAGATTTCGTTAAGAACTTAGCCGCATCTTTAAAATCAATCAATTCTTGTAAAGTGGTTTCTGGATGGCGATTCATATAAGATTTGATAATCTGCCAGCCCACCCAATTCGCGGTTCGACCGGGGGCTTCAACAGGCATATTTCCTGCCCCTCCTGGAGAAGGATCGACTAATTTTCGTATTTTATTACGATCGGTAGAATAGAGTAAATCTTCACTTAGTAGATAAGCCCACAGCTCAATTTCATTCTTGTTTAACCAATCCACTTGTTGTTGTGTGTATTCTAGTTTGATGGAATCCGTTTCGTACGGTAACATGAAATCAAGCAGGTATAATTTTTTACCATTATGGAGCATAAGATCAAGTAATTGGTCGCCCTTTGGTTGTCCCACTAAATCTTCTATGAGCGTCATCATAACTTTACGAGGTAAGTGTTTTTTATTGAAGGTACGGGTTAGATAATCTGAAAAAGCAGGATTTTCAGGTACATATTTCCGATACGGGTAATCATCTCCCAAAAACATATCTAAGCCTACCCCAACTCCATCTCCCTCATCAGCATCAAAGATGAAATTTTGATAGGTATATTCCGAAATAAAAGTATAAATATCAGGTGCTTTTCGATCAGGAAAATAATATTGATAAAATTGGAAGGCTTGTTTTAGTTCTTGTTCAATTTCAGTCATATCACTAAATACCAAAGCTGTCGTATCATTCAACTGTTTTAAAGAAGGGAAATTGAGAAAGCCATTTACATTTTTATGAAAGATAGAATCGACGCCCATTCGATTTAAGGGCAAGACACTTTTAAAAAACAACTCACTAAATTGAGGGTGCTTTTGATATAGTTGCGCGATACTTTCTTCAAGATTGGTGGTATCTAAGGCAAAAAAATCTTGTTCAAAACGATGAATATCAAAATCTACCGCGACACCACTAACATCAGGAATATTCTTATCTTTACCACAAGAAAATAAACAACAAACACAAAAAATAAAGAGAAAATTGTTGGCAATTAATTTTATCATGCTGTCTTTTAAAATGTTTTGCTATAAGAACGGCAAAGATAACGTTTGTCATATAGGTCTTTTCAAAAAAGGCACATAAGTTGTAGAAATATTTATTCTAATTTTTAACAATCATCCGAGTAACAGACGAATCACATGATTCGTTACACAGATATACAAATTAAATTTTTATGAAGAAAATACTTTTTTTAGCCGTTTTTTTAACTGTAGGAATGCTTCAATTGAATGCACAAAATGACTTTCGATTTGGCTTTCAAGTTAGTCCCACCTTTAGTTGGTTGGCTGTAAATGCCGATAATCAAATTAATACCAATGGTTCTAACGTAGGACTTCGTTTGAGTATGAATGGAGAATATTATTTCCGTGAAAATTATGCATTTATTGGAGGCTTAGGATTTGCATTTAATCAAGGAGGTACGCTTAAGCATGATATTGGTGGAAATTTCTGGCCCAATTCAAGTTTGAGTAATGTAGAAGCTAATAATAGCGACAATGCGCTTCCAGATGGTGTTAATTTAAAATACAAATTACAATATGTCGAAATTCCATTTGGTCTCAAGATGCGTACCAATGAATTTGGTTACTTGCGCTATTTTGCAGAATTACCTGTTTTTACTTTAGGGTTTAATACACAAGCATTGGGTGATATTAGTAGTGCTCAAAATTTAGATACACAAGGAGAAGATATTCGTGAAGATGTCAATTTATTAAATCTTGCATGGAATATCGGTGGGGGAGCTGAATTTAGTTTAAATACGAGTACAACTTTATTAGCAGGGGTGTATTATGGACAAGGATTTTTGGATATAACCGATAATGCTGCTGTTAAAAATACAGGTGAAGCAGAAGATGGCAATGCAACTACTCGAGCAATCACCATACGAATTGGTGTCATGTTTTAATTTTAGAGGAGTAGAGTTTGACAAATTCTCCTAGCCTAAAAACCGAAGGGGCTGTTTCAATTAAGTGAAACAGCCCCTTTTGTGTAGTAATCAATTATAAAATAACTGATTATAGAACTAATGTTGTGGTTCAACTGCCGTAGCATTGCTGTAGCGAAGAATATTATCAATCACAGAAGAAGAAGGGCTAAATGTTACCTTGGGCAACTCGCGCTTTGCTTCTAACAATTCAGTATAATCTTCTTTTAATTGCCAATCAGAATTGATGGCGTTACGAATAGCAAATGCTTCAGATGCAGTTGTTTCTCGATAGAGAAATTGTAATAAGTTGTTGTGTGTAAAGTTATGCTTCATGCAATAGAATTAAGTTATAAATATAGTGTGTTAAAAATCACCTATAAAACAGAAAAGCCCGAACAAATATTGTTCAGGCTCAATTTTTTTTTATAAAAATTTGGAATTTTTACTTTACACGCTTCCAGGTTTGGTTTCGACCCAGTGCAGAAACACCAATATATCCACGGAGTTTTAACTCATCCATATTCCCATCTTCAAACCAAGCATTACATTTGTACGTTTTCCCATTGTTGGGGTCCATGATTTTACCATAACTCCAATAATCTTTATAAGCTGTTAAGTCCCACAAAATTTCCATCCCCATTAATGGTTGATCTTTTTTAGCACCAGTGCATTTATCGCAAGTGGTATCTTCTGCTACTTGAAGTAGCTTGACCAATTTACCACAGTATTTTCCATCTTTCTCGTATATTTCGACATAGGACTTTTCTTCACCTGTTTCATCATCGATCGTTTTCCAAGTACCTACAGGAGATTGAGCGATACTAAGCATAACAAAAGCAAATAAGCAGCATAAAGTAGTGAATAACGATTTTGTATTCATTATTTTTGATTTTATTTAAAAATTAGAAGTAGACATCAACAAAACTAGCGAATTTTCACAAAAATTGTAGGTTGCAGCGCATTCTTAACACAACTTTAGTACTCTATAGCTCGTTTGAATAGCAAAATATAATATTTTGATTGATCTACTAGAAAATTAATAAAGCTATTTGTAAAAATAATAAAAACAGGATTTATGCAACGTCTTTTGTATTTATTGCCTTTTCTACTTTTATTGTCCAATTGCCAGAAGGAACCTGACTATCTTTTCAAAATGGAATATGAACAGGATTTTGAAATTGCTGCAGGCCTAAACACCTTTGTCGTTTGGTATTTTGAAATGCGATTTATACCTAGCAATGCAGATGATTTTTTTACAGCTTTCGGGGCAGATATTAATGAAGCAGGCATCATCAACCCTGGCAGGGCTCGACTCTCTACAATTTTTTCAGATGTGGATTACGATTTTATAGAGGATATTTCTGTACGTATTTATCAAGATGACCCAGATGAAGATAAAGAAATTTTTTATCGAGATAATTTACCTTTTAATACAGGAAGAGATATTGATTTATTTCCGACATTAGTGGATGTAAGTGAGTTTGTATTAGAAGAACGATTTAATGTGCGTGTACGAATGGTCTTTCGACAAAACCCTCCTCAGTTTGTTGATAGTCGCTTGACCTTTGATTTTTTGGTAAACTAGAGTTTGGAGGTGTGGGTAGATGATTGACAGACTTTTAGTTCAGATAATTATATGATTGATTTTACACGATTTGAGTTAGAAAATGGTTTGCGCGTTTTGGTACATCAAGATGATAGTACGCCAATGGTAGCCGTAAATGTAATTTACGACGTAGGTTCAAGAGATGAATCACCTGATAAAACAGGATTTGCCCATTTATTTGAACATCTCATGTTTTCTGGTTCTGAAAATATTGAAGATTATGACGAACCCATACAATTAGCAGGAGGAGATAGTAATGCATTTACCAATAGCGATATTACCAATTTTTACAACGTACTACCTGCCGAAAATATAGAAACGGCTTTTTGGTTAGAGTCTGATCGAATGCTCAATTTAGCCTTCAATGAAAAAGGATTGGAAGTACAGCGAAAAGTAGTTGTAGAAGAGTTTAAGGAAACCTGCTTAAATCGACCTTATGGTGATGTATGGCATCATCTGGCAGATTTATCTTTTCAAGTACATCCTTACAATTGGCCCACTATTGGGAAGCTTCCTCAACATATCGAAGAAGCCACAATGGAGGATGTTCGCAATTTTTACAATCAATACTACAACCCTACTAATGCTATTTTAACAATAGCAGGGAAGGTAGAAATAAACCACATAAAAGCGTTATGCAAAAAGTGGTTTGCTCCTATTCCAAGTGGTAAACGCCAGCCACGCCTGCTTCATCAAGAACCTATACAAACCCAAATCCGCCGTAAAGTACATCAAGCAAATGTGGAGGTGGATGCGTTGTACATGACCTTTCATATTCCTGCACGCAATCATCCTGATTATTATGGCATTGATTTATTATCGGATGTATTGTGCAACGGTCGTTCATCTCGCTTGTATCAGCGGTTGTTTAAAGAAAAACAATTGTTTACTTCCATAGATTGTTATATCACAGGAAGTATTGACCCAGGCTTATTAATTATAGAAGGAAACCCTGCCGATGGTATTTCTTTGGTACAAGCAGAAAATGCTATTTGGAAAGAGATTCAAATCCTCAAAAATGAAATTATTGCTGAAGAAGAACTCCATAAATACAAAAACAAAATCGAAAGCAACCTCATCTTTTCAGAAGCTAGTATTATCAACAAAGCAATGAATCTTGGCTTTTTCGAACTCCTTGGCGATGTCAATCGCATCAATGAAGAAGTTGATTTATATGAAAAAATAAAGGTAAAAGACATTCATCGTTTAGCCAATGATATTTTACAAGAAAATAATTGCTCTGTTTTGTATTATCAGGCGAAGAAGGAAGTAGCAAAAAGTGTATAAACTCAATTCTATTTAGCTTTTTTAATAAATGATAGATCATTTTATCAGCAGTCAAAAAAACATGCAACATATCTATCTCACATTTTTAATCATACTATCGTTTTTTATTGCCAAAGCCCAAGAAGGTTTTATTCAAGCCTATGATTTAGGCTATAAAGGAATGGGTTTTATGGATATGATTATATTAGAAGACAAAGCTACCCTTATTTTATTTGGAACGGCTAAATCACCAGAAATAGAGCAGTGGGGGGTGTTATGGGTAAAAATGGATACCCTAGGAAATGTTCTTGCCCATCAGTTGCATCATGATGCTGGTGGAGATCACTATGTACTTAATCAAGGAGGCGAAATAATAGCAACTACTGATGGAGGCTATGCGATGGTTGGACAACTATTCTATCGTAATTCGGGCTTTATTATGAAATTAGATGCGTATGGTGCACTGGAATTTGTACAAGAATACCCTGATGAAGATGCTCGTAATCATGTTCATACCAATATTGTAGAGCTAGAACAGGGCTATCTATGTGTGGGTGGGAAGCAACAGGAAGATTACCTTCGAGATGGCTATGTTTTGTATGTAAATAAACAAGGAGACAAAATATGGGATTTCCACTATGGAACAGAAGGAGTGAATGATCATTTAAGAAGTATTATACCTTTATCCAATAATGAAATATTAATAACAGGATCTAGTGGGAATTCATCTTTATTTGAAACCAACTTATTGAATTTGTCAGGAAGAGCTGTTGCACTTACTATTGATACTATGGGTAATATCTTATCGGAATATATCGGAGACTTATACTTCACGAAAGACTCGATTAACTCTTTTGGAAATATAAGAAGAACATCAGATGGTAATTGGGTAAATACTTCGGTTGATGCGGCAGTAATTACTTCTCAGTATATTTACAAAAGAGGGGAAATCGTAAAGCGTGATACGGCTTTTAATGTAATATGGCGTTCACGATTTGGAGAAGCAACTTCTATATTTAACACCTTAATTGATGTCACAGAAACACCAGATAAAGGGTTTGTGACGTGTGGATTATATGCAGTATCTGATTTTTATGGCGATCCTAGCTATTATATGGCAAGTTGGTTAACTAAATTAGGTAAGAAGGGACAAGTTTTATGGTCGAGGAATGATACACTTTCTTATGATCCTATTTTTTTTCATACTGATCCGTATTTGTCAGGTGTAGTTGCTTTGCCAAGTGGTAGCATTATAGCTGCTGGCAATTATATTGATACTGATCCATCATTTCGATCTCAAGGCTGGGTTATTAAAGTAGACAAAGATGGCTGTATTATTCCAGGGTGTAACCCAACGACGAGTAGTACCAATATTGCTGCCTTGGTGGAGGATTTTAGTATTTATCCTAATCCCACGACTAGCCAAATCACAATAGAAGGGCAGGGAGATTTTGAGGTACAAGTTTATGACGCAAAGGGGCAACTTATTTTCGCCCCCAAAATGATCCACCAAGGAGGGCAAATTGCACTAGATCATTATCCCGCAGGTATGTATTTTGTGAAAATACATCAGGATCATAAAATATTAACGAAAAAAGTGATCAAGAATGATTAAAAACGTTTAAATCGCCCTTTTTTAAAAATTCGTTTTTCCTCTATAAAATCTTCAACAGGGCGAGCATAGTTTTTATACCCTTGTAATGAATACCATGCTCCAACAAGGATAGCTCCATAGGCTATGTAAAAGGAGTTGGCAGCATAGAAATAAGAATAGATTGTGATAAACAACCCTGCAATTAAAATAATTACGCTAAAGAAAAAGTAAGCAAGCAGATTTCCTTTTTTCATTTTAGCAGCTTCATATTGTGCGATATACATATCGATTTCAAGCATAACCTCCGAGGCTATTTCGTCTTTAAGGCATTTTGTTTTTAGCTTTTTCTCAATTTCATGATAGGCTTTTCCTTGATGAACCAAATCTTGGGCATAATAATATAAATCTTGAGCTTCCATTATTTTTATATGAAATTGAATAAGTGATTTCGTAAATCACACCAAAAACGTATAATACCGAGTTAAAAAAATCATATTCTATATACGAAAGGATTTTATCAACACGGTATTAGTTTAAATTCACCCCAATTCCACTACCAAATCATCTTGCTGTACCATCGTTTTTTCTGGTAAATGAATCTGCTTGACCACACCTGCTTGAGGTGATGTGATGGTACTTTCCATTTTCATGGCTTCAATGACAAAAAGTGGTGTATTGACATCTACTTCATCGCCCTCTCGCACTAGTACTTTGGATAAACTACCTTGTAAGGGCGCACCAATGTGTTTGTCTGAACTCGCTTTGAGATGAATGACTTCCTCAATTTGTACATGCTTGTCTTTAACTAAAATAGAACGTGTTTGTCCATTTAAACGGAAATTCGCGAGGCGCATTCCATCTTCATTGGGTTCAGTCAAATTGAGGAATTGAATGAGGATATTTTTTCCTTCTTCAATGTCGACCAAAATTTCTTCGTTTGATTTTAAACCATAGAAAAAAGCGGGTGTGGGTAGATTGCGAACCGCGCCATATTCTTCATAATGCGCTTGATATTTTCGGAAAACTTTTGGATACAATTTATACGAAATAAAGTCATCCATCGAAACATAGCGACCAAATTCTTTACGAAATTCCATAAACTCCGCATCAAAATCAATCGGTGCTAAGTGCGCATTAGGTCGTTCTGTATAGGGATCTTCTCCTTTTAAAACAAGGGCTTGTAGTTTTTTCGGAAAACCACCTGTTGCTTGTCCTAAGTCCCCTCGGAATAAAGCTTTTACACTATCAGGAAAAGCAAGACTATCTCCTTTTCGTAAAATATCATCCTTTGTCAATCCATTAGAAGTCATAAACATTGCCATATCACCCACGACTTTAGAAGAAGGGGTAACTTTCACGATATGTCCAAATAATTCATTGACATCGCGATAGTTTTTCTTGATCGTTTCAAATTGATCTTCTAAGCCCAAACCTCGCGCTTGTGGACGCAGATTGGAGTATTGCCCCCCTGGAATTTCATATTCATACACTTCTGCTGTTCCTGCCCGCAATTCTGTTTCAAACGGATAATAATAGGCACGAATAGCTTCCCAATAATTGGAAAACTGATTTAGTAAGGATAAATTATGTGGATTCTCGCGCTTGTGCCCTTCCATCGCCGCCACCAGCGAATTATAATTGGGTTGAGAAGTCAATCCAGACATCGAACTCAAGGCAACGTCGACAATATCTACGCCCGCTTCAATGGCTTTTAAATAAGTTGCGGATTGAATCGAAGAAGTATCATGCGTATGCAAATGCAAAGGAATAGAAACGGCTTTTCGTAAAGCTTTTACTAATTTCTCAGCGGCATAAGGTTTGAGTAAACCTGCCATATCTTTGATGCCAATGATATGCGCGCCTTCGGCTTCAAGCTCTTTGGCGAGATTGGTATAATACTTTAAGGTGTATTTTTTCTCTTTTGGATTCGTAAAATCTCCTGTGTAACAGATACAAGCTTCTGCAATGGCATTCGTTTTTTCACGGACGATACGAATACTCGTTTTCATCGCCTCAATCCAGTTTAAGGAATCAAAAATTCTAAAAATATCAATTCCAGTTTCGGCAGCGCGAATGATAAATTGTTCAATCAAATTATCAGGATAGGCCGCATAACCCACTGCATTTGAGCCACGTAAAAGCATTTGCAACATGGTATTGGGCATCGCTTTACGTAAGAGTTCCAATCGTTTCCAAGGACATTCTTTCAGAAAGCGAAGCGATACATCGAAAGTAGCCCCTCCCCAACATTCTAAGGAGAATACATTCGGATTGTGTTGGGCATACGATTGTGCAACATTGACCAAATCTTTGGTACGAACGCGCGTAGCCAAGAGCGATTGATGCGCATCTCGGAAAGTGGTATCTGTATATTGAATTTGCTTATTATCGCGCAACCATTGTACGAAATCTTCACGTCCTAATTCTAAGAAAATATCGCGTGTACCTTTTGGTGGTTTTTGATATTTATCAAATTCTGGAACAATAGGCGTTCGAAATTGCTTGTTTTCATCTACAAATTTCACATCAGGATTGCCATTAACAATGACATTTGCCAGATATTTAAGCATCTTCGTACCGCGATTCTGGCGACGAGAAGGTTCTAATAAATCTTGATTTTCTTTGATGAAAGAAACCGTTGCCTTTCCTGCTTGGAAGGTATCGTTCATCAATACATTTTCGAGGAAACCAATATTCGTTTGTACACCCCGTACGCGATATTCTTGTAAGGCGCGACGCAAACGGCGCGCAGCCTCGGGTTGTGTACGTCCCCAAGCGGTTACTTTTACCAACATACTATCGAAGAAAGGGGAGACACGCGCGCCCGTAAAGGCACTTCCAGCGTCCAAACGAATTCCAAAACCACCAGCCGAACGATAGTGAATCAAGGTTCCATAATCAGGTTTGAAGCCACTCAATGGATCTTCAGTAGTGATACGACATTGAATCGCACAACCCAAACAAGAAATAGAGGCTTGATTTAAAATATCTATTTTAGCATCATACAAAGGCACACCCATCGCAATCAAAATCTGCGAACGAACGATGTCTATTCCTGTGACTTCTTCGGTGACGGTATGTTCTACCTGAATTCGTGGATTCACTTCAATGAAATAAATATTCTCGTCGGTATCCACTAAAAATTCTACCGTTCCAGCATTGTAATAATTGACATAATTGGCAATGCGTAGCGCATAATTATAAAGGCGATTGCGCGTTTGTTGCCCTAAAGAAACGGCAGGAGCGACTTCCACTACTTTCTGAAAACGACGTTGTACAGAACAATCACGCTCAAATAAATGGACAAGATTTCCTTCTTGATCGCCTAAGACTTGTACCTCAATATGTTTAGGATTTTCGATGAATTTCTCCAAGAAAATCGTATCATCTCCAAAGGCAACCTTTGCTTCATTTCGCGCTTCTCGATAAGCTTTTTTGAGTTCTTTATCATCACGTACTACCCGCATTCCACGGCCACCACCTCCAGAGACTGCTTTTACCATGATCGGGTAGCCAATACGGTGTGCTTCTTCTAAAGTGATTTCATACGAAGTCAGAGCCTTTTGGCTATCTTCTATTAAAGGAACTTCTACTGCTCGTGCAATGACTTTTGCTGCTACTTTATCGCCTAATTGATCCATACTTTCAGGTGAAGGGCCGATAAAAGTAATGCCCTCCTCTGCACATCGACGCGCGAACTTGACATTCTCCGATAGAAATCCATAGCCTGGGTGAATAGCATCTACTCCATTTTTCTTGGCAACATGGATTATTTCTTCAATATCCAAATAAGGCTTGAGAGGTTCATCATTAGGACCAATTTGGTAGGCTTCATCGGCTTTGTAACGATGGAGTGAGTATCGATCTTCATGGGTGTAAATGGCGACAGTAGTAATACCTAATTCGGTAGCAGCGCGGAAGACACGAATCGCAATTTCAGATCGGTTGGCAACGAGTAATTTCGTAAAGGGTTTTCTTTTAATCATAGAAAAGTAATAGCTTATTTAATGAAAAGCCTATCATCAAAGATGATTTTAGTACAAAATGTTATACGTGAAAAATTGGGTCTGGTTATCTGGTAGGAGAAAAACTAAGTTAGACAATAAATAAATTTCGTCCAAGGTTTCAAGGTGTTAATTATTTTCAAATTTAAAAAAGATAATTCAAAGATTACAAATAACACTAATGTTTAAGTATATTGTGTCGATAATCAAGAACTCAACAAATACCAGAAACTAGGGTTTCCTTTCTCAAATTAATATTCAAAGTAAGGGTGCTTCTTTTCTGTATGGAAAAGATTTTCTGCGTAATTGATTTTTATACTATCTATAAAAACCAAGTGAGGTATTGGTTAAACTGACATTTCATTGTTTCCCAGAAACAAATATGACTATATCAAAATACTCAGAAATGAGTAAAATGGTTTCTAGTTAAACCTGTAACTTGCAGCATAATTATTTATTGCAGAATAGATCATATTATGGATGTTCGACGACAATGAAAACATACATTATTTAATAAACACCTAAATACCCTATTATGAACAACACAAAAATTCTATTCTTATTTCTATTTTTTTCTTTTTCGATCAGTACTTTTGCTCAGATACGTAGTACTTCCATTCAAAAAGAAACGAATGTTGCTGTTTTAGATAGTTTGGCAGAAGTTTGGCGAGAACAAGCAATTGCTGATAAAGAGGAAGCCATCATACGTGCTCAACAGTTAAATATTCCTATTCGTCAGATAGGTTCTGAAGGAGAAATTATGGAATTAATGCGCTTTGATGAAAACGATCTTCCTGTATATTATATCACCCACAATACGAATGCAGCAATATCAACACGAGCAGATCGAGTCCATAGCGGAGGTGGAGCAGGCCTTAATTTGGAGGGTTCAGGCATGACAATAGGAGAGTGGGATGGAGGAGCGACCTTACTTACCCATGAACAATTGAGTGGACGGGTAAATCAAGTCGATGGCGCTACTTCTATCAGTGATCATGCTACACATGTAGCAGGTACATTGATTGGTGATGGTACGGGTACTGGTACAAATGCTGCCTCTGCAAAAGGAATGGCACCGCTCGCTAATTTAGATGCTCATGACTGGAATTCTGATAATTCAGAAATGGCTACTGCAGCAGCAGCAGGTCTGTTAATTTCCAATCATTCTTATGGTTACATTTCGGGCTATCGTTATGATGGGAATTCTGGAGGTGTAAATCAATGGACATGGTGGGGCGGATCATCACAATTTACTGCTACGGGAGAAGAACCATCTTTTGGACGATACGATAACCTCTCGCAGAGTTGGGATGTTATTGCTATAAATGCACCTTATTATTTAATTGTTAAATCTGCAGGAAATGAACGAAACGATAACCCAGGTACAGGTGCTGAAGTGAGAGACGGTTCAGGAGGAACCTACGTAACTTATGATCCAGCACTTCATCCAGGAGGAGATGGTACAGTGAATGGAGGATTTGATAATGTAGGATCAGCAGGTAATGCTAAAAATGTGTTAACAGTAGCAGCCACCAATGATGTACTGAATTATACAGGACCAGGAAGTGTATCTATTAGTAGTTTTAGTAGTTGGGGACCTACAGATGATGGACGTATCAAACCAGATATTTCGGGAAATGGAGTTGGTTTATGGTCATCGCTTGGTGGTTCGGATTCAAGCTATGGTTCCTATAGTGGTACTTCAATGTCTACGCCTAATGTCGCGGGTTCAGCTATACTATTACAAGAACATTATGAGGATACACACGGCACAGATGTATTTATGCGTGCTGCTACGCTTAAAGGATTAATTATTCATACTGCAGATGAAGCTGGAGCAAATCCAGGCCCCGATTATACTTTTGGATGGGGATTGATGAATACAGAGCTTGCAGCAAATGTGATTACAGAAGATGTTGCTGACCCAACTGTTATTACAGAAAATATATTATCAGATGGAGGAACGTATACTACTACTTTTACCGTAGATGGTACAGAGCCATTGATAGCAACGATAAGTTGGACAGACCCTGAAGCATCAGTGGGAGCTAATACGGTAGATGATCCAGCACTTAAATTAGTGAATGATTTAGATTTGCGATTAGACTTAGGGGGAACAATTTTCAATCCCTATATTCTTGATCCTGCGAATCCTAATAGTGCTGCTACAACAGGCGATAATTTTAGAGATAATGTTGAAAAAATCTATATTGATGTACCTACAGCAGGTACGTATACCCTCACAGTTAATCATAAAGGAACATTAACGGGTGGCAGTCAAGATTTTTCACTTATTATAACGGGTACTGCTCCAAATGGCTGTTTTAGAGAAGTTACTAATACAAATGACAATGGTCCAGGTTCACTTCGAGCTGCAATTGACTGTGTGAATAATAATCCAGGACCCGATTTGATTTCCTTCAATATACCAGGGGCTGGACCACATGTGATTAGCCCATTATCTCCTTTACCTTTTATTAATGACGAAAGCACAGTTGTAGATGCTACCACCCAGCCTTCATGGACACTTGGTAGTATTGTACTAGACGGTACTAATGCAGGTAGTGCATTTGGTATAGTGAGTGTGGCTGATAGTTTCGAAATTTATGGAATGAAAGTTCAAAATTTTTCAAATTCAGGTATTGGTTTTATAAGTGATAATGCTATTGTTGGTGAGGTAGGAAAAGGGAATGTATGTATAAATAATGCAAATGGCTTACTAATCCAACAATCTGATGGAGTAAGTGTGTATGCTAATAATTTTGGAGTATTAGAAGATGGAATTACGAGTGCAGGTAATACGATAAATGGTATTTGGACAATAGGAAGTAAAAATGTGGTCATCGGAAAATCTGATGCAAGAAATATTATTAGTGGAAATGCTCAAGATGGAATAAATATGGGACTTGCAAATTATGAAGGAGATAGTACCTACCAGATTTATTATAATTACATTGGCACCAATGCCGCTGGAGATGACCTAGGTAATGGAAGACATGGTGTTACCCAAAATGAGGCAACATCAACTTCATATGATATGGATATTTATTATAATGTGTTTGCGTATAATAGTGCATTTGGAGTAGCATTATATGAACCTACTTCTTCCTATTGGGATCCTTATAATAATAACTTCTATTGTAATGCCTCTGGAGATATTGACTACATAGCTGATGCTAATTTAAGTTTACTTCCTCCCACCATTTTAAGTGCTACGACAACTACAATATCTGGTACATGTGATCCAAGTGCATTTATCGAGTTACGATATTACGATACGACTTGTCCTTCTATGCCTTGTCAGGCAAATAATTTGTTGGGTTACGTAACTTCTGATGCTAATGGTGATTGGAGTTTTACGGGGACATACCCTTCAGGAAGTTTTGTCACTGCTACCCAATCTAATAATAATACAGGTAACTGGAATACTTCAACTTATTCAGCGTGTAAATTAATCGAAGATTGTCCAACTACTTTATTTCTGAATACACCTTATTCATCCATCCATGATTTTGAAGCATCTACAGATATTGTTGCAGATAATCTTATTCAAAATGGAGCAGATGTCACCTACGATGCAGGAAACTCTATAGAAATGAACCCAGGTTTTGAAGTAGAATTAGGGGCTTTGTTTTATGCCTTTATAGATGGTTGTGGTAATTTATTACAAGGAGAAGAAGAAGAAAAATCTAAAAATATAGAAATGCCTTCAACTATAACTCCTGATTATACCAAAGGAAAAGAAATTTACTAAGACATAGAATTGGAAACCAAATTGAATACAACGCCTACTAAATGCTTAGTGGGCGTTTTTTTATGAAAGTTCTTCTTCTGCCCAGCCTCTTTCTCGATGTTGGAGCAATACACGAACGCCATATTTTTCATAAATATGCTTTGCTACTTGATCGGCAGCATAAACAGAACGATGTTGCCCACCAGTACAACCAAAGTTAATACTCAAACTTGTAAAACTTCGTTCAATATAGTTTTCCACAGCTTTATCAACAATGTGGAAAACGTTATTCACAAAAGTATTCATCTTAGAATGCTGTTGCAAAAAATTGATGACGGATTCGTCTCGCCCCGTTAATTGTTTGTAAGGTTCATATCTTCCTGGATTATGAATAAAGCGACAATCAAAAACGTGTCCGCCACCATTACCAGATACATCTTCTGGAATCCCTTTTTTATAAGAAAAGCTTTTGATGCGAACCGTCAATATACTCTGTTCTCCTAAAGAACGATCAAATTTTTGAAATTGAGGAGCTTCAGTGACCGCATTTAAACAATGATACAATTCAGGTAATTCGATAGGAAGTTTTATATTGGATAGATACCATTTAATATTATTTAAGGCGAAAGGAATGGACTGTAAGAAATGTTGTTTTCGTTCATACAAGCCTCTAAAGCCATACGCCCCTAAGACTTGAATGAGTCGAATAAGTACATAGCCATTGTAATAATTTTTAAATTCATTTCTATTGACTTTAATTAGTTGTTCTAAACTATCTAAGTAATTATCAAGGAGTTGCGCTCGTAATTGAGGCGGAATATTGGCTTTTGCTTGAAATAGGAGCGAAGCCACATCATATTGAACGGCTCCTTTTCGTCCACCTTGATAGTCGATAAAATAGGGCTGCCCATTTTTAATCATAATATTCCGTGTTTGAAAATCACGAAACATAAAATAATTCGTATCTGCCGTTAATAAATAGTCGGCGAGCGTATGAAAATCCTGTTCTAAAGCTTCTTCATCAAAAGAAATATAACCCAATTTTAAAAAATAATACTTGAAATAGTTTAAATCCCACAGCATCGACTGTTTATCAAAACTCGCTTTGGAATGGCAATTGGAATAATCTAAATCTTTGCCTCCTTCTACTTGTAAATGGGCTAATTGGTGCAGTACTTTTTGGTATAATTTGATCAAATGATTGGGAAAATCATCTCCTTTTTGTAGCAGATAACTGTATAAAGTAGTGAAACCCAAATCTTCTTGTAGATAAATATTTTCTTCCAAATTAGTAGCATAAATCTGTGGAACAGGCATCCCTTTTTCATAGAAATGTTGAGAAAATGTTAGGAATGCCTTGTTTTCTTTTGCATCTGCATTATACGCACCAATGGCTTCAAAATCTTTACTTTTGATTCGATAATAGACCCGTTTTGACCCAGAAGGTGCTAATGGTAAGACTAAATCAGCGGCTTGTCCACACCATGATTGAAAGAGTTGACGGAATTGATCTTCGAGTTGTTGAGGAGAAATGGAATACATTAATTATTCTAAATGAAATTTTATGATGATATTGCAAGTTATGAAACTTGCTTAATATGTTTAGGCGAAGTTGGGAAACTTCGCCAATCTCATTTTTTTCTTCTAGGAAATTGCTTTTTTCGACGGTTTCATGTTGCCAGCTATGGAATTTTTAAACAGTCGTTTTATTAATCGTTTGCCAGAGGAGGTCTTTTAATTCATTTAAGCCCATTTGAGCAACGGATGAAATGAAAACGTGTGGTATCGAATCGGGTAATTCTGGTCGTAGTAATTCTTTTAATTCCTCATCGAGCATATCACATTTTGTAATAGCCAATACCCGCGGTTTATGAATTAATTCTGGATTGAACATTTTTAGTTCATTCAATAGAATTTCAAATTCTTTTTTGATATTCTCACTATCGCAAGGAATCATAAAAAGAAGGGTCGCATTGCGTTCAATATGTCGTAAAAAACGATGTCCAAGTCCTTTTCCTTGGTGTGCATTTTCGATGATTCCAGGAATATCAGCAATGACAAAGGAACGACTATCTCGATATTGAACAATCCCTAAATTGGGGACAAGCGTCGTAAAGGCATAATTGGCAATCTTAGGTTTAGCAGCCGTAACAACAGATAGAAGGGTCGATTTACCAGCATTTGGGAAACCCACTAAGCCGACATCTGCGAGTAGTTTAAGTTCTAGAACTTTCCATTCTTCTTTCCCCAGTTCACCGGGTTGAGCATAGCGAGGCATTTGATTGGTAGGGGACTTGAAATGTGAATTGCCCAAACCTCCTCTTCCTCCAGAAACGATGATTCTTTGTTGATCGTGTTCAGTGATTTCAAAATGTATTTCTCCCGTTTCAGCATCTTTTGCTACAGTTCCTAAGGGGACATCTAAGATGATGTCTTCGCCATACGCCCCCGATTTATGTCCGCCACTTCCATTTGCACCTTTTCCTGCAATGACATGTTTTCGATATTTGAGGGCGAGTAAAGTCCAGACGTTTGAATTTCCCCTTAAAATAATGTGTCCTCCACGTCCGCCGTCTCCGCCGTCTGGACCTCCTTTTGGAGTACGTTTATCACGGTGGAAATGGGCAGAACCTGCGCCCCCCGCTCCTGAGCGACAGCAAATTTTTACATAATCGACGAAATTTTGACCTGACATTTTTAATTGGACTTAGGATGTGTGGACTTAGTACATTGTGTAAAAAATAACTTTTAACTTCATTATGGTCTATTGTTATTATAAATATCCAGAATTTCAAGGGAACATGTTCCCTTGGGGCGGTTATAAAATTTAACCTAACTTTTTACACAATGTACTTAGGACTTTAGAAAAGTCTTAAAATTATTTCTTTTACATAAGAAAAGCCAGTCATTTAGATATTGACTGACTTTCACATTTTTTATATCAAACGCTTTTTACAGCGAATCAAGTTCCAAACTAAGGCGATTAAAAATCATTGGTATTGAACCGACGCCCCAAACTTTTACTGATTTTCCTTTAGTAAAATAATAATCAAAAATAGGCATGGTTTCATTACGATACACTTCTTGTCGATTTCTGATAATATTTTCATCTAGGTCATCAGCTCGTCCAGAAGTTTTACCTCGTTCTAGTAATCTCCCAACTAATTCTTCCTCTGGTACATCCAACATGAGCAAACTAGAGATGCCGCCTTTTTCTGCCATTAAAGCATCCAAGGCTTCGGCTTGGGGGATGGTACGAGGAAAGCCATCAAAGATATAACCTTTTACATCAGGATTTTCATCAACTTTGGCTTTGAGCATATTGATGGTCACACTATCGGGTACTAATTCTCCTTTATCAATATAACTTTTGGCTTCTTTTCCTAAAGCTGTTTCATTTTTGATATTAAAACGGAATAGATCTCCCGTTGAAATATGTAATAAATTATATTTATCTACTAAACTAGCAGCTTGTGTTCCTTTTCCAGAACCAGGAGGGCCAAATAAGATTAAGTTAATCATTTTCTCTGAACAAGTTTTGTTTTACGATTTGCGAAAATAGGTATTTTTTAGGAAAATTTATTGTTTCACTAATACCATAACCTCATTTCTGCCTGCACGGTTCATATCCATCTTTAAACTATCTGTAGAAAGATAAATAATTTTGACTACTTTTTCTTGATCGCCTTCAGCAGTGGTATACAATTTTCGTCCACTCAAACGATACGAACCTTTTTCTAATTGAGCAGCATATTTTGCACTATAATTGGCATCTTGGTCAAATTCAAATGCAATGGATTTAACATCCAGATTTGCTGATTTTCCTTCTATTAACCAATCTGCTCCTTGCCATTTGCCGTGAAGGAGTGTTTCATCAAGGTCTTCTTCTGTGGTACAATTATTAAAAAGGAAAGCAATTAAAATGAAAGAGAAAAAGTAAATACGCCGCATGTTATTTTTTTAAGTTAAAAAAGGAGATTCCATACTAAAAACGGAATCTCCTTTCAAAAGTAACGATTATATTTTTAACGCATTACATTGATTTTAAAACTGCGTTCTTGTTGATCTATTTGTACACGAAGGAAATACAAACCTTCTGTCACTTCTTGAGGATCAAGTTGTAATTGATGTCGATAGTCGCCTGCATTTTGACGACCACTTGCTAAGGGGAAGTTGGCGACTTGTTGACCTAAAACAGAATATAAACTGATTTGTACATCAGCGGATTGTTCTAAGTTATATTCTAGATGAACTACGTCTTTTACAGGATTTGGGAAGACATTAAATTCAAATTGAGCATCCAATTGATCATTAGTAGAAGTATTAAGCGCAAAGATGGCAGTAAGGGTATCCGATTGTGTGAGTGTGATGGTCGCTTTACGCGTAAACTCATCAGGGAAAATGATATTTCCAGCCGAACTTTCCCAATGACTGAAGACATAATCATCCTCGAAATCATTGAAAACTCTAGCTTTAATAAGGTTCTCCATACCTCCAAAGTAGTCTCCGTTCCATGGGAATTCCTCAATATCGAGTGTGTTTAAATCAATTTCGCCTACACCAAGGGGTTCTGCCATCAGTGTGAGCGTATAAGGACCTGATAATTCTTCATAACACTCCAACATTCCATCATCTAAAAGTGTACAACGTTCTAGGATAAAGTCTTTCAAATCTTGTACATTATCTTGCCATTCTTGCATACTTCCGCCCCAACGCTCAATTTGCCCTGGCATTTCAGGTTCGATTACGGCAATCATACGATCAAGGGTTTCGATCATATTATCGCAGGAATAAACGGTATTCATCAAATCCGCATAACGGGAGTAATATAGTTGACGGAAAGTCTCGTTTTCTTCTATTAATTTTAAGAAAATCTTTTCATGCTTGCCTACATTTCCTTGGATGGTAGGTTCTGCGTTGGGTTCACCATTTTCAGAAATCCAATTGTAAATATTATTGCAAAAGCCTCCCCAATTATTACAACATTCAGGAGCAAAACTAAATACGCTGGGAAGATAAGGATCATCTGCTGGATAAGGACAATCTCCACTTACAATAGAAGGACAATCTTCGATTGCAGTATTTCCATCATTTTCGGGTGGGAAAAATTCATCCATGTAGTCAGAAATTTCTTCTATGTCACAAGGATCAGCATCTGGATTTGTATTGGGTACACCACTATAATTGATATAATAATCAAAAGTCGCATCTAAATCCCAGAGTAAATATCCCCACTTTTTATGATCGCCATCTGGATTCAAGCCACGCCACCAACCAGTATTATAATTCATCCAATCAGAAGCTACTACATTTAGATTGACGATCATGTAGTCAATCATACTTAAAAGATTGATGCTGTCATCTGCGATTTGATAGTTTTCTGGAAGACTCATATCATTTTCTAAGATAAAATCTCGGATGCTTCGCCAATCACTTAAAGCTTTTTGTCCACCATATCGTAATTCGGTATCGCCCCAAGTCGAAAGGAATTGAAGATCGTATTTGCCTTGATCATAATATTCACTGGTATAATCATGGTCAACTATTTTTTCACGCATCCCGTAAACTCCCCAATATCGTCCATTTAAAAAGACAATGACACGTTCCACCGTACGATGGTCGAGCTTTAAACCACCTTCATAGGCTAGTTGTTGAACATATTCATCTCGAATATGTGTACTTCCTTGATGTTCAAAATCATCAATAGCTGGATAATTATCATCTCCCGAATTACGGAACATAAAACGTTGAAATTCATCCCGCTCTTTATCAGCAAAGATTTTAGCATTAATGGCTTTTTCATAACCCATTTCATCTCTTGTGATCCAATCTAAGGAACGATGATCCAACACCCAAGAATCTTGTCCATGACGATTCATTTCACCAAAACCAACGGCTTCTCGTTGGTCATCTTTGTTAAAATATTCTAATGAACCAATTGGTATTAACTCTCCCTGTCCATTGGCTAAATCAATTACATCATTAGCACCAATTGAAAAAACAGGTAGCGTATAATCAGGTTCATCAATAAAATAGGTGTTAAAATCCATTTTTCCAGACAAAATAGCTGGATCATTACTAAAGGCTTGTGCTTTGATGACTTGAGTTTCTGACACCATGAGAGGTGCTATATATTCAGGAGAAGTAGCAGTTGGATTTGTACCATCTAAGGTGTAGCGTAAAACGGAGTTGGGTTCATTATTGGTAATAGTGATGGTTTGCTCGCCATTGTAGAAGCCAGCATTAAGATCCATGGTAGGCGTTTGTGTATAGCCTAGATATTGTGTCGTACTATCATTATTTGATGCTTGAGGAGTAGGTTCTGTACAAACGACCCAATCTGCACTTCCATCCATCGCTCGGCAGCGCGAATGCTCCACTAAGGTAAGTTGCAAAGGAAAGACTTCGATTACATTGCCATTAGCATCTGCTAGTGAGACAAATTCATTGTCTTTCGTTTGAGTGAGTTTAAAACTAGTGTGGTATTCTCCATTGACAAATTGATCGCGTCCAGAACACCAGAATACTAAATGCCCCTTAGCAGGAATGATGGTGCTATCTGGAATTTCCCATTTGGTGGGATTTGTTTCTTTGTCTGATAAATGCCAGCCACTAATGTCTACAGCCATATCACTGGAATTATACAACTCAATCCAATCTTCTGTTTTATTAAAACTATCTAAAAACCTATTTAAGTTGGAGGCAGAATATTCGTTGATGTGAATTTGTGCGTAACTAAGTGTTTGACTTAAAAAGAAAGTAAGTGAAAAAAGGAGTATACGTTTTATCATAATGGGTTGTACTTATGAACAGAGTTTAACTTGATATGAATACTAAAAGTACGGCAATCTTTACGAGATTACTAGTCAATGTTAAGTTTAGGTAACTTATTTGACAAAAATTAAGCAGATGTATTTAATATTATAATAATCTTTTTGCCTTTAAAGCATCAAAAATGAGATGATCGACAGCAGAGGATTTCCATTTTTCATCATAAGTCAACCAAGCCATTTCTTCAATTTCATTAGCAATGACTAAATTTCCAGTATATTCTGCAAAATAGCAGGTCATCTTTACTGTTGTATCGTTTGAATGACCATGCGCTATTGCAGTAAAAACACCAAAAAAATGAAGACTATTTTGAACGAGATCGACGCTTAATTCTTCTTGAATTTCTCGCTGTAACGCCTCCCAATCAGATTCTCCATCATCTCGTTTTCCACCTGGTAAATAGAAGGTGTCTTTGCCTTTTGATCGAGTACTCAAGATGCGTTTATTTTTGATATACAACCAAGCTAATTTGTCAATAATTTTTGCCATGAAAAAAAATAAATAAAAAAAGCGATAGCCAAGATACTACTCGACTATCGCTTTTTTTTAATAAAACGTTGATTTTATTCGATAATTAAATCCTTTTGAATGATTTTATCTGAGGTATGTAAAGAAATCGCATGTTTGCCTTTTTCTAAAATAGACATCGGTATTCTTAAACGATTAAATCCTTGTGGTAATGTATCTTGATATAAAATTTCTTCATTTTTCTGAAGACGAACTTCTTGCATTTTATCAAGATAAATATGAGCATAACCTTTGTTGGGATAGATTACGAAATCAGTTTGAGGAACATAATGACCATTTTTCTTAGCAGTAGTAAGTTCTTGTTGCTTTTGTATTAAACGAGCTGCTAAGACAGTAGACGTAGGAGTTTGAAATGGGGTACAAGCTACAATTTCTGCAGTAAATTCAGCATTTGATTCTACTTCAAAATTGGCAATTAAATCTATATCTGTTCCAGCTTGAAATATCACCACTGAACCATCTTCTACTATTCCATCAGAAGTAATATTATTGCTCACAGAATAAGTATCAGAAGAAATAGCGCCATTATACGTTTCATCAGTTGGACATGCAGGAGCGGTTAAGCAAAAATTAGTAGTTTCACTACTATTAAAATCACCACCACTTGCTATGACGGTGCTATTGTCAACATCTTCTAATGAATAAGAACCATTCCCAAAACCACAACAAATACCATCTCCGTAGGAATCAAAAATGGTAAACTCATAACATCCGTAAGGCAAACAGAAACTTTCTACAACAGTTTGAAAATCTTGCCCAATATAACTACCTCCAGAGGCTACAACTGCACTTGTGGCATCGTCTACTACTTCCCAAGTCGTTTCACTTGGATAATCATCTAAAACAAGGGTTAATTCCATATTGACACCATTACAAGGACAAGGATTACATACAGTTCCACCACAGTCTACAGCTGTTTCATCTTGATTTTGGATACCATCATCACAAGTAGGTGCAGGAGGGGGAGTACCACAAGGTTCACAAAAGCCACCACAATCTACATCTTCTTCAAAATCATCTTGTACGCCATTTCCACATTTAGTAGTAGGTAAACTTACGGAAGTAGATAGTACGTACAAACCTGTTTCTATATCAGTGGCAATAATATTTCCAGAAGGTAGGAAAGGATACGTTCCCCAACAACCATCTAGCGAACTATAAGAGCTATTGTTAATCGTGTCATAATGGGCTACTCTTACAGGATTATCAGGGTCAGAAATATCAAAAATCGTTACGCCATCCATGTAAGAAGATACAATTGCATAATCGCCAATCATAAATGGATTGTGATAGGTGATATTATTATCACTTGTAATTAATGGAAATTTAAAGGTATTGAGAATGGTTAGATTACCATTGTTCATATCACTTACATCTATAATACCCAAGTCTCTACCTGTAGATTCTTCAGCATAGATAAACTTGTTGCCATTATCGTAGATCCAACTACTATGATTGTATGCACCAGTTGGTAAGGATGCTAATAACGTAGGACTAGAAGCATTTGTGAAATCAAAAATATAAAAACCATCATTTCCAGAAGAACAATAAGCAATATTGTCTTGTACAAATACATCATGTACATAGCCGCCTGCAAGCGTTGGCTCAGAAAGTTTGGTTGGGTTGGCAGGGTTGGCTGTTAAATCATAAACAATTAATCCATTGAAACTACCACTAGAACCTGCTACATACAAACGACCTTCCTTTACATCAATATAAATATTATGTGCCGTGGTAAAATCACTATTATCTTGATAAACTTTGATAATGTTACCACTCGGAAGTTGACTCATATCAAATATGATTAGCCCTTCTCCTCCTTCATCTGCTACAGCATAGATATAACGGTCGTATCGCTTGAAGTCACGCCAAACAGAAGAAGAACCTCCAACAAATTCAGCCACTTGCGTGGGAGTTGTAGGATCAGTCACATCAATAAAATGTATTTTTTCAGGTGAACCTATTACGGCATATTCATTATTACTATCATCTACATAGCCCCAAATATCATTATAAAACACACCATTTCTGGAAATTGTATTTTCATTCCAATTGCCTTCCAAGGTCATGTTGCTAGACGTTTGTGTGATTCCTAGAAAGGGTATAAATAAAGTAAATAAACTAATGAAAATTGGGAAGGGACCAAATTTACAGTACATAATAATAAGGTATTTAAATGATTTGGGTGAAAAAAACATACTAAACAATTCTATGTTTAGAAATTGGTTGATAGCTTCTTTTATTTGTAGTGGGGCACGAATAAATTTACATTCTTAATTCCTCGAATTAGCTCAATTAACGTCATTTTCAATGACTTGTAATTTTTACTATTTCAAGGAAAGTAAATTTATTTTCTCCGCGTGCCTTTACATAAAAGAAAAACTAATTATTTGAATGATAATTCGTTTGTGTACTAATAACTTTCTGGGGATAACTGAAATTACTAAGATGGGTTATGTTTATACTCTAAACATAAGTACTTAGCGTAAAGATAAGTAATTTGTAAGAATTCTAAAACAGAAAAATTATTTTATTTAGGATATGACAAAATTAAAGTAAACTATTTTGTAGCTCTAAATCTACTATTACTTGTATAGAATTTCTTATATTTGAATAATTCAAAAAACCAAAAGACACAAAAAATCATGTCCAAACCAAAGCTTTATGCCTTAATGGTAGGCATCAATAATTATCATCCTTCTTCCAATGTTGCTCCTCTTTATGGTTGTAAAAATGATATTGTAAATTTTCACGCCTTTCTAAAAGACCACTATTCAAATAATTATACCATAAATACCAAAACCCTTTTTGACGAAGCTGCTAGCTATCAAAATATAGTCGATCATTTTGGCGAACAATTTTTATTACAAGCTAATAAAGAAGATACGGTCTTATTTTATTATAGTGGACATGGTGCTCAAGAACGAACAGCACAAGAATTCTTACCTTATTCACCAACAGGAAAGGAAGAAACAATCGTTTGTTATGATAGTCGTACCCTGAAAGGATTGGATTTAGCAGACAAAGAACTTCGAGTGCTATTACATCGTATTGGTCAGCAATGTCCTAATATTATTGTCATTATGGACTGCTGTCATTCAGGCACAGCGACTCGTTCTGCTAATAATCGACAAGGAATGCGAACTCGTCAAGCTTACTTTAGAGATAAAGCACGACCTTATTCTACTTATCTCAATGGATTTTATGAAGACAATTATCCCAATGGAGAAAATATCAATGAGTTATCTACACCTCATATTTTATTAGCAGCTTGTGATAAACGACAAAAGGCTTTAGAACTTGCCTCAAATAATGGCTTGTTTTCAAGTCAACTATTGCGAGTGCTAAAAGCGGATCGTCATCAATCGTACTCAGATTTATTTTCTAAAACACGCATTGCGATGCGTGAAATTGTAGAAGAACAGCATCCTCAATTTGATATAATTGGTAACTTTAATCCCAATCGTCTTTTTTTAGCTACAGAAACAACTGCTTCAAAAAATCGAAGATCAGTTTATTTTTCATCTAATGGAAACTGGGAAGTTGAGGCGGGAGCATTGCATGGTTTAGCTGTTAATGCTAACGCACCTATTTTATACCATATTTATGACGATCATCAGCAAATTGGTACAGCAAAAGTACGTTCCGTAGGGATTCAAACGAGCCAATTAGAATTAATTGATGTTCAGGCAAATCCTTCCAAAACGTATCAAGGTGAATTGTTGAGTTTGCCTGCTGCGGGAATCCCATTTTTGGTACAAGCAGATGAGGCAGGTGAAGCACGACTAAAAGCGGCACTAGAACATTATCAACCACTTCATTTTGAATTGGTTAATTATGGAAAAGGAATTCCCTATCAATTGGTCATAAGCGAAAGTAAAGTTATTTTAAAAGATACCGCTCAATCGCTCATTTTGCGTACCATTAAAGGGGGAAATGATGCCAAAGTGTTTACCGATTTATTTGCTTACATGGAGCATATTGCGGAGTGGGAAAAAGCAAAATTATTGCGCAATGATAAGAGTAAAATTGATCCAAGCCAAATTGATTTTATCTTTGAATGTGATGGAAAGACCTATTTAAATGATGAGATTGAACTCAGTACATTTTTAGATGGAGCCGATTTTCAAGCTGTTCCTTTTTCTATGAAAGTAGTGAATAATTCGCCTCATGATTTATATTGTAGTTTGTATTATTGTTCTGAAAATTTTGCCATTTATTTTCTAAATGATGAACTTTTACCAAGTAAAAAAGAAGTGATCATTTATGACAATGACACACTAAATTTAGACGATGGTAAAACAATTGCCCATAACTTTTTTCAACTCATTGTCTCTTCCGAACAAATTAGTGAGTTTCTACTCGTAGAAGAAGAATTGCCCATTGGAGAAACCAAAGTGTATCCTCGAAAACGAAATATGGCTGGTCTTGCTGAACTCTCCTTAGCGGGTGAAAAAGGCTTGGGGTCAAGAATGAAAAAACAGAAAAAATTGGTCAATGAATGGTGCACTTTCCAGAAAAATATTACCCTAAAAGGGCGTCAAAATGCCGTCAATCCCGATCAAGTCATTCAATTAGAAGACAATACGCTTCAAATTTTACCACATCCCTCTTTTCAGGCAAACGTTAGCACTTCAAAAGAAGCAAGTAATACCAGAAATATCAATTCCATTGCTATGATTACGCGTTTAATCGAAGACCAAGATGTGGAATTACTTTCGTTGGGAAGACAAACACGTTCTACCCAAGAACGAAGCAATCTTCTGGAATTATCTGAAATAAAAAATGAAGCAGATTTAAAAGAAAATCCCTTACACATTCAGTTGAATACGGAACTTCAAGCCGATGAAACCATTTTACCCATCACCTTTGATGGAGAACATTTTTTACCAATTGGACAAGTACATACCGACGAAAAGGGTAAAACACATATTGCCATACATCATTTGCCTGAGGAACAAGCCATCACCAAACGAAGTATTTTTCGGGCTTTAAAATTATGTTTCTTAAAAGTAGCCCTCAAACGAAAAGCCACAGATTTACATCAACTCTCTTGGGTGGATTATCAACTCTCCAAAGCTCGTTTACGCACAGATGATATTGAGTTAAAAGTAGCAGAAGCAGAAAATATTCTTCTAGTGGTTCATGGGATCATTGGCAATACAAAAGCGATGGTCAATTTCATGGCTGGCAATACCAATTATGACCTTATCTTGGCGTTTGATTATGAAAATTTAAATACCAAAATCGAACTCATTGCTAAAGGCTTAAAAGAAAAACTAAAAAATGCAGGAATAAATGAGCATAAAAAAATCACCATCTTGGCACATTCGATGGGGGGCTTAGTGAGTCGTTATTTTGTAGAATATTTAGATGGTGCCAATTGGGTTAAACATTTAATTCTTGCAGGTACACCCAATGCTGGTTCCGCGATGGCGAAAATGCCAGCTTATCGAGATAAAACCTTAACTTTAATGGGTTTTGCTTTAAATTATTTGGTAGATATTCCATTTGCAGGTAAATTAGTCAAAGTCTTAGAAGGATCAAAAACATTGACGGTTACTTTGGAACAAATGGATAAGGATAATAAAGAAGATGAATTGTTGGAAAATTTAGCAGAAGCAGTTGATCCAAAGATTCCATATTCTATTGTTGCAGGAGATTTAGATGCGTTTTTTGAAAAAAATGAAGGAGCCAAAAAATTAATGGATAAACTTCTTAAATTAGGCGGTAAACTTTTTTATGGTACTACGCCCAATGATATTGCCGTCAGTATAGAAAGTATAAAATCCGTAAATCGAGATCGAGTGCCTGCTCCTGAAATGGTTGAAGTCGCTTGCCATCACCTCAATTATTTTGATGATCCAGCAGGAAGAGAGGCTTTGAATAAATTTTTAAGGTGATTGGAGAAGCTTCCTAACTCGCAAAAATAGAAACCTATTTTTCTGTGTACAGGACAAAACTTAGGAAGCGTGTTCTTTTTTAAGGACAACGCAATAAATTACGTTGGAGCAGGCCCCTTTTCAAGGTGGTTTCAACCCCTTGCATCCTTCTAACGATTATTTTGTCCTGTACACAGCCTATTTTTATATTAAATTATGAGCACCCCAATTATTTTTTCCACTTTTGCCAATGATAAAGACGATCATCTTGATTTGTTGAAAGAGGAGAGTAGTGCCATAAAATCAGCCTTGGTGGATGTTGCTCGAAAAGAATACATCAAAATAGAAGGAGAAGAAAGCCTCGATCTCAACGAATTAGTAGAAATACTCCTCAAATATCAAAATCAACTCCTTATTTTCCATTATGGCGGACATGCGAATGGAACACAATTGCGCTTGGAATCTGGAAATGCTAACGCTAAAGGGCTAGCGCAATTGTTAGGGGAGCAAGAAAATTTGCAATTGGTCTTTTTAAATGGCTGTTCTACACGAGGGCAAGTTGATTTATTATTAGAAATGGGAGTCAAGGCGGTCATTGCTACGTCTATTCCCATTGCCGATCCAATGGCAAAAGATTTTGCGGCGGCATTTTATCAAGCCTTGGCAGAAAAACGAACCCTCAAACGAGCTTTTCTTTTTGCAAAAGGAGTCGTGGAATCTCGTTATGAAAATAGTCCAAGTATTTTTATAAATCGCACCTTAGGTTCTTTGAAAAAACAAAAAGCAGAACGCGCACCTGAATTAGAAGAGGAAGAAGAGGAAATCCCTTGGGGATTGTATGTACAAGAAGATCAAGCACAAGCAATTTATCGTTGGCGATTGCCATTTTATCGAGATATTGGTTTGCCTTCTACTATTCTAAGTCATATTCGACAATATGTAAAGACCAATAAGTTTCTCGTCTTGGCATTGGATGATATGTGCAAATTCAATGAAGATATTCATCATCAAAAATGGGAAACGATTGGCGGTATAGATCGCAAAATTGATTCGAGTGCTTACCTCAATTTAGTGATTCGAAATTTTCCTTGGATTATTGGTTCTCAAATACGATTACTACGTTTTGAAGAGTACATCCAACCATCGCAAGCGCGTTTGGAGCAATTGATAAGTACATATATCATTAGTAGTCAAGTTGTTTATTTCATCATGCTATCTGATTTATGGAATCAAATTAGCAATAATGCATCCTTACAACAAAGGATTCAGCCCATTCAGTTACCTCAAGAATCTAATTTATTACAGTATCCATTTTTAGAAAAAGCATTAGCCGTTTTTCATCAAATGGAAGAAGCCGATATTGAGTTGTTTGCACCTGAGTTAGAACATTTTTTTATTGAATTAACCAATGAAAAATCTAATCTGGCAAAATCCATTCAGTTTTTAGAAGCCATTCGTACTAATGATTTAATGACAGAAAATGGCGCTTCCAAATGTGAACAAACTGAAAAAGCACTGACGATTTTACTCAAACGATTAGCATTTCTTTCGGGTTATAGTATGTTGGCGGTACGAGATATTAATATTGATAATCAGCGATTTAGTGCCTTAGAATATGAGCTTGATATGGGTCGAATGAATGCAGAAGCCGAGCATGGACTTACGATTTATGATGATGCAACGAATCGTCGGAGAACGACCTATTCCAATAATCGTTCGATAATTTTGGTTAGTACCGAACAAAAAGTCCATCGTTTTCTCAATTTGTCCCCTTTTTTGATGGATAAAAACACCTATAAAGGAGGAGAATTAATTGACCCTCATCTTTTTGCTTTTGAAAAAGAAGGCGTTTATCATTATATCTCCATCAAACATGGCATTTTCACGGCTTTAAAAAATGAAAAAGGAACGGATATTTTGCATACCAATATGACAGATTTAGATTTTCAAGAAGGGACAAATATTACCAAACAAGAACAAGCCCTTGATTTTTTTGAAGATGAGTTTGAAGAAGAACATGAATTCGTAGAAGAAGGCATTCCTATTTTTGCTGCTCTCGAACGTCAACTCGAACAGTTTAAATCGGATTTTGCCAGATTGTAAATAAATGATAAATAAATTTTTGAATGACCAGCCCTTTTAAATTTCTCGATGCTTATCAAGAAGAAGATGCCAAACGCTTCTTTGGGCGGTCAAAGGAGACGGCGCAACTCTACAATGCCGTGCACACTTCCAATCTCACCCTTTTGTATGGTGCTTCGGGGACGGGCAAAACGAGCTTGGTCAATTGTGGTTTAGGGAATAAATTTTATTCTACAGATTGGTTGCCTATTCCCGTAAGACGAGGTGAAAATATTAATGTAGCTTTAAACAATGAAATTGAACGTACTTTAGGCGATTGGAGTGTGGATGGGGGAAATATTATTGCACAAATCAGAGAATTGTATTTTCGGTTTCATAAACCTATTTATTTCATTTTTGATCAATTTGAAGAACTTTTTATTCTTGGAACTGCCGAAGAACAACAAGAATTTTATCAACGTATTTCGGATATTTTAAAATCTGGTTTACAAGCCAAAATGATTATCATTATCCGCGAAGAATGGATTGCATGGTTAAATGAATTTGAAAAACAAGTACCTACTTTATTTGATAATCGCTTACGGGTAGAGCGCATGAATGACCGCAATCTTTTCAAAGTGATTTTGGGCACTTGTCGTTTTGAAAATATAGAAATAACCGACCCTAAAACAACTATTCCTTTGATGCTTCAACAATTACGCAAAAAAAAGGAACAAGTGGAATTAACACATTTGCAAGTATATCTAGATCGCCTTTACAGAAAAGCCGCCGAAAAAAAAGCGGAGACGATTCAATTTGATGAACCCTTAGTACGTGAGGTTGGTGCGATGGATAATGTTTTATCTCATTTTTTGGATGAACAAATGGGAGAGATTGAGCAAAAATTGAAAAAAAGAGGCATAAAAAATACAGCAGGTTTACCCTTAGAGATATTATTCACTTTAGTAACAGATGACGGTACCAAGCAAAGTATGAATATTGCTACTATCCTTGAAAATTTACCGAAAAACAGAAAATTAAGTCCAGATGACGTGCTGTTTTGTATTGAAGAATTGAATCGAATTAAATTACTCAGGATACGAAATTAAATGGTAGAATGAAATACGAACTCATACACGACTCCATCGCAGGGCAAGTATTTGAAAAAGTATCTGCCGAAGAAAAAAAACGACGTACCATTACCAATTGGTTGGACAATCGGTATAAGCAACACCTCGCCCAAAGTAATTTCCTCAATCGTCGAGATTTTGAATACATCAAAGATACCTTACCGAGCATCCGACTCCACAAAGATGTGGAGGATTTTATCAGTGAAAGTCGCCGTAGAATTTGGATTAAAGAGGGTTTAATTGCTTTACTCATCACCGCTATTTTAGCTTTATTAGTTGGCTTCTTATTGTATATGAATCGTAGCCGACAACAACAAGCTCGTTTATTAGCCGTGAATACTTTCAAAGAAGGGCAAATTATCGCTAAACAAAATCCATCTAAAGGAATCCAACAAATGAAGGCGGCACAAGCCATCCTTCAAGAACCTATTTATGAAGACATCTTGATTGAAGCCTATCGGAATAATGTTTTTGGAACAGCCGACTCGCTTGATCTTCCTATGAATGCCGCTGCTTTTAGTCAAAATGGACACTATTTAGCAGCTTTATCTTCTACAACGAATAATGTGTTATTGTATCAATGGCAGCAAAATCAGTATTCTTTAAAAGATTCCCTTTCAGGTATTGATAATACGTCTTATGAGTTGTTGTTTACACCAAAGGACAACTATCTTTTTCTAGGCTCAACGGATCGCAAAGCGCATCTATGGGAAGTCAATAATTGGTCAAATCACTTAGAATATCCGAAGGAAACGACAGATGAACATTTTAAAATCAATGCCATTGCCTTTGCCCCTCAAAAAAATCTAATCGCAGCAGTAGATGACCACTATCTAAGAATTTGGGAACAAAATGGCAATCAGTTAGTCAATACTCGATTTAGCAAATCCATTTCGGCACTTTGTTTTTCTTCTAATGAGAAAGCCTTGTATTTAGGGGATAAATCAGGTCGTCTGGAACGCTTTGATCTTGAAAATAAATCAACAAAAGAAATTCATACTTTTTCGGAAGAAATCGACCAAATTTTGCCTGCTCCTGATGGCAATTATTTTTATATACAGACTAATCAATTGATTTGGGTAGGTTTTGAAAAAGAAGGAATCGAAGAAGAAAATCCTTTTATTGCTTTAGAATATCCCATTACAAAAATGCAATTGGATGCTTCAGGAAAATTAATGCTCTTGGGCGATACGAATGGACTTATTTATCTCTATCGTACAGATACGGGGCGTTTACTGAATACCTTAAAAGGACATCAACATCCTATTGTTGGATTAGCATTTCAAGAGGAACGAAACAGCATTCAATCCATTTCTTCTGATGGCGAAATTCGTACTTGGGAATATCCTCATCATTTGGCAACATTAAGTATAAAAAGTGATTTTACACCCCATACAATTCAAGTAGATTCGCACTTTATTTTCACTACTAATTTTATCAATGGTATTCAAGATTACGATCAATTGGGACATCCAATTGATCTTCCTTATCAACTAAACGGAGAAGGCTATGGAGCAATGGTTTTGAATAAGGAGAATGCTTATGTAGCAGATAATTTAGGGAAGCTGAATCTACTAAAATGGTCATCCGAAGGAATTGATACCTTGATTCAACTGACATCATTTGAGCAAGAAATACAAACTATTCATTTTATAGCTGCTACCAATCAGTTGTTAGTATCGTTTAGGAAAACACCATTTTTGCAAATTTATGATTTAAATAAGAAGCTTAATTCGCCAATAAATGTTCCTTTCAAACCAATAAAAACTTGGGATACGCATCCACGCCAAGCAGAAATTATTTTACAAAAAGATAAACAAACGGTACTACGATTTTCATTGGCTGAACAAATGACTATAGATCGTTTTCAAGTTTCAGGTGCTATAAAAAATGTATGGTATTCCTCAGAAGGAAATTTACTATTCCTTTTTACGGAAGAAGGCTTATCTCAAATTAATTTAGCTACAAAAGAAGAAATAAGATTACCATCAACGGTAGAATTAAATAAAGCCTTTTGGATCATGCCTATCGAAAATAATACGCATTATTTAGCAATAGCAAGAGATGGGAAAGTAGATATTCGAGATGCCCAAACTGGAGACTTAAAACGTGCTTTATTCTTCGATTTTTATGATTTAATGGATCAATTTTCTAGTTTTTCTTATGATGAAATATACAATCGTTTGATAATGACCACCACAGATGGGGAGATCCATTTTTGGAAATTAGCACGTCAATCTTTAGACAAATTGTAAGTTTTCTTTGGTTCTTTGACAAAAACTGTGATTTTTTTCTCGTTGTCGTCGGCGTCGAGCCTCGACAACGAAGATGGAGGTTTCTAGGAGGCGAAGCCACTAAAAATGGCTATTAAACAGCCATTTTTAGTGGCTTCGCCTCCTATGACCACCTGTAATAATTGCGAGGACTCAACGTCCGACGCAATTATAATACGCAATTGAATAAGTGATTTCGTAAATCACACCTTCAACGTATTCCCGACCTTGCAGGTACGGGATTCAGGAAAATGCCGCTTTGAAAAAATCATAAATTATATACGAAAGGATTTTGTCAAAACGGTATAATAACTCTTTCGACAGGATTTGTCTAAGTTCCTTTTCCTTTTTAGTAAAACCCACTAAAGTTATAATTACCACCAGCGATACCATCAAAATCACCATCTAAGGGTCGTCCATTTACATCAATAATATCATCCGTCATTTCAATAAAAAATTGAAAGGATGTACCACAATTCATAAACACATCTTCTACGACTACAAGATTGAAACCTGTATTATCATCTAACCATTCTAAGATGATTTCTCTTGGAGGTTCATCTACATCATTACAACGAAAGAAAATGGATTTTTGGGGTTCTACAGTTGCTGGATTTAGTGGATATTTAAACTTAAATAAATCAATATGTAAAAAGGCACTATTATCTACATACCAATCACCCAAAATATTTACCGTATTGGTAGCTTCATAATTAATAGTTCTCGTATACATCTCGCCAGGAATACCATCATAATTGCCATCTAAGGCTTCATCACCATTATCTCGAATGGCATCGGTTAGTTCTAATCGTAACTCACAGTTGCAAGATTGATTAATTTGCATACAATAATTACCTGCATTAGAAGTAATTGTTAAAGAAGTATAAGTCTCGTTCCAAGTCAAAAATCCATTTACCAAAATATATTCATTCAACATGGGACTGAAGAAAAAGAGGGTTTCATTTAGTATAACACTCATGGGGTCTACTGTTCGATTGAAATCAACAATAATCTCATTATTCCATATTTCTATATCGGCTATACCTTCGTAAATGGTAGGCGAATTCGGATTTTCAATGACCTGAAAACTAGGAATAAAACAATTGTCAATTGCAAACGCACGATTAAATGCACCTCCTGCACTTCCATCTTGGTCACCATCTAACACCTGTCCATCAGCTGATAAAATAGGATTTCCATCAAAGGCTTGTACATCAATGTTAATGGTGCAAGTTTCTACATCCCCACAATCTACATCACAAAAGGGTATAAAAATCGCATTATCTTCTATTGTTAGTGTAAATAAATTATTTCCATTTTGTGCCGTGATGACGATATTTTCATTAATCTGAATCGACTGTTGGTCAATAGCTGAACTAAAATAAAGAACAATCTGATCGCCTTCTATTGCCGTTTCATTAATGATAAAGACATCAGGTAATTCTGTAATAATTTGTTCATGATCTTCACAGGTACAAGCAGCCATTAGAACCATGAAAAGAATTAGAATATAATGGTTTAAGAATTTCATATGTTCCAAATTTTTAGATTCTTATCGTGTGGCCGATTCAAAATCGTCCCACGATTATTACAATCATTCATTCATTTGTGTGACCAATAATCAGTCATGAATGGGGTGTTCCAAATTTTTAGATTCTTATTGTGAACCGACTTCAAGTCGTCTTACGATTAGTTTAATCATCCTTTTTTTTGGATAAATCTTGTGTCGAATTTTTAGTTACAAACTAAACAATCGAAATCGAAGAAATACTTCTGTATTGCGTACACTAAAACATTTATCAGTTGTATAATAAAAATTAGGATAAAAACGCATTTCACCTTTAATACCTACACTCAAATTATTCAATAAACCTGCTTCCAGACCGACATTTGTCATAAAACCCATAAAATTATTAGTACTAATGGTTTGATTAAATAATTCTGCATCAGGAGAAGAATTGAAGATACCAAAACCTGTATCTATAGCATCCGCTAATACGGTTTCTTGAGCATCTACTGTATAATGTACCACATCACTTTCCAAGCTCAAATCCGCAAAGGCAGGTACCGAAAGCCCCGCACTTGCAAACCCTTTGATAAACCCACCAAATTGATACCCCACGCGCGCCTGCGCTTCTAACATACGCATGGAAATACGTTCGTTTTGTACCCAAAGACCACCATTTGGGGTTAAATTATTGGTGATGGCAGTAGAATTAGAGCGGCGCATGGTCAAGCTCGTTAAGCCTCCTTCTATTCCCCAACTGATCCCCGTTCCGAGAGGTGTATTATCATAGATCAAACCAACAGAAGCTCGTTCCATGAAATTTTGAGCGTCAGCTAAATACACCCCAAAATCATGTGCAGAATTAAGTCCTGTCTTCAGATAAAAGGCACTTTGACGCCATTTTACCTTTGCTTTATTGGTCGCCATCGCTTCTGCTCCGCGAAAAATAATATCAACTTGTGATTTATTTTTATTAGCTCGTGTTCCGTCGGTGAGTATACTAAATGATAAGCGTCCTTTGGTCAATTTTTTATTAAAAGGCCCAATCAATTGATGATCTTTGCCAAATAAATCAATATTATGAAAGGTAAATAAAAGACTATCGGCAGCACTATTCTTTCCTAAAGAAAGGCATTTATTGTTTTCTTTTTGAACGGGAGAACAATGGTAATTCCAAACAAGGTCTTTATCTACTGCATAGGTGCTGTTTTTATTAGGATCAATTTTAGCAGTAGAGGCATCATGATTTTTAGCTAGAGGAAAACGAACTATTACATCCCTCACAATCCCTTCCGCTTCATTTTGAAAATCTATCGTGTAGAATAATTTCTGTTTACGCCCTTTTTTGTAGTAAGCAACTTTTGGAAATACTTCGATTTTATTAGGATCGTGAACCTCTAATAAATCCATGCTATATTGATGAATATGTTTTTCTGGATCAAAAGTGCCTGATAAAGGTGCCCAAGCCGCCGTAAAACTTAGTTCCCGTTTCATATCTGCAATATCCGCTAATTCAGGATTAGCTTTTAAACTAAGAAAAATTCGATTTTCTTGACCACGAGATAAACTAGATGTTTTAAAAACTAAGACATCTACATGTTCATTTTGCAGTTGTTGAATACTACTTTTTGCAGTGGAAGATAAGGCAGGAAATGCGACGCCCATTAAACTACTATTGGCTTTAGCATACGTACGCGTATCAGCATCTAAATAAGAAAAGGATTCATAAGAAATCTTATCTGGACTATCTCCAATCTCTCCCTTTTTATTATAAAATAAGAACAAGTAGCCTTCATCAGATGACTTTGCAGAGGGCGGCATTTCATAGTGTAGTACCACTCGAATTTCGTGATCGGCTACCACTTCATATCTGGAATTGGTAACAATATTGACATACCGATCATTCATATTATAGGAGGGCGCATTGGTTGGCACACCATTGATGGCGACATTATCTTGATAATACGTAATGGGTTTACTCACTACGGTGTAATAGGGCGTTAAACTCGCTCGAACATTGTAAATGCCTGATTCACTATAGGTATAATCTACACTAGATTTTTCGGTCATTTTATAATGCCCATCACCAAATTCCCAGAAATAATTTCCCCAAATGGCTTTAGGATTTCCTTCTAAGGCTGGGATGTCATTAAGTAATATAAACCCGTTATTTACAGTGATATTATTGAGTGTGTCTTGAGCAGAAAGCCTAAAAGAGATTAGGCATAGCAAAAAAAAGTAGGTGTATAAACGGAGGCATTTGTTCATATCATTTGGAATTTTATGTCGAATGATCCAATTTTATCGGATTGGGGATGGCATCTATATCAACTAATTTAAAACCATACAAAATTAACAATGATTGAAGACAAGGGAATAAATTCCCTTGGACTATGATGATCCAATATGGTTTTAACCCCTTGCTAAACTTAATTTTGAAGTTTTATTTGTTTTTGTATGGTTTCAAAATCAACTAAAAGAGTTACTTCTCAAAATAGAAAAAAAAGACTACTTTTTAGAATGCTAACAATCATTTTTTGAAAACACAAGCGGTTTTCTACTTTTTAATGCCTGTTTAATGAGAAAACGTTACCTTGAAATGGAAAGAAATTAGTGGGTAAGAATACGATTGATCCCTAAAAGAATCATTAATAAGACGACTACAGCTATTGCAATGATGAAAGGGGCATCATCATTTCCTGCCAAAGAATCCATGAATTTATTTCCCATAAATCCAATAAAAGCAGTTAGCAATACAAATCCCATAATTCGTTTAAAGAGCATAATTGATAGTTGGTATTTAATCTTCTTTGTTGCGAAAAATGTACCAATGTTTTTTGAAAAATGTACAAAAGTAAAGGTCACTCATTCAAATTCCAATCATAATCTAAATAGGATATTTTAGCATTTGAATCAATTTTAATATCGGAATATTGATTGATAAATTTTAGGACAGAATTATCTCCTTTTTTAAAATCAAAACGATACCAAGAAAAGATTTTCGATAGTTTTGGATCATTTGTGGAGATTTGATTTTTTATTGTGTTTCTAAGAAAATATTGGGTTTGATCCGTCAATTGTTCCTCTAGACGATCTGCAAAAAATGCTTCCGTACGCAAACGAGGACAAGAAATAGAGGCACAATTCAACGCAAAATGAATTCTAGGTTCTTCAAATTCTTCTCGAATAATGCCGTGTTCGATATTATTGAGATCATAGGTTCTTCCTTCAATTTGAATGAATTTAATATCCCAAACAGAATTGACAAAAGGAATTCCACTTTTAATATCTCGGATACTTTTGACAGGATAATGATCTATCACCAATTTTACTGTAAAGGCATTATAAGCATTAATCCAATAGGCTAATTGTTCGTCTTTTGACCAATTCTTATCATTTGGATGATTATTTTGTAATTGACTCAAATAACGATTTAGTTGAACACTATCCCGTTGAAAACCCTTGTAGTCAACTGCGCCTGTTTCTGTCACATGTTTTTTGACTAATTCATCCCAAATGGTATGCGCGATAGGGGAGGAGTTGGATGAAAATTCTTTCACCCCACAAGCACTACTCATAATTAATCCCAAACATAAAAGCAAAAAATAAAAATGATTCATACTCAAGAAAACGACAGCTCGATAAGGATGTTCATCATTTGTTCAAAAATACGTATCATTGTCTTTACAGCGACCTAGCATGACTAAATTGATTTAACCCAATGCAGCAATTCTCTTTTTATTCCTTTCAAAAGCATAAGATCCATTACACTAGTTTTGGTAAGGGAAAAGAGGTGTTAATTGCTTTTCATGGATTTGCAGATCGTTCGGAGGTGTTTTTAAAATTAGAAAAAAGCATTTCTTCAACATATCGAGTAATTGCGATAGATGTACCTTTTCATGGGAAGACAAAATGGAATACGGAAAGTTATAACGAGCAAGATTTAATTGAACTGGTACAATTCATTTTAGAAAAAGAAAATATCCAAGAATTTTCTATGATGGGGCATAGTATGGGGGCGCGTTTAGTATTGGTATTAGCCGCTGCTTTTCAAAAACAAATTAATCAATTGTATTTATTAGCTCCAGATGGATTACGATCTAAATGGCTATTTAATATGAATTTAGTGCCTGTTTTCATCCGTCGATGGCTTTCCCGTCGTACTGCTCACCCTACTCGTTTGATTCAATTAACGGAAAAATTATATCAGTGGAAACTTATTCCTACTATTGCTCATCAATTTGTGACGATTCATCTTGCCAATCCACGACGAAGAAAACGGCTACTGTATACGTGGCTTTCTCTGGCAAATTTTATGACTTTTCCACCTCGTTTAAAAAAGGAATTGGTAAAGGCAAGCTATACTACTTATCTCATTTTTGGAAAACACGATCAAATTATCAAAGCTAAAATTGGAAGAAGGTATGAAAAATTAGCACCCGCTGTTCAAGTACATTATATTGAAACAGGGCATCGGATGTTTGGGGACATTTTAGATGAAAAACTACAAGAAATCGTATCTTAAAATCTACCGAATCAAAGCATAAATCGCCACACTGATAAACTTTCCATCTTTTACTTCACAATCGCGCATTGTTCCTTCATATTTGTAGCCTACTTTCTCAATCGCTTTTCTACAATTTTGATTATCATCCACTACAAAACCTTCAATTCGATGAAGATTCATCCTTTCAAAGGCATATTGACAAATCGTGGGCATTCCTTCTTGTAAATAGCCTTTTCCCCAATGTTCGGGCAAGAGCCAAAAACCCACTTCTGCTTTTTGATGTTCGTGTGACCAATCATTAAATCCACCCGCACCAACAAATACGCCATCTTCCTTTCGACAGATCGCCCACCAGAGTCCCGTTTTTGTTTCTTCTAAATTTTTAAACCATGCCAGCTGTTCTTTAGTAGCTTCCAAACTATCATAAGAAACGCCATAATAACGAATTACCTCAGGATGCGACAAACCATAGAATACAAGTTCTAAATCTTCTGCTTGGAATTGACGATACACTAAACGATCACTTTGTAAACTGGGAAATGCCATAATTGATATTAATAAGGTTTCGAGTTGAATCTAGTCTATTTTGAAAAGAAAAACAAATTAAGATATCCATTATAAAAAACGTGATGAAAGCAAGCATAGTTTCCAACTACTAAGTAAGGGGTGTTAATTATGAGGGCAAAAATTTTGAGATCACCAAACCCGCCTGTCATAAATTATAATCATTTATGGCGGACAGGAAAGCTGAAATAGCGACAGGATGGAATGTTTGAAACTCAAACTACGATCTGTAATATAGATAATGAATTGAAAATTTATTTAGAGTAGATTTGACAGGAGCGAATGTGACAGAAGTTAAAAATCTTTCTCTGCAACAACTCGCTAAAGCCAAAACCCTTTATGGTTGTAAAAATCTACCTGAAGACATCTACGAAGCCCTACAAGCTCCAGAATATGGGCACCTCTGGAAAAACCCGGATGAAGAAGAAGAAGAGAAAAAACGATACCAATATACCCTTTTCCCCTTTCTTTTCGTTTATACTTTGAGCGGGACAAAAAAGTCATTTTGTTTCTCTTTTTTCACGCTCAGAGTTATACCAATAAAGGGATGAATTAACCTGCCCGACAGCAGGTGGGTTTTTACAAATTTATCCCGTGTCGTTTATAACAAAAAGATAAGTCTTTTTTAGGAAATTATTTCGTTACTCTTTGTGTAAAATCGCGTTAAAAAGATGGGAGCTTAGAAGCTGTTTGAATTTAGTTTTTTGAATAATATGAAAATTATTTTTCCGTCAGATAAGGCATAAAAAACGGAGTTTAGCTGCGCTAAATGAGTATTTTTAGAACGAAATATGGCGTAAAAAGAAGTTCATATTAACAATAGTATTAAATTCAAACAGCTTCTAAGTATAAATCAAGATAACGATAATTCCAAAATTAAAAGCTTAGACGGTGAACGGTAGACGGTTTGAATATCAACTACAGTCTACCGTCCCTTGATTACTGTATATTTAACAACAACCTATGCAATTGCAATATATTCTCTTCATTATTATCCTTTTGGGAAGCCAATTGACTGGTTTTTCTCAAGAAGTCATTACCAAAAAGACCGCGACGGGGAAAGCGAAAAGCTTGTATGATCGTGGCGTGAAATATAGCTCCAATAGTATCTATACCAAAGCACTCGCTGATTTTGAAAAAGTGATCAAACTAGCCCCTAATTTTATTGATGCCCACATTCAACTGGCAATGGTACAATACGATTTGAAAGCTTATGCCAAAGCAGAAACCTCTTTTGAAAAAGCATTGGCACTAGATGGAGAATATAAATCGCGGGTGTATTACATGCTGGCGACTACAGAAGCCTATCAAGAAAAATATGATGAAGCGATTGCTAATTATGAGGCATTTATTGAACGCGCCAAACCCACTAGCGATACCGAGCAAAACCTAAAAAAACGTGCAGAAAAACACATCAAAAATTATAGTTTTCTAAAAGAAGCAAAGAAAAATCCCGTTCCATTTGATCCACAATCTGTTGGAAGTAATATTAATACCATCGACCAGGAATATCTTCCTTCCTTAACTGCCGATGGACAAACGATGATTTATACCAAGCGTATTCGCGGACAGGAGGATTTTTATCAATCGGAATTTCGAGATGACAAATGGCAATTGGGAACGCCCATTTTAGAAATTAACAATCCACAATCCAATGAAGGAGCGCAAAGTATTTCTGCTGATGGTCGCTTTTTAGTCTTTACCAAATGTGGCGAAATGGATGGTTTTGGAGCATGTGATTTGTATTTTTCTGAAGTACGTAATGGACGTTGGACACCTCCTGCGAATATCGGTGCACCGATCAATACACGCGCATGGGAAGCTCAGCCAAGTCTATCCGCAGATGGGCGAACGCTTTATTTTGCGAGTACCCGAAAAGGAGGAATGGGAGAAAGCGATATTTGGATGAGTCGCCGAAACAAAGCTGGAAAATGGAGTACACCTGTTAATTTAGGTGCGCCCATCAATACGGCGCAAAAGGATGAAACGCCATTTATGCACCCTGATGGAGCAACGCTTTATTTTATGTCGAATGGGCATCCTGGGATGGGGAGTTTTGATTTATATTATAGCCGAAAAACAGAAAATGATTCTTGGAAAGAACCTACTAATTTGGGCTATCCAATTAATACCGATTCACATGAAGGAGCAATGATTGTAAGTTTGGATGGAAAAACCGCATATTTTGCTTCCAATCGGGATTTCACCAAACAAGAAGACGAACAAAGCACTACTGGGACGGATATTTATAGTTTTGAATTGTATGAAGCCGCGCGTCCTAAAGCTGTGACTTATGTTAAAGCCCTAGTCAAAGATGGTAATACGGGCAAGCCTTTACAAGCCAATGTAGAAATGGTCAATCTCACTAAATCAGAAATTTACTCTTCTTCCGTTACGGATACCGATGGAGAATTTTTAGTGTGTTTACCTTTGGGGAAAAATTATGGTTTGAATGTATCGAAAGAAGGCTATTTATTTCATTCTGAAAATTTTGCCTTAGATGCTTTACAGTCTTTAGATAAACCCTATTTATTGGAAATTGAGTTGTTTCCCATTCCAACAGAAACCGCTTCAACTACTTCTCCAACAACATCAACGCCTCTAAAATCGAATCCGATTATCTTAAAAAATATCTTCTTTGAAACAGGCTCCGCTGAATTATTATCCAGTTCCTTTTCAGAATTGAATAAATTGTATGGTCTATTAAATGAAAATGCCAGTTTACGCATTCAAATCAATGGACATACCGATAATGTAGGTAGTGATACCGATAATTTCCAACTCTCCGATGCCCGCGCTAAGTCCGTTTATACTTGGTTAATCGAAAAAGGAATTACTGCCACTCGTTTATCTTATAAAGGCTACGGCGAAAGCCAACCCATCTCTACGAATGATACGGATGAAGGGCGACAAGCGAATCGACGGACAGAATTTGTGGTTTTATAGATTTTTAGATCGCTGCGCTTTGAGACCACTCACTTCGTGGGTTGAGCGATTGCTGCGCTGCGAGACTTGATATTTTCTATATTGTGGCTTGGGGATCGCCCTATTGTGAGGCTTTTAGAATCCATCTTTCCATTTTTGTGCGGTGGCGATGGCTGTTTCGAGCATTGGATCAGCCCAATTTTTTATTTTCATCCCTTGCATTCCTATAAAAGTTTTTTTTGATAAAAAAAGCGTTCTCCCTCACGGAAGAACGCTTGTACACATGAACTTTGAGACCCCTAATTTGTCTCTTCGTTACATATAAACTACTCAACTTTTCTTTATAGTGTAGCCGTAAAAACGACTGACTTTTCTCAAATTTTGTCTTAATTTTCCAACTAAATGTATTGGAAAGTCATCCGAAGATGACTTCCAACACCCGTGAGTTAGTCGATTAATAACATTTTCTTAATAGCAGCGTGGGTAGGAGTTTCTAATTGATAGTATAGAATTCCACTTGCCATATTATCGGTATTGATAAACCATTCGTTGTAGCCACCATCAAATGTGCCTTTTTCTACCTTCATTACTTGACCTGCCATATCAAAGATGGTCAAAGTCGCTGTACTAGCTTCTGGTAAATTAAAGCGGATGGTTGTAGTACCACGGAATGGGTTTGGTTCATTTTGAAGTAATTCAAAAGTAGCGTCGTTCGATACGATACCATTTGTTGTATCGAAATGTAAATCAACATCAAAAATATTCAATTCATCATCATAAGCTTCTGCACTAAGGTGACGATTCGTGATAGCAATCGCTTCACTTAATTGTACCGTTGCAGTTGCTTCAAATTGAAGTGTAAAGACGATGTCTTCTTCTGCTAAATTGGTAGCTTGCGCAGTATTCCAACTAATTGTTACTATACCTTCATCTAAGAATGTAGTACCAAGGTTTTGTTCTCCGAAACCAACTAATTTTGTACTTTCAATCCCTGTAAAAGAAAGGGTTTTTGTATCAAAAGATAAGCCCATTTGGAAACCATTTAAGGTAGCTACATCTTTTACTTGAATAGGAATATTGACAGTTTCTCCTAGAGCAATTAAACGATCTTTTGCTAAGAAGCTTACAGTGCCATTTGTATTACGTTCTGTTTCTCCTAGTAAAGAATTCGCTATTGCACTACCATTTACATCACCAACTTTTACCCCTACAAAATCCATTTTCATTTCATCTGTTTCCAAATCATTTAGCGTTCGGAATTCAGGGAAGGCTTCTGAGAATGGATTATTTGGATTCGGGAATACATAAGAAGCATCCACAAATCGCCAAGAGGTGTTATTCTGGAAATCTGTGATGATGTGTAAGATCATTTGACGAAGTTCGACGATATCAGCAGTAGTGATAGTACCATTATTATTAACATCTGCAGCAATAATCTTATATGGAGAATCTAGTTTTTCTACATCTAAAATGTGTTGGCTTATTAATACTAAATCATATGTACTGATACCATTTGTAGGATTGATATCTTTGTTTGGATCAATGGTATAATTAGAATGCATTGGAAGATCATTGAAGTAAAAATCTCCAGTAGATTCTGTCATACTTGGATTCCAATCACCATCATCAGAAGAAAGATGTACTTCTACTTTTTCTACATCTTCACCAAATTCATTGGTAATATGACCCGCAACTGCTGCACGCGAATTGTCAGATTCAGTAACATTAAAGTATTGAGTACAGGTAGAAGCATTGCCACATCCATCTTCAGCTGTAAATATTACACGATGTAAACCTGCTAATACTGAAGCATCAAGTGTAGAAGCAGTACCGACAGAATCAATTGTTCCATCATCATTTAAATCTAAACTAAAGCCATACGATAAAGTAGCATAACAAGCATCTGTTGCCGATCCATCAATGCTTACACTAGCAGTAGCACCTACTGCACTTGTCATAAAACTCAAGGTGTCACTAGAACAAGTAGTAAAAGTAGGAGCGACGGTATCGGTCACTTTAATTACTTGTGTATATCGGAAATATCCATCGCCATCGTCTGAGTAGGTATTGGTACTTTCAGAAACTACATTTCCTGAAGGTGTGTTCGTAGTAGATTGATTATCATAAATACACCAGTTGATAACAGTAAAGGTTCTGAAAATCTTGTAACAAGCACCCTCAACTACTTCAAATCGTTGATCTACTGTACTGATGCCAATTTGCGCACAAACATCATTTGTGATAATAGGTGCTCCAAGATCGCCTAAATTGTCAGGAGAAATACAAGTAGAAACCGTTTGATCTGCTGGAAATTGTACTGTAAAACTATTTACTGCTGTTACTACAATGGTTTGGTCACAAGAAGAAGTACTTCCATTAGAATGAGCGGTCCAAGTACGCGTAATTGTACCAGCTCCACAATCCAATGTACCTGAATCTGTATAAGTAATGGAATCCAATACACAATTGTCCCAAGCATATCCATCAATAGCGTTCGTTGCTGAAAGCCCATCACGTACATTTCCTGTAATCGTTAAATCTCTATAATCTTGTGTGCAGTCAATAGTTGCATTAGGAGGACAAGTGATAAATGGCCCAATTTTGTCCTGTACAACAACTTCTGACATACAGTCATTATAATTACCAACTGCATCGTATACTCGAAGAATAACCATAAAACTAGAATCATCACAATTAATATCAATGCAATCGGTAAATGGAACAGCCTCTCCGTCTGTCATGCGTTTAATTCTAATAGCAGAAACGCCACAGTTATCGTAGCTGCCATTATCAATATTACTTGCGCATACTTGTGTAATTCCGCTTACAGAATTACTTAGTGCTACTATGGTTTGATCTTCACAAATAGCGACAGGTTTATCATCATCTGTTACACAGTAAAAGGTATTACAAACGGCAGTATTGCCACAGTCGTCAGTTGCTGTAAATTCGACTCGGTAACATCCCATATTTAGTTGAACCATTGTCGTTAAATCAGGAACATTGATAACAAAAGTTCCAAGGGTATCATATACAATAGCAGAATATGTTACATCACCACAAGTATCGCTTGCAGAAGGTCGATTCAGTAAACCAACATGATAACAAGCACCATCATTGGATGAAGACGTATTTAATACAATAGGATTGGAAGCACTTCCACCTTGATCAGTAGCACTTGGACAACTAGCAAAAGTAGGAGCAGTTGTATCTACTGTTTTGATGATTTGAGCAAACGAATTCACTTCAATTTCTCCATCACACCAATCAATTACCGTCCATTCACGAATGAATTTACTCGTATTTCCACATAAATCTTCTAGTGGAATATCAGTATAAGTTACAGAGTATTTACAAGCTGTATGTGAGTCAGCCAATGCTAAAAATTGTGGATCACCATCATCATCAGAATCAGTTACTGGAAAGCCATCCATTCTACTTCTTCCAGGACGAGAATCATTATCATAAGCAGGATTGGCGTAATTAGGCACATATTGTGGATCAATGCCAGCTAAACTAGCAGTAGTAGTGGCAGTATTACATTCTACAGAAATAGGAGACACAGGATCTCGAATATCATCTGGTCGAAGAATGTAGATAAATTGCTCACAAGAAGTAACACTATTACCTAATCCATCGCTAATTTGCCATGTACGAATAATAACTCGTTCAATATCAAAACCAAAACTTGGTAATAAATCAGCATCAGGTACAGGGATTTGATAATCAGGTTCAAAAGCATCAATGAATCCATTTCCACCATCATCAGTATCTTGAGCATCAGCAAAAGATTCCATTTCATACATCGAACAATCGCCTAATTCTGTATCAATCATCGTTGTATCACCTAAACTGGTACAATCATTAAATGTTGGTGTAGTTGTAGCTATACTATCACCACAGTATAAGACATATTGTCGATCAGCTAGTGGAACAGTACAGGTAGGACCAGTTAAGTCAGAGACGGTAATCTCCCCCCAGCAATAAATTCCAAAAGATGGATTATTCATATCTAAAGCAGAACCATCCATTCCATCTACTGTAGGAGTATAAGTTACTTGTACCGTATACGTACCTGGAGATTCAATGCGATTATCGTCATCTCCTACGATAGTGACCGTATATTGATGATCTTCTGTACATGGCGCTTCTAAAATCATATCTGCCGTAATATCAACCCAACAACTTGCGCCAAGGGTAACATTTACATTATCGTTACATACCATGACAGGCTCTACATAAACACGTTGTTCACAAGTATAAGTGTCACCTGTACAATCTGATGCGGTCCACGTAAGGGTATAAACACCTACATCTACACCTGCAGGAACAGATACAGAAGTAATAGAACCAATATCAAAACCAGAACCAGCTTGAGGATTAATAGCTGCTGCATCTGCACCCGTCAACCCAAAATCGGCAGGTAAAACGGTATACATCACCATAGTTTCATCACAAGGACCAGTTACGGTAGGGACAGGAATACTAAAAGCTCCAGCTTCGCAGGTATTTTGTGTTGCAGCAACATGTACATCAGGCGCACAAGTAATAGCACAACAAGTACAACTTACTTCAATGTTCCAGTCTTCCCAATCAGGTAAACAAGTATGTGAATAAATTGCTAAATAGACGGTTCCATCTGCACTTGTACAAGGGGTAGATCCATCGGCTGTATAAGCTACACTTACACAGCGATCAGCATCTGCGCTACCAGTAGAAGCGATTAATGTACCTGCTAGATCATCAAATAAATCCGCTTGTGCTGTAGTAGCACCATCTCCATCATAGCAGATTTTGAAGGTGTATCCTTTTGCATTGTCAATCGTAAATTCCCAAACATTTCCAGATAAACCTACAAAAGTATCACTTGCATCACAAGTAGTAGGTAATGTACGTGTACTATCACTTACGATTGGAGTAGTAATAGGACATAAAGGCGTTTGTGCTTGAAGTAAATCTAAATTAGTCAAACTAATAAAGATAAGAAGTGTAAATAATCTCCCATTTTTTAGATAAGTCCACAGGGTGTCTCTAAATTCAGGATCATAATTTGCCACACGCTTTTTGTTGCTATTCGGCAACGTAAAGTGTTTCATAGTGTGAGAGATTTAGTGAAAAAATAAATAGTGTTTCAAAAAAATAAATAGTGTTTCAGTAATTTCTGATGTTTATTTAGTGTTCTAGTCCTTCGAAAAAGACATAAAGTGGGCTATAGATACACTGACATTTCAGTGATCTATGAATCAAAAGAAGTTTAAATTTTAGGGAGGAGTTAATTTAAACTCTTGCGTTCATTTCGGGTAATAAAATTCTAGATCAAATAGATGTTATCATCCAAATGACATGTTCATTACTTAGAATAAAAAACCAGTTACAATGTAAATGCGCGGTCGGTATTAGCTTGTTCGATGTTTCTCATTAATTACAAAATACGTGTATGTTCGTTCGTTGGATTACAATAGGTGATATGTTAGTCACCTTACTTTGTTGTAGTGATTCTTAAATTTTAAACTCAAATGATACGCCTGTATAGAATTATCTAAATAGATTGAAAAAAGGATTCAATAAAAGAATAATTCAACAATGCTGTACATATCATGTACGAGTATTGACAGGGTCGTCAAAGGTCGGTCTAAGGGATGGGAAAAGTATAAAATAATAGTTCAATTCAAATTGCGGCTTATCATTTTTAGAACCTCAATGCGTCTTATTTTTTTCAAAATATTCCTTATTGACGATTATGATACACAACTTGGATGGTTTTTATACTTACGGTTTATATGTTAAACTTTGCTATATGTGGAAAGTTGCAAAAAAATTACAACTTTTTTTAACGTTAACTATAACGTTCTCCTTATAAAAGACAAACATTATGCCATTTTTACATATGTTTATACTTTTAATTGAAAAGACTATAAATATAAATTAGATTATTATGTACCGAGGCGCATTTTTACGAGACTTATTGAAGCGTGTTCAATCTCAGTTAGAACAACTTCCAGCAGAAGATTTAAAGCATAAAGAACATCCAGAAAAATGGTCTAAATTGGAGATTTTAGGACATTTGGTGGATTCTGCTTATAATAATCATCAACGTTTTTTGAGAGCAGAAGAACAAGGAAATCTAATATTTTTTGGTTACAATCAAAATGAGTGGGCGCGTTTGAATAATTATCAGAAACGCACCACTCAAGAAGTAATCAATCTATGGTATACCGTAAATGTCCATCTAAGTTATTTAATTGATGAAATACAGGAAGATTTTTTTATAAAAGAAATGACTACGCATAATTTCCATCAAATTGGGATGCGGACAGTGGAGGAGGGAAGTCCATCATCTTTAGCTTATCTCTATGAAGATTATCTCTTTCATTTGGAACATCATTTAGCGCAAATAGTACCTAGTTTTGAGCGAAGTATTGCTTAATCTTTTATTATTTTTTCATAAAAATATAACTCCCCAGCTTCATCTACTAAGCGCAATAAATAGACACCTTGCGCTAAATCAGATAGATCGAGTGTTGTGCTATTATTACTAAAAGGAAGGATATATTCGCGGACCAAACGTCCATCCATGCTGATTAAATTCAATAAAATATCACCTGTATGTTCATAATGAATAGTGATTTCGCCAGTAGTAGGATTGGGAAATACTTTGGTGATTTTGTAGTAATCTACGCCATCGCAATCTTCATCAAGATTATTATCAGGTACGTCACCTACAGCTGGATTAACAGCAGCATTGGAATCATCACAATCTTTATTTGATAGGGAATAGTTCTCTGGAGGAAAAGGTGAACAAGTTGAAATAAATTGGGTAGCATCGCCAAAAGAATCACCATCTGCATCTAAGTAATAAATAAATTGTGCTAAGTCTTCATCTATTTCTCCATTACAATTATTATCTATTTCATCACAACTTTCAGCAGCCATTGGATTACGGAAAGGATCACCATCGTTACAGTCGCCACCTGCTAAGACATAACCATTAGGAGGAGTACTTTGACAGGTAGAAAGACTGACATTATCATTTCCAAAAGAATCACCATCTGCATCTAGAAAATAAGTGAAAACCGTTAGATCATCATCTATTTGTCCGTTACAATCATTGTCAATACCATCGCAAATTTCTGAAGCTGAAGGATTGAAATTACTATCTCCATCATTACAGTCATCTGCATTAAGTACATAGCCATCAGGTGGAGTGCTTTCACAAGAAGAAATGCTGGCATTCGGATTTCCAAAGGAATCGCCATCGGCGTCTAAATAGTAAGTAGAAATAGTTAAACCATCATCTATTAAACCACTACAATCATTATCAATACCATCACAAATTTCTGGACTAAAAGGATAAACGACAGCATTCGTATCATCACAATCATTGGGATCAGCGACATATCCCGCAGGAGCAGACATCAAACAGGTATCCAAACGTTCAGATACATTTCCAAAAGAATCGCCATCACTATCTCTGTAATAGGTATTAATTGTCAATCCATTATCAATCATGCCATCGCAATTATTATCAATACCATCACAAATTTCAGCTTGATTGGCATTAACTAAAGCATTGGTATCATCGCAATCTTCAAAAGAATAAAACCCGTCTTGATCTTGATCTTGAAAGAAATAACTTTTCCCTAAACTAAAGGCATCTTCTGCAATACGAATACCTATTAATCGACCCGGAATATCATCAGCAGGAGGGTGAATTCCTCCAAAAATACGGGACAAACTCGTTTGGTCAGAAGCATCTCGATAAGTAGCCCATTGTAAAGTAAAATCAACGCTAGGGCCTTTTTCAAAGACTAAAAATTCATCTTTTTCGACTTCAAATTCACCCATTCCACCTGGAAAATAAGCATCGCCTGTAATCATGGTCAACATTTCCGCAGCAGCGCGCGAGAAGGTGGAATGTCCAGAAAGATAACCTGCAAAATTAGGGGTTACAAAAGAAGGACGCTGATAAGGCCACCAATCTTTTGCTAAAATCCAGCCTACGCCAGCTACATCTGTACTTGGATTATTGATGTAATCAGGGCCACGCCAAGAAAGAATTTTTATTTCGCCTACATTTTGATTCAGTCCTCCTGCAAGTGGATCACCTGCTTCTACTAGTTCAATCAAACCAGGTTCTAAAAGGAAACCACCAGGGTGATAATTTGGCAAACTAGGATCAGAACTTTGACCTAACTCCGCCATGTAACGAATAGCCGAAACAGGACGAATATAATCATACCAGCCTTTGATCCCCCATGTACATACGGCGGCATCGTGCATAGCACCGCCAAGTAGGAAATAAGTTTTTACATCCCATTCTAGATCATTTAATAAATCTCCTTGTCCTTCAAATCGTTTTTCTAAATCAGGATGATCGTTTACATAATTTAATATGGTAAACCAGTGCCCTGGAGGTGTTTCTGAATCAGGACCATCTGCCCAAAATTCTGCAAGTACACGGGTATAATCTCCCCTAGGCACCATTTGTGGAGCATATGGCATTCCTGTAGCAGGATTAACGCTGTGTCCAGCACTACTATCTCCTCCATTTAAGCGATCGTAAAAGTTAGGATAAGCAGCAATATTTTTAGGTAAGTTAGACATGTTTCCAATAGATGCAGGAGAAATATCCCACATTACACCATCAGATGGATCTAGCATAGAAGACCAAACATTTACCATAGAAAAGCCCCATTTATAATTTTCAGAAGGATCACCTCCTGTATTAGTATCAAGTAGTGGAGGCATACTGGGATCGTGATAGACATAATAATCATCTCCATTACGTTGATAAATAGTGAGGTCATCTGTTGATAAAGCAAAAGGAGTTACTTGTCCCCATTCTGGACTTAAAAAAGGAGGAGTATTAAATGGAATGACGTTCCCCGATTGATCGATAAATACATCTAAGGATAAAGGTTGCCAGCGGTTGGGGTCGCTTAATGAAGGATTTCCTGAAAATTCCATGACTAAAGCAGGATTGACAGGTGCATAAAATTGATTATTATAGTTTAATTGCTCATTTGATCCATCTTGTAAACCAAAATCAATTAATTGATCAGCAATGTAATTGCCTAAAGCTGCAGCTGAACCTGTAGTATAATCTGTTGACGTATAACCAGAATCATAACCCAACTGAAAAAAGAAAGCATCATATTGAGGAAACATTTGAATCCGAGCAGGAGAATTAAAGAAACGATGTTTTAAAAGACGAAACATGGCATAGCTAATCGCTTCTTCTCGTGCTGCCTCAATATTTGCGGGCGTACCAATTCCTTCAAAATCACAAGTAAAGCCATCAATTGTCTTTCCCAAAAAAAAAGGTTCAGCTTCCTCATCATAGGCTGCCCATGCATCATACATAGCAATAGAAGTATGAAATAAATTTCGGGCATGAATGGTAGGACGTGCAAGATCATTTCGAATAGATTCCAACAATAATTCATTCCATTCTCTTGCTACAGAATGTTGTTGAGCATTACTCGTAGTAAAAAAAGCTATCCATAAAATGGGGAGTAGTAAAATACGATTCATTATGTTCGGATTATAAGAAATCAAATTCTAATATTTTTTAATACAAAAAACCATCCATTTTCTTCTAGAGCGAAAAAATGGTATTTATTGTCTAACGTAAAAGTACAAAATTGTGTCCGCTAGAAGACGTTTTTTTGGCTGCTTGTTAAGATTTGACAGAAACGGAATAGAATCTATGCCGTTATTCTATATTTTGAAAGGGAAAAGGAGTAGTACAAATTTAAATAAAAAAGAATATATTTATTTTCCTTTACCTTGTAATAATACCAAAATGGTGTAAAAAATGATTTTAAAATCTAATGCAAGGGACATATTTTCAATATAAAGAATATCGAATTTTAAACGTTGTAGCATTTCTTCCACATTAGAAGCATAACCATATTTTACTTGACCCCAAGAGGTGATTCCAGGGCGAACTTTGAGTAAGTGTTTATAGTGAGGAGCTCGTTGTACGATTTGATCAATATAAAATTTTCGTTCAGGACGAGGCCCAACTAGAGACATATCTCCTTTGAGTACGTTCCAAAATTGAGGAATTTCATCCAATCGCCATTTCCGCATGACTTTCCCCCAATTCGTAATACGAGGATCCTCATCGCTAGACAGTTGGGGCCCTTGTGCTTCTGCATCAATATACATGGATCGAAATTTATAGATATAAAAAGGCTTGTTATTCAGTCCAATACGTTCTTGTTTGAAAAAAATAGGCCCTTCTGAAGAGAAGCGAACGCGCAGAGCTACATAGATGTACAAGGGGGCTAAAAGGATCATTAATCCTGCTGAAACCACTAAATCAATGACTCGCTTGATTAAGCGTTGCCATCGCGGCATCAATTCCTGTTTGATTTCAATCAAAATCGCTCCAAAGACATGATTCATTTGAACTGTTCCCAACATAATATCGTACATGTCGGGAATGATTTTGACCAAAATCTGTTCGCCATAATCGAAAAGAATATTCATAATCTCGCGCATACGATTATGCTCTGACGTTTCGATAGCTACAATGACTTCTTCAATAGTATATTCTTCAATGACTTGGTCAAGATTTTCAATTTTACCAAGTTTGGGTAGTTCCGTTTGTAATTCGTTGGTGCTTTTTCCATTGGTATCTATAAAACCTAGAAAGTTATGACCTAATCCCTTTTTTAAGTTTTTAATTTCTAAATAAAGATCTAACGCATTTTGATTGCCACCAATAATGAGCGTGTTATAAGTCACCAATCCAGCTTTTAAAAGACGACTAGCTCGTGTAAGTAAAATCATTCGTGCGGTTGCCGTAAATAAGAAATGGAGTAAAAATAATCGACAAAATGATTGATAATAGGTTCGATAATCGTATACGAAATCATCTAAGATGAGCGTGAAGAAAAGGATAATAACACCAAAAAAGGTGAGGAAGAAGGTTTTGGATAAGGTGCGAAGACGAGATAAACGATAAATATCTCGATAGTCATCAAAAATGGCATACAATAAAATCCACCCAATAGGAATAATCAAAATTCCATACCAAAAGTTAGTGTCGTTTGCCAACACATCCCAACTAGGGGCTACTCCTTCCAATTGTTTTCGATAAAGAAAGAAACAGGCCCAAGCCAACATTGCCATGATAAAATCAGCAATACCATAAACCAAAGTATCAAATCGCCGCTGCTTATTCATTATCCTTGATAGAATTGCACATATGATTGAGCCACAAGATACAGCCTTTCAGGGGAGTAAAAAATTTTAGCGAAATAAGTTTATGGATTCGATAACTAGCTTGTGCTTTTGTGTAGAAACAAAGCAAGTTTGTGTAATAATCAAAAATTACACAAACTTGCTTAAAGAATCCTTAGAATAGAATGAATTATAGGATTAGTCTATTTTTATAATTTTAAAACTCATTTTTTCAAGTGTTTTAATATCCCTAATTTGTAATAAATAAAAACCGCTTGGGAAAGAATGAATGTTAAGCCTTGATTGATTATACAAACGAATGAGTTCTTTTCCTTGGGCATCGAAAATTATGGATTCATATTCTAGTTCATCAACTCCTGAAATATTGATAATATTAGATGTTGGATTCGGATAGATATTGATACTCAAGTTAGTAATTTCTGAAATAGAAGTGGTCAAATCAAATCCATCACAATCTTCGTCAATGTCATTATTTGGAATTTCTTCTGCATCAGGATTTATCGTAGCATCTTCATCATTACAATCCTCCGCGAGAACGAAACCATCTTGGTCCAGATCATCATCTAAGGTTGCAGCATCGCAATCATCATCGATACCATTGTATGGAATTTCGGGTTGTTCAGGATTTAGATTTGGGTTGTTGTCATCGCAGTCTTCTTCGAGAACGAACCCATCTTGATCCAGATCATCATCTAAAGTAGTAGGATCGCAATCATCGTCGATACCATTATAAGGAATTTCGGGTTGTTCAGGATTTAGATTTGGGTTGTTGTCATCGCAGTCTTCTTCGAGAACGAACCCATCTTGATCCAGATCATCATCTAAAGTAGTAGGATCGCAATCATCGTCTATACCGTTGTATGGAATTTCTTGTTGTTCTGGATTTAGATTAGGATTGTTATCATCACAATCATCTTCGAGTACGAACCCATCTTGATCGAGATCATCATCTAAAGTAGTAGGATCGCAATCATCGTCGATACCATTGTAAGGGATTTCTTGTTGTTCGGGATTTAGGTTCGGATTGTTGTCATCACAATCTTCGGCGAGAACGAACCCATCTTGATCGAGGTCATCATCTAAAGTTGCAGCATTGCAATCATCATCAATACCATTATATGGAATTTCTATTTGTTCGGGATTTAGGTTCGGATTGTTGTCATCACAGTCTTCGGCAAGGACGAAGCCATCTTGATCGAGGTCATCATCTAAAGTTGCAGCATCACAATCATCGTCGATACCGTTATAGGGAATTTCTTGTTGGTTGGGATTAATGTCAGGATTGTTGTCATCACAATCTTCTGCCAGTACGAAGCCATCTTGATCGAGGTCATCATCTAAGGTTGCAGTATCGCAATCATCGTCGATACCGTTGTATGGGATTTCATCTTGCTCAAGATTGATGTCAGGGTTGTTGTCATCACAGTCTTCCGCGAGCACGAAGCCATCTTGATCGAGGTCATCATCTAAGGTTGCAGTATCGCAATCATCGTCGATACCGTTGTATGGAATTTCTTGTTGATCAGGATTTAAATTTGGATTATTGTCATCACAGTCTTCGGAGAGTACGAAATCATCTTGGTCGAGGTCGTCATCTAGTGTTGAAGAATCGCAATCATCGTCGATGCCGTTGTATGGGATTTCTTGTTGTTCAGGATTAATATTGGGATTGTTATCGTCACAGTCTTCCGCGAGCACGAACCCATCTTGATCGAGGTCATCATCTAAGGTTGTAGCATCACAATCATCGTCGATACCGTTGTATGGGATTTCGACTTGATAATTTAAACAGTAATCTTCGCAAAATTCAGGAGCACCACCATCGACCCAAGCTTGTAATTGCGCCAGTTCTGTTTCGTCAAATTGATTTCCTGTACGCATATTCATAGATGGAAAAGAGATTGCCGATCCACAAGCATCATAGCCTGATATATTGATGACATCTACTAGTTTAGTTCCTGTCAATAAATCTGTACCACATTTTGCCCCACCCATTGAAATCGTATTAAAAGAGAGCAAATTTAACCCTCCCGATGCACCTTGCCCATGACATCCTGTACAGCCATTATTTTCAAATAAAGGGAAAACATCTGCCCAACCTAAACTTCCATCATCACAATTATCCATGCTATTATCCACATACCCTAAGGGTTGTAAACATGCGGCTATGGAAACATTAGCATCGCCAAGTCCGTCTTCATCTGCATCTAAATACCAAGTAGGTTCACCATCCCCATCACAAATACCACATTCATCCACCACGCCAAGACAAGTAGTCGTATCAATTTTAAATTGAATTTCAGCAAGGGAAGCACAATTGCCACCATCATGAGTAGAGAGTACCGTAATGAGTATCTTTTCTACAATAACACTATTAAATTCAGGGCCTTCAAAACCTTCATAATCATTACTTTCAGACGCTTGTGGGAAATTGAATTGCCCTAATTCTGTCCAGCTATTGCCATCTACGGAATAATCAATAGCAACCTCTTTGGCACCCCAACCACTTTCACCAGCTCGATTGGCATTCCAGAAATAAGAAGAATCTATGGCATGCGGTTCATCAAATGCGTAAAGAATCCAACGGGAGTCTCCTCTATCAGGGTTTGGGTTGGAAGAATTGGTGCAGGACACCCAACTTTGGTTCCAAACATTTCCATTGTCTTCACATTGAGCATTAAGGAAAAAGGGGATTATAATGATGAATAAAAAAGGTAGTAGTTTTCTCATTGAAATTTGATTGAACGAATCAATTGGTTGAAAAGTAGTTTTTTGTTTTAGCTCAAATCTTAAATTATCCTAAGCCCATAAATCCTAGAGGACCACTTGGGGTTGGCGACCAAAAGTTATTGATGTTTGGAAAAATTTGATCTAAATCAGAAGAAGATGCGCCAAACCATAGGGCTAATTCGGCAAAATATTCATCACAAGAAGTCGTAGGAATCATACGTCCACTGCCGATATCTTGACTATTGCCGAGGTATAATTCAGGATAGGTACCATAAATTTTCTGTCCATCTACCGCATTTCCAAAGACAAGGGCATTTCCTCCCCAACCGTGATCGGTACCATCTCCATTGGAGGTTAATGTTCGACCAAAATCAGACATGGTAAAACCTACCACATTATCCGACATCCCCAATTCTGCCATAGCAGCAGTGAATGAACCGATGGCATTATCTAGTTCGCTCAATAAAGTGGAGTGATCATCTAATAAAGTATCATGGGTATCCCAACCGCCATGTTCGATGAAGAACGTTTGGTTGCTCATTCCCAATTGGGTTCTAGCAGCAATTGTTTTGGCGACCATCAATAATTTTTGCGATAAGTTATCGTCTCCAAAAGATGTTGTAATAGGTGTTCCAGCTAAGATTGCGGAGCTGAATTCAAAAGAACTTCCATTAGCATTATTAATGGTATTGGCATAAGCCGTTTGAAGCACACTATTATAGGTTTGGTCCAGTAAATTATCTAGGGTTTGGCGTTTGAGGGATTCGACAAAGCCATTATTATTCGAGCCATTGATTAAAACACTTCCCGTATCTTGAAAACTGATGGCGTATTCATTGAGGGTATTTCCTCGTTGAAAAATATTGACACCATCCAAGGAAATATTCATGGATATATCTTGATTGGTATTATTAGAAGATAAAATATCAGCTAATCGACCTCCCCATCCTAATGAACTGACATTTTGTGGAACACTCGTTTGCCAATGTGTTCGTTGATCGAGATGCGAAAACAAGCCAAAAGGCACATTAGCAGATTGATAATTATTGATATTTAAGGGTTCAACTAATGCACCTACATTTGCTACAAAAGCAGCATTTCCTGCTTCAAATAAGCTTTGGATATTTGACAAACTAGGATGCAAACCAAATTCTCGTCCCGATACATTTGTAGGATTAATGGGTAGAAGATCATTCTGGGCAATCGCCAAATCTCCTCTAACAGAAGCATATTGATTGTACTCAGAAGTGCCTCTTGGGGTCAAGGTATTTGCTCCATCATTGCCCCCTTGTAGCATGATACAAACTAAAGCTTTATAATCGTTCGCTTTTCTGATCACTGGACGATTAGCAGCCGCTGCTGCATTCATCAAGCCTAAATTGGTAATACCAGAAAAAAGAGAAGTGACACCAATAGAGGCGCAACCCATCATGGTGCGACCTAGAAATTGACGACGTGTATGTTTATGATATTTTGACATGTTCGGATTAATTTATATTGGGATAGTTTATCTTAAAATGGTGAAATCTGCAGTTACCATGATGTAGTAAATGGCTTGTTCTACAATATCTTGCGAAGTATGATTGACATTTGAATTAATAACTTGCATAAGTGCATCTTCAATGATACTTCTTGTATTATCGGTCAATTCTCCATGACATAAAATTAAATCTAGTCGATCTAATAAAGCGGAAACACCTTCATTGTCTAAAACACCGATTTCATCTGAGAAATCTAGAAAAGGGGCATCTGCATTATTATTAGATAATCGACCATTATTGGTATTGACACTGGTAAAATTACGGAAGGGTTTATCTTTGATGGCGTCTTCGATGGTATTGAGATAATGAATAGAAGAAACGGAGTGTAGAATTTGAAATTCAGGAGAAACCATTCCATTTGGAGCAACATATTCATCTTCTGCATACGACGGAACAAAGAAATTAAATACCGAAGGCGCCCCTTGAAAGGTTTGTTCTAACTCATCCGATAAGTTATTATAATCAGAAAACCATAATCTTCCAGAAGGACTATCTACGTCAAACACTTTACCAAGAATGGCTAATCGTTCTATAGGTTGACGCAATTTTCCTGTTGATGCTTCCTCTATGATTAAACAATCACGTGCTTCTGTATCGGTCAAGATCGCTTTAAAGACCGCTTTTAAATCTCCTCGAATGCCTTGTCCATTATTATTGAAAACTGTTGCTACACGATTCACATAAGCGGGACTAGGATTTGATTTAACTAGATGTTGGATTAATCGGTAGGAGATAAAAGGCCCTACGTTTGGATGATTAAAAAGTATATCTAGGGCATCTTGTATATCTTCCATTCCTGTTTGACCATCTGGAATTACAGTACCATCTAGCATCACTTTTTCGCCTTGCTCATGACGATCTTCCCACATAATCATGGGAATAGTTGCTTTATATTTAGAAAAACCACGCCAAAAGACCAGCTCTTCACCCACCAAATCTGGATTAGCTTCTAAGTCGTATTCAGCACCTGATAGACCCGTAAAAACTTTGGCTAATTCCGTAATATCTTCATTGGTATAGGTAGGAATGCGTTCCCCAGAATCGTCCGTTTTATATGTTCCATCGTTATTTAATTCCCAAAGACCAATCGTGAATAACTGCATGATTTCACGGGCATAATTTTCATCAGGCAAAGTACCTTTAGAAGGATCACTTTTTTGGTTTTGAAAGTGACTTAAATAACTTCCCATCATTGGATGCAGGGTCACTTGCGATAAAATATCTCTAAAATTACCAAATGCTCCTTCATATAAAATGTCATAAAAATCAGCTCCTCCAAATCCTTTTTTATGATGTTTGATGGTTCGAGTTGACATCACCAAAATTTGATGTAAAGCAAAAGCAGCTTTATTTCTCAATACATCTGAACCTTTGAATACTTTTTCCCAAAAGACAAAGTCGGTATATTCTCGTCGTCGATCAATTGGAATTCCAGGTAGTTGAGTATGAATCAAATCTGATACTTCCTGATATTTACCATAGTATTCGTCTAAATAGGTGGTGTATGGAAGTTCAAATTGTTCCTCAATCCAAGGTTCAATACCAATTTGAGTGACATACTCGATGTCTTCATAACTACCTCCAAATCCAGCTTGGGCCAAAAAACGAGAAGCGCCCGCTAAATCAGGAAAAAAACCTGTACCATTTAAGGTAAGCGCTGCCGAGTCTAAATTTTGTGTTGGACTAGATTGTACACGTATGCCCACATTATTGCCTGTACCGAAATGATCTTGATAGGTTTGTGCGATTAGCGAGAGGGAAGTCATACAAGTTATCCAAAGTATGGATAACCTTAATTTGAATAGGTTTCTTTTCATTTAATGAATAGTTTGACGTATACATTTGAGTAATACGATTGCTGTATTATTTATTGCTTAGAATTACGGGTATGATTGGGGGGATTTCACATACTAATAATTATGTGAAAACAATGTTGTGTTTATGTGGAGTAATTTGTTTCTTTTTAGATAAAGAAGGGGAAGTATGAATTCTAATAAGGAAAGACTCACCTACTTTCAATACAAAAACCGTGACAAAAATAAGCGAGGTTTTCTGGAAATTATTTCAAGAACTAATAAAGACAGCTCAGTCTTTTGAAGACCTACTTTTGGGATAGATTTTTTATTTTTTCCGTGAGTCTATTATAAATTAAAATGCAACAATTTGACATTATCTAATTGTATAGTCCCTGTACTTGTACCATCAGGTAATTGTGCGGCAAAACCAATTTGATAGCTTTCTAATCTTGAATTTGAAATGACTTCTGTTAGATTAATGTATACTTTGTTCCATGAATCAATGGTATTTAAACCATGACTATAATACACCTCTTCCAAACCACTTATATCTAAACCAATGACACCAATTCCAAAAGGAATATTTGTTTTATAGTTAAGTTCTAAATAAATAGCTACTGCTCCTGTTGTAGGAATATCTTCAAAACTGATACTAGTAGCCACTTCTACTATTGGATTGTCTGTATCTAAATGAATCACGCCAGATTGCCCTTCAAAAGCATCCACTTCAGAAAGTACAATTTGAGTATTGGTATTTGCATCTCTATCGTCATTTATGAAATGACCATCTTCAAAATCTTCTAATAGTAGAAAACTTAAATTATCTAAATAAGTGACAGTAGGTTGAATAGAAACTATTTCTCCTTCTACTAAATCAACTGTAGTTGTGTAGCGATCATAATAAGGATAAATTACAGGAGAGGCAGAAATTCCATTGTCGCGAATGCCTGCATCAATATTGATTTCTGTTGAACCACTTGCTAAAATAGGGACGCGGGCAGGCAAAGGGAAAACACCTATGAGATCAGGACCTGCAAAAACAGTAGCTTCTGTTATTTTCGCTGAATTACTTCCTTGTGTATTAGAATTAGTTTGCAAATCGATGCTCTCGATTTCTATGTAAGCAGGGATTTGTTCTACAGGATTAATCAGTTCACAATTACTAAGAATGATCGCGATTAAGCCTAAAAACAAAGGATATAAAATTATATTTTTCATTCGCTGGAAGCTTTTCAGTTTATCACAAGAAATCGTTGAACTTATAATTGATCCTTGCACTTAGATGAATACGTTTGTTGTATAACGAGTTAAATCTGGTTTAATGCTGTTACAAGCAATTATATTTTGACGGCTTTTTGCTCTATTTGCTCAATTATCTGATAGGCGACTTTTAAAGCTTCATACCCATCACGGATCGAGACTAAAGGCGTTGCATTGGTTTCGATACTTTGGGCAAAGGTTTCGATTTCCATTTTAATGGCATTTGTTGGTTCTGTCTCAGGCATATTGATTTGAATGTACTTAGAACCATCTGGGGTTGGTAATTCCATTAGATTCTCGGTATTCGAAGGAAGATTATCTTGTTCATACAATCGAATCACCTGTGCTTTTTTATCTAAAAAATCCAAACTGATATAGGCATCTTTTTGAAAGAAACGCACCTTTCGCATTTGTTTCAATGAAATACGACTTGCTGTTAAATTAGCCACACAACCATTTTCAAATTCTATTCGTGCATTACTAATATCAGGGGTTTTACTGACCACAGCTACACCATTTGCTTGTATACTTTTAACGGTAGAATTAACCAGTTTTAATACAATATCCAAATCATGAATCATCAAATCTAAAACCACCGAAACATCCGTACCTCTAGGATTAAAAGTAGCCAATCGATGCGCTTCGATAAACATCGGATGCAAGGGTAAATCACCTAATGAAAGCAATGCAGGATTAAACCGTTCTACATGTCCCACTTGAACTTTCACCTCATATTCTTCACTCAAGCGTACCAATTCTTCGGCTTCTTCAACGGTATGCGTCAAAGGTTTTTCAATAAAAACATGTTTGCCCGCTTGAATTGCTTTAGCAGCCAATTCAAAATGGGTAATGGTAGGTGTTACAATATCTATAATGTCTACTTCATTAAGAAGCTCATCAAAATTATCAAAACGATTTACCCCAAAACGCTCTATTGCTTGTGCAGCATTGGTATCATCTGGATCATAAAAACCGATTAACTCAATTGATTCAATTAACTGAATACATTTGATGTGAATTTTCCCAAGATGACCTGCACCTAAAACCCCAATTCGTAACATGTGGATAACTTAGTTTAAAACTTTCCTACAAAAGTAAAGATCAAGGATGGAAAAATTTCTACTTTTGTAGCTTAAATTCAGGTTTTTGATAAATTACTGGATTTTTCCACTCAATTAAGCCCAAATTTTTTCTAATTGCTTTTATTTAAAAACCTCATCAAAGCATGGCTGATATTCAACATTTACAAAAAGTAGCCTCTCAAGTACGACGAGACATTATTCGCCAAACGCATTTAGCGGCTAGTGGTCACCCTGGAGGTTCACTAGGCTGTACCGATTTCTTTACGGCGCTTTATTTTGAAATTATGGAGCATGATCCAAGTTTCAATATGGATGGTAACAATGAAGATATGTTCTTTTTATCGAATGGGCATATTTCTCCTGTTTTTTATAGTGTCTTGGCACATTCTGGTTATTTCCCTAAAGATGAATTAAGTACGTTCCGAAAGATAGATTCACGTTTGCAAGGACATCCAGCTACACATGAAGGGCTTCCAGGCATACGCGTTGCGTCAGGTTCCTTAGGACAGGGCATTTCAGTAGCTATTGGAGTGGCTTTGGCAAAAAAAATGAATGGAGATGATAAAACCGTCTTTGTTTTAACGGGAGATGGAGAATTGCAAGAAGGGCAAATTTGGGAAGCAGCGATGTTTGCGCCCCATCATAAAGTAGATAATCTCATTCTTACCGTAGATTGGAATGGACAACAGATTGATGGCCCGACGAAAGCAGTGATGGCATTAGGCGATTTAGAAGCTAAATTCAAGGCTTTTGGTTGGGATGTAATGCACATGGAAGGCAACGATATGGAAGCAGTAGTGGCTGGTTTGAACGAGGCTAAATCTCGTACTGGAAAAGGAAAACCAATTTGTATCCTCATGAAAACAGAAATGGGCTATGGTGTAGACTTTATGCAAGGCACGCACAAATGGCACGGAAAAGCCACCAATGCGGAGCAAACAGAAAATGCCTTATCTCAATTAGAAGAAACGCTAGGAGATTATGCTGCTTAATTTATGTTACTTCGTTGGACGACTTGGAGTCGTACTACGAATAAATTAACGGTTTTTTAGGTGACTAAAGCTCAATCTTAGAAATTCTACCTTTTTCAAATTTTAATTTATGTTAGCTGCAAAAAATAAATCAATGCTAGATCAACTTATAAATACTGGAAATAAATCGACTCGTGATGGTTTTGGTGCTGGATTGCTCGAAGTAGGTCGTCAAAATAGTGAAGTCGTAGCTCTTTGTGCCGACTTAATTGGTTCACTCAAAATGCAAGCTTTTATTGATGAATATCCTGATCGCTTCTTTCAAATCGGAATTGCAGAAGCCAATATGATGGGAATCGCCTCAGGTTTGGCGATTGCAGGTAAAATTCCTTATACAGGTACGTTTGCCAATTTCTCGACAGGTCGTGTCTACGATCAAATTCGTCAATCCATTGCCTATTCTCATAAAAATGTGAAAATCTGTGCTTCTCATGCAGGTTTAACGCTTGGTGAAGATGGAGCTACGCACCAAATATTAGAAGATATGGGGATGATGAAAATGCTCCCTGGTATGTGTGTCATTAATCCTTGTGATTATAATCAAACCAAAGCGGCTACAATTGCGATTGCCGATCATCATGGCCCCGTTTACTTGCGTTTTGGTCGCCCAGGTTGGCCTAATTTCACGCCTGCGGATCAAAAATTTGAAATTGGGAAAGCCCTTTTATTGAGTGAAGGAGCAGATGTAACGATTTTTTCTACGGGACATTTGGTTTGGAAAACGATAGAAGCAGCAAAAGCTTTAGCAGAAGAAGGGGTGAGCGTAGAATTGATCAATATTCACACCATCAAACCATTGGATGAAGCGGCTATTTTAGCTTCGGCTAAAAAGACAGGCTGTGTAGTAACAGCGGAAGAACATCAAATGAATGGGGGATTAGGAGATAGCGTAGCACAAGTATTGGCGCGTCAATTACCTACTCCGATTGAATATGTAGCAGTAAACGATTCCTTTGGTGAAAGTGGTAAACCTGCTGACTTATTAGATAAATATGGTTTGAGTACCCAACACGTCATTGATGCGGCGAAGCGTGCGATAGCAAGAAAGTAGAATTATACTTTTAATAAATCACTCCATCGGACAGTATATTTTGGCGATAGGAAATTCTGGCGATGCTTGAATTTGGGTTGTGGCCCACAAGAAGCGTAGTACAAGGTATTACGCCCCATCTTTTTGTTCAGTTGATCCATGACTTTACAAGCAGTTTGCATTTTTTTTTGATTGTTGAGCGATTTAAAAAGATGTAATTGTTTACTGCTTTTAGGTTGAAGTCGTCCTGCCAAAACACCTGCTTTTTTATAGGCGACATCCGTTTCATACAATTGTTGAATCAGTTGATAAGCATAATTAATGAGTTCGCTCGTATTAGAAGTAGCCAAGGGCAATTCTATGGTTTTGATATAATGGGTTCGACGGCTTGCGTTATTAGGTTTAAAACGATTGGTCATCATAAAAACCGTTAGATGTTGCGTTTCTTGTTCATGTTGGCGTAGTTTCTCCCCCAATCGACTTGCATAAATGGAGATGGCTTCTTGTAATTTTTCTAATGTTGTAATTTCTTGATCGAAGGAACGAGAAACCATTAATTGTTTTCGAACAGTGATCGGCTCTTCTAATGACAAACAGGGAATTCCCTTCAATTCTTTAATCATTCGTAGTCCAACAATACCAAATTCCTTATGCATCCAGCCTTCGGGCAGTTGTTGTAAATCATAAACTGTTTCTAGATGTAAATGCTTTAATCGTCTTTGATAACCAGCTCCAATTCCCCATATTTTATTAATAGCAATATTGCGCAATATCGGATCATTTGGCGTTAATACATACACGGGTGTTTTACTTATTTTTTTGGCTATATGATTGGCTAATTTTGATAAAGTTTTTGTAGGTGCAATTCCAACACTAGTAGGTAAGCCTGTACCACGTAAAATAGTTTGTTGTAAATTATTACCATAGTTTTGTAAATCGCTAATTTGCTGATGATAAAAATTTAATAATAAGAAAGCTTCATCTATTGAATAAACCTCCACATCGGCACAATGTTGTTGTAAAATATCCATCACTCGCGCAGACATATCTCCATAGAGGGTATAATTACTAGAAAAAATTTTGACCTTCCCTTTTTTTAATAAGGGCTTTATTTTAAAATAAGGCACCCCCATTTCAATCCCCAATGCTTTGGCTTCTTCGCTACGTGCAATAACGCATCCATCATTATTAGATAGAACCACAATAGGCACATCTTGAAGTTGGGGCTGAAAGACACGTTCACAAGACGCATAAAAATTATTACAATCTACTAAAGCATACCAGTGTATCATAGTTCTTTAGGATTGTGAATAACCGCCGTGACCACTCCCCATACTTGGAAATCTTCTCGTCCTGTAATTTCCATAGTGGGATATTGCTTGTTTTCTGCTTTGAGAAAATAACGATCGTTATTTTTGATAAAGCGTTTGAGCGTAAATTCTCCTGCTAAAACAGCTACAATAACATCTTTATTTTTAGCCCGAAGTGATTTATCAACAATCAAAATATCATTTGGATAAATCCCCGCACCAATCATAGACATCCCTTCTACTCGAAGAAAAAAAGTAGTCGACGGATTTTTAATTAGATAGCGATCAAGACTTAAATTTTCTTCCAAATAATCATCAGCAGGAGAAGCAAATCCTGCGGATACCGATTCATAATACGCTATTTTACAGTCGCGAAGCTTTGTCGTTAGCTCCACCGCATCAACCATTAAGAGTCTCATGTATGTAGTGTTGTACTGGTGTTACCTCCTGTTTTGGCAAAAAATAGTATAGGACAATTCTGATGTAGGAATAGAATTATCAAACTAATAGCCTTTCATTAGTAGACCACTAATGAAATTAATGTGTGCCGGAAACAGAAGAGGAATAAATTAAGCGATTGTTGTATTGATTTTATAGCACCTTTAGATAATATAAATATATTCAATACACGACACAAAAATAAGCGGAGTGATGGAATAAGGCAAATTTTAAAACATATTTTTTGAAAATATTTGTTTTAAAAATAAAAATACTAAGTTGTTATAGGTTTTGATAGATAAGACGCTTACCCCAAAATCTCTACCATTTCCAATAATTCTGGTTTGATTTCTTCATGATGTTTGGTGGCTTTATCAAAAGGAATGTAGCTCGTTTCATTATGAATTTGTCCAATCATACAACCTTTTTTACCATCGAGTAGTGCTTTGACCGCTTCCATCCCCATACGACTCGCCCGCACACGCTCCATAGCAGTAGGACGACCACCCCGCTGAATGTGCCCAAGGATGCTTACCTTCACTTCATAGTAATCCATTCGTTTTTTAACGGCTTCAGCAATTTGGAATGCACCACCAGCATCATCTCCTTCAGCGACAATAACGATACTAGCGGTTTTCTTATTTTCATAGTTTTGTTTTAAAGAAGCTACTAAGGCATCCATATCCGTTTTGGTTTCAGGGACTAAAACAGCCTCTGCTCCAGAAGCAATAGCAGAACGTAGTGCTATAAAACCGGCATCACGCCCCATTACTTCTATGAAAAAGAGTCGATTGTGTGCATTTGCGGTATCCTTGATTTTATCAATGGCATCCATTGCTGTATTGATGGCTGTATCGTACCCAATCGTGAAATCTGTTCCAAACAAATCATTATCAATCGTACCGGGGCAACCAACAAAAGGAATTGTATGTTCTTTCATAAAAACGGAAGCTCCAGAAAAAGTGCCATCTCCTCCAATTGCTACAACGCCTTCGATTCCTGCCTTTTGAAGTTGTTCATAAGCCAATTGTCGACCTTCTTTTGTTCGGAAGCGATTGGAACGAGCGGATTGTAATATCGTTCCTCCTTGATGAAGGATACCACTTACTGAATGAGCTGACATGGCATGGAAATCTCCATCAATCATTCCTTCGTAGCCACGTTTGATGCCAATTACATCTAAATTGTGATAAATTCCTGTACGAACTACGGCTCTAAGGCAAGCATTCATGCCTGGTGCATCTCCACCTGAAGTAAAAACGGCTATTTTTTTCATTCAAAAAATTATTTTATGAATCGGAGTACGACCTCTAAGTCGTCCGACGATTAAATTTATTTTCCTAAAATGGGAAATTTTCTTGTTTTGAGAATGTTGTTTTGGGCTAAAAAAACAAATTAGCATTTTTTTATACAAAAAAAATAAAATTATAACTTTTTGCTGCTGTCACAAAACTGAGGCTAATAAATTTATTCATAGACAAATTTTAGAGTAAACAAACTTCTTGGCGGGTGCTATTTCCAAAGAATTAAAAATCTTTTATTTTTGCAGTACTTTTTTAATATAGATCGTTATTCTATTAGTAGAAAAGATAATTAGTACTAAACTAAATGTCTATGATCTAAAACATCTAATAATCTAAATTAATAATGGGAAGAGCATTTGAATATCGCAAAGCCAGAAAGATGAAGCGTTGGTCGGCTATGTCCAAAGCCTTTACGCGCATCGGAAAAGACATTGTCATTGCTGTAAAAGCAGGTGGTCCTGATCCTGAGACCAATGCACGATTAAGAGCGGTCATTCAAAACGCCAAGGCAGCCAACATGCCTAAAGATAATGTACAACGTGCGATTAAAAAAGCATCTGATAAGGATACCGCTGATTATAAAGAAATCACTTTTGAAGGCTATGCACCACATGGAGTGGCTGTATTTATTGAAGCAGCGACGGATAATAATAACCGTACAGTTGCCAATGTTCGTTCGTATTTCAATAAATGTAATGGTAGTTTGGGTACTTCGGGCTCAGTTGGATTTATGTTTGACCATAATTGTCATTTCAAAATAAAAGATACAGAAGAAGGGATTGATTTGGAAGAAATGGAGTTGGAATTTATCGACCACGGAGCAGAAGAAATCTTCAAAGATGATGAGGGCGATATTATGATTTATGGTTCATTTGAAAGTTTTGGTGCGATTCAATCTGCTTTAGAAGAACAAAATTTAGAGATTGTAGAGTCTGGTTTTGAGCGCATTCCACACAATACCAAAGCTTTAACACCCGAACAACAAGCCGATGTGGAAAAATTATTAGAGAAAATAGAGGACGATGACGACGTTCAAAACGTTTACCATACAATGGAGTAGTTATTTGAGTGTATAGATCGCTTTGCTGAGAGAACAGAGATCGTGCGCTACGCTTACTAAGAGAAGAGAGATAATTAGTAAATTAAGCAAAGAACTGTCTCTCTTCTCTCAACTTACGAAGTGAGTGGTCTCTACTCTCTCAGCAAAGCGATCTAAAGAAAAAACGAAAACCGATATCCTATGAACAGAAAATTACAAAATCCTCCAAGTCTATGTGGATGACGACTATCATCATATGGACTGCTATCATTGCTACTAGCATCAATTTAGTGTATTGGTGGTTTATCTTTTCTCGATTGGCTTTTTATCAGGGGCAGTATACTCAAAATAGGAGTTTAGAAGAACCTCCAGTCTCCGTAATCATCTGTGCGAAGAATGAAGCAGAGAATTTAAAGAAGAACCTTCCCCATATTCTAAATCAAACCTACCGTTCCTTCGAAGTAATTGTCGTAAATGACGATTCTACCGACACTACCGCCCAAGTGCTCCTAGATTTTCAACAGAAAAACCCTTATCTTCGTATTATAAATTTTACTAATACAAGTAAAAGTCAGGTTGGCAAAAAGTTTGCACTAACCGAGGGCATTAATGCTGCCCAACATGAAGTACTTTTGTTAACTGATGCTGATTGTCGCCCTACTAGCGAATTATGGATTAAAAAAATGCAACAGTTAATAAAAAATAAGATTGAAATCGGTTTAGGATACGGGCCTTATTACAATACTAATGGTTTGTTGAATAAATTCATCCACTATGAAACCGTATATACTGCCATTCAATACTTCTCCTTTGCACTCTGTGGACAAACATACATGGGAGTAGGTAGAAATCTCATCTACCGAAAATCCCTATTCCTACAGACTAAGGGCTTCACCAAACACCAACATATTGCATCTGGCGATGATGATTTGTTTATTAATCAAGTTGCCACTCGACAAAATGTAGCCATTACGCTAGATTCGGATACGTTTATGTATTCTGATCCAAAAGAGACGTGGCGACAATTTTATCGTCAAAAGATGAGACACCTCAGTACAGGAACGGTTTATCAACCCAAACATCAAGTACTATTAGGGCTTTTATCTTTGTCACATTTTTTACATTATTTTTGTGTTTTTTATTTGATATTACAGTTTAGCACAATATTTGCAGGAGTCATATATATAGTAAGAATGCTTACTTTATTATTTTTATATACATTTATACTAAAGAAGTTCCGATTACCTTCTTTATGGAAATGGATACCGACCTTAGATTTGATGTATATAATGTATTACGTAGTGTTTATTCCTACATTAATTATCGGTAAAAAAAATCAATGGACGTAAAAACAGCAACAACAAGTACGGCTAACCTCTCCCCCCGTGCACGCGAAGACTATGACATGGTTTGTAAAGCCATCGACGGAGACCAAAGAGCTTATGCCACCCTCATGGATCGTTATCGCAATTCTGTTTACCACATGATGTTAAAAATGGTAAAAACTAGAGAAGATGCTGATGACTTAACCCTTGAAGCTTTCGGAAAAGCTTTTAACAAATTACCAAGTTATGCACCTCGTTATGCATTTAGTACTTGGTTATTTAAAATTGCAATTAACAATTGTATTGACCACATCCGAAAAAAACGATTACATTTATTATCTATCGACGATCCGATTGAGCCCAACAGCGATCATGATTATTCCAATAATCTACGTGCGCCAGCCCTCAATCCAGAAGAACAATTCATCCGTCTACAACGATTAGGTATGATGCGTTCGGTTATGGATAAATTAAGTGAGAAGTATCGTTTGATGATCGAACTTCGATTCTTTGAAGAATTAAGTTATGATGAAATTGCCAAAGAATTGGAAATTCCACTCGGTACGGTAAAAGCACAATTGTTCCGTGCAAAAGAAATTTTATACAATATATTACAGCAACCAGGCGCAGAAGCTTATCTAGAAACAACAAAGCGTCGCCCGAAAGGCGAACCACGCCGATGTGTGAAACGTAAGAAAAAACGTATGGTCGCTATGGCAGCAAGTGCCAACTAAAAGTACACGAAAGACTTTTTCAATCAAAAAAGCCATCTATACTCAAAATATAGATGGCTTTTTTGATAATTGGGTTAGAACGTAAATTTTGTATGGATGAATTATGACCCTATCGTTGCATACAACCACACTAAAGAAACGACAGCTAACAAACCAAATAGAAAGTATACACCATAAACTTTACGCTTCCGTATTTGATCCGCTAATTGCATTCTGTTTCTGAACTGCTCTGTTTCTACAAATGTAGGGGGAATAGGAATGCCTTCTAAAGTATTAGATTTAGAAAAAAATGTATCTCTTTTCCATAATCTGCGGTTATTTTTTAAAACTCGGATAGCATCTATTTGGAATGACATAATCTTTATTTTTTAGCTTAATAAGTCTACTTAAATTAATGAAAAAGACACTAAAATGCAGCTTTCCTCGACCAATCCAAGTAGAAACTCCCTAAAATGAATCGCAAGTCCATTTAAAAAAACAAGTTCTTTATAAAAAATTTTAGCATCAAAGAGCATATTATTTTATTTTAGGAATTCCTTACATTTGTGCATTCAATAGTTTGAGTACATTTAACGAACTATTTCATTAAAAGATTTAGAATCATGACAGCAAAACTACACACCGAAAAAGGTGTTATGACGATAGAATTTTATGTAAAAGATGCACCTAGAACAGTAGCCAATTTTGTAGAATTAGCAAGAGGAGGATTCTATGACGGACTTCAGTTTCACCGAGTTATTCCTGATTTTGTCATTCAAGGTGGTTGTCCTAATACGAGAGAAGGCGCAAGTGGACATCCAGGAACGGGTGGCCCTGGGTATAAAATTGATTGTGAACTTGATGGCGATAACCAATACCATGATCGAGGGGTCTTATCCATGGCGCATGCGGGTAGAAATACGGGAGGCTCTCAATTTTTTATTTGCCATAGCCGTACCAATACAGCTCATTTAGATCGTAATCATACTTGCTTTGGTAAAGTGATTGAAGGCGAAGATGTGATTGATGATATTCGTGCAGGAGATGGTATTATAAAAATAGTCGTTGATGAAGATTTAGATGTTTAATACTTCTATTTCTTGAAGGTGCTGCTTCAAGAAATATCCCTCAAAGCACAAAATAACAATTCAAAATTGTGGGAGCGTTAAACCTCTCTTTCGATGAATTGTTATATTATCAATGAGTACTAAAAATCATTCAAATTCTTCTAAGCATCCCGTTTTGCTCTTTGATGGAGTATGTAATCTTTGTAATGGTTATGTACAATGGCTCATTAAGCGTGATCCCAAAGGTGTTTTTCGATATGCTGCCCTCCAATCAGAACAAGGACAAGTCCTCTTAAAACAATATAACTTACCGACCGACGAAATTAGTACAGTCGTCATGATTACTGATAATAAAGCCTACACTCATTCTGATGTGGGAATCGAAATTATGAGAATGTTAGGAGGATGGTATTATCCGTTTTATGTATTCAAATTAGTACCCAAATTTATCCGAAATCCTATCTATAACTGGATTGCTCGAAATCGCTACAATTGGTTTGGACAACAAGAAAGTTGTATGATTCCAACACCAGAATTGAAAGAGCGTTTTTTGTAAATGACTTAAAGTGTTTACTCAACGTTCAAAATCTAGCGGTAAATTTAGGAAGTGAAAATATGTTCCTTTAAATAAGCTTCTATTTGATCGAATACATCAAAAAAAGGTTGCGCTTTTTTCATCACTTTTCCAATGACAATAGCTCCTTCTAAAGAGGCAAAAAGATAAAGCGCTTCTTTTTGAGGATCAATGTTGGATTTGAAGAAACCACTGGTTTTACCTTCTTCTAAAATGTGTTCTGTCGTTTGTAAAACTTCTTTCACAAAGGACTTAGCCAATAGACGAAACTCATCTTGTGTATCATCCACTTCTGTAATCGTGTTCAGTAAAGGGCATCCACTCGCAAATTTAGGATTGCTGACCATCTTTTTGTAATTGTAAAGAATACTCAATAATTTTTCTGGTGGATTTAAACTAGAGTTGATGGGCAAATTTTCTTTGATAATTGACTCGTAATTGTAGCGAAACACCGCTTTTGCCAAATCCATTTTAGAATTAAAATGGCGATAAATACCCCCCATTTGATAGCCCGTTGCCTCTACCAACATTTGCATAGATGTACCAGCAATCCCATGCCGATTAAAAATAGGCGCAGATTTTTCAATAATCTCTTGTTTCGTTTTTGCCGCGTTTCTGGTAGTACGTTTCATGATTCTATTATCCGACTTTCTGAGTTTAGCTAACTTGGAAGGTCTAACTCTTTGTACAAAAATAAGAAAATAGTTGCGCTCTTAAAAGGAATTTACTATTTTTGAGAGTGATTACTCTCTTAGGAACGGGGAGCAAACAAATTTACGTTTTCCTTCAATTAGAGAAGAGTATAAGTCATTGAAAATGACGTTAATCAAGCTAATTGAAGGAATTAAGAAAGTAAATTTATTTCGACCCAATTACTTAATAACTACTAATGAAACTAAGAACCACTCACAATAGCATCCGTATACGTATACGAAAGTCAGAATTAACACAATTGCAAGAAAAGCAATGGGTAGAAGAAAGCATTCAATTTCCAAATGGTGTGCTTTTTACCTTTGCTTTAAAAATTCAGGAAATCAAATCTTTAGTTGATGCCGATTTAGTGGACAATCAACTCGTTCTTTCTATTTCAAAAAAAGAAGCAACTAATTGGATCAATTCCAATCAAGTAGGTATAGAAACAAAGATTGATCTACCCAACAATGAACAATTACATCTACTCATTGAAAAAGATTTTCCTTGTCTAGATCGACCCAATGAAGATAAATCCGATACTTTTTGGGAGTTGGCAAACGATAATCCTGAAACGTGTTAAAGATAATATTTCTAAACTGATTGGTGAAGTTTCCTAACTTCACCGAAATATATCTAACGAGTTTCCCAACTCGTAAAATATAATTTCCTAACGTTTAAACTAATATCCATGTCCATCACCACACACAAATCAGCCTGTATTCTTTGTTCCATTAATTGCGGTATCAATGTCGAAGCCGATCTTGAAAAAAGAGAAATCCTCAAAATTACAGGTGATAAGGATCATCCTACCTCACAAGGCTATATCTGTCAAAAAGCCACGCGCCTAAATTATTACCAAAGCCAAGAGCGCCTTACTTCACCGCTGCGCAAAAAAGAAGATGGTACCTTTGAAGAAATTTCATGGGATACCGCTATCCAAGAAATCGCGGATAAACTCGTTCACATTCGTGATACTTATGGGGGAACGAGTATTGCCTACGCTGGTGGTGGCGGACAAGGCAATCATTTGGCTCAATTATATGCTAATACTTTTAGAAAAGTGTGTGGAACACATTATATCTACTCGTCTATTGCACAAGAAAAAACAGGGAATTTTTGGGTACATGGAAAATTATTTGGCGCGCAAAACTGTGTGTATGTTGAACCTATTGAAGATGCTGAATTTGGGTTGATTATCGGTGCAAATCCCATGCAATCACATGGTTTGTACAAAGCAAGACGAATAGTAGGTGAAATTTCTCGAGATAAAAATAGAACCTTAGTCGTCATTGATCCAAGAGAAACAGAAACGGCAAAAAAAGCAGATTATTTCCTTCAAGTTAAACCTGGAAGAGATGCTTGGTTGATGTCTGCGATGTTAGGAATTATGCTGCAAGAAGGTTTAGAAGATAAAGCCTTCATTGAAGAACACACCAATGGATTTGAAGAAATGAAGCCTTATTTCATGGATATTCCAGTCCAAGAATATTGTGAAATTGCAGGAGTCGATTATGACATGGTACTCGAAGTAACGCGTAAAATGTGTGCGGCTAAAACAGTAGCAGTGCGCTCAGATTTAGGGATTGAAATGAGTCTCAATAGTACCTTAAATGCCTATCTCAAACGATTACTCTTTTTAGTAACTGGGAATTTTAATAAAAAGGGGACGAATCATTTAGCATCATGGTTTATGCCTGTTATCGGAAATACCAGAGAGGATCGTCAGCGTTATACACAAGTCACTAAAACGCGAGAGATTGCTAAATTATATCCACCCAATGTATTGTCTCTAGAAATTGATACCGATCATCCCAAACGCCTCCGCGCCCTATTTGTAGATAGTGCTAATCCAGTACATAATTGGGCAGATACTCAAGCGCAAAAGAAAGCCTATAAAAAACTTGATATAATGGTGGTAGTGGATGTTTGTATGACAGAAACGGCGCGCGAAGCGCATTATATTTTACCTGCGGCCAATCAGTTTGAAAAATACGAAGCGACCTTCTTTAAAGAAAACATGTTCCATCTCCGCAAACCCATTTTTGCCCCCTTAGAAAACACCTTAGATGAACCAGAAATTTATACACGTTTGGTACGTGCGATGGGTGGTTTAGATGGAGTAGATTTTACGGCTTTAGAACAAGCAGCCATTGCAGATAACGAAAATCCAGGGAAAGGGATTTTCCAAGCTGCCATGATGCAAGCTTCTTTTACCATTCCTAATTTCAATGCCATTTCTCCGATTGCTTTACGAGAATCATTAGGTAAAGTGATGCCAGAACAGTCTGGGAATGCTGCTTTTGCGTGGTTTGGGGCGCAATTGTATGCACAGAAATATCCAAAAGCAATTCGTCAAGCGGGTATTGAAGGAAAGGGAGGTGAATTGGGGAATATTATTTTTGATAAAATTCTGAATTCTCCTTCAGGCTTGATGTTAAGTGAACATAAATACGAAGATACTTGGGAGTTGATGAAAACAAAAGATAAAAAAGTTAATCTTTCCATTCCAGAATTACTAGAAGATTGGCTTTTAAAACTTCCTAAAGTACTAGAAGAACAAGCGCAAATAGAAAAAGATTATCCCTATAATTTGATTAATGGAGAACGTCGGACTTATAATGCCAATACCGTTATTCGGAATCAAGAATGGGTCAAATCAGGATTAGAAGGAGCCTTAAAAATTCATCCAGAAGATGCCACTAAACATGGTATTCAAAAAGGCGATAGTGTTCAATTAACGAGCCGTGCAGGAAGTATAAAAATAGTTGCCACCATCACTGATGAAGTACAAAAAGGGGTGCTTTCTATGCCGCATGGACACGGAATGAATTATGGAAAAAAGAACTCGTATAAGGAAGTAGGAGCGATGCCAAATCAATTAACTTCTGCCACCTATTGCGATCCTTTAGCAAAAACACCGTATCATAAAAATGTGCGCGTGAAATTAGAAAAAATAGAGGAGGAAGTATTGGTGTAGAAATTTATGAGTAAGGGTTTTCTCATAAAAAAGTTTGAAACAAAAAAGGCAAGAAAAGAATTTTT
>JAHDES010000023.1:0-25488 GCA_020628645.1 Saprospiraceae bacterium
GAAGTACCGACTGGATACTTCGGCGTAAAAAACGCTAGAAAAGATAAACTCCTTCTAGTCAGACAGTATCTTTTCGAGCCACCCGCCTAATTATTCAGGCTTAGTTTATTTAAATCATTCACAATCATTTTTTCTGTGTACAGGACAAAAATAATTGTTAGAAGGATACAAGGGGTTAAAACCACCTTGAAACGGGACTTATTCCAACGTAATTTATTGCGTTGCCCTTAAAAAGAACCACTTATTCTAAGTTTTGTCCTATAAACAGTCATTTTTTATATGTTATTCATTTTTAGTATTCACTAGAATAGTAAAAGAGCACTTAAATTTTTATCCTATTACACCAAGTAATCTTCTACCTCATTCGATTCAATTCCTAAACGAGGTACGGTATCTATTGCAGCAGCAACCGTTGCCAAAGGAGGAGCGATAATGACTCCTACGATGGTAAATATGAAAAAGAGAAAGACGCTTCCATTACCCATTGCCAGTCCTCTGTTTTGTCGTACAAAACGTGCGCTTTGACGCACATTCGCATGTCGTTCAAGGGTATAATCCATGTTTCCAAAACCCGCATAATAAGCTTGCACTAAGAAGGCTAGAACGGTAGTGATTGGCGCAATAACAGGCATAATCAAACCTGCCAACATTAATAAAAGTGTGAAAAAAACTTCTCGTATAATATTACGAATCGCCACTCGTAATCCACGTATTAAATCCGAAATCGTGTGAGAAAGATTAAATTTTGCCGTTGATTTTCGCCCTGTTAAATGTTGTTCTACTCGCTCTGCCAAGGGACTCATAAAAGGCGAAGAAAGAACCACCACAATATGACGATAGATTAAAAGTGCAATTCCCCATACCCCAATTAAAGTAATCCAATAACTCACCGACTCTAATGCCGAACGCCCCCATTCCCAAGGATACCAACTCACCAAAAATTCATCAAAACGATCGGCAATTCCAATTGCTCCATAATAAATCCCCGTACCAAATAACATACTGATAAGAGCAGGAATAAGAAAATAGCCCCATAGACGAAGCTTGACGATTAATCGAAAGGCGCGTCCATAACTTCTAATAGCTCGTAGAAAATTAGCGATCATATTATGATTCAATTGATTGATACCTCCAAATTAAAAGAGCTTTCAATAAAACCAAAGCTAAAATCTACAAACTTTATTGATTTTTCGACAGTAAGTAAATAAGTTAGGTACATACACAAACAGGCTAAGGATTCAAATCGATCCTTAGCCTGTATAAAATATGTGCTAGAAACTTAGTTTATCTTAAACAGCAAGTGCCACTGCATGAGGTTCTTGTATGGCATCACGTACCAATACTTCTTCGCAATTTTTGGGAAAGACAAAATAAAAGGTACTTCCTTCACCTATTCCATCTGATTCTGCCCAGATAGTACCATTATGATTATCAACGATACGTTTGCAAATAGCCAGACCTAATCCTGTCCCTTTATACATTTTTCTGATATTACCGCGATTAAAAAATTCAAATATTTTTCGTTGGTACTGTTTTTCTATGCCTATGCCATTGTCTTTTATCGCAAAAAGATATTCATTTTCATGTTCTAAAACATCAATCGTAATGTGAGGGGTATTGGGTAAGCTATATTTGATAGCATTTTCCAATAAATTTTGTAAAAGGTGTTTCAATTGTTTACGATCGGCTGGTACAACAGGTAAATATTTCAATTCAATTTGCGCATTGGTTTCTTGAATTAGCCCTTTAATATCTGACAAAACTTCTTGTACTAAAATATCCGTATGAACGGTTTGAATGTTGGTATCCTCATGATCGAAACCTGAGAAGGCAAGCATATCATCCACCATACGATACATTCGATAGGTATTGTTGGAAACAAATTGGAGGTATTCTTGTCCTTGCGTATCTAACTGATTTTGATATTGTTTTTCGATGAGGCGAACATAAGTTTTGATGGTTCGTAATGGTTCTTTTAGATCATGCGCGCTAATGAGTTGTCCGAGCATTTGCATGTGGGTAGGTTGGTTTTGCTGCTGTCGAATGATATTTTCCATTTCGCGGATATATTGGTTTTGAATTAAAGAGGTGCGTTTTGCCTTACTTACATCAGTAAGGTGAATACAAGTCATCTGTTGATTTCGGTCAAAAAAAGCATCTATCTGAATCCAATCAGTACTTTGGGGATCATCCATACGAAAAGTGTAGGTAAAGGAATCTCTCTCTTTAAAAAGCAATAGTTTCTCTAAAGTAGTTTGATCAATAGGGTGCAGTTTTAATTTTAAGTATAAATCTTGAAGGGATGTTGCTCCATTAGATAAATCATAAATTCCCTCATTTTTATGAAGCAATTCACCATTTTTATTATCTATCAAAAGGCTTGTCCAAGTGGCCTCCTTAGCCATGATTTGAAGATAATTAGTTGTTTGTGTTTTTGTAGTATCCTGATTGACAAATGATTTTGCAATGATGAATCCAATAAATGCAGCATAAATACTTAGAACTGCAAAATATACGAATTCATAGTTGTTGCCGAGTGCAATAATGCCAATCGTCAATCCGACAAAGAAAGTAGCAATGGTAAATAAAAGCCCATTACTGATCGGATCGTTCCAGGAAATGAGTGTAGGTTTTTTGACGGTTAATGGGTAGTGTCTCATAATTTTTTAAACATTTTAAGCTGATGTGATTGTTCAAACTTCATCAACTTTATCAATTAATAGAATCGCTTTGGGAAAGCATAGCCATAAAAATGGTGCAATCTTAGTTAATTGATATGTTCAGGGGAGACACAGGATTATAAATGTACTTTGTGTACACCAAATATCTTGCCAAGGAGTGTTAATAGGCTATGATGCAAGGAAACTTTAATTCATCTGTGACAACAGTAATTTTCATTTTTTTTCATAGCGACCTTTATTTTATTGAATTTTTTTATTTTTTTGTGACTTGATTTCTATTTTTAAAAATTAAATATATTTTTATCAAATTTGAGACGTTTTAAATTTCATCTCATTTTAAACGTCTCATTTTGAGCCTAAATCAATCATAAGAGTAAGCAGAGCTAGATTGTTTTTTATAATCTGAACTAGAAATACAATTGGAAATTTTATCAAACAACTCATCTGGTTTGAAAGGTTTTCCTAGATGGTCATTCATTCCTATTGTTTTAGCTTGTTCTGCTACAGAAGAAAAAGCAGATGCTGTCAATGCAATGATCGGAATATCTTTTTTATAGGAACTAAGTTTTCTTATTTGCTTAGTCGTTTCATACCCATCCATATTTGGCATGTGGATATCCATTAGAATTATGTCATAGTCGTACTCTTTCAATAGCTGAAGGGCTTCTAATCCATCATTTGCCACTTCTAACACCACATTCCACTTCTTTAGAATCTTACGTGCGACCAATTGATTGATTTTATTATCTTCAGCCATTAAGATACGAATACCTTCTAAGCCATATCGTTTCAAACTCATGGATTGACGTTGCCCTACTTCAGCAATTGATTTGCCAAGTGGAAAATCAATGGTAAAATAAAATGTACTTCCCTCTCCAACTTTACTCTTCACCTCAATAAATCCATCATACAACTCTACCAAACGACGAGTAATTGCCAAGCCCAAACCTGTTCCTCCATACAAGCGCGTGGTACTCGAAGTGGCTTGAGTGAAGTTATCAAAGATCACTTCTCGACGATCTTCAGGAATACCAATCCCCGTATCTTGGACTGCAAAATAAATACGAGCTTGATCCTTTTCAATAGACCGCACTTCTGCTATTAAATTAATGTGTCCTTCTTTGGTAAATTTGATAGCATTTCCTAAAAGGTTGGTGAAAATTTGTGTTAGACGGGTAGAATCACCTATAATACAACGATCTAAACCTTTATCATGAAGAATTAAATTGAGATCAAGATTTGATTTGGCGGACGTAATTTTGAAGGATTCCAGAATATCGTGCAATAAATTTTGAACCGAAAATTCTGTTTTTTCAAGCTGAATTTTACCTGATTCTATCTTGGAAAAATCTAAAATATCATTAATTAAGCTCAACAAATTATTTGCTGAAAATTGAAGTGTTTTAAGGTTTTCCAATTGATCGGTACGAGGACTTTCGTCTAGTAGAATATTCGTCATTCCTACCACGGCATTCATCGGCGTACGAATCTCATGACTCATGGTAGACAAAAATTCTTCTTTTACTTTGGCTGCAGCTTCTGCCACTTCTTTTGCTACCACCAGCTCTGCATTTTTCTCTTTCAAGACGGATTGTTGTCCTAAAATCACTTTTTGTTGCTGTGACAATTCGACATTTGCTTTATTTTTCTGACGATTATTAAACAACAATAGCATGGCAATAACAAACAACAAACCCAACAAGCCTAAAACAAACATCATTCGATTTTGCTGATAGGCTTTTTCTTGTTCTAGTGCTATGATCTGTGCTTTTTGTTCTTTGGTTTTGTACTCGGCTTCATATTGTGTTTGTAAATCAAGAATGGTATTCGTTTTGTCTGTTTCAAATTGAGCTGCAAGTGCATTTTCGTATAATTCTTGATACGTAAATGCCGTTTTAAATTGGTTCATCGCAGCATAAGTAGCTGCTAAATTTTCGTACAAAGGCACATCAAATTGATCATAATCAATCGTAGCTCGAATAGCTTCTGCTTTTTTCAAGGCTTTCAAACTCTCCTTTAAATTATCATCACTACGATAAGAATTTGCCAACTCCAAAAGCGCGTTTGCCATTCCAGGACGTTCACCCAATTTTTCATAAATTTGATGGCTACTTTTAAGATGATAAATAGAAGCAGTATAATCTTCTTTTAAATAATAATTCGTTCCTAAAGCAAAATGAAATTGAGCAATACGAGAAGGTTTATTAATTTCATTAGCAATCGCTAATCCATCTAGGTAATATTTTTCGGCTTGATCCAATTGTTCTTTGCTTCTGTAAATATTGCCAATATTATTATAATACGTACTGATACGTACTTGATCGTTTAATTTAGTAGCAACTTCTAATCCTTTCTGATAATATGATAAGGCTTGATCCGTTTCGCCCATTTCCTTATACAAGACTCCGAGGTTATTATAACTCATCATGAGTCCGTATTGATTACCGAGTTCTTCTCTAATCTTAGCTGCTTGAATATAATAATCGGCGGCTTTAGCTAATTCATTTTGACGATGATAGGAAGTCCCTATATCATTGAGATTAACAGCTACAAGTAATTGGTTATCTTTTTCTTTAGCAGTAATTAAGGCTTTTTCAAAAGACTGACGTGCAAACACATAATTTCCTTGGTCCATTTCTAACCATGCAGCAACATTTAGTGCATTGAGGAGACGATCCGTTTTATCTTGTTCTTTAAAAAGTTCAATAGATTGTACAATTTGTGTATTTGCAGTAGAGACATTTCCCAAATGACGATTGATCCGTGCATTTAAGTAATAAAATTCACCTAAATATTTTGAATGAGTAGCTTGTTGAGCAAGGTCAAGTCCTTCTTCAGCTAATTCAAGGGCTTTTTCTGCTTGTGAAGTACGCAAGCGATAAGCAATTTTGTATAATAGTTTTATTCTTGAACTATCAACGCGGGTAGCCTCTAATTCCGAAAGTAATTTCTCAGTACTATTCTCTTGGGCAATAAGTGGGTGACCTAAACCGACCATTGCAAAGATAATACACCAATGAAATACGCAAAACAGAAGATACTGTCTGGTATTCTTTTTCATCGTAATCGTTTTAAGAAGTATCACTTGAAAGCCTTAGTTTCAGTAAAGAGCTAAAGGGTGATAAACTCCAATTTAATAATGCGCTATTTGTTAATTGAGCTAGAACTATGATTTCTAGCATAAAAAACTAAGTAGGTAAGTAGGAAGGCTAAAATTTACATATTATACCGAATTGAAAAAATCCTTTCGTATATAATTTACGATTTTTTCAAATCGGCATTATACGTTGAAGGTGTGATTTACGAAATCACTTATTCAATTTCGTATTACTTTGACAAGTCCCTTTTTAAAATATGAATTTTATTGGATGGGTTTGTCTAAGTTGTATAAAGATTGGTTGTACGTTCTAACAGTAAAATAAATATATTTTTCATTTCTTATTTCAATAATAAACAACTAATAATCAGCTATTTATAATATAAAAAGCACAAAAAAGTTATTATTTATCGAATATAAAAAATGAAATGTGATCTTCATTTTACGTCTTTTATTAGCTTAAATTACGCTTTTCGTTTTTGTTAGATACATTGAAAAATAGAAAAATGTGACAAGATTTCGGCTAGTAATAATCGTAAATATATTACTTTTTAAAGTAGATTATATTTTATTGGTTTAGTGAAATAACTATTTCATCTTTGCCTATAAAACTTAACATATTATTTGCTTTACAAGAAGTATTCCAAGTAAAAAAAGGAGTATAGAAAAATTTGTGACGGATATTGGTCAGTAATACTAGTTTTCTCTATTTAATTCGCTGGCTGAAAAAAGTAGTTTTTATACTTTAAGATATTGACATGTGTATTTTCATATTGATCAATCGTAAAATCCTCTGTTCCTGTAGTTTGTTTTTGGGTAGAAATGGGTTCAAAAGAAAATTTCGTATGTAACATTTGTTGGGGAGATTGATCTATGGTACGTTGAAATTGGCTTCCATTATCTTTCAATTGTAGCGCGAAATATTTTAGCATATCATATCCCAGATAGGCGTTTTCATCAGGCAATTCTCCATACGTATCAAAATACGAACGACGGAAATTTTTCACATTATTATCTCTCAAATCAATATAGGTATCGCTACTCACATGCACTTCTAAATCTTCATAATAATCATAGCTAATTCGATTGTATTTCATCCACTGAGGCATTCCATAAACGACCACATCATGAGTCGTTTTAGCAATACGAACCACTCTTAAAAAAGCATTGACAAAAGACTCACTCGACCAAGAAGGTACGACGAAGACTGTCTTTTTGTCCAAACTCAAATAATTCGTCACATCAATATCATTGAAGGTGGTTTCATCTCCTGTAATGATGTATTCTCGAAAACGCAAATCATTATTTACTTTACCTTCGATCAAGAAATTGGCATCATGAAAATATTGTAATCGTTTCTTTTCGGCGGATTTATCTCGACATACCAAAACGACTTGTTCTGTCTCATAACGTTCTCGAATGTGACGAGTGATGGCCTCACAATGTGACTTCAAACTCGGACTAAGCTGCAAATAATAAGGATTTTCATCACTCAATCCCATACTTGGACTCAGTGGAGAAACAAAAGGTGTTTTTTCTTTTTTGGCAAAAGTAGCTGCACGAACGACATTATTTTTACGAACTGGGCCAATAATCAAATGGGCATTTTGTACGGCTGAAGATTCTAATAAGGAAATCACCGTAGACTCCGATGCTCTGGTGTCCATGACATCTAAACTTAGATTAACCCCTTCATTTTCCAATTCTTTGGCGGCTAATTTCATTCCTCCATACAACTGCAAGGCTATTTTGGATCGTTCATACACTTTCCCACTTTCTATATTAAAGCGATCGGTCATAAAAGGAAGTAAAACAGCAACATTATACGCATCATATTGAGGGGAATTCCCTATATCTATGGGGTCAACATTTGTAGAAGGATCATCTGTATTTGGATCATCTGTATTATTAGTAGTCGAATTTCCATTGGTATAAGAAATTCCATCTGAAGAAATGGGTGAAGCTTCTCCGATAGGCTTAGTCCATTGAATAGTATCGACTCGTTGGAAGGTAACGGGTTTACTATCGTTTTGATTATTTTTTTTATTTTTTTTGATGGGTTTACCTGTAATAGGATCTAATTCTACTCGATCTCCAGAACCATTCTGTGCTTTCTTAAAAGCATCACAAGAAGAAAAACCTAAGATTATAGTCAGTAAAAACAGACCTATTGGTATGTATCTTTTAAGTTTTGTCATCATCTCAGATTTTGTAAAAATAAACGCTAAATTAGTTAAGACTGATAAAGATAGTAATTTCAGTTAGAAAAACTATTCCCATTCTATAGTTGCAGGAGGTTTGGTACTGATGTCATACACCACTCGATTCACGCCTTTCACTTGATTGATAATCTCACTTGATACCGTTGCTAAAAAATCATGGGGCAAACGACTCCATTCTGCCGTCATTCCATCCATAGAATTTACAGCTCGAAGAGCAACCGTCCGTTCATACGTTCGTTCATCGCCCATTACCCCAACGGATTGCACGGGCAATAATATTGCTCCTGCTTGCCAAACTTTATCGTATAGATCAAATTTCTTTAAATTATTAATATAAATGGCATCTGCTTCTTGAAGCATCGCCACTTTTTCAGGAGTGATATCGCCTAAAATACGTATGGCTAAACCTGGTCCTGGAAAGGGATGCCTACCTACAATAAAATCAGGAATACCTAATTCTTTTCCTACTTTACGTACTTCATCTTTGAAGAGCATACGAAGTGGTTCTACTATTTTTAATTGTAATAAATCAGGTAAACCACCTACATTATGATGAGATTTTATGGTGACCGAAGGGCCATGTACAGAAATAGATTCAATCACATCTGGATAAATCGTACCTTGTCCCAACCATTCCACTCCTTCTGCTTTATTGGCTTCTTCTTCAAAAACTTCGATGAATACTCGACCAATAATTTTTCGTTTTTTTTCAGGATCACTCACTCCTTTTAGTTCGTCCCAAAAACGATGTTTGGCATCTACACCAGTAATATTTAAGCCCATGCCTTGATAAGATGCCAATACTTCTTCAAATTCATCTTTCCGTAACAAGCCATTATCTACAAAAAAACAGTATAGATTTTTACCAATTGCTTGGTGCAGAAGCATTGCGCCTACGGTAGAGTCTACCCCACCCGATAATGCCATTAAGACTTTATCATTACCTACTTTCTTTTGTAAATCTTGGACAGTTTGCTCAATAAAAGAGGCTGGCGTCCAATTTCCTTTACAGCCTGCAATATCAATGAGGAAATTTTTGAGCAATTGTGTTCCTTGAAGACTATGCGTCACTTCTGGATGAAATTGAATGCCATAAATAGGAGCTCCAAAATTACCATTATGTGATTTAAATGCTGCTACAGGTATACTTTCTGTACTTGCCAATAAGTCAAATCCTTGAGGAATTTCTTTAATGGTATCGCCGTGCGACATCCATACTTGAGAATTGGTATCAATACCCTCTAAGAAAGTATCTTGGTGAGTGACATTGCTAAGATTGGCTTTTCCATATTCTCGTTTATTGGAACGCATCACCGTACCGCCATAATAGTCTGCAATATATTGTGCACCATAACAAATGCCTAAAACGGGTTTTTTACCCATAATTTTCTCCATATCTGGACGAAGTGCATTTTCTTCTTTTACAGAGAATGGACTTCCCGATAAAATGATGGCTTTGATACTATCGTCTAATTCAGGAATTTTATTATAGGGTACAATTTCGCTATAAATATGTAACTCGCGGGTACGACGCGCAATAAGTTGAGTGTATTGCGAACCAAAATCGAGGATGAGGACTTTTTCATTCATGCCGCAAATATAAGGAAAGTCCTAGGGTATTGATAAGCGATTGACTACAATAATTGATGGATTTTTTCTTGTAGCCATTCTCGATCTGCCAAAAATTCTTCTTGCTGAATTCGATTTTGTATTTTCTTTAATTTAGAGGAATAATTTTCATTTCGAATCAATTGTCTTAGAATATCAACAAAATTATTATTTGATTTTTTGTAACGATCACTGAGTAATTTTTTAGCCAGCCGAAAGATATACACTTTGAAGGCTTCCATTTTATATTCCAGCAAAGAAGATTCTAATTCATAATAGGTAATAATTTCTAGTCGTTTTGCTTGAATTTTCAACTGCAAATCATTCATTGTAATTTCTTGTAATAAGTGGCTAGTAGCTTCATAATCTTGTTTTGCAAAGTACAATTTCGCTAAACATAAATGATAGGCATCTTCTGGATTATCGCTACCAATAATCAGGTTTTGATGTTTTTGAATAAATGTTTCCACCCAATTTATTTCTTTTAAGCGTAAACCACTTTGTACCAAATTGAAAAAAGTAGAAGCTCTGATTTTCCCTTCATGATACAATAATCCTTCTTCTAAATGTTGACGATAGGTTGTAAAACTAATCTCTAAATATTCTGCATTTCCTTGATTGTATAATTTGATGATGTAGGAACGAAGAATCGTTTTCAGTTCTTTCACTTGATGAGTGGTAATCTCTTTTTGAAAACGATTTAAATATTGAATGGCTTCATTTAATAATGTCTTATCATCTTTTGGATATAAATAAAGTAATTGATAAAATGTTAAATACAATTGAATAGAAGGAATATTAAGAAAAGGTTTTTTCTCTATTAAATCTACAAAATCTTGAGGTGGACTCATTTCCGTAGATATGGGAATTTGGGTTGACATTCGTTGTAAGTACAAACTACAGAGGTGTTCGAGTTGTGTACGAACATAATAGATATCCATTGATTTAATTGTAGAAAATAGATTGAGATCTGTTTTTCTATCATTGGTATACAAAAGCTGTTGCATTTTTTCCAATTCGATCAGGTAGGTGTAATAATTAAAGTCCTCCTTTGATTTGGTGAGTTGCTGTTGTTGACTATTTAGCTTTTTTAAATTTAATTCAAATAGATTGTATTCTTCTTGTTTACGATAAAACTTAGATAAATTCATCAATTGTATAGTTGGATCTTCCAAAACGCCAGATTGATGAATGATAATATATTGTTTGACTAGATTTAATAAATAAGACATTAATTTATCTAATCGTTTTTCATTGACTCCCATCAATCGAGCGACGGAGGATTTATCCAAATTATGGGTGGTTTCTTCTAGGACTGCATTTCTTAATATTGAAAACAAATTGAGAAGCTCCAAAGAAGGTGCTTGTTTATTGAAAAATGGTGATTGGATGAATAGTTCTATCTTTTGAAGATGACTAGTGGGTACGATCTTCAGTGTAGTGAATAGTTTGCTCTTAATCATTGTCTACCTACTTGTTTTGTAATTTAGTAAATAAAGTTATTGTTTCGCTCTACAACTCAATTTACAATAAGGATAGAATAGATAGAAATTGTATCAAGAAGCTTTCCAGCAAATTTATCTCACCCGCGATTTGATATACTTTCATCAAATCATTTATGTGATTATTCTATATTGATAGTGCAGGCTAAATAATGTAAGATACAATTGATAAACCTTCTACCCTATGAACGTGATAATGATCTTTCTTGGAGTTAATTCTTTTTTGTTGAATCTGAATAATAAGGAGATACAAGTTAATCATAAGCATTCTATTCTGTTTCATTCTTTTTGTAGACGGCAAAATATAGAGATGAGCGGCATTTTTAAAGTAATAAACGGGAAATTTACGCTGGATGTCTTTTTTCAACTAAGAGGAGCAAACTCGTAGTTCGATCAAGTTTATTCTTTCCGTCTATAAAATAAAAATGGACATTCATTATGCTAACAAGCCCATTCATTAAATAGAAATTTTTCCTACATCGCTCCGTCTTAATTTTGAAATCAATTTTCTACTTTTCTCTTTTTTGAAGTTTTGAAAAAAACACTCGCGGAAAAAATTGAAAAAAGTGTAATAGGAATTATATCACTAGAATTGGAACTTGTCTTCAAATTATTATTCACACTATAAGGGTATAGTATCAAACAAGTAAAGGTTATAACCAAGGTATTCGTTGACAAAATCAAATATTCGGGTAAACCAATAAAAAATATGCCCTGCTACAAAAACTTATGTAACATGCATCATTTAAAAACTTCTCTGAGCATACTATTTGGTCTTTGCTTTTTTTATGCTCAAGCACAATTAACATTTTATGCCGATCAATCCAGTTCTTATCCCAAAACAGCTAATGATATACTAGAAGCGTATAAAGAGCATGCCGAAATTTCACCAGATGAGGTAATTGATTTAGTGTTTGCAATGGCTGGTACTACCCATTATGCTTCAGGACTACAACATCCAATAATAAAATATTCTTATAAATCCAATGATAAATTTGCTGTTGAATGGTCAGTAGATCAAGATTATACAGGATCAGAAGTAGCTTTATTAAATCTGAAAACAGGACAATTTGTAAGAGAATTTGTGAGTAAGCCTACTTGGAAAATGGACTATTTTGACTCCAACATCCACTTACTTATCATCAAAAATGAATATAGAACCATTTCTCATGGAAGTATCGCATTTATTGGCGATGACAAAATTATGTCTTTACAAGAAAAAGATACCCGATGTGATTGTAAAAATAAATGGGGGACTATATTTTCTTCTGCCAATGAGTTCCAGGTACCTGAAGGTAGTCAAAATCAAGTCATACATACGCATACTTGGAATAATTTGATGAACACAGGAGCTACCTATTCTTATCGCTTATCGTTTGACACTCAAACTTCTGCACCTAAGATACTATCCTTTGATGTTTCATTTAGTACTCCTCCGACTGTAAGTATTGATAGTGATTGTAATTCTGAATACGAAGGCCCTACTGTAACACCCAATAATGGACTTTTTTACTTTAGTCTTCCCAATACCTCTGTACAAATTTTACTTGGCGTAAATGAACTAAAAATTGTACAAAATTCTGGTACGATGATTTACGGTATACGTATTGAGCGATGCGAACGAAATAATGTTGGTCGACCCGTCATTTCAGATCAAGCATCATTAATCGTTGAACTCCAACAAAATTCTGTTCAAAAAGAAATTATACTTACTATGGCAGCGAGTGAGCTGACTACCATGACAAAAGCACAAGCAAAAGTATCCATTCATTCTATGAATGGTCAGTTCAATGAATTATTGGGTAACTATCCACTTTCGGAAGCGAAACTAGAACAACGATTTGATTTAACTCATTTACCAAATGGGATGTACATCCTAAGTATCCAAGGAATAAACACAAAAGAGCATCGAAAAATTATATTGCATGATTAAACAACGAAAAAAGCCTTGAAAATGTAAACATTAACCTATAAAGTTTTAACACACTAATTGTTTAACCCGAGAATGCCTTTAAGCTCCTCTTATTATAGAGGGGCTTTTTTTTATGTAAAAAAATGAAGCGTACCTGATCGTATTTTTAAAATACAACTCCTTTGCCCATTTCCAATAACACTATCCTTGTCAATTTCCTAGACGCAGAAAAAACAAGAAAAAGTGTAATTTTTTAGAGCTAAAAAGCACCGCATCTTTGTATCAACAATTATGGAATTACAAACACTTTCATAATTAAGACTAGTCTACTTCAAATCTATTTTTTATTAATCAATTTAAATGTATTTATTATGAAACAATTGATGTTTTTATTGCTTTGTTCCTTTTTTTATCACTTTGGAAATGGCAATTTAATGTCCTCGAATGAAAGTATTGGAGAACAATACAACTTAATAAGTAAAACAGAATATTCAGAAAAAACTCCTGAAAAAAAGAAAGAAGAATGGCTAAAAAGGATTGATGCAATTTTATCTTTAAAGAACCTGCCTGATAACCAGAGAAAATTAACATTAAAATTGAAAAGTGAGGTTAAATCTATGCCTAAAGGGAAGTTTTATCTTAGCGCAAGAATTAAGTCACTCGGTACAGAATTAGCAAATGTAACTCCTGAAAAAGATTTTTTACGACTATGGACGAATTTAGATAACAAAATCATTTATACAGGGGACGGAAGACCTAGTTCTTTAATTAGTGCAGAAATAGCAGCTCATCCTAGTATGGGCGATAATCCTCCTTCAGGACCTTCTGATCTTGAAGCACCTGATTGTGACTGTAGATGGTTTTGTGGTATGAGTGATGGGATCTGTTTAATTGAGATCAGTTATTGTGATGGAACAAATGAGGGTAATTGCTGTATCAAACGTTCAGGTTGTGGTTTTTTGCGGATGATGGATTGCGAGTATACCGTAATTGCAGTTGATTGCTAATGATCAAAGATAAAATGAACTTTCCATAGTATAATTAAATAAGAAACACTTTTTTTATTACACCTGTATCTACACTACTTATTGTACGATGGGAAGAATAATCATTATTAGTACAAAAGTTATTCACAGAATGAACAATGACTAATTCTTAATCTATACCCTTATGAATTCCTATTCCAGCACAAAGTTCATTTGTGTTGGGTAGGAACTAAGGGATTAATAATTTTGATGATGTATAAAGTAATCTTTCTTTTTTTATTTATCTTTTTTTCTCAGGTTAACGCTTTATCTGCACAGGAAAATTCTAACGACAATATTAACCTTATTGTAGAAGGAGGTAGAGTCGTTGTTGATCTTATAAAAGTATTAAACCAGAATAAAAAATCGAAAAATACAACTACCACAAAAGGTGATTGTGAAAATGAAGTTGCCAAACTCTGTTTCCAGAATAACAGCCCCAACAAAGTCAAAATTCTCATTCAGCAAAAAGAAGAAACTACTAGTTCCTTAGCTGAATTGGTCATCTTAACCAAAGGTCAAGAATGCAGTTTTTTTGTACACAAAGGTATTTATCAATATGAAGTGATCAGTCTTATAGAAGAACAAGAATCCACCACCAAAAAAGGGGAAATTTATCTCCAACTTTGTGAAGAAATCCAAATGGAAGTCCATGAAAAGGACAAATGAAATGTTTTCTTTACTTCAACACCACTGTTTTTAATTGCTTCGCCAAATCATTACGCATATTGATCAATTTTTGCTGCATTTTCATGAGGAGCATTAATTGATTGGGGTCTGTATCTGATGTGAGTTGGCGAAGTTTTTGTTGATTGGCTTCACACATTTTAACTACTTTTTTAAATTTAAAGCGTAATAAAGCATTGATACTATCATCTGTAAAATTTTCTTCAGGCATTTTTTGGGTTTGCAATTCAATCCCATGTTTTTCAAGCCAATTAGGACTTAATTCATAACGAGAGGCAACAATATCTAAAACGGTATCACCTATTTTTTTATCTTCATGTGTCAGAAAATAGTTCAAATCTATCGTTTGATTATCTAATAAACGTTGATAGTAAGCTTTGGCTACAGCTTCATATTTTTTATCATCAAAATCATCCAAGACGTCTTCTATATTCCCCAAGATATATTCTGCAACTGTGATATTGTCTTCTTTATCAAAAACTTGAGCTCCCGAATTAAGTAATAAGCGTATAATGTCTCGTTCTTGAAGTGCCGACCCATCTGATGGAACGCTAGTTTTTTGTTGAGTAGGTAGAATATCTGTTGCTACTTCTCCTTCTTCCGTCTCAGGCGGTGGAGCATCAGGAAAATTCATATCACCTGAAGGAGGCGGATTAGACGATTGTTGCTGTTGTTTTTGCTCGCGTTCTCGTTGTCGTTTGGCGCGTTTTTCGTCTTCTCGACGTTTTCGGATGTGTCCAACTACTTGTTTGTTGACGGATTCAATTAAGGCTTTCTCATCAATTTCGGTGAGTGTTGCACAACGTTGAATATAAACGGATCGTTTGAGGGGATCAGGAATACGTGCGATACTATTAATGATGTCTTGGGTGACCTTAACCTTTTTAATCGGATCATCGCCTGCTTCTTTAAGTAGTAAATCCGTTTTGAATAAGATGAAATCCTTGGCTTCTGTTTCAATGTATTCTTCAAATGCCGTAGAACCCACCGACTGTAAATAGGAATCTGGATCTTCTCCATCAGGCAATAAAACGACCTTTACATTCATGTCTTGTTCCAAGACCAAATCCAATCCACGCAAGGCTGCTTTAATTCCTGCTGCATCGCCATCATACAAAATTTTGATATTGGGGGTATAACGTTTGATGAGGCGAATTTGCTCTACGGTTAGTGAAGTACCCGAAGAAGCCACTACATTTTCGATACCTGCTTGATGTAAGGAAATGACATCGGTATAGCCTTCCACCATTATACATTCGTCTTTTTGACGAATGGCTTTTTTGGCAAAGTATGCACCGTATAAGACTTTACTTTTGAAGTAAATTTCAGTCTCAGGCGAATTGATGTATTTAGGTGCTTTGACGTTTTTTTGTAAAATACGCCCTCCAAAACCAATGACTTTACCCGTTAGATTGTGAATGGTAAACATGACTCGATTTCGGAAAAAATCACTATCGTATTTTGAGGTCAATCCTAGTTTTCGGAGTAGATCAATATTGTAACCTTTATTGATGGCTGTCAAGGTAAATTTATCCTTACCATCAGGCGCGAATCCTAGACCAAATTTCTTAATGGTTTCTTCTCGAAAACCTCTGGATTTAAAATAACTTAAACCGACACTCTTGCCTACATTGGTATTAAATAATTGATCTTGATAAAAATCGCGGGCAAATTCATTGATGAGATAAAGGCTATCATTCAGTTGGCGTTCTTCGATACTTTCTTGCGAAGTGACGGTCTCTTCAATTTCAATATTATATTTCTTTGCTAGATAGCGTAATGCCTCAGGAAATGACAATTGCTCATGTTCCATCATAAACTGTACGGGCCCTCCCCCCTTTCCACACCCAAAACATTTGCAAATATTTTTAGCGGGCGAAACGATAAAGGAAGGTGTTTTTTCATTATGAAAAGGACACAGCCCAATCATGTTCACTCCTCGTCGTTTGAGGTTGACAAATTCTTCAACGACTTCTTCAATTTTAGCCGTTTCGATGATTTCTTGTACAGATTTTTGTGCGATCAAGGTATAAAAAGTTTATACCACAAGATACTAGAAAAGCATCAAAATTGACGAAAAAACATACTTTTCTATGTCTTAACACATATTAAATAATCTTAACATACCTTAACATTTAGGCATTTTAACTAAATCTAAATTGATAATCAGCGATTTATACAATAAAAATTAACAAGTCTTAAAATCCATTAACTTACTTCTGCCTCATTGCTGCGTTATAATAGCGAATATTCGCCTGAACGGCTTTACAACAAAAAACAATATAAAACATGAATAAAGATTAAATGGGTGTTCTCATAGTGTGTGGTCTGGCTATCAATTTTAAATGGTTGATAGCCAGTTTTAGTTTTAGAGGTTTACTCCTCTCTCCTCACTTGCAACCACATTTGTTTGCCATCTCGCATTTGTTTATCAATAAATTCATACCATTTCAAATACGCAGCTGTAGAATTGATACCATACCATTGGTTTTTATTTTTATCAAAATTAAAGCCTGTACATACTAAAGGGCAGCCTAAGGTATCTTTGGGATAATTGCCGATGTGTATTAAGATCCCATTGAAATGGGGAACATTTTCTACTTCTATGACAAATTTATGTTGAAAGCGTCGCTTGTAACTTTCATAATGTCGTCCCCAAGTTCGCTTGGAGAGACGATATAGTCCTGCTGGAATACGTGTTTCGCCAAAGACTTTTTGATCCCGATGTCCATCTTCAATGACAATAGCTAAATGAGTATTGCCATAGCGCATTTGAGAAACAGTGCTGTTCTTGTTATCTACAATTAGATCTAAATGAATCGTATTAGAAGGAAGAGGAGACATGCATATTGTATTTAAATAATCAAAAAAACGCCCAATGCTCATTTGCAAATTGGGCGTAAACAACCTATTGTTTAACCAACAAAACCAAAATAATTATGAAAAAACTAATTTTTTGTACAGATCAAAAAGCACAGATTGATACTGTATTATTTCTAGATCATAAGAATATTTTCTAAAGAAAATCTTGATATAAAACTTATTGTTATCTCTATTTAGGTATTGAATCTCTTTTTCCAATTACATCAATAACTGGTAAGTCTAAAGGAATCGTTTTCGTTTTTTTCTTATACAAATTAGATTCTTTCTGAATAATGGCTCTGTATAAAAATGCTTTATCAGGATTTTCTTTTTCAAACTTTTTCCATGCTTCTGTTTTGATTTTGGGTTTACCTTCTTCGTGATGTTCTAATCTTAAACCAGCCCAAGACATGGCTTTATAAAATTCATTATCGGTATAGGCAACTTCTTTTTTCAAAGCAGATACATACACTTTCCCACTTCTATCTTTTTTAATTCCTTTATCATCCGTATCAAATTGCTTCATTCCTCTAATAATTTCTGGCCGAGAATGAGCTGCCATTAAATTATGATGCCAATCTCTTCTATCTTTTCCTGCTGCTTTAGGCTCTGTTACAAATCGCCTGTAATAATCATAAATACCGGGATAATCATCAGCAGAAGGTCTATTATTTGATCGTTTTAAATGTAGATTTTTAATTGCATGTTGAAGTTCGTGATGAAAGGTTCGAACAATTGAAATATCACTTGCTTTTTCGATATAAGTTTCGTTAAATCGTATACGTACTAAGTCATCTTTATAACTCGTCTTGGCATTCTCTTTATTTAGTTTTTCTACCGAAAGATGTAAATCTAAATGGCTTTTTTCTCCTTCAAATCCTTTAATCATAAATTTATACTGTTCCGTTTGTTTTATTTTAGCATAAATTCTCATCAGCTTCTCATTATTTTTGAAGCTATCGCTTTCGCTTATTTTTTTTTGAATGGAAGGAACATTACCATAACTAGACGCAAAAAATGGTTCATTTGATCTTGTACCAAAACAATTTGGCTCATTGGATGGAGCTCGGCTAGCATGCCTTGATTTTTCTGAACAAAATTTCATTTGTTTACAAATTTTCAGTAATTAAAATTTACAGAAAACGATCTATACATCTGTGCTACTATAGCATATCTGCTTGCACAGGCATACAACAGAATAATTTTAGAGCATTCATTTTAGAGAGTAAGCAAAAACTATTTCCCCTTTAATTAAAGATCATCAATAATGTTGCTATAATGACAATAGCTATAAGGACTGTCCAAATAGTATCTTCATCACTTTTTTGATCTTCCTTTGCGGGTTGCTCCGTACTTGGTATTTCTTCTACAGGAACAGGAATATTGGTGTATTGGGCTTGTAAATCTCGAATGGCATGGAGTGGCTGAACTAAGCCCCATCCTGTTTTGGATTCAAATCCTTCTGCACCTACATCTTTAGCCGTTCGTTTAAGTAGATCATACAAGTCTTGAGGCGACAACTGCTGCCCTATACTAATGGCATAGGCTTGTACTAAGGCTGCACATGCTGCCACCACAGGACAAGCCATAGAAGTTCCATCCATTTCTACTTCACTTTGCCCTGCTCCAAAACTAACGATGTCTACTCCATAAGCTGCAAAATCATTTTCTTCTGCTACACTCGAAAAAGACGCTGGACGATTATTGCGATCAATAGCAGTTACAGAAAAAGTATAAGGGGTAGCATAAGCATTGCTAAGTGTATTCCCCCAATTGCCTGCCGCCACAAAAACTGCAATCCCTTTGTCGTACAATTTTCGGAATAAGGTTTTGGTACGTTGAGAAAGTTTCGCTGAACCAATAGACAGATTGACAATATGAATATCATCTCGTTCTAAAACTGCCTTTAGAGCATCATCAATCCAATCTTGAATCGCTCTACCTGTTCGATCGAGGCCTTTTTTACTCACCATGTATACTCTAGGAGAAATTCCTTTGATTCCAATAATGTTATGTTGTGCATTGATAATACCTGTAACATGAGAGCCATGATCATTTTCATCATCAGCTCCTTCATTGGGCACAAAAGAATATTTTTCATGTACGAGTGAGTCATAATGGGTAGGCGCGCCTGTATCAATGACACACACCCCTACCCCTTCACCTTCTGTCAACTTCCAGACTTGCTTCAGTTCCAAACGGTGAATGTAATAGCCTACCACTTCGGCGACTAAAGCGCGGACACGGTTTTTAGGAATTTTCTTTTTATTGAAATTTGGAGGTATAGAAACGTGCATTAGGTTAAGGTAAAATAGTTAACAATGCCTTTAGTCCAAGAGGGTTCATAGCCCAATGTTTGAATTTGAACTTCAGTATTTTTAGCATCTAAATTGGTTTTGATTTGTCCTACAAATGCTAAGATCACAAAGACAATCCCTACAATTTCATTGAGGATACTTTCTGCTTGAGGTAGAAATTCAGCTATACCTGCAAGGCTTGGAATAAATACAATTACACTGCCTAAAATGGCAAAGACTTGACGAATAATGGCATTAATTTTTGCTTGGTTCATAATATTCTATTTTTGTTTTTTAATGTTAAGAAAAGGATATTTTTTATTTAGGGTGACATTATCTCTAAGCCATGCAATACCCGATAAAACAGCTACTAATCCACCGATAAACATGCCCGAATATTTAAATACTTCGGCAATGCCAATTAGTACATCTGAAAAACTCCATGCCCCTGTGAATATGGTCGCATAAATGCTTTTCCATTTTGGATTGGTAGTGAGGTAGAGGTATAATCGACTTAGTATCATCTCAATGGAATAAAACAGCTATTTTATTTAGTTCTGTTAAATTTGGGAAATAAGCTTTGTATCAATTGAAGGTCAGATTCAGCTTTTACCATTCCGAATTTGTGAGCGAGTGCTTTTTCCTGATTTCCTTTTTCTACAGCTTCATTATAGGCGGCTTGATTAAAGGAAATCAATCTGTTGGTCTCATTATAAATACTGTCTAATTTTTTCCAACCTACACAAAATTGAGCTCTTTGGCTGTTTGCATTGGGTTCCTTATTAGGTCTTGTATCACAAGATGTGAGCGACAGTCCAAAAAGAAATAAGCAACATAACAGTATCGCACTAGATCGATTAGTGAATACATTGGGGATGAAAGGATTGAATTTTGTTTGCATCTGGTCAAAAATTTTTTCTAATTATTAATTTGTAGGTGAAGCTGTAAAAACTGGGTTTTTGTTGTGCAAAACAAAGTGTACAACTTATAGAGAAAAAGAAAAGAAATAATCGATACATAAGTTTCTTTTATTAATCAAATTGAAAATCTACGACTGTTTGAATAGGAATAGGTGCAGAATTATAAATTACATTACTAGCAGCATCTGTCAATACAATTTCTCCCTGTCCTCCGAAAATCATGTAATTATTAGGAGTAATATCCGAACCACTAGGGATACTGATAAGTCCCGTACTGGTATTTGAGCTAATTAAATTACCATTTACATCATACAGATCTCTGAAAGTAGTAGATCTATTACCGAAACTAAAGGACATTACTTGATCTATACCATTGAAATTTACTGTTTGTGAATATGTACTTCCACTAACTTGATAGGATTGAATGAACGTATAATCCTCACAATTACCATCTACTACTGCATTTCCAGAAAGGATAATACTCCCAATGGCTAAGAAATTTCTACCATCAATTTCTGTTAAGGCTAAAACTATCTCATGATTAGTACTAAGTCCATCATCACTCGTTACTTGTACATTGACACGTACAATATCAATTGTTGGATAGATAGGATAAGTAAAGATTTTCGAAACTATAATTGGAATATCTGCTCCACTATTAAAGACATAATTAGTAGGTGGATTGCCATCATTCCAATCTATGGTCATATTTTGATTGGTATACGTTCCTTTTGTATTAACAAAATTACTAAGACGAATATTGATTTGATTATCATTAGTGAAATCTTCCACCGCACTTAAAAATTGCGGAGCATCATATTTAATATTCGTTAAAGAGGTATTGCTTCCTACACAGCTTAAAGTAGCAAGGTCAACACTTGTTCCACTAATCATGCCTGTGGTACACGTTGTACCATCGGAGCAACATACTTCATACTCAATGGACCAAAGGCTTCCTGTGGGTGTAATTTCTATAATAGGAAGCGTTCCTGTATAGGAAGCGTCGGTCTGATTGATGATCGTCCAATTGCTAAAGGGTTCACAATCTGAACTAGTGATAAGTGTAGAAAGATCAAATGATTGATAAATTGCATTTGTTGTTCCTGTACCAAATAGTGCATCAAAGTCTTCATCTGTTCCTTGAATGGTAGGAATAGAATTTACTGAACAATCTTCACAACAATTTTCAAAATAAAAGGAAACTCCATCATATTTTAAACAACAATCACCCGAAGTACAATCTGCAGGATTATTGGTAATAAAATGATCTAATAAGGTATTTAAATCAGGATGAAAGAGCGTATCACAAATACCTGCCACACTACAATGTACATAGCCGAGGGTATCAAAACCTTCTACATACGGATAAACAACATCAGCCGTGATATTAAGATTGGTAAAAGCTGTGCAATCAACATCTCCCATTTTAATCCCTACAAAAGTATCTTCAAGAGAGGAAGCTGTTATACTAGATGTGGTTGAATAAACAGGTAAAGGATTATGCGGACAAGCTGTCCCAGGAATAAGAGAATTAAATTCATTTTGCTCAATGAATACCCAATTTACAGGTAAACTAGTAACTATTCCTGCACACAACTGCCCAATTTGTATATTATCAAAAGTAGTATAGGTGCCATCTCCTGACATATCAGCTGCTATTTGTTGCCCTACTGTTGAAATAACATCACAATTTACTCCCAAAATTTCGGCAATAATAATTTCTTGTTCTGTATCTAAACTGGATAGGTCTCCATCAAAACCACATTCCACTCCATTAGCAACTCCTATATCATTTGCAAAGGATAAACTAATGAGATCATTTTCACAAAGATCGACAAAAGTATACGATCCAAAAGCGTCTGTCACTCCAACTTGAATGCCATTTAAGAGGACATAAGCCCCTTGAATGGGTGCATTATTACAGTGATAAAGCGCATTGATCGTTTTGCTTAATCCACATTGTTGTGCATATCCTTGTACAAAGGAAGCTGCATAAGGCACTCCATCGCAAAGAATGGTATAACTAGCCCTCCACTCCCCTTCTGTTGTAGGTGTAAATTCAAAATCGCCGACAGGATCTCCAAATCCCCCTCCCGGTAAAGGAACAGCAACATTTATTTCAGCATAGGACGTAACATTGTATGTTTCATTGATTAGATAGGAAGTCGTACCACAATTACAAACTTGATCGTTTGAAGATAAATCTACTTGAGCAACTGCCACAACTCCATCTAAGTCAATTGTATCGGTTAAAATATTTGGTGTAGCAATGGCACTTTCGGTACAAGTAATATCTGTACTAGTGGCATTACATGTTTTAATTAGTTGGAAGAGTTCATCTATTGCATATCCCGTTTGAGTGATGGAAAAATATTCACTTGCGCCAAAAGCATCATACAAATGAACCATTCCATTTTTGATATTGATTTGAACGGGTTTTCTAAGAATAACTTGCTGGCTATTTTGATTGGTTAAAATGACTCCACTCACACAGCTTCGATTAATGGTATTTTTGAAAGAAAACTCTACCATTATACTATCGACACAGGATAGGGTGTAGAAATTAGGTTTTTGTTGACTATAACAAAAGGTAACAGCAAGAAGGAATAATCCAGTGATTAAGTGTTTCATATTGTTTTTCAGTTGTTTGGTTAATTGGGTTTGGAGAATTAGGATGCTTAAAGTTGATTAATTTTTGAATAGATATATTTTGCCATATCTATTTCTATAGGATTGCCTGTACCCCCTAGATATTGATAGATTTCGGTGGTAGAAAATCCGTTTCGATTTGTATTATTTTTATTATAGCGTTGAGCGATGGCTTGTGGGTCAAGTTCTTCTGATCGAATAAAAGCTAGTTCGTCTTCTAGTTTTGGATTAGTAGAAGAGTCTGATGTATTATTCTCCAGTTTTACAATACGATCTATCAATGTGTGAAAACCTGCTTTAGTGAGTAAAACACAGGGGACATAATCTCCTTCATCACTAATGTATAAATAGGGTTGTGTTTCTATGTTCATATCTTGATTTTAATAAATATCCCAAGCACTGCCATTCCAAACCAATTCTGCACTTTCCCCATCTTGTAATACTAAATCGGATAACAAAGGCCCCGATCCTTTTCGGAAAGTGCCATTAATGGTAGTTCCCGTGTCTTTGACAGACTTTACTTTCAGTTTTTGTCCTGTTATACCATTGGGGAGGTTTATGGATGCAACATCTATGGCAACATGTGTATTTTGAAATAAGGCTATAGATAAGTTAGATGCGCCACTATCCGTTGGGAGCGCACTTTGCCACTGAACAGGACGAATCCTTCGATAATCATTTGCGGAATCATCATACAAGACTAGTTCATCTGTCCATTCTAAACCATTGCCCGATCCCCAGAGCGGTTCGTCATTGTGGAAATCCCATTGACCACTAGGGTTTCCCCAAATTACATCTCCATTTGCATCTATTACAAGAGATTGTCCCGACATCCCATTTGTTATAGGTAAAGCATAAGGAGCAAAATCTAGTTCAGCACCTAAACCTGTAATTGGATCACTATCATTTGCCATTTTTAAGAGAGGGGCATTAATTGGAACATTCGACGGGCTATCACTTTGTAATCTGGTTTTAATGTAATACCCCAATTTGGTATTGTCTATTTCAGATAACTTAATGCCATACGCAGCATCAACTGGTGAGTTTGATAAACTAACTTCTGTACTTATGTAGATATCATCAGCGTGATATTCGGTTCTAATGGAAGATTCATTTTCTGTTGCAACAGTAATGTATATTTGTTCTAATCGAGTAGTAATTGCTGAGTTATCATTAATAAAAGGAGTAGAAGGATTAGAAACGCCCATTGTTACAAAAGGAGTAACAGCATTATTTTTAATAATAAGCGCTCCATTTTGATCGTTGGTAAAGTCATTATTTCGAATGTGAAATTCCTTTTTCCCTGTATCAATAACAGTCCAATTTTTATTCAATACACCTCCTAGAGCAATCTTACCATTTGAATCTACATGCAAACCATTTGTGACTGGAATAGTTCCAGTTGTAGTTGCAGGACTTCCAGAAACCATACTACTATTTCCAACACCATCGTCAGCTAAAATAAATGTGGGATCACTATTAGAAATCCATGAATAAGTTCCATTCCCATCAGTAGAAAGTAGGTCGCCATTTGTTCCACCTGCTGGCAATTCAATCTCATTGGTCGGGTCATTATCTGCATCGTCTACATTGTCTACACCATCTGCAAAATCCGAGGGAATTCCACTTAATGTACCCCATGTCTCAATCTCGTTCGTCGGATCATTATCTGCATCATCTACATTGTCCACACCATCCGCAAAATCTGACGGAATTCCGCTTAATGTACCCCATGTCTCAATCTCATTGGTCGGGTCATTATCTGCATCATCTACATTGTCTACACCATCTGCAAAATCTGACGGAATTCCACTTAATGTACCCCATGTCTCAATCTCATTGGTCGGGTCATTATCTGCATCATCTACATTGTCTACACCATCTGCAAAATCTGACGGAATTCCACTTAATGTGCCCCATGTCTCAATCTCATTGGTCGGGTCATTATCTGCATCATCTACATTGTCCACACCATCCGCAAAATCTGACGGAATTCCGCTTAATGTACCCCATGTCTCAATCTCAT
>JAHDES010000023.1:25588-93756 GCA_020628645.1 Saprospiraceae bacterium
TCTCAATCTCATTGGTCGGGTCATTATCTGCATCATCTACATTGTCTACACCATCCGCAAAATCTGATGGAATTCCGCTTAATGTACCCCATGTCTCAATCTCATTGGTCGGGTCATTATCTGCATCGTCTACATTGTCTACGCCATCCGCAAAATCTGACGGAATTCCGCTTAATGTACCCCATGTCTCAATCTCATTGGTCGGGTCACAATCTGTATCACAAGCCGTATTTCCAGCATTGACTAAAGTTCCACCGACGGTGTACGAAATATCTTCTACAACTTCACAAGTACAACCTGTGATGACAATATCAAAACTAGTAGGGTCAGCATCATCCACTCCTCCCCCATCATCTCCGCCATAAAATCCAAATCGAAGGCTTGTTGCTGTTTTTGTAAAATCCCCTTCATTTAAACTATTAGGATTGATTCCATCTAGGACGGTAATTTGGACCCCATATTGATCATTGAGGTTTTGTAAAGTAGGAAAAGTAAGGATGTACTCTTCTCCCCCATTATTGTTAACTCCAGTACCTGTAGTGAGTTGGACACTTGAGATGGAATACAAGCTTTCACGTTCTTGGACGATTGTTCCATCTGCTGCAATGGTAGCATCAATACAAGGTTGTGCGATTGACTTTAGGGTAGTATCAATAACTGTAGTATCACTTTTTTCACAGCATTGCCCTAAGTCAAATGAGATATTTTGCGCTTGTACTTCAGAAATAAAAAGGAGTAATATGATAATTGTTCTTATTGACATGCTGATGAATTTTGTGTGTTCGGACTTAAATCTCCACTAGTTATAGATTGAAAATTTTCTCCATCAGAACTTATCTGAAGTATTTCTATTCCACCATTATTAAAGCTATAGGTTGCTGTAGCATTGAAATTAGTTAGTAACCAATTGTCAAACCAAGCAATATCAGCAGGTATCTCGCAAATAGTACTACCATAAAGGACATCAAAGTCGTATACTACATTATCTACCGTCATAAAATCAATACACCACTTTGCTCCTGCTGCTCCAAATTGATAACAGCTCAAACAGTCACAGCAACCCAAATTTGGATTTTGAATTAGGTTCGAATTGTCATAAGGTGGGCCATACACTAATGTAGTATTGTCGGTGTAGGTAACTACTTTTACTTTTTCTCCATTTGAACAGAAGTCCCAACTTACATCTGCAACTTGTTCAACCGTTTTTTCACAGCAACACTCTTTTACTGACTTGATACTTGTATCTTCCAATCGTTCTACTAATTCAAAATCAGAATAGGTAATAGCCCCATTATTCCAAGTAGTAGTAGGGTTATAAAAATGTGAATCGTCTAAATAAACTGTTCCAGTACCAATAGTACAACTTCCAATTGTTGAGCCATCGAGTGTGTAAGTTAGAGAACCGCCTACTCGTTTGTAACAATATTCTTTTCCTGTAAAATCTAAAGTTGAAATTAGACCTGTATTAGATCCGTTTGTAAATTGATAAGTATTGGTACTTCCATTGAGCGAACGGAGGTATAAGGCACAATCTATTGAAGTATAATTAGCACTTGAATTTGGATCAGCATTAATCCCTAACATATTAGGTGTATTGCCACTATGTGCCAATACGGTATAACACAATTCAAAATCACCATTGAGTGCTGGTGGATTTTGGATAAATTGATTGTTCCAACCAGAATTCATTCCTGTAGAATTGGCAGGATCTCGACTTACCGTAAATCCTGCGTAGTAAGGCGTTCGAATATCTTCTGCTGGACAACAAGATACTAGACTGTATTCTGTACTTGCGTAAATAGTGCTTGTACCGACTACCTTTGCGGAAAATGTCCCATCTTCATTTAAGATGAGAAAGGCTTCAAGTGTATCTCCTTTTACATTGATGCAATGTTTATCTTCGAGTACATCAATAAATACTTGATTGATCGGGCAGGGTTCGAGCTTACCACTTGGTGTACCAAAATCTCCTGTTTCGATACTTTGATAAGATTGGTCTACGCCATCGACTATGAACCCATTCCATGCAACTCCATTTTCATCTTGAAAACACCCAATAAATTCAAGATCGGGTCCCGCACATGAGGTATAACTAAAGCCTGTTGGAATGGTGACGGTTTGGGTTAAATCTGTAAAAGCCGCCATACTAAGCAATTCACTACTGCCATCATTACATGTTTGGAAAACACCAAGAAATTGATCGCCATTTACGATAGTACCAAAATCCCCATTTGCACAAATGGTTAAGCTTTCCGTTTCGCATTCTCTGGGTGGACAACTGCTATTAAAGTCAGGTGTACTTATGATGTTACCATATTCATCTTTGTACCAGATTACTTTTCCTTCTGAATCATACCCAATAATGACGTCTATTTGAACCCCTTTTAAACAGGCTGTTTTGCATTCTGTAGAAAAGTATTCAGGGAATTCAGGGGTAGGAAATTCAAAATCTTCCCCTGTCAAACAATCCACTAAATTTCCTTGTAGTGTATACAAAATTAAATCATCGGGATTATCAGCTGTTAAATAATTATCGAGTTTGAACAATTCAATACTTCTTTCTGTACCACAGTCTGTTAGGATAATCGCTAATTCGACCAAAGTACCATCGGTTAATTCGTCGCAAGCATCTTGAATAATTTGAGTAACACAGGGGCTACCAGCATCTTGAGCTATAAAGGATTCGAATTTATACCCACAAGGAACAAAGCAGTCAACATCCTCGGGAGTCGAGATGTCTATCCAGTCTTCTGCTTTATCACTCCATTTACAATATCGAACTTCTTTATCGTTGGTACCATGTGCATAAATACCATATTCATACACTCTTTCTTTTTCGCTTGAATCAAATACAGGATGAACCACAAATTCACAGCCATCACTTACTCGTTTTAGTATCAAATTGCCATATTCTGCATCTGGGTCACAGCCCGTTATTTCTACATATCGCCATGTTGGACTACCAACAAAATTAAAGGCTGCATTACTGTTGTTATTTGGGTCATTGGCATTAAAGAAATCACGCCAAGCATTGAGTTGTTCTGTCCATCCGGGGTAGGGACCTAGCGTAATACCTTGCCCATACATTTGTCCATTTACCTCCCATCCAACTACTTTAAATTGATCGGTACGGTGAACTGAATTTACACGGGCATCACAATCATTAGAAACAGAATTTGGCGTAAGTCCATTATCATAGCCTATCGTAAATGTTCTTTTTTCTAGACAGCTTCTATTAAATAATTCTTCTTGGTCTTGGCTACATGAGGTTAGAATTTCTTGTCGGACACCATTTTCATCTTCGTAGGTAAATTGAGAAAATTCTAAATCACAGAGGTAAAAAATAGACACATCACATGCAAATGAAACACAGACTTGGTGAATGCTACCCCCATTCCTTTTGTAACTATCCATAAAGGTTTCCCAATCTGGGGCAGTAATAGACCCATACTCAAAATTGGAAAAAAATCGTTCATCTTGTATACCTCCACGATTCGTGCTTATTCTAAAGGAACAACAAGCATCACATGGAATTTGATAATTTAAGGTCGTATCTAATTTATTAAAATCATAATCATACCAATTTCCTAGTTGATCTATCCAGCCTTGTTGGCGGCCTGTAGTTCCTTCGTATGTATAATAACAGATTTCCTCAAAGTCGTCGATACATAAACCAACATTTTCACATAAAGGATCAACGACTAAAGTGCCGTTCACCATTTTTGTACAATCACACAATAACCCATTGGTGTATTTTACAGCTACGGGTTCTCCTGATAAGGTATCGCAATATCCGCTTTCGGGGATAAACTCAATATCTTGAGAAAAAGAAAGATGGGTAAGAAATAGACTAAATACTAAAAATAAATATCGCATGATAAAGCTTTAAAAACCCGTTAAAGCGTACACTTTAACGGATTTTGAAATTAGTTTTTGTTTTTTGATCGTTACACGGTAGGATCCGTAGAATCAGGATCACACTCTACCAATTTTACTTTAACGATTAGTCCTGCTCCATCTGGAACTATGAAAGGAGTCGTCAAATCATAACAGGCATCTGCTTTCCCATCACAATCTGCATCACGATAACGAACAGTTTCGCAGAATTTTTGTCCTCCATCAAGTGTTACATTTCCACCAATGCTTGTACCGACTGCAGTTGTTTGTTGACCATTACAAATTTGTCCTTTGTATTCCTGAACAACTTCTAATTCGATAATGCCATCAGGAGCATTTCCATTAGGTAAAGTTCCTGCACCCGCAGCGATAGCAGCAGCTAAGACATCTGCATAGGTACCTGTAGGTAAACCGCCAGCAGGACACCATTCAAATGTTTTTTCAACTACTTCTTCAACAGGTAAAAATTGAGGCAAACCAGCTAAATTCATTTTAGTATAATTTTCTAAATTAGGAATATGATTATTGGCATCCAGTACATTATCTCCTTCAAAGACATACAACTCGACACCCAGTTTATTTTGATAAGTTCGTATTCGTACTTTTGGTCGTATTTTCTCTGGTACATTTATATCTGTATCGTCTCGATACTCACAAGTTTCTATGTATTCAGGTACATCTTGAATGGGAATGTGGGTATTGGTATACGGCAATCCATTAGCAGCATTGAAGGTGCCTGTGAGATTTCCATCTTCCCAACATTGTATGATATTGACATAATTGCCAGATCCAACTTCACAGACTGTCAAGGGTACATAACTGGCTTTGATAATTTCGGGTAATACACCTGCTTCTCCACATTTTGCTAAATCATCATTAATAGAATTTGTTAAGTCAGTTACGTTGTCAAAAAGAGGTAATTGAATGAGTTCAAAAGGAATAACTGTGGTAATGCCTGCTTTTGAAAGACTTAGGGGTGCAGTAGATTTGATACAATCAAAGAAACGCACATCATTTAGATCAGAAAGATTGGTCACTTTAATTTGACAATTTTCGACCGTAATGTGATAAGCTGCCTTGAGATTGTTCATTGTTTACGATTTAGCGTTTTAATCTGTTTGAAGAAAAGGATACTAGAATTTATTTACCTGCACTTTTAGGAAAATCCTTTATTTTCAAATTCCTTCGGATATAAACAGTACTACATCCACAGAAGAAGGCTTCATTTCCATTTACATAGGGTTTTCCAGTTGTATTTTGAACTGATAAATCAATTTGAAATGCCATTCCATTATCCGTAACTGTTACACTTTCATTGGGTTGTAACAGAAAAGCAATTGCATTTTCTACATCTTCTATTTTATCCACCCCATAGACCAAAGTTGGGTTGAAGGGTGTTGTAGTACCATTGAGCGTTATACTTTCTAAACTCTGGATATAGGAACGATATTTACATAAAATAATAGTGTCACACTTTGCGATAGCTTCATATTCTCTACCATCACTTGCTGTTAATTTTACTACTGGCACTTCAGAATAAATACAAATGGTTTTGGCAGTAGCAGTTTCGCTTGTATCGAAGTCTTTGGTTGCACAATCACTTGATTGTCCACCAGCATCAACACAACGTAAAGCTGCTCGAATCGCTTTTTTGGCTTCTTTAAGCGTCGTTACAGGGACTTGAAAATCAACTACTTTACCATGAACAAAATCTTGTTTTGCATCTTGTACATTTTCAAAATCAACAGTAATTTCTTCTTCATTAACTAGTGTTGTAATACTTTGAAAATCAACGAATGGATCAGCTGTAATCTCGTATTTACAAATACTTAGATCTTCAGGACAACATCCAGTATTGGATTTATGGATGTGCAAAACGTTGGTGTTAGATTGTCCTGGATTGGCTAATACTTTAAATGCCATATTGCTCTAGTTTTTGCGTCCTTTTAGATGTAGTAGATTTCTAGACTTTATGCTTCTATTGTCATCTATTAAAAGCTAGTAAAGCTCGGACTAGGTTAATAATTCTAAACCATCTTGTTGACGGTAATAATTGGCTAATTCTTTATCTTCCCATAGCCCCATTGGGCAGTGGGTATGTTCTATTCTTACACGTTTGGGGTTTCGATTGGTTAACAGTCGAGTTTTAATGGACATAAAGCAACCACATACGGTGCATTTATCATTTTCTGCATCATAATAGGTACAGGTTTTACAAGTATCCATTCGATGTTTTTCCAAAATAGGATTATCTATTTCTTCTACTGTAAAGAGTAATTTTGCTGTTTTTTCTAGTATTTTAGAAACCATGTTCGTCCAGTTGTAGGTATAGGTTGTTGACAATTTTGGGAACAGCTTTGAATAAAAGCCACATTTGAAAAATCACAAGCTCCACAATCGTGCTGACGTTTCATCCAAGCTTTCAATTTGTTTAGTTTTCGCTCTGCAATTTGTTTGTAGGTATTGGTCAGTGTCAATAAACCATCTTTACTTACCCCTTCATTCCCCAATTTCTCATCCCTCAATCGAGTTGCTCCTCTTGCACTGGTAGGATAGGTGGAAAAGGTGATAGCCGGAACAGCCAAATAGTGTACAATGTAGCCGACTAAATGTTCCCACAATTGATTGTAGCAGTCTGTTTGAAAGCGAGCTGCCGATTTCCAACAATCTCGGCTACAGGGTTCATCCTCATTATTATCACAAATAGATTCAAAGTAACATCCATAGTACAAGACTACATCGCCATTCGCGTATGTAAGCCCCTCTTCATAAGCTTCTACATTAGCGTAATCTTTCATATCTTCAAGCAATTCGTAATAAAACTCAATGCCCAAACAATCGTGAAACACATCACACTCTAAATCCAAATACGGACAAATAAAGGCTGTAGGAAAATTATGGTCTAAAGCAGTATGATAAATAATATCATAGGCTTTGGTCAGTGTTTTCATGTTCTCGAATTTTAGCGATCGGACTTTTGATAACCAAAGAAAAGTCTTTCATATTTTCATTCATAAAGACAGCTAATTGTTCAAAAATCCGATTAAATGCACTGAGGATAATGTTTCGATCTTGCTCAATATGGGTAACTTCTTGTGTGGTGAAATTATCCATAAAACCACCTTGCGTCAAACCTCCTGTTTTATCGTCAAAGACTAATTTTCTGGTTAAGCCATGAGAGACAAGTATCTTATTTTCTGCAATTTCACCTGTAACCTTGTACCAATTTTCATTGGTATTGGGTGTAAATTGTTTCACTAATGCTGGTTTTGCACCAAAGCCCCTTTCAGTAGCCACAATAGTAGAAGGATCGCCACTTCTATTGGTAAAGTTGTATTCTAATCGTTCGCCAAAAGAAGCATGTTGACCAGCGTCGTGTTGTATAGAAGCATAGTCAGGATTGCTTTGTTCGACTTCGATAAATATCTGACCGACAAAATTATTAGCGGATTGTTTGACTAAGTAATTACAATCTTGAAATTCACGGTATTGGTACATCAAGCTCGATCTACTTTGAGGTCGTCCATACCATTCAAAATTTCCATTTTTGATATGAATGATGGACCGCATGTTACCTTCTACTTCTTCAAATGTTGGAAAAAGTGGAATTTCTAAGGGTGAATGTTTGTCTAAGTATTTTTCAGACCACTCTGGACTGATGGCAACGTATTTTTGTTGTCCTTCACTGGTTGCCAAGTACAGACAGCGTTCGGTTTTATGATGGGTGACGAAGGCTGTCTGTTGTCCAAGGGTTTCACTAATTTGTACTTCGATAAAAGCGTTACCATTTGTATCAAATTCTTCAAAGGCATTAAGGATTTCTTTTTTTAAAGATCCTGCTTTATAGAAAATGTCATTCAAAAATTGACTATACGCTAATTTATCGGCTGGTATTATTTCTTGTTCCTCTTCAAAACAAAAATCAAAATCTCTACTTCGAACCACATCGAATTTTCCACCTAACACAAACGCTTTACGTTTCATAATACACGCGCCTTGAGTGGTAGATAATTCAGGCATGGCGTTGAACAAGCGCAGGAGCGAATGTTGTGTTCCATGTTGCCCCACTGCGAAAGGAACTAATATCCCTTTGTAAGCCCGAAAAAACGCTTTTAATTCATCGGTATCCGTAATTTCTTTAGGGAACGGATTATCGAGTTTTTCAAAAGTAAGGAGGCGTTTGCTTTTGGGTTGATGATGGTAGAATGGATGAACCGTTGACCAATCACAAGGTGGACAGGTCAGTTCTTTATCTGATTCATGAATTCCATAAGCATTATTTGCCACTTAATGATGTTTTAGTTAGATTCAGAATTTCTTCGTTTTCTTGCACTTGCGACTTGAGCTGTTTCTACAGCTTTTTCAGAGACGTCATAGAATTTTTGTAATAAAGGACGAAGAGAATCGTCTTTATACATGGCCTCTAATTGTGCTTGAGAAACCCCTTTTAAAGATTTAGTTTTACTAGGTCGAGTGCGGGTAGCGGTGCTTTCCCAGGTTTGATCACCTCCTACCAAAACAAATTTTTGAACTTTACCATCTATAATGGCTACAGCTGGTAATACTCTGTCTTGGTATTCAGATTTTACATTAAATTTCATTTGTCCGATTTTATTTTAGTAAATGCTCACAAGTTCATTAGATAAGCAAATAAGAACACTTCTTTTTACATTGCTAATAAATCATCAACTGTAATACCTGATTGCGGAACACTTAAACAAGTCCCCGTGCTATTCAATGTAATTTCTAAGCGATCACAATTAGCTCCAGTATCTGTCAATGCAGAAGGTGTAAATTTTAAGCGTTTTTTAGTGAATTTGAAGGTTGAAGAATTATTACAAGAAGCATCTCGTGGTTCAATTCCTTGAAAAGAAGTTAAACAATTGTTGAGGTGTTCGTGTGCTGCTACGCCACAACAAATATCTTTAAGTACATTAGCCTCGGCTACTTTTTCTTTAGTTAAGCCAGAGAATTTAATGAAGGTTTCTTGATTCGCATTGAATTGAAAATCAGTGGGGCGTTCTCCCGTTTGATTAAAGAAAGCCGAATCATCGTCATCATAAATAAATTCAGTCCATAGATCTAAATCTGCCATAACTAACATGGATGGGCATCCTTCTGAGTCATAGGTAATATCTTCAATACAATCACAACTTGTAAAGGCTGATCTTGAGATTCCTCCATCACAACTACAGTTAATAGAGGCTTGTGAAATTCCTGTTAATAAATTGACTGCCATTGATTATATTTTTAAGCAACTTTTTCCATCTTATCAAAACGACAAGCATTGAGGATCCAGTCAGGGTTAATAATTATTGATCGCATACGGAAGGTAGTATCCATAAAAATTCTTCCTTGATAAGGTGCGCCGACACGTTGTACGACTCGTAATCCGAGTCCTTCAAATTGTTGCAAGCTTGGCACATCATAGGAATGCCCCAAATTACCCCAATACACTAACATAGCGCGGTGGTGATGATAGCCAACTAAGTAGCCAAATGCATCCCAATCATCTTTACAAATTACAGGATGTCCATCATACATTAAGCCATCTGACAAACAAGACTCGACACATCCTACTCGTAATAAAAAGCTTTCATCGATGGTAGAATATTTATTGATGAGCCACTCCCGATAAGCTTCATAGATACTACGCGTCACGCAAATAGCAGGCTTCATACGCATGCCATTGACCAATTTATATTTTTTGATAGCGATTCTAAATTGTCCAGCGGGAGCAGTTTGTAGCAAACGTTTGAATAAATCGACAGGATCGCCGATAAATTCAGCACCATCAGGGCTTATTTCGCTATCATAAATTGGGACATTATACTGGGGATGTCCTTGGTGTTTAAAATAATCTACGCCTGTCATCCATCCCTCACAAACGGTTTGTTGTCTTAGGTAATCCTCCCATACTTCTTCTGATGTACCTGAAACTTCGTACTGTCCTTCTTCATTAGATTGGTAGATTAAAGGATGATCGCCCCAGTAGGCGATGTTGTAGTAGGAGTTTCCGAGGTCTAAATAAATTTTATCAAGTAGTGCCAACAATAAAGCCTTGCCTTCTTCAGTAGCATTCATATCTCTCACTTCATTGCCTACGCCTGAGAAAGCATATTCTAAACAACTTCCCCAAGTTACATCAGGACACACTTCTACTTGAGCTTCTAAATTACAAAGATCATAGGCTTTGTTGACGAGGGTGTATTTTCCTTGAGGATCCCATTTACAACCATTGGATCGTGCTTTTAAGATGTGGTTTGTTCCACCAATAGTTGCCCAACGTGCACGACCGTCGCGGCCAACAGAACCTACGCTATACAGCCCAAGTTCGTTTTCAAGAATAGATTCTTTTTGTATAGATATGCCCTGTAAAAGGGTTAGGGAGGCAGACGTATCAATTTCGATGTATCGCGTACCACCATCTCCTACGGAAAACTCTACTTTTCCAATGCTTCCAACTACTGTTGCCATTATTGTTCTCTAGTTTTTGTTCTGGTAATCGGTTTAATTTTTATTAGTTTCATGTTCTTGTAGGAAGGTCTTTCCAATAGTGGTAGTCGACCTCGTTTTATCTTTACGTTCGTTGTGATTGTTGTCTTCTTGATGCGGAGAAAGGTCAGGAGAAAGGATGCTTTTACTTCCTTTCAGTCCTTTCATTTTATTGATTTCGATTTTGAGTTCTTTAATTTGAAGCCCTAAACCAGTATTTTGATTGGTGAGTGACTTGGTATAACTTTTTTGTTCTTTAGTGTGGGTTTCAGAAGCTTCTTTTAGTTCATCAACTGCTGCTCTTAGTTCTTCCACTTGTGTTTTTAACTCATCCACCTCAGCTTTTAATTCGTCAAATAGGGAATTTGACCCACTCCCGTTTTGATTCTTTACTAAAGCAAATTTGGATGTTCCAGAGATGGCTTTAATTTGTACTTGTTGTGTGTTTTTAATTTTTTTAGCATTCTTTTTTGATAAAATATTGGCGTTTGTTTGTTTATCTTTTTTAATTTTCTTCTTTTTCTCTTTTTTGAAAAGGTCAGAGATTGTTTTTTTCTTTTTCATGGTTTTAGCATTAAAAAATTCTGCTTGAACAATCTTTTTAATAGTTTGATTAGCGATATTCTTAGTAGAAATATTATTCTCTTCAATAGTTTGATCAATTGCTACTGCATTTGGATTAGAAGGAATATCTACGATAGAAGCCTCTAGTAATTCGCTGGAAGTAATGGTATATCCTTTTTGTCCGGAGACTTTGTCTTCTTCTTCATTGGACCATTCTTTCGCTAAGAAACCAATGGAAACCGCGTTAAGCACACCTTTTTCAATTTTTTTACCAATGCGCGCACTGTATTCATCTTCAAAATCAACATAAGCATCTGCCAGTAATTCATTATTTTGTACGATTATGTTTTCCCATCTTCCAATAGGGAGAATATCTTTATCGCGCTTTTCCCATCCATCAATACTATTCATATGATTATAGAACATCGTGGGATTTGCTATAAAGCGTTCTAAATCCATACCCTTGACGAGGATGCGTTCTCCATTTGCATCTAGGGAGTCGTCGCTTAATCGAAATGTGCCTACGTATTTTAATTCCATCAGTACAAAGATGAAAAGAGTTGAGCATGAAGTAAAGGTTTTTTCTATTCGTTATGGTATTGAATACCAGTACTTTAGTAATTAAGTAGATCAAGACACAAGAAAACAATATAGCTCAAAGTACAAGTGCAAGTATCAAACGCAAGTTCAAAAAAAGGGCGTGGTTAAGACGCTCTTTGAATTTAATACTTGAGTTGGTAACTTTAACGATTTGGGGATTCATTAAAATTTCACGAGAAGGAAAAGAAATTAGAAAAATTTAGACTATCATTCGCTGAGAGAGAATGCTACGAATTTGATCAATCGTCATTCCATAACGTATAGCGAGACGTCCGTAGGAGAGTCGTTTTTCGGAACGATCCCGAAGGATAAATGGGATGGCGAGTTCCCGATATGAATAGCCTTTGAAATGATCTAGTAATGAGGTGGAATCCTCTACTTGCATAAAATCTGCCCACATTTTGATAACTTTCGGACGATAGGCTTTGTATTTTTCTTTGTCTTCAGTGAGGAAACTGGTTTTAGTGGTTGGCGCGGACATGGAGTAGTTTTTTAAAATAATTAAATAGGCTTTTACTATCACAACAAGAGCTGTAGAAATAGTCGGATAGTTTATATTGGTCGTGTAGTCGATTGAGACTTAGTACATCTTTTTGTTCAAGAAAGTGCTTTACATTTTCTAGTTCATTTTCGGGTAATCGGTCAAAGTGCCACATTAGCAGTCATTTTCAGGGATAAATTCTATTTGTACGGGTTCATTGCTACAGGTCAGTTTGTCCAATATGGCTTTCATACGAAAGACGTATTCTACTCCACGATAACGCACACAATATCGTTTGCGAAAGACATCGATGCAGCAAAATTGCTCAAAGCTTAGGAGGGCTTTGAAACTAAAGGTGACCGCTTGAAAGAATTCATCCTTATAAAATTTATCATAAAAGTTATTTTCTTTGTTTTCATCGTAATACACATTATAAAATGGTAGTGCCTCTCCTTCATTTATAGTAGCCAAAGGACATTGAGAAAGATAAGGAAAAGAGGTTCTTGTAGACCCATTTCTTAACCACCTACGATCTTGATAATCCCCATTATCATCAATATAATCTTGTGTTATTAGCCCATGCCAAGTTAGTTGTCGGGCATCATAGCCTTCACTTTTTTCTTCGCCTTCATCTTCCGTATAGATAAGCGATGCGTATACTGATTTTTGATCTGGATTAAAAAAGGTAAAATTCATTTCCTTTTCGGCAGTGGGTTCGAATAAAGGATTTCGATTATCTTTCGTTTCTTCTAAATATTGATCGCCTAAATCAATCGTTGTACCAAAAAGATTTTCTTTTACTAAAATATCTTCGATGTATTTGTCAGAGGTCTCTTTATACCCTATTTCGCAATAACGATCTGTTTCATTCTCATTGTTTGTTACTACTTTTGAGGAAGGTTTTATAGACAATTCTTCTATTTCTTCTAAATTATAACCATCATAACGTTCCCCAAAAAAATCAACTTGACGAGGCGGGTATAATTCGACACTGTTGTTTAGTGGATCAATTAATAATTTTCCATTAATATCATGGATGACACCTTCTAAAAATTCTTTTCCTGTGCTATCACAACTTAAAAACTCATTAATAGGGATTACAATATCTTGGCATAAGCTGGTTTTTACGGGTTCATTGTACCAACGAGATCCTGAATTCACCCTAATATCAAAAGAACCCGAAAGTAGAATAGGAACTATAAACACATCTAGCACATCAGAAGGAACAAATGTAGAAGAAGCACTACAGCCTTGTATATCGACAATCCCCATACTTGAATTTATTTCAAAAATTTTTGAGAATAAAGTAGAAGAATTTTTCCGAATTGTTATAGCTCCTGTAAATGTTATATTTGATGGGATAAAAGGCGGTATTGATAAGCGTACGTTGAAACAAATTTGATGCGTTCCGCATAATCCTGAGACAATACCTGTCATAGGATTATAAAAATTGTTATTATCAAAATAGGGCGTAGTTACAGTAGGGAAATATAATTGTTCACTTCCACCACTTAGATCAAGAGGAATAGTACCGATTATTCCCAAATTAAACCCAAAGTAATCATTAAACTTTGTTTCCGATAAATCTGTATTTAAATCCACAAACTGTCGTCGCCCCCATTCACTTTCAAAAATGGGACTTTTGAAACTATAGCCTATTTTACAAAATATACGTTGGAGCAAATCTAATTTTGAGAAAAGAGGTAAAAAAGAGCATGCCTCAATTGTAAAGCCAAGATCAAGATCCAAACCTCCCCTATCAATAGGTGCAAGAAGATAACCTAAAGCTCCATCTTGATAGCCATCGTTTCCATTTATGGTATTTATATTGCTGTCAATATTTCCATAAGAAAAGGTAAAGGTTTCTGTTTCATCATAGGTATCGCACAATCTGCACTCTTCTAGTAAGGTACAAATATTGCTTTTTCTACTTTCGATCCCCACTTCATAGGTGCAAGTGGCATCATCTGCGCTTTGGAGATAAATGGTATCAAATTCTAATAATTTATCCCCACGCCATACGACGACTTCTATTTTAACTGCACCAAAATCAATGACATTAGGAATGAGAATACACTCAAATATGAAAGTCCATTCGGGAGAATAACCAACGGAGAAAGAAAGTGCGGCATCTTCCTTGAGTTGTCCAATATCATTGAGCTCAGCAACTGTTTTGGAGAGGGAGAGATTAAAGTCTACGGGTAAGGGTAAATTGATGAGCCCATTGGTTAAAAGATGCGGTGGTGCATCCTTCAAAATATTGTTATCACAGACTTGTATTTTGATACAATTTGCCATTATGCATTAGTTCGTTTATAATCAACATGGAAAGTAAAACTGCAAGCCAATAAAAGATTGGTACCAGATTGGAAGATGCGTATGGTAGATGCTGCTGTATTAATTTTTTTGAAATACCTCGCGCGACCATCTAAATCTTCCAAACACCACTTTTGGGGACTACTTTTGAAGTCTTTGAGCCATTCGCGATTGTATTTATCATCTGGACAACTCATGACTAAATTGACGGTTTCATAGGCGCGTTTATTGACATTTTGAATACCATTAAAAGCGTTTCGTTCTTGAAAATTTTCGAAATCAAAGGTTTCGCCGAAAATAGTAGTTCGCTTTTGTCTACAAACTATATCTCTACATATTTCATAGACTTCATCTGTAAAATCAAGACTTTCTACTGCATCGAAACAAATGAAACTAATGCCACCTGCATTTTCTTTGAAGTAAATAAGTTTTTTGGTATCACAGCATTTTGCTTTGACGGTTTGGGTATACATTTCGCTGATTTGATTTTCCGACTCCGCAGAAACACGTTTAACCCAAATGGTATACGTATCATTGGGTTGTAGAGCTATTGGAATATTATACCCACTAGGTATAATCAATGTACCTCTGGCTGCGTCTATATCTATCTCGGCAGTATCCCCTGTTGTATCGTTTAAATAACAAATTCTGTAGGTTATAGTAGTGTCATTAAACAATGGAAAAAACCACAACCATGAAAATTGACCTGGACAAATACATTTATAGGGATTATTAGTTAAAAATCTCGATCTAAGGTTGATGGAGTTGCAGAAAGGATCTGCCCCTGTAGAATCGTCTACTTGATAGGCTGATGCCATAACGGTAATGGGTTCGCTTTCTTCAAAAATACCGTAAGTAACGCCATTATTACAATCAATTGTACGACTGCCGTATTTTAGCATGACTCGTTTGGAAATGTTTTCATCATAAGTAATGGCATTATTATTAAAAATGAATGAAGAATTGGGATTGGGAAGAGTGGTATACAGTACCCCCAAATCTTGTAACTGATTAGAAATATCTATAATTTCAGCTTGTAAAACTCCATTAATAACATTCATTTTACCATATCGCATTTTACCTAGAGGAGTGCCATCTTCACAAAGTAATTGCCAAACTGTTTTATACCCCTCGATGACTTCCAGATTTTGTCCTTCTTCAAGAGTAAAATCTGGAACGACACTTAAACCAGAAAAATCCAAACCAAAATCTATTTTTTCACAACTTTTTGATTCAATGACTACAGAATTCAAGAATAAAAATGGCTTAGAAATAGTAAACTGATCAGTAATATCAATATTAGACGACAGCATCCCAATCAAATTAGTAGCGGCTTCTTTAGCAATTGGATTCCAATAAAAAGAAGTAGTAGTAAAAGGTACATTGTCTTCTATCGTTGCAGTAAAAGTTTTACCCAATAATTCAAAGGTTCCTGTACCAGAAGTTGAGTTATTAAATCGAATAACAAGACGACCTGCAACACAGGGTGTAAGGATATAATCATCACTAACAAGCTCCCAAATGATACAATCATGAATGGAGTGAAAACAACGTGGATTAGGTTGTACGGGTACATCAATCATTGACTTTTATCTTTTAAGTTTTTAATTAATTTTTCTTGGCTATGTAGCTAAGTCGCCCAACTTATTAAAGCTTCATTTTTTTATTGCGTTGGAAACGACGTTGTTTTTCAAGTTCTGCTTTGATGATGCCTTTTTCAATTCCTTTTTCATTGGATTGGGCGATAGCAGCAGGTAGGGTTGCCAAGCGACCTGTGAGCATATCGGCAAGATGTTGTAGTTGTTCGTCAGAAAATTGAGCTGTATTATTACGTACAATAAAATTATTGGGATTGTGTAGCATAGGCACTTTGTGTATGGCAGCATTTGCGCCACCCCAGCTATCTCCGCCAAAAAGTTGATTGAGGGAACTGCCTATTTCTTGAGGTGTACCCGTCAAAGAGAATACTCGGTCAGAAGCCACTGCAGCTCCTTTGAGTACACCTTCGCCCCCTTCCAACTCAATGACTCTTCCATTGGCACCATCAAGGTATCGAATGCCTGAGTCAGAGCGATGCGCAGCTTGGTGTTTTCGACCAGAAAGGAGTCCGCCTTCTGCATAAGTTTGTGCATTAATAGCTGCAATTTGAAAAGCTGTTTTAACAGCAATAGCTACAGCTGCAATTCCACCAGCAATAGGTCCCAATTGAGCAAGAGCTTGTACGACGGCTGTGGCAGAAGCAATTAATGTTTGAGCTACTTGAAACTTTTTATTTCGTTCAAAAGCTTCTCGTTCAATAGCTTCTTTCTTTGCTTCTAATTCTTCTTGCAATCTAGCTTGTTCTTCGCTATTTCCCTCGGCAGCTTCAATTCTAGCAGCATATTCTTTATCAAGAGCTTTTAATTCTTCTTTTGTTTTAGCATCCTGAAATTTTTGGACAGCATTGAGAACATCAGTAGTAGCTTTAACAGATTGTTCGGCAATTTCTTTCTTTTTCTGTTGTTTTTCTTCTTCTGCAGCAATGTCGGCATTCTTTTTACGCTCAATGGACTCTAATTCTAATTGTTCTCGTTCCAAAATAGATAAGTCTTGAAGCATTCGTTTTTTGGCATTAATTTGTTGCTCTGCTTCAAGATCAATTTGTTCCAATAAACGAGCGCGTTCTTCTGCATCAGCAACTTCTTCAAAGGCTGCTTTTTTGCGGGCGACGCGTTCGAGTTCTACAGCATTTAGTGCATCTTGCAATAATTGATCTTCGAGTGATTCGGCTCGGTCTCTTTTTAGTACGGCTAGTTCTTCTTCTAATTTTGCTTTTTCATCAACACTAATCTTAGCATTTTTAAGTTGTTGCTCGAGTATTTTTTTGCTAGTTTCAAACTCAATATCCGCTATTTTTTGAGCACGATCTTCATCTGATAGATCATCATCATTGATAACATTTGTAAGTTGAACACTTCTATTGGTTTCAATATCGGTCACTTTTTGAGCTGCTGTAGCTTCGTTTAGGGCTTGTTGAATTTCTTCCAAATCTTGAACCGCCGTTCTTCGATCTCGAATAACTTCTAGCAAACGCCCTTCTATAGTTTCCGATAAACCCAAGGCACGAATGCGTTCATTGAGGGCGACGGCATCTGATTCTTGTAGTAGACTATTTGAATCAATCGCTACTCCTGTAAATTGCTGAATCGTTTCAATTTGTTTATTAAAAGAATCTTCGCTTAATTTTACCGTTTCATCAAATAAAGCAGTGCGTTCTGTGATAGTACGTTTATCATCTTCAATGATTCGTTCATTAATGTTTTTTTGATTATCAAAACCATCAATTAGAATATCCAAATCACGCTCTAAACGATCTTGTTTTAGTGCTGCGCGAGTACGTTCATTATCAGCAATGGCAAGGGTCAGGTTTCGTTCGGCTTGCATGACGGCACTAAGTGCATCTATTTGTTGATCCTTTAAATCTTCTACATCTTCTCCATTTTTGGCTCGAAGTGCGATTTCCGTATTTAAGAGGGATAATTGATTTTGGGCAAGTTGAATTTCTTTTTGGGCGGCTCCTTCTAGTGCTTGTCGTGCTTTTTCGGCGGCAGCTTCGCGTTCGGCAAATGATTTGGTGGTATCATCTGCGATGGCTTGTTGGAGTTCTTGAACGGTGGTCAGTTCTTCTAAATCTTTGGTGAGCCCTCGATTTTGTTTTCTGACGTTCCGTCGTGCGGCTTCTAGGGCGACAAAAGCATTGGTTTCTTCTTTAACTTTTTCGACGGTATTTTGAATGGCTTTAGCAAATTCTTGTTGTTGTTCTGCATCTAGTCCTGTGGCGAATTGTTGGAGGGCTACTTGTGCTTCTCCTGCTACTTCCGTTAATCCTGCGAAATCACCTGTAAATAATTTTTGAAGGGCTTTACCTGCTATCCCAAATAGATCGATAGCTGCTGTAATTCTATTTTGTACATTTTCGATAATCGCCTTTCCTAAGTTTTGAATACCTTGTAGGGGATCTTCTGAAAACTTAATTAAAGCAGTTACTGCATCATCCACAAAACCAACAAAGACGGACATAATGCCATTGAGAAAACCTGTTGCTTTTGCCATTAAATTAGCTCCGCGTTCGGTTTTAGTGAAGGCTGTAAACACGGCGGTGACCGCAGCAGCTAAAGCAGCAAATACGGCAACCACGGGATTGGCGAGCAGTGCTTTAAAAGATTTGCCTAATCCTCGAACGCCTTTAGTTGCATCGCCTAATGCGCCTTCACTATCTTCTAGTTTTTCAATAAATCCATTTTCTAAATCCTTTGCTGATTTGCCTGTGATTTCTCCTAATTTATTGATTTCTTGTTCTAATTTTTCAACTTCTTGGGAGTATTCTTTTTGTGCTGCTGTAGAATTTTTGATGGATTTAGGTAATTGATTAAATCGTTCTTTGACTTGATCTAATTGTTTCGCTAGTTTTTGTTGTTTGCTAAAAGCATCAAGAATAGAAGCTGAATAATTACCAATATTGGGAGAGGTATCTCCAAAAGCAATAGAGACTTCTCGGATTTGGTCTTTTAATTTTCGAGCTTCAGCTACTTTTTGTTCAAACTGAGGGTCAGCTTGTGATAAACCTCTAATTTCTTGGCTAAGTTCTCCATAGGCTCGTTGCAATCCGATCAAGCTATCGGTAGGAAATTCTGCTTTTTGAAAATCTTTGACTTGCCGATTGATTTCTTTTCGGGTAGCAGATATTTCTTTTTTTAAGCCTTCTTGTTGTACTTTTAAATTTTTATACAAATCTTCATTTCCCACTTTTTTGGCTTCCCGCAGGTTCTTATTAATCTGATCAATTTCTAATTCTAAAGCTGCCAAATCTTTGATTGCTTTATCACTTCCTTCCACCACTAATTGAAATATACTTTTCTTCATATTTATAATTCTTTTCCTGTGGGTAAATTCATTAAAAGGACGATATCAAATTTGCCAAGTTTGATAAACTCATGGGCAATTCGTTGTCGTTCGCGTAGGGGGACAATCGTCACTTTTGATTGTTTATGTAAGTCATTATTTTGGATGACCATTCCCTGAAACAATCCACTAAACAGTTTATTTTTTTCGTCAAAAACAATGGTACTATGATCGGTTTCTATGTGAATTAAATGGGTCAAAGCTGTATTTGTAATTTTGTTCCTAGATTTCGATTAATGACTTCTGCATAAGCATTCGCCATGACTTGGGGTAATTCATTTACAAATTTTTCTAAGCGTTTTTCACTTCTCAGTATGGCAATGTCTACAAAACGAGTGCGTTTATTGGTTTTCGAAAAACGGCGACTGGCTTTAGTGGGTTTATCGCCTTTCATCCATTTATTTATGGTTAAAAAAGCGATTGTTTTAGCTTCTTTTTCATCAAAGCCCTTTTGTTTGAAATATCTTTGTAGAAAGTAAATTTGCTTGAACGAAGTTTTAGTTTCATCAAACTCATTGAGGATGACTCCATAATCCAATAATTGAATCACGCCTCTAAATGCACCTTGTTCTGCTTTGAAAATGCCTTCTACACTATTGAGTAAAGCCCCTGTATGGACATGCCCTTGCGCAATTATTTCATTTCGCACTTCTTCCACTAAATGGTCTAAGAGCGTTCGCATACGAGATTCTATGTCTTTGCGAATGTTCAATTTCGAGTGATAATTTTGGGTTTAGGAATATGAATTTGTGATACGATTTCTAGTTTCATTCTCAATTTATTTCTTCCGATTTCATAGATGACACGTTTACGAACCAATTCGCAGAACAACAATTCTCGATTACTTTTTGCTTCAGAGATTTTATTGAATTCGTGTATCAATTGAGGAAGGGTTAATTTTTCTACTTGTTTGGTAAAATCAATTAATTCCTGGTCTTTGATAGTGGGTTCTTTTTGTTGGTTCATGTTTTAGCAGCAATCTTCTTGCATGGGTTTTTCTGTTTGACAAAATTGAAAATCAATAGATGAATTTTCTAGTTCCCAACATAATTCGATGATGGCTTGAGTTCCATACAAATCATCAATACCTCCATACCATCCTTGAAATTCTAATTCTAGATTGGTACGCTTCATTTTTTGAATAAGACTTGTACAAGATTGGGTTTGATGAACGTCCCATTGTGCTTGTAAACAATCAATTTCATTTTGGTGAAAATAGTCTTGATAATTCAATCCATCTAATTGATAATTAACGTATTGTAAGCCTTGAAAATATTGTAAAATATTAATAAGCGTTTGAGCAGTATCGCGTTCAATTTCTATAATAGTACGATCGCCACAGTAGTTGCATTTCTTATTTTTACATTCCTTTTTGTTTTGATCTAGATACAACAAGCCAAATCTTTGAGTGATTTTACTGCACTTTCCAAAGACTTCATTGATTGTTTTTTCTAGCGGAAAAACGATCAAAGCAGGATATTCATACATGATTTTTTTAGTCTTACCCTTGGCTTCATATTTTCGACTATAGAACATACGTTTTTTGACTGTTGAAATAGTCTGGGTAAGATTGGGTGTATTGAGTACTCCAACATCAAACAAGACGGCAAAGGTCTGAGGTTGCAAACATTTATTCGTTTGAGGAGGATAGCCTTTTACTGCTTTTAGTAAATGGGAATAAAATTGTAAGTCGTTGAATGCTATCATACTTTTTTTAAGTTAAAACATTATCTCCAGCAAGAACTTCAAGTGCAATTTTGGTATTTGCTTTTTCGACGGCTGCCAGAGGTGTCTTTCCTTCAAATACTTTTAGTTTTAGGAGGCGTTGTTTGATAAATGCGGCTCCAATTTTTGACCAAGTTTCCTGGCTTCGTTGTCGGGCTTGGTCCATGGCTTGAGATTCTTCTTTGCTTTTGGGTTGAGGGGAGTTGAAAAACCAATGAAGGCATCCAAGATTTCGCAAATACCCATCGTACTGTGCAAAAAAAAATCGACATCCAAAGCTGTTTTAAAATCAATATCTGCAAAAAAGGTAGTGCGTTCAGTGAGCCAGTCATCCAGTCCTTCTTCATTGGTGGGGAGTTCTTCCCATTCTCTCATGGCAAGGAGGGCTACTTGCTGGACTAATCGAGTATACATCAAAGAACCATCCTTATCTTCATTTTCTTGCTGAGTTTTTCTCAACTGAAGAATTCTAACGTATTGCTCTACGGTCACTTTATCAAATTGAGTTTGTTGTAAGGCATCTCGATAGACTTTGGGAATGGTAAAGTGTTCCTCCTTATGCTCAAAAGTATAGTTATCTTCAAAAGTTAAAGCTGGTTGATACGACAAAATGCATTTATACAGATGAATGAAAACGCTCAATAAATCATTTTCACATTTATCAAAATCTAATTCTTTTAAGGCATTAGTATTGGTGTATTTCAACCAATATTTTCTAAAATCACCAATAGGAAGTCCTCTAGGAGAGATAAAATCTCTACCCAAGCATTCTTTGATGCAATTTTCGATGTAGAAAATATTCTTCAATTGAAAACGATCAGAAAGCGCGTTTCCTTGATAGGATTGCTCAAATGCAATCTTTTTTTGAAGTGCGATCAAAAAATTACAAGCTGCTTCCAAAGATATTTCACTAGCAGTCGTTGGTAAGGATCCAAAATTAGTTTTCAGCATTTTGTCGAATAAGCGTTTTCAGTTGTTTAATTACACTTTTTGGATTGGAACGATGATGGACTTTGACGTTAAACGTTTTTTTGATGAATTTTCTCAACTGCTCTACATCTTCCTCAAATTCTGCCATAATCTGCACATCTGTCATATTCAAATAGTTCTCATAGGATTTCTTGGCAGGAGCAATATCATTGATGTGTATTTTTTTAGGAACAGCATGACGTTTGATCAAGTCCCGTCGGTCTTTTTTTTTACTAAAATCTACGATTACTTGTGAAGAAGCCCCACTTGTTTGAATATCAATTCTCTTTTGGAGACGCGCTTGTAGATAATGATAATCTGCTTCATCAGGATAAATTTGTCTATAAAGACTTTCCAAATTACCAACAATAGCTTTAGCATTGCTTTGAATAGAATGGTCTTTGCCTTTCGTTTCCTGATTAACTTTCTGAATCGCTATTATGATGTTATCTTTTGCCATTTTCTCTTAGAGGTTTGAATTTTTTTATTGACAGTTGAATTAGGTAGTAAGTAAACCATCCACTCCGACATTATCCATTGGGTAATGAATGAGGTTGCCACTTCTTGCCATAGCTTCAACCCCTTCAGCGATATCCAAAACACGATCGCAGCTTTCATCTAAGTGAAATACTTTATTGAGGGTTTTATGGGCTTGCGCAAATTTGGTTTTATGTCCTGCTTTATAACTCCAATGTCCTGGATGAATGTGATTGGCTACTTTTGTAAGATCCATCCCTTGTTTTAAGGCCCACTCGAGTGGACGTTCGAGTTGATAGTACCATTTTACATCGAATACTTTTTCTAAGGCGGGTTTTAAATCTTTATAATATTGGTACAAATAACCAATGCCTGAACCATCAATAAAGCCTTTTTTCTTTTTGTGAACTTGTCCTTCTTTGAGACAGTAATGCAAAGCACGATTAAAGAAATCGGCACACATATCGTCCTTTACAAAAACAACACAATCCATCCAAGAATCGTGACCCATGACCATCTTTACGGCATCGACGATTTCATAATCTTCGGGATGCTCTGGCAAATAGTCATGTATAATTTCGAGGGTAGAATTTTCCCAATTGCTCTTCCAAGCATCCTGATTGAGTTGGATAGCGAGTTGCAATTCTTTATTGAGGTTGGCTTCGCTGGTATCGGGTGCGGGTATGCCGTGTGCGCTGCTAGCTTCGCGTTCTTCAACGGTCATTGCTGGCAATTGAATTTCATTTGTTTTAGGTGATTGCATAAAAAAAGCGATTTACAAAATAGGTATTCCTATTCCATAAATCGCCGTTACAAATATACATTATTTTTTGGATTTGTCAAAAGGTAAAGTCGCTAGATCAGTAAAAAAAACTAAAAATTTAACAATGCTATATTCTTAAATGAATAGAAGTGCATTCTACTAAGAGGTAGAGCTTATACATGCAAATTTCCATTTATTTTTTATGGTAAAAAAGCCCATAGGAATTGGTGATAAAAGCACATTAAAAAAGGAAAAATGGTAGATTGAACCTATTCTAATCTTTGATAGATGCTATAAACTCCTTTAGCTTCCGCTACTACAAATCCTTTTAAAAATAAGAAATCATGATAGCTCCATTATCTCGACAAAAAAGAATCTCTCCTAGCACAAATTCTAATCCATCTCTTATACAAAAGAAGGATGATTCCGCTTCATTTTTTAAATCTGAAGGAAATGAAAATAGTTTTTTTTCTACTCCTACAGCCGCTAATAATAGCGCATCAGCAAGTAGCTGGCCTGAGTCAAAATGTGATTTAGATAGTGTATCCGATAAGGTAAAAAAGAAAAATCTTGCTTTTTCACCGATTAATAAGATAAGCCGAGGTGACTTAATTTTGTACAGTCCAAAACGCCTCATAAAAAAACATTTTGACGAATATAAATCTTATTTGAAAGATTGTTGGGACATTGATCTATTTTGGGATGAGTACAATAATACCCCACAATTTGGTTGTGCTAGGGAATTATTAAGATTTGATAGAGGAAATAGAATTGAATTAGCTTGGAAAACTACCTTTCCTCCGAAATCCTATCCAACTCGCTCAAGTATCCCCAAAGAAGAACCCCAAAAGGAAACTCCTCAAAAAGATGTACCTGAATCTTCAGAGATAAAAATTCCAGAAACGACCACACCCGAATCCTCAAAACCAGACCCTATACCAGAGCATGATCCAGTTCCTCCTGTTCCAGAAAAAGATCCTTGTGAACCTGATATCAATACCACAACCTTTAATAACTCCAATAGTCAAGTCATTCCTGGGCCTAGTATTCAGTTTAATGCAAGTTTACCATCCTTAGCAAATCGAGCGGCTGTAGTCGCTGCCATGAGGACAATGCTGAGTGGTGTACAACTAACAGGTACGTATACTGACGTACAAACAAGAAGAAGTACAAATGCAGAAGGGCGAGCCGTTGTACAACGAATAACGACAACCCGACAGGTAAGAACTATTATAGAAATTGATATTTTTACTGGATTTGTAACAGAAGGTGCCATGTCCCCAACAGCAGGAACCAACAATATTACTGTTATGCTAGGTCGTTTTAGAAATGTGGGGGGTATATTGATGGGTATGGGTGTACAAGCAAACGATTTTCAGCGAGGTCGATTAGGGAATGGGCTTACTGCGGGCGTTATTTGGAATGCTACGGCTGCACAACGGATGGGAAATCCGAATTTGGTACAATTTACAGTACGAACTAACGTTAATTCTACAAGAGTAACTCGAACCACTACGGATTGTCCGACCGATTAGTCATGAAAGCTGTTTTATTCTTTTTAGGATTTAGTTTATTTACCAATTCTCTTCTTTTGGGGCAAAAGAAGGAATTGGCTGTTGAGTATCAAGTGCTGGATTATTTTATCACTTCTATTATACCAGAACTAGACATTCCAAAAGAGCAATTATATTTTAATAAACGGCTCTCTTCTACTAGCACAACCTTCCTTGTTTTATATGAATTGGAAAAAGATCCTCACTTTATCCAATTGCATGAAGCAGCTCTGGAAAAACAATTGTACAGTAGTGATAAAAAATTAAAAATTAAAAAAAAGTGGCGCGATCTTCCGTATTACCCAAAGAATACAGAAGGGGATTTTTATAGTAAGAAAAAGAAGTTGGAGCCGGCACATTTAGTCACTTGTAGTCAAACTTTGTATCACGACAATCAATATTATTGTCTTGTCTTCATTTCTCCTAACTTATATTTTCATCCTGATAAAAAATTCAATTGTTATGTAGTAGTGCTTGATGAGAATTTGAATCCCGTAAACTACTTTCCTTATTATGATCCGACCCTTAGTGGAAAGCAAGTGTAAGGGATGAAAATGCCTTAGTCAGGTAAGTCGAGGGTGGGGTGGGTTTTATGAAGATTTAGCAAATATTAAGACTAATCTCTAAATAATATACTTTCCATAATTGCATTTGTAGTACACAAAAAAAGGTCCGCCACCACAAGGTGATGACGGACGTACTAACACTACACAAAACTTCGGATGACAATTATTCTTAGGAATGATTCAAGAATAAATTTACATTCTTCTACTTGTTCTTTTTTCTTTCTACTACGTTGCAAAGCCTCATCAATGCGCGGCATTGCTTACGTTTTTCGCCTTGTATAAAGGAAAAATTAACTACGCATAAAAACGCAATTTATTTTTGTACCATTCCTTATCAAAGCTGGGGTAAGGGTTTGCCAAGGAGTTTCGTCCACACGGCTAATTTTCGGGCAATGATTTTGGGGTTATGATCAATGCCCAATCTTTTTTTGAGTGCTGCAGTAGGTGATTCTTGTTTGATAGAAAGTACCTTCGCTGCAATTTGTTGGGCTAGTTCAAAAATGGCTTGCCCCTCCCCTAGTTCCAATTGCATCATTCCGCGTTTCATGGCAGCCTGATACCAGAAAAATTTGACTTGCTGCCAATGTTGGAGCTGGTATTTGGCTTGCTCGATCAGCTTGGGAAATTGCTGCTCGAATTCGGCTTTTTGGCGTTGTTTTCGTGCTTTTTCTTGATGTTGGATGCGTAATTGTTGTTTTATATTGAGGTATTTTGTTATGATAGATTTGCGTTTTTTAGCATAAGCAGCTAATACTCGACCTAGATTGGCGGCATTAAATTCTCCGCGATACATTTCTGCTCCTGTGGCTTGCGTTCGTCCTGTATAAAACTGGCGGTATGCCTCGCGCAACTCATACACAGAAAGAAAATTAAATTTTTGCATCACCAATTTTACACATTCTTTGTAGGTGAAATCAGGAATCACTTTTGAAGCACCATAGTCTTTTGCAATCAATGGAAGATTAATCATCAATTGTTTTTTTTGCTCCAAATCCGATAAAAATTGGAGTTGTTTATGATAACCTTCAATTGCAATTTCTACGATTTCATGGGGTATTTCCATGGCTAACTTAGCGCAGACCTTCCTGAGAGAGTGCTCGCATAACACGCTCGGCTTGTTCGGAACTAACGATATGTTGGGGGTCGTTTTGGTCATGGTTAAATTTATGTTTTAGTGCATCTAAAAATTGTTGTTTGGCTTGGGGTTGAGCTTCATAGAGTTCTACTTCTTCTAGGTATTTTTCAAAATTTGATTTTTTAAACAGCGTTTGTGGTCGTAAATAGCGTTGGTTAGTGGTTCCCATCCATTCCATCGCTTTGAGTTCGATTACTTTTTTTAAATGGGCTGCCGTATAATCATTTAAGCGCGCCCTCAATAATTGTTTTGTAGTCGAACTAGTTTGAAATTTTCGATTGACAGTTTGATTTAAAAAATCGACCACTTGATGAATGGCTTCATTTTCTTTTTCATTTTCATCTTTAGTTTCAATTCCATTTTCAATTTCAATTTCATTTTCTTTATGCTGAAGCATTGCTAAAGCGACCCTTGAAGGGTCTTTTTCTTCTTTTAAAATCAAATCATACAAAGTCGATTTATCAAAATATTTTTCAAAGATCTGACGTAGTTGCTGCAGTTCTTTTTTGGTTTTTAGGGCTTTTATTTTCTTCCAAAATGCTCCAATTGTACCATTGAGGCTTTGGGTATTTTTATAATTTTTTCGCTCTTGAATGACCTTTTCCAATTTTACATTCACCCAACCCTTATCGCGTCGCTCAAACTTTGCTTCAAGGGTCGCTTCAAGGGTCGCTTTATCGACCCCACTACAAAAAAGCAACACTCGTTTTAAGTCCAAGGGAATCATCCCATTTTGATGCTGATAAATGAGCAGGTCAATATAACAAGCTCGTTCTTCGGGTAGCATCGTACGTGTACCACTATAGAAGTCATTCGAATAAAATAAGAAAGCTGGGTCTTTCATCTACTTATTTTTTAAGTTGCTTCAAGTGTAGTGTAAATCATACTTGAGTGAACGGCACAGGAATCGAACCTGTGAGAACTCCGAGCCGTTCAGTCTCCTCATATTTCAGAGGAGGTAAAAACAGACCATAAGAAAACCGTTGGAGGTTTATTTATATCGTTGTATGATATTCCATAATTCTCGCCCTGTTATAAAAACTTGTCTACCCAAACGGAAGAAAAACAGGACATTGGAAAATCGTATGTTTTTAGCTTGTTTGTTTCGATCAAAAAAATGTTCAGTAAACCAGCTTAACAGCTCAGAAATCGTTGTAAAAATTGCTTTCCAATCAACTGAACTATATTTAGTGGTATTCGCAATGTAAAAACGAGTCAATTCTTTTCCGAGAATGGTTTGTTGTTCTTTCATGGATAAAAGCTGTACATTTTCATTGCTATTTTGCTCGATTCGTTGAAGATCAGATCGTAATAATTGTATTAGTTCATAGGGCATGATGGTGTTATTGTGGTTTAAATATTGTATTGTTTAAAAAACCTACTCCCGTACTGGCTGATCTATGAGGAATCCTATTATTTGAAAAAATAATCGATTTATGAAATGACGGGAGCAGGAAAAATTAATTCGTTATTGGTTCATAAATTTTAAAACAAAAGCAATACTATTCATTGCATGACTCATTCGCTTGTTATAGCAGGATTGTACCCGTCCATCTTGACATCCACAACTGGCATAGGCGAGTTGGGAACGAAGGGGGGAAGGCGCGACTTGTAAAGAAAGCAGGCGATGTTGCCAATCAGGTAAATCTGGATGCACTTCCTTCCAATCACAGTATCTTCGTTCGTAAAGTTCTTTCTGAATGAGTTTACAAAAATGACTGATGGCTTCCCATCTGTGCTTATAGAATTGATATTCTACTTGGGGTTGCCAAATTTCTTGTTGATCTATTCCTTTGATTCCTTTTCCTTTTATACCAAACAAAGCCCCGCGCTTACCTGCTCCTGCTTGACCGCCATGCGTCTCCATCCACATTTTGGCGATAATCACTTCTTGAGGAATATCAAAAGCTATTTCATAATTGTACATGGCCTCACTATCTTTCCAGTAGTCGACAAATTCATACACATTGGTATACGGCTTGTGCCAAGTTGTAGCAAGCGTCAGTAATGCGATCAAAGGGATTAAGTATTTCATAGTATGAGTACGTTTGGGAAGTTTAAAAAACTGATAGCCCCGAAGGGCTACCAATTAGAGACCCAAAGCTTAAGAAAAATTTCAAGTTAAATGAGCTAGCATACGGACTCAGGTATTTTCACGATCTACAGCTTCATTTACAGCGCTACCTAATTCAGTAATACTAAGCATCTGACCGTTTCTAGGACTACGTTCTAATTGATTGATGGTGCAATGATGGATCAAAAAATCAGCACGCGAACGGCTCAGTTGTGTGTTTTCGAGTTCGTTATAAATTAAGTTTCTCTCTGGTTCTGTAATGTTGGCGGTTTTCAATAGTAGTTCAATGTGACCCAATTGATGCTGAGTTGCCAGATAATCGAGATTATCCAATTCCATCGCATTATCGAGTTGTTCGGAGTTTCCACGAGGCAATCGTTTGCAGTGACGACGAGTAACTGTTTTGCGAATCATCTCGTCTTCATGCAGGTGCCAGACGCTGTTCTTTTTTTGTTTATTCTCCGCATATTTAAAGGATTCAGAATTTTGTCGAATATCGAAGATCGTATCAATATCCATCCATTCTACATGCTTTTTGTCATTGTTGAGAGTGGCAATAGAATAAGCACCTATTTTTTTTCCACGATCCGATTTTACCAAACAAGGTTGATGTGTAACGGGTTTTATATCATCTGATAAGTCAATTTGAAAAACATCATTTTCATAAACGACATTGGAAATCATATGAGAAACCAAGCCTTCTTTTATCACGAGTTTAGTCAAACCAATGTATTGTGGCATTAAGACGGCTTCGTTCACACGTTTGGAGCTATTCCATCTTGGTACTAAAGCGGCTTCTTTGCTAACGGGATTGAGGGTAAGTCCGACATTGGCAATATTGATAATGGCAGACATGACTGATTCAATCGTGCATTGCTGTAATTTACTTGAGGCGGCAATAATTTGTTTGGCAAAGGATATTTCACGGGTAACATCTGTGAGTTGCAATCCAGTCGCCGTCATTTTTTGTTCAATGATCCGCGTTTGTTTATCCGTAATTTTTACCAAAGTTTTCATTTGCTTTTATACTTATTTGACGTTAATATATTGGTGTTTTCCTTCAAGACTAGCAATTTGAAGCATGACATAATATTCGCACACTTTTCTCATATCCTCCATTTCGAGAAACCATTCCATCGCTTCAAAATGGTTTAATCTTTTTGTAGGATAAGGATCATCTACACCTACATCAATGATAAACTCTACTGTTTCATCTCCTACTTGATTTACATCATTTCCTCGAAGCATTAATGCCAAGAAATAATCTTCAAGATCTAATTGTATTTTGTATGATGGTTTCAAATTTTCAATATGAAATTCAATTGTTACATTAGCTTCATCATAGTCTACTAAAATAGGAGTAAGTTCATTTTTAAACTCAAACAAACGATGCCAAAACACACTTTGTTGACTAAAAAATGGGAGATCATTTAGTTCAAAATGATAGTACATAGTATCGTTAAAAGATTGTTGGTAAGCACCACGTAAAGCATTTTTCTTTACTTTAAATGTAAGCCCCTGAAAGATATCTTTTTGGGTAATTCGTTGAATAGCAGACGATAGTTTGACCATTGATCTATGTAGTTTTTGCTCGTTATTAAATTGTTACAATTACAAGAATAAAAAAAGAGGGTGGCTTCAAAGTACAACTAAGTGGAAATTGAGAAGTCGTTAAAGGTGAGTGCCACCCTCAGCTATGATTACATCTTTAGACCATAAAAAAAAGGAAGTCTAAACGTTTCAAATACAACAAAAAATTCCTTTGTTGGAAAGGGATAATGTGTTTATTTACATGGTGTTCATTCGACAATACTAGTAGTTAAAAACAGTTATATTCTTAGTATCAAATCATGTTGGGTTCAGGTATATTTATTCCATTATTTTCGACACAGAAATCAATACAATATTTAATAAGCGATGACCAATTGGGCTTACCTAGCGTGTTTTTATGTTGATGTAATAAGGTAAGTTTCTGCCGATAAGCTCGATCTGCTGTATCAATAAAATTGATTCTGATATTGGGTAATTTTTTTTCGTTAGCTGTAGTTTTCATTTGTTCATTTTCGTTCTTTGTGCGTAAAGTAGTATGTTTAGTTTTTCAAAATCAAGTTGATAATAATATCGTCATGAAAAGGAAAAAATGAGAATTGAAAGCTTCATATTCATTTTCTATTAAAAAATTATGTTTGTTTTGTGCAGCTATGCATGTGTCATATTGATAACACAAATATACACGTATTTTGTGAATTAAAAAATATTTTCGTGTTTTTTATTAAATATTTTTTACACGTATTTTAAAATAATAAATATTTCAATAAGAAACTCAATGTCGCTATTTTCTGATGCCATGTATAGAAGCTGTTTTATTTTATAATTTAGCAATTTTCAGACATACTAATGCGATTTTAAGGCATTCCATATCATCATAACATCGCATTAAAAAAGCAATGACGATTAAACCAGCATTTAGATGTAAAGGGGTAATTTTAGTTGACGGCGCATCCATATTTTATTTATTTTATCTCAGCCTTACAAAGGAAAGATAGTATATCATTTCTTTGAAAAAGCAGGGAGTTTTTAAACAAATAGTAACATTATAAAAAATAAAAACGTGCCGAAGGATTGAATAGCTCTATGTTAGATTAAAGTTGTGTATTAAATTTATTTTATATTGATAATCAATAATTTAAGTTTGAAGCTGGTCAAGCAGATTTTATACAAAGAAAAAATGCCCGTATTAAGTGTATTAAATACTGAAAATTATCATCAATTTAGCCAGCTTTAAATTTCTGAGAGAATTTCAAAATATTGTTTTAAGCAAAAAGCAGACAAGGGTGAATCTTGTTATAATTTATTTTTTCACCACTTTTAGTTAATTTTCTAGTTCAACGATTCCTGCGAATTGTTTTTTTAAGTGATTTTGGTTAAATTGCAGCATCAAGCCAATGAACTTCACTAATACTTATCCGATTACCTTTTACTTACAAATCCATTCAATATTGAATAAAAAGCGTTCTAACAAAAACCCTCAATCATTCAATTTTGTGGAATCTCAAAGTGTCTAATTTTAAAAGGTGAACTGAAGGTTAAATGAATTTTTACTAAGAATCAGTAATTTTTTGCTGTTTGCTATAGATTCCATATTATTGTGTATCTGTATTTATAATAATACAAATATACACGAATATCGTGATTAAAGAAATTCAATTTGCCTGTTTTACTTCTTTTTCGTGAATTCTTTAAAAATGGCTCTTTTGACAATTAATCAAAAAAGAAAACTAGAATTTATTAATATTGCTAAAGTATTAAAAGAAGAGCATGGTATTCATTATGCACAACAAGCGAAAATAGTTGAAAAAAGTGATGCTTGGTTTCGAGGCTTAATGAATGAACGTTCTGCAAAGGTAAGTCAAGAAATGCTGGAGAAATTAAAAAAGCATTTCCGAAAAGAACTTACGGGAGAAGATATAGATACTGAAAAAATAGAAGCTAAACAGGAAGCATTAGTTGAATTGTATAAAGAACAAACAAGGAAAGTTTTGGACCTAGAAGAAAAATTAAAAAAGTACCAGCAAGAACTTGCTAAACTTGAAGAGGAGATTGAACGTGATGATATTACAAAAAGTGATATTAAGAAACGACTGACGGATTTGGGTAAGAAGTAAAGAGCAAAATGTATCTGTTAATAGGTAAATAAAAGAAGAGGTTAGCCCTCTCTCTTATTTAAGTTTTGGCTATTTTCATGCACACTAAGGCGATTTTTAAAGCATCCATCGTATCATAGCAAGTTAATAAAAAGGCAATGACGATCAATCCTCCTTTCAATTCGTCCTCTGTAATTTTTTGTTGATCCGTAGTGCTCATATCATATGTTCGTTTAGGAATGTAAAAATAATTGTTTTGTTTATAAAAACAAAATGTTTTAACAATATATCTTTATACTTTTTGAATTTGCCTTTCTCTTTTCAAGAAAAACTACCCCATTTACATTTTTTATTTTTCCTTGAAAATAATTCTCCATAAATATTGATGTTACCCATTTTGATAACTATCCTTAAAGGTCAAAACTGTATAAATAGTTTAAACCTTAACGAAATCCAAAGTGTGATTTTTAGGTTTTTAAAATTGGGACGTTCAGCTATTAAATAGTCGAAAATTTTAACATTAATATTTTTATTTCAATGCAAATTTTCGCTATTAATGACGCCTTATTCCTGCAAAAGAGAAGATGATTGTTTTCAAATAGTATAAAGATTTAAGGCTCAATTATGGACATTTCATCATCTTTGAGTGCGTCAATTTAGGCAACTTTTTAAGTTTAACCCTTAAATATCAAGTTTTTACACTTGATAAAATACTTAATTATGCTAATTTTTTTATGGACGATAATTGACTATGTGAGCAGCCATCAACCCCAAGTTAATATAAAAATAACAAATAAAAAAGTCTTACATATCAACTATTGGTTACTGAAGCCCATCTTTCTTCTATTTGATAGGTTAATTTTTTTTCCAGAACGGATTCTATAATTTATTAACTTTGCTCAAAATCCAACTATCATCGTTCATTTAAAATATTTTGTAGGGTTTCTTCTTGCATTGCCTCTTTTTCCTTTCCTTTTATGGCAAGCAGTACGTGTACGAAAAAACGTACCTTCCTTAGATCCTCCTCTTGATGTAAAAGGATCAATCAATGCTAGAGGAAAAAAAATGAACTTATTGACTTTGGGAGAAAGTACTATTGCTGGAATAGGAATCAATACTCAACAAAATGGAATTACGGTTGCTCTTGCTCAGGAATTATCGAAACGTTTTGATATAGAAATTAATTGGGAAGTTTGTGCAAAAAGTGGATATACTGCTCAACAAGTTAATCAATTGTTAGTTTCTACCATTCAAAACGATCCAGATCTAATTGTCATTGGTCTAGGAGCGAATAATGCTTTTGCACTACACCCTCCTTTTCATTTTCGGTTACAAATAGAAGCCTTAATTCAGCGTTTACAAACAAAGTATAAGGGTGTTCCTATTGTTTTTGCCCATCTTCCTCCTATTTATGGTTTTCCTGCACTAACGCCTTTATTGCGTTTTTTCTTGGGTGGATTGATTCGATTATACACGCCTATTCTTCGTACTTTAACCAATAAATATGATGACTTTTATTTTATTGAGGAGCCGATTGAATTTGAAAAGTGGTTACAAAAGCTAGGAGGTAATTATCAGATCAATGATTTTTTTAGTGATGGCGTTCATCCTTCTGCCTTGACCTACCAATTGTGGGGGCAAGAAATTGGGCGATTTATAGAAGAAACAAATGTACTTCATGCAGTTATAAATAAAAAAAAATAAATCTGTTGATTCTTGGAAACTTTTTGATTAAAAATTGCATTCATACGGATAGATATACTTATATTTGCGTCCGCTTAACGCAACAGGCCTCGTAGCTTAATTGGATAGAGTACCTGATTACGGCTCAGGAGGTTGCAGGTTCGAGTCCTGCCGAGGTCACAAAAAGCTCTTTCGTGAGAAAGGGCTTTTTTTGTTGAATGCTTCTTTCGTTTACTATGAATAACTTTTCTGTTTATGTACTTTTTAGTGATTCGCATCAACGAATCTATATTGGTATGTCTGAAAATGTACAAGAGAGATTGAAGCAACATAATCTTGGCAAAACCAAATCTACTAAAGCTTTCCGTCCATGGAGAATAATACACATCGAATATATTGGTGATCGAAAAAATGCTAGAAATAGCGAAATCTTCCTAAAATCAGGTTTCGGAAGACAATATCTTCAACAACTGTATCCCTTTCTAAAAAAATAACACTCCTGATTACAGCTCAGGAGGTTGCAGGTTCCCTGCCCGCCCCCCTCAATGCAGCTCCTGGCAGGCGGGGAGTCCTGCCGAGGTCACAAAAAGCTCTTTCGTGAGAAAGGGCTTTTTTTGTTGAATGCTTCTTTCGTTTATTATGGTTAGTGGTCTGCTACTGTACCTGTAGTGGGAAATCCTCAGAATTTTAATTTGGAACAAAAAATTAAAATTTGACGAATTCAACCGAACGCGGAGATAAATACACCCACTTGGCTCGGTATGTTTTGTTCTGTATAGTTTTATTTTTTCTGAAATTTATTTTCAAAATAATTCTTCCTATTTAACTTATATTCTTCTACTTCTATTCCTGTTTTTGTTGAAAATTCTCTTTCCAATATTAAACCTAATTTCTTTACTATTTTTGATGAACCGATATTGGCTTTATACATTCCCGCGCTCAAATTTTGTACACCTAAATTTTCAAATCCTTCTCCAATTAGAAATTTACATATTTCTGTCCCGATTCCTTTTCCCCAATATTTCTCATCAACTAAATATGCTAATTCTAATTCTTCGTCAACTGATTTTTGTGTTTTCAACAATCCGCACTCTCCAATAATCTCTTCAGTTGATTTTAGAATTACAACTAAAAATCCAGTTTTATCTTTATTTCTATATTTTTCTTTTTTCCATTTCTCTTTTAATTCCTCTAATGACCAATCATATTTTCCCGTCAAGATGTATTTCATATTTGATCGATTTCTATAAATTTCAAGAACCTTCAAATAATCTTGTTCTTTGATTTCTCTTATAATTAACCGATTTGTTTCTTTCAAAACATTCATAGATTTTATTATAATTTCTTTAGTTTTTTAATTAATCTCTGATTATAAAGAACTTCTTTGTCTATGTTGTACTTTTTAGTGATTCGAATCTACTATCCACTTTTCAAATAAATACTCACTGCACCACCTCACTAATTTGAACGATGGGCTGAATATTGGTATAATTGGGAATATCACCGATAATTTTCTCTGCATTGGGTTTAAATAATTCTTGATAATCGGACAGTTTTTCAAAGTATAAATACCCTATCGCCAAATACGGAATAGGTTCTTTAGGCGTCCTCCCCATCATCCCTTTATCAATTTCTAATTTTTTTAAAGCAGCTCCGTAAATATCAGCGAGCATAGGCATGTGTGTGGAGGAATAATAATCCATATCAAAGGTTTTGCCTTCATCATTTGGATATAAAATGGTCACTTTAATCATGCCTTTTTTAATTTTAGAAGTATCAGATATGTTGGATGGTTCACAAGCAAAAAATAGTGTACAGACTGAAAAAACTAGCAGGACAAATTGGTTTTTCATATGTTTAAATTATTGTCGTGAGCCGACTTCAAGTCGTCTTACGATTAGTTTAATCATTATTTTGTGTGTCTATTTATAGTCATGGATGTTTCATATGTTTAAATTATTGTCGTGAGCCGACTTCAAGTCGTCTTACGATTAGTTTAATCATTATTTTGTGTGTCTACTTATAGTCATGGATGTTTCATGTGTCTTTTTTTATTTTTAATTAAGGTCACATAGCTTGTCCCGTAAAACGGGAGAACTTACCATAATTGAAAAGTCATTTCCTTTTAAGTCTAAAGACTTTTTAATCATGGACGATTCATTTTTTGAGATTTTATTTAACAGCCACAAGTGCCTTTGATCGTTTTAGTATCTAAAACTGTTTTTCCATCATTGGACATCAACATAATGGTACCATCAATATGGTTCGCTTCTCCTTCATAGTTGGTCATTCTTCTAGCTCGAACGTACACATTAAATCTACGATTATCAAAATCTAAATAATACGCAGAATCGCCAAAATCACTTGATTTAAGTTGCTTCGCTTTTGCAATAGCATCTGTTGCCATATCGCGTAATTCACGGATGTACATGCCTGAAGTTGCCTTATTTTCGATGGGAATTTCTGTAATTTCTTTTCCTGAGGCTAAAATAACGTCAGTCAAAAATTCCACCACATGATCATAGCCTTTTGGAAAGCCATATTGTGTGAGGGGTTTTCCAAAAAACAAGGTGCCTGAATCATCATGTTTGATCCACACCTCCTTAGTAGATAATTCTTTTAATTGTGACTCTAAATTCATCTCTGTCGAATAGATGCTATTCATTTCGCCATTGATTTTCACACAAGCATTATCCTCCATATTGGAGGTAAAAATAGTTGCTCCCTTATAACGATCACCTGTGTTAAAACTACACGCACAAGACAAATCGCCCATCATTTCACAGGTCGGACTTTCATAGCTGTCTAATACTCCTCGAGCGGTGTATCCTTCTGGAGTAAACAAAGGTTTATCTTCTTCTTTTTGAGGTGCATCTTTGGTTTCTCCCTGTTTTACTAATGCGCCCTGAAACGCCCAACCTATTTTACCATCTTCTGTTTTTACTTCCACCCAGGGTTCTGAATAAGCATTACCACGTAAGGTAATCGTTTCATTGAAATCTGTTTTTTCTCCTGTTAAATAGACCGTTTCATTTTCACGTATTTTAGCGACCACACTACTTTTGATATTGGGGCGTTCTCGAATATTAAGATAGTCTACCCAAGCGACCATTTGCTCCATGGCTGCTTGTTCTTCCTCTTTTTTATCATTTGAATTGGAAGACGGAGTAGTAGTAAGAGAATCAGCACTAGTAGAAGAGGCATTGTCACTTACTTCTGAATTGGAAGTAGTAGAAGCATCATTTTGGGAACAAGAAAAACAAAAAACTAAAACGAAGAAAAGAAGAAACTGTCTCATTGGTTATTAATTATCTTATTAAATCTTATTATGCGAGTTAGGAAACTCGCTTGATATAGTAAGGAGAAGTTAGGAAACCAGTCTGCTGCCCTAAGCTCTTACTTTAAGACAGGCAAGCTTCTCCAATCATCCACATATTTTAATCTAAATAGTATTGGATATACATTCAAGAGTGCGGATTAGTTTAATTCTAAAAATAAACTAATCCGCACCACTATACTCATCTATCAAAATTCGATTTGAAATTAGATAGGTGTTAAAGATAATTAATTAACTATAATTTTTTGGTAGAATATTTCATCTTCAATAACAAGATGCAATAAATAAGTACCAGAAGGTATAGCATCAAGGTTTAATTCAATCCCTCTATTGGTACGGTTTGAATGTTTGATTGGAACTTCAATTCCTTGCACATTATACAAACGAAGTGCGCTTAAATGTCGTACTTGAGTTTCACTCATTTGTATCATCAACTGCCCTTGGGTAGGGTTGGGTGAACAAATGATTTTCTGAGCAATAGGAGTTAAAATGCTATTAGAAAGATAAACGTAAGATGCCGTTTGCGTACATCCATTTTCATCTGTTACAGTGAGTACGTATTCGAAGCCATCTTCTGGATTTTCAATGATATTAGTAGCTTCATTTACATTCCAATCATACGTATAAGCCCCTACTCCACCTGTTACATTGACTTCCAATTGATTATTTAGGTTAACCATAAAGTCAATTTCAATAGGTTCAACTTCATCAATGGCAATCTCCATAGAAGAAGAACAAGCATTTTGAGTATTGGTCACTTCTACGGTATAAAATCCAGCTTGATTTACGGTAATATCTTCTAAATTTGGATTCGTAATGATACTTGGCCCACTCCACTGAATCTGTACAGCATTACTTTGAACATTGGTACTCATATCAATCTGTACCTCCATCGTATTACAATCCAATAATTCAGGTGTTACTATATTTATGACAGGAATTGCAGTATCTTCTATAACTTCTACGTTATCAGATGCTTGTTCGCCCGTTTCGTTATTCGTTACGGTAAAGGTGTAGGTGCCAGCATCGCTTATTTGTACGGCTTGATTTGTACTAATGACATTTCCATTTTGATCTGTCCAGGCATAAGAAAAATCTGCTCCAGTAGACAAATTACTTCCCAATAATTCAACACTCATTATTGCACAATTTAAGACTTGATCTGCACCAGCATCTACAATGGGTGCATCAGTATTAGACATAATGTCGTATTCGTATCTGGTGACAAAACCACTTGCTGTATCTCGTTGAAGAAAGGCGTATATTCCTACTTTAGAAATTTGAGCTACGGGAAAATCCAAAAGGGTTAAGCCTTCTCGTTCAATCCATTTATATTCAAATTCTGAACTTCGAGATGGGTCAAAAGGTTGATACGTTAATCCATCAATACCATCTATCAGATCTCTTGGGTCAATCTCAATGGGAAAATCTGTTGTCACAAGGGATTGTAATTCTATCGTTTCAGAATTGAATTCTTGTGCCAATTCCACACTTTCTGTATTGGTACAGCCATTTAAATTATTTGTTACCGTAAGCGTATAAGTACCAGGGATATCTACTTCTATGTCTTCTGAATTGGAGTTCGCTATCGCTTGTCCGCTAGGACCTATCCAATTAAAAGTCGCATCATTTATAGCAGGAGAATACAAGGTAGCATCTAGTACTGCAAGGGGCTGTTCAAAGGAAAGAGGCATAGGATTAGCAATATCAAATACTGGAATCGCAAAATCTTCATTTATCATTACTTGATCGCTGAAGGTTTCTCCTGTTGTTGAGTTAGTGACCTCCAAAGTGTATAATCCAGATTGAACAACTTCTTCTGTGATATTAGTACCAACAATACCATTGGGCCCCGTCCATAGATAGGAAAATTCCGTTCCCGTTGACGAAGCCGTTCCATCTAAAGTAACTTCCACGATGTTGCAAGTTAAAGTTGAAGACGAACCTGCATCTGCCAAAACACTATTATAAACCGTATAAGTATAAGTGTATGCACATCCTGTTTCCACATTAGTAGCTACAAAATCATATTGTCCTGCTTGACTTACTTCTGCTGTAAATGCACCAGAAGTAATCAAACCGGGGGCTGCTATCCACTCAAATATAAGATTAAGTCCTGAGGGAAATTCATCCGCAGTTAAGGTGACTGGAAATTGATTTGCTTGGATGGGAGTTATGTCAAAATTACCGCCATCTATATTTTCTTCTACAGTGACGGATGCAGAACTGGTACAACCATTATCTACATTTTCAATAATTAAGGTGTACGTCCCTGCTTCATTAATAATAGGATCTGGTGTATTGGCAATAACTGTATTAAAAGAGTTGCTCCATTCATAAGTTGCATTAATAATAGATGTGGAGCCTGTGAGCGTTATACTAGTTGTAGCACAATCTAAGACTAAGGGAGGTATTATTGTAACATCTGGAACTTCAAAATCTGAATCTATTATTACCTCATCTGAATCTGTTTCATTCGTATTTACATTTAAAACAGTCAAATTATAGGTACCTGCATCTGACACTTCCACAGTAGGTGTATTGGCAATAAGATTTCCTTGAATATCCGTCCAAGTATAAATATAATTTGCACCTAAAGAGGTCGCTACACCTCCTAAAATTGCAGTAGGCATTGCACAATTTAACACTTGATCTATACCTGCATCTGCTATTGTAATTGTACTAAATTGAATGGTATAAATGTATTCTGTTGTACAGCCCGTTTGTGTATTGGTTCCGACAAAGATGTACGTTCCAGCTAAGGAAACTTCAGCGAGTGGAAAGTTGGTAACAGTTAAGCCATTTTGGGTAATCCATTGATAGGTAAAATTGGAGTTATCTATAAAATTACTTGGGTCAATGGTATAAACAGGATCCGAACTTGTAATCGTTGGTACATTAATAGTTGAACTTTCTTGATCGGTCAGCACTTCGATAACTTCTTCTGCACTACAACCATTTATAGTATTGGTGAGACTTAGAATATAAGCACCTGCTTGACTAACAGTGATAGAGGATTGATTTGGATCAGAATCCACCCCTGGTCCACTCCAAAAATAACTTTCCGCACCCGTTGGTACATTGGATGAAGTAGCTGTAAGTGTTACACTAGAATTATTACACGTAAGAATAGCAGAATTGGGAGAAATAGAAAAAATAGGTGCTTCAAAATCAGTTGTGACTAGGACTACATCTATCGCCGTTTCACCTGTATTGGTATCTGTAATCTCTAATTGATATTGACTTGGTTCTGTTACTTCTACCTGTAAATCATTGCTAATTACCGTTCCAAATTCATCTGTCCAAACATAAGAAATAGCTGGGCCTTGCGAGGAATTCATACTCCCTAAAGTCACAGCAAAAGAAGTACAAGTCAAGACTTGATCTGCTCCAGCATCTGCTGTAAGGGTCGTAGAAAAATTAAGGGTGTAAATTATTGTAGTAGTACAACCATTATTTGCATTTTCCGCAAAGCAGGTATAAATCCCTGTTTGATTTACAGTAAGATCTGGTGTAGTGGCTAATAAAATATTGTTTTCATTATACCATTCAAATATCCAAGGGCCTTGTTGCGTATCGAGATATTCCGTAGCGTCTAAAGTCGAAGAAGCATTTGTAGTAGTGATAGAGGGTACATTAATGGTTTCTTCATTTTGGTCAGCTTCAACTGTAACGGAAGCAGAATTTGAACATGCATTTTCATTATTTGTTACAGTAAGCGTATACGTATCAGCTTCATTTACAGTGACATCTGCTGTATTAGCGATTACATCATTTGCAGAATTTGTCCATACATAAGTAAAATTACTACCAAAGAATGTTGTCCCTGTGAGTGTTGTACTTGGTTCAGAACAACTTAAAACAGAAGGAGTTGAAATACTTATTTGTGGAATAATCAGATTTGTTACAATAGTAACCAAATCACTATCCGTCTCTCCTGTATTACTATTGGTGATTGTCAACTGAAATTCACCTGGATTGCTTACTTCTATAAATGGAGTTGTACCAATAACGGCACCTGTAATGTCCGTCCATTCATAAACAAATTCACTACCTGTAGGATTACTGGAACTACCTAAAGTAACGGATGGATTCGCACAATTAATTTCTTGACTAGGACCAGCATCTGCAGTTAAGGATGATGCGTATACTTCGTATACATATTCATTAATACAAGATGGAGAGCCTAAATCTTCAATAAAAGTGTATTGCCCAGGACCAGAAATACTAGCGATAGGAAAATTGTTTACTTGTAAACCTGATTGAGCTTGCCAACTGTAAGCAGCAGTTGAATTTGTCATGTATTGACTTGGGTCAATTTCAATTGGGAACGTAGAAAATGTACCAAAATTAATATTCGTTGTACTACTTTGAAAGTCAGCAGGTACAATCGTATTTTCTTGTGACGAACAACCATTGTCTTCATTGGTAACTACCAATTCGTAAGAACCATTTGTATTGACTTCAATGGTATTGCTAGTTGTGGAAGAAAGAATATTTCCACCAAAAGTAGACCATTCATAACTAACGTTAATCGAAGGATCTGCTAGAACTGCCTCCAATTGTGCAATAGGATTGGTACAATTCAAAAAAGAAGGCGTTACATTTATACCATTGATGGTCGGTACTCCAAAATCCTCCGTGACATTGGTCGTATCCATAGCCACAAATGAGGTCGTTGTATTGGTGACTTTTAGGATATATTCGCCTGATTGATAAACGGTAACTTCAGGGCTTGTCCCTATAATATTTTCATTAGCGTCTTTCCATTCATAGGAAAATTCTGGGCCAACAGATGTATTTTCTCCTCCCAATGTTACTTCAAAATCTACACAAGTCAAGCTTTGATCGGGTCCTGCATCTGCCACTGCTGATTGTATAAAATTGTTGGGATGTTCTTTAAAGGAATAAGCCTCAGTTAATAATGGATGGAATAAAAAAATGATAAGTAGTTGTGCTAAATAGGTTGGATTATTCATTCTCATAATTAAAACTTTATAATACGTAAAAATACTATTTATCTTGCTATAAATCAAACTTTAAGCCAAAGCTTAACTGAATAGACATTTATACGCAATTGAATAAGTGATTTCGTATAAAAAGTATAACCTATCTTTAAACAATGAATCCTGAAGAGCGTGGAGTTATGATTAAACAACTACAAAAAATACAATTTTCCTTGTAAATCTTTCTTGTATTTTCGACCAATAGGGAGCATATTTTTATCTACTTCTAAAGAAGCTTCTACAAAATTGACCGAGGTGATACGATGGATATTGACGATATAGGATTGATGAATACGAATAAAATCCGCTTTGGGTAGTTTCTCGGCTAATTTATTCAAAGAGATATTAATGGGGAGTTTACTACTGTTCGTTTTGGCGTAAGCATATTTACCTTCTAATTCGAACCAAAGCACTTCTTTGAGTTGAATTTTTTTGTATTTGTTTCCTACTTTTAAGAATAATTCATCCGTTAAAATCGCAGCCTCCTCCCCTTCTTCTGCTCGATGTGGACGATCTACAAATGCCAATTCTATCGCTTGTCTAATTTTCAATTTTGATAAATCTTTATCTAAAAAAGCAACAGGATTGACTTGCTTGGCTTCTTCATAGACTTCATCAAAATAACTGGACGTCATAAAAATGATGGGAATATCTTCGATTGATTTGATTTGTTTGGCTGCTTCAATGCCTGTTTTGTCTCCTCCTAAATTAACATCTACGACAGCTATTTCGATTTCATTTTCTTCAAATAAAGTACATGCTTCTTCAAAGGTAGTTGCCTTTATAATTTGGTCATACCCCAAGTCAATTAATACACGCTCCAGAATGGTCATAAACCATCGGTCATCTTCTACAATCAATATTTGTGGATTACTTGAGCTTTGACTCGTCATATAAGTTTTTATCTACGTAGTTAATTTATTGTTGTATAGCGCAAATGTTATGCCTTTTGTATAAATCAACCTACTTTTTTATTTTATAAATATAAATCGTCCATAAACAGAGTGAAAAAACACCTACTTCAAAATAAGCATCTAAGTTAGTTAAATACTCAATAGGAAATATTTTAGATAACAAATAGGTAATTCCACACAACAAACTAAAATACATCCATATTTTCTCAAAAACAGATAGGTTTTTATATTTTTCTTGAAGTCCGCTTGGCATACTTTTTATTATTTTTGAAATGATACAAAAATGAAAAAGGCTTTTCAATTACGCCTAGCAAGGGAATAAATTTCCTTGTTATCCATCCTATTCATTTTGACTGGCTTTGAATGTTTATTAAACTAAAGCTTTCAATTCGACTACCTTTTTCAATTTTTCCACTACAAAATCCAGTTCTTCTTTTGTATTATGATGAGAAAAAGAAAAGCGAATGGCTTTGCGATCTTCTGGAAAATTTAACGCACTTAATACATGAGATGCTGTTTCCGCACCCGAACTACAAGCACTTCCGCCTGAGGCACTGATCCCTGCTATATCCAAATTGAGTAATAATAAATCTGCCTTTGGAGATGGTGGAAACGATACCGATAATACTTTTTCTAAATATAAATTTGGATGCGCATTAAACTGTATATCTTCAAAAGTTGCGCTTAGTTTTTCTTTTAAATAGGCGCGTAAATTGCGTACTTTATTGATACGCTCTTCTAAATTTTCATACGCCATTTCTAAGGCTTTCGCCACGCCAACAATTCCATAAATATTTTCTGTTCCAGCGCGCATATTACGCTCTTGCGCCCCGCCATCTATAAATGGAGCAATGCTAGTTTCACTATTGATATAAACGAAACCCGTTCCTTTTGGGCCGTAAAATTTATGTCCAGAACCTGATAAAAAATGAATGGGTAATTTTTCTAAATCATAACGATATGTTCCAATTGTTTGCACGGTATCAGAATGAAACAAAGCCTCTTTTTCTTGGCACAAATGGGCTACTCGCTCTATATCAAGCATGGTGCCTACTTCATTATTGGCATGCATCAAAGAAACTAAGGTCTTTTTAGTTATATCATTTAAATATTCTTCTAATTGTTGATAATCTACAACACCATACTGATCTATATCTAACAAAATCACCTCTATTCCTTGATGTTTTTGCAAGCTATCCAAAGTATGTAAAATACAATGATGCTCAATTGGCGAACTGATAATTCGTTCCACACCTAGGTCTCGAACGGCACATTTGAGTACCATATTATTGGATTCTGTTCCGCCTGAAGTGAAAAAGATTTCTCCAATAGAAGCATTTAAACATTCCGCTACGGTCTTACGTGCGTCTTCTACGGTAGCACGCGCCAATCGCCCATCTTTATGAATTGAAGACGGATTGCCGTACACATTTTTCATTGCCTCGTGCATGGCTTCGATTACAGTAGCATCCAAAGGTGTGGTGGCAGCATTATCTAGGTAAACACGCATATTTAACTCAATTTTCGATCAAACCAATCTTCTACCATACTATGTTCAGATAAGTGTGTTCCTCTATAGGTAAATTCGTTGGTACAAGGATGATATTCATAATCTTTTGCCCATTCGTTAAAATGGACACACAATTCTTGAAGGGCATCAAGGATGTAATTCACCTCTCCATTTGTTGTAATGGGATGAATAGACAAACGTATCCAACCGGGTTTTTCGGTCAAATCACCAATATTAATACGACTGGTAATGCTTTTAGAATGTTTTTTAGAAACTTCTAATAGATAATGTCCATACGTGCCAGCACACGAGCAACCGCCTCGCACTTGAATACCATAACGATCATTGAGTAATTTCACCCCAAGATTGTAATGTAAACCATCAATATAAAATGAAATAACGCCTAAACGTTTTTTGACATCATTTGCCAAAATATGTAGCCCTGGCATTTGTTCCATCCGCTGAAAAATAATTTCCAGCATTTCTTCTTCACGCGCTAGCATTTTTTGGACATTCATTTCCTCCTTTAACTTCATACATAAAGCCACTTTAATGGTTTGCATAAAAGCAGGTGTACCGCCATCTTCTCGCGCTTCAATTTCTTCAATATAACGATGTTCGCCCCAAGGATTTGTCCAATCTACTGTACCTCCACCCGGATTATCTGGAATACGATTTTTGTATAATTTTGCATCAAAAATGAGAATTCCAGTTGTACCTGGGCCGCCTAAAAATTTGTGAGGAGAGAAATAGATCGCGTCTAAATGTTGTAATTCATTTTCAGGACGCATATCAATATCAATATAAGGCGCAGAGCAAGCGAAATCTACAAAACAAAGCCCTCCATTTTTATGCATAATTTCTGCTATCTGGTGATAGGGAGTTTTGATTCCCGTAACATTGGAACAAGAGGTAACTGCTGCGATTTTATGTTTGCGCTTTTTATACTTATCTAATAATTTTTGAAGGTGCTTTAAATCAACACTTCCATTTGGACAAGCTTTTATAATTTTTACATCGGCAATGGTTTCCAACCAAGACGTTTGATTAGAATGATGTTCCATGTGCGAGATAAAAATAATAGGGCGCAATTCCTTCGGTAAATCAATTAAAGGGCGATATTTTTCATGAATTTTTAAACCCAAAATACGTTGAAATTTATTCACTACGCCAGTCATCCCTGAATTAGAAGAAATGACAATATCACTTGATTTTGCCCCAACAAAAGATTTAATCATATCCTTTGCTTTGTGGTAAGCAATGGTCATAGAAGAACCCGTTACTGTCGTTTCGGTATGCGTATTACCAACAAAAGGTGCGAATTCTTGAAGCAGCAAATCTTCAATGGGTTGATACATTCGTCCACTTGCCGTCCAATCTGCATAAACGATTTTCTTTCGCCCAAAGGGAGTGGTAAAGGTTTGGTCAATACCAATGACGTGTTGCCGAAAAGCTTGAAAGTACTCCTCTAAAGTAGTCATAGAAATTCGATTGGCTTGTTGTTTTACTTTAGTTGCTCCCATAATATGAATTATTTAAACCTTTTTAAATTACGTTAGTAATAAAAATACAAATTAAAATGAAAATTAAAAAAGCATAAACGCTACAAGTTTCATTCGTCTAAGTAAAAATAGTTATGATACTGCTGTCTGACGTAAAATAGCATCGACATCTTTTTGGATCATCTTTGCCATTTTTTCAGCGGCTGTTTTAGATTTACTTTCAGAATAAATACGGATAATGGGTTCGGTATTCGATTTACGAAGGTGTACCCAACCTTCGGCAAAGTCAATTTTCACCCCATCAATGGTATTGAGTTCTTCATTTTTGTATTTCTCGGCTATTTGTTTCAAAAGGAAATCGACATCAATTTCTGGAGTGAGTTGTATCTTATTTTTACTAATAGTATACTTAGGGTAGGTTTTTTTTAATTGGGTGGCTGTTTTACCAGATTTTGCCAAATGAGATAAAAATAAAGCAATCCCAACCAAAGCGTCTCTTCCATAATGTAATTCAGGTAAAATAATTCCTCCATTTCCTTCACCACCGATAATGGCATTGGTATCTTTCATCATCTGTACTACATTCACCTCTCCAACCGCTGAAGCTGAATACGATTGTCCATGTTTAAGCGTAACATCACGTAAAGCTCTCGTAGAAGATAAGTTTGAAACGGTATTTCCTGGTGTGATTCCTAAAATATAATCTGCAACCGCCACCAAGGTATATTCTTCTCCGAACATGCTTCCATCTTCACAAACTAAAGCCAAACGATCCACATCAGGATCAACAGAAATCCCCAAATCCGCACCATGCTCAACAATAGCATTTGAAAGATCCACTAAATTTTCGGGAAGGGGTTCTGGATTGTGGGCAAAATGACCGTTGGGTTCATCATTTAAAAGCACATATTCACAGCCCAATTTTTTCAATAATAAGGGAATAGCTAAAGATCCAGTAGAATTGATACAATCGACTGCTACTTTAAATCGTCGCTCTCGAATGGCTTGCGCATTAACTAAATCTAAGCGTAAAATCTTATCAATGTGTTTTTTAAAATAAGAATTATCTGTTTTGTACTCTCCTAATTTGTCAACGCTAACATAATTGATATTTCCAGACTCAATATTACTCAACACGCTTGCGCCATCTGCTGCTGAGATAAATTCTCCTTTATGATTTAAAAATTTAAGGGCATTCCATTGTGCAGGATTGTGGCTTGCAGTGATGATAATTCCTGCACCTGCTTGTTCTTCAGGCACAGCAATCTCTACGGTTGGAGTAGTTGAAAGTCCCAAATCCACTACATCAAAACCCATACAGAGAAGGGTATTGACTACAAGATTATTAACGATTTCTCCAGAAATACGCGCATCTCGTCCAATAACAATTTTGTAATTATTGGTTTTTTCAATGACCCATTGTCCGAAAGCTGCGGTACATTCCACGATATCTTGTGGTGTTAAATTTGCACCTGCTGCTCCGCCTATCGTACCTCGAATTCCTGAAATTGATTTGATTAGTGCCAAAATGTAATGGTTTTAACGATCATTTTAAAATGATCTAGGTTCTGAATGTTTTTTATAAATGTAAAGACAAAAATAGGGAAAAGCATTTTGATAGGAAAAGGAAATCAAATTAAGTTTTGATTAATAGATGGCTTTAATCGTTTTTAACCCTGCATGACTGCACAATGTAAAATCAAGACAGTCAGGCACAAAAGAACACAAAAAGACAAAATAATGAGATTTAATATTGTACCTTATTCCCATTAATATAAGTGGCTAAAAATTGAATTGTTTCTAATTCTTCTACAGGAATCGCAAAAGGATTTTTATCCAAAATCACAAAATCAGCATATTTTCCTTTTTCTAGAGATCCAATTTGATCTTCTTTATGAATTTGCCAAGCAGCATTGATCGTAAGTGCTTTAATCGCATCTAGAAGCGTAATTTGTTCTTCTGCTGTCAGGAAATTTCCATCATCAGTTTTACGTTCTACAGCCGTTTGAATCAAGCGAAAAGGTAAGCTCTCAAACATGGGTTGATCGGCATGAAGCGTAATCATTAACTCATTATCCATCGCTGATTTCAATGGAAGAATCTTGTTTCCTCGTTCTTCTCCTAGCATTTCTGCTTTTAAGGCTTCGCCATAATGATATAAATGATTGATATGAAAACTAGGCGTGATATTGAGTTGGCGCATTCGATCTAACTCATCTTGAGGTAACAACAAACAATGTTCTAAACGATGTCTGGTTTGAGAAAAATCAAGTGTTCCATCTAATTCTTGATAGACATTCACCACTTCGTGTATCGCAGCATCGCCTTGGGTATGAATCGCTATTTGCCAGCCTTTTTCATGATAGGTTTTAATAAACTCCTTCAGCTTTTCTTGTTCAACTAAACGTTTTCCTTTAGAATTGGCTGGAATATCTAATTTATTCAAAGTCAAATCGGTTTCTAAATAAGGATCATTGATAAACATCGAACCAATATAAGGCGAACCATCATACCAATGTTTGATCCCAATCATGTCATAAAAATCATTGGGAGTTCCTTTTTGTTCGGGTAATAAATGCCCCATATCATGACGCATGTACATAAAATGGCGAGGAAAGGCTTGGCGCGCGGGCAACATTCCAATCATTTGTAAAAATCCACCTAAGAATGTAGGTTTTTCATCGGAAAGATGTTGGGTTAACACGAGAGGTTTTTCGTCATTGATGGTTAAACCTGTGGTGACGATCGTCGTATTTCCATTTCTAGCATAATCGAGCATCACATCGCTGGCTACACGACTTAATAATTCGCTGGTCAAGACTTCATTTTTAATCACTTCAATAAAAGGGCGAAAGGCTTCTTGTTCTACAATGAGTCCTGTAAATTGTCCTGTACTATCTTTTTCATAATAGCTATGATCGGAAGGATTGGGCGTATCTAAAGTTACTCCTGCCTTCTCAAATGCCGCGGTATTTCCCCAATACGAATGTAAACTTTGACTAAAGATGATGACTGGATTATTGGGTGCGATCTTATCCAGATATTGAATACTAGGAGGCGTTAAATCATCTACTAAAATGGGGTCAATTCCTTTACAAACGAGCCATTCCTCTTTTGGCGTCTCCGCCACTGTTTTTTCAAAATGCTTCCAAACGGCTGCATTATCTTCATGCGTAAAACCAGATAAATCTACCATTTCCGCCATAAACATAGAAAGGGCGAAATGCGTGTGTGGATCAATAAAACCTGGAAAAACAATCGCTCCTTTTAAATCAACTTGTTTTGCTTTTTTAGCAAGGGTTAACACTTCTTCATTTGAGCCAATGGCTTTAATTTTCCCCTCTTCCACCCACATGGCTTGTGCTTGTGGCTGTTGGTCATTGATGGTAAAAATTTGAGCATTGTGATAAACGGTTGGAGGTGTTTTTGGGAAATCTTTTTTAGCATACCATAAAGTAAATCCAATGACGATTAAGAGAAAAAGGAGGAGGTATTTTCGCATAATAGTACAGATTTATTTATTAAGAACCATACGTGAACACATTAATTTCCCCTTGTCGCGTCAAATAAATTTGACAATCCTATTTTAAAAATAAGGCACCTACCCCATCTCGGCTACTTTCATCATACGGTCTTCTACGGCATGTACCAATTCTGTAAAATGGGGATCGCGTTTGGTATAGCGATTGCGTTCTAAAGGAAGGTCAATATCGATATGTTCGACAAAACGAGAAGGCGCGGATTTCATAATATAAATATCGTCTGCTAGATAAACGGCTTCTGGAATATCGTGTGTTACAAAAATGATAGTAGGATGAAATTTACGCCAAATCCCCGATAATAAATCTTGCATTTGTAGACGAGTATTTATATCTAATGCACCAAAAGGCTCATCCATGAGTAAGATTTCTGGATTGGCAAGGAGACTTCGAGCGATAGCGACGCGTTGTAATTGTCCTCCTGAAAGTTTAGGATATTGAGCGTATTTCTTTTCATGACCTGCTAATCCTACCATTTCAATCATCTCCATGGCTTTGTCATTGCGTTCGGCTTTACTCATGCCTTTATAACGTAAACCTAAGGCTACATTATCTAAAACGGACATCCAGGGCAAGGAAGAATATTGTTGAAAAACCATACTAGCGCGCACCTTTTCGCTAATGGGTTGACCTGCCAACTTCACTTCTCCTTCGGTTGGCTTTTGTAGTCCAGCTATGTATCTTAAAATGGTCGATTTTCCACAACCAGACATTCCGAGGATCACTACAAATTGTCCTTGATCGGGTTTATCTTCGATCAAAAAATCTAAATCTTTGATGATCCAATTCTTTCCACCATCATAGCTTTGCCCAATGCCACGCATTTCGACAATATTTTTTAAATCTGAATCATTGAAGCTCAACATTAGCCACTAACTTTTGATGATTGAAAAATTTTAAATTCTCCGTATAAAATAAGAAGGAAACTCGATATTAATATAATCGGTAAAATAGTCGTTGTAATTACGGATAAATTGGGGAATATTGAACCTGAAATTATTGCTAATAAAGTCATTCCCAACATCACATAAATACCAGATTGCGTTTCTTGTATGCCAGCAACAGAAGTACTGTAATATTTGTGAGGAAAGAGTCTTTTGTCCAGATATTGGAACAAACGATCTTGTAAAAATCCAATCAAAATAATTAAGAACAATACCGCAAATGACTTGGCGATGATTCCATTTCTTTTGTAGAAATAGACTAATGCACCAAAACCTCCTTCTCGATTAATGTACTCGATAATGATAATATACGTCCAAGAAATGGCTGTCAGGACACGAATATCATCAATGAGTTTGGAAAGCACTGAAGGAATATAAACCGTTTTTATCGTTTGCCAATCTGTTGCCCCTAAGGTATGAACCGTTTTGGTATAGACATCTTTGACCTCTCCGATTCGTTGGATCACAACAGGCAATAAATACACAATAATACCAAACGCCAAGAACGCCACTTTCATTTCTTCTCCTATCCCAAACCAAATAATAAACAATCCAGTCATTGCCGTCAAGGGCAAGTATCGGAGCGAATCTAATTGTTTTCCAAAAAGGGCATTGAACAAGGGATATAAGCCGATTATAAAACCAACTATTATACTGATTAAAATCGCCCAAAAATAGCCTTTAATACTTCGTACCAATGAAATCCATGTATTCTTTAGGATTTCGTCATTTTGAAACATGTCTGGAAATGCCTTTAAAACTTGTAATGGAGTCGGCAAAAGAGGATAGATTTTATCAAATTCGGTGGCATTCGCCATAGCGATAGAATCTACCTGATTAAGGGAATCTAAATAGACTTTTTGGCGTTCCACGCTCCACTCATCCATATTAGGCAACTCCTTTTGGAAGTTATCTACTCTTGGTGTAACTTTTGAATTCATCTCTGCCGCAAGCCACCAAATAGCAATTAGAATAATAATACCTATTACACCAAAGAGAAGATTTTGAGAAGTGGATAGTTGTCCTCTTATTTTGAATAATTCCATAAAATGAAGGAGATGAAATAATAAAGTATACCTATTTAACTGAACAATAAGTTTATGGGCAGAAAAATTAGTATAAAAAATGCCTTTGTAATCCCTCAAAAAATCAACATAATCTTCTTATCATCAATTATTTATGATTTTTATGAGGGCAGTCATTTTCATACAAGTAATTTTGTCCGCCTACTTACCTATTTATAATGTGGTTTTATTAGCTTATCTATTGTTACCGTTTAGTGGCATCAACTTATTTAATCATCGCCTCTTGCCGGCTGGGCACTTCATTTTTTTCATCGCCAAAAAAACGAAGCAAAAAATGCTAGAAAAGATAAACTCCCTCCGGTCAAACACTATCTTTTCGAGCCGCCCTACTAATGGTTCAGATATGACTTAGTTAATAATAAGCTAGTAATTTGATATTCACCTTTGCAAACATCATTACTTTTTGTTGTTCATTATAATAGAGCGTATCTTTTCTAAGGTACGCTCTATTACAGAAGGATTTTTACTCAACTAATTGAAAATCAGTACGTCTATTCTTTTCTTTACAGCGATCATTTTGATTGCGTTCACAACCAGGAACAGGTTTATCTGGACCATTTCCAACCACAATAAATCGGTTACGTTCCATATTGTGTTCACTAATTAGATAATCAACCACTGATTGCGCTCTTTTCTTAGATAAGCGAACGTTACTATCATGATTTCCTACATTATCTGTATTTCCTTCAATACGAATTCTAGTATTAAATGCTTTGGCTACATCGACGAAATCTCGATCAATAATGTTTTTCGCATTCGCATCTAACTGAAATTCTCCCGTACGGAAATTGATAGAAACAGGCTTTGAAGAAACCGCTTCTTTCTTGGTGTCTTGCGCCGTTGGTGCAGTATACGTTTTTGTTCGTTCAGGAAAATGTTCTTCGCTCGCTAATGTAGTTGTTCTTACTAGTTTTGGATAGGCAATTTGTCGCCAAGCAGGAACTCTACCTTCAATGAAGCCAAGTCCACGATAGGTTTCTGCCATTTCGGTATACAATTTATTTCCGTCCATACCTGTATAATCAGAAGATAAACCAAAGAAGTTTTTGTTATCACCATGAGTGGTCAAACGAACATTGTCGATCATTTGCATTGCGTCGTCCGTAGAAAGAGAGGTACCACGATCGGTGAATTCTTCAGCTAGGATTTTAGCAGCTTTTAGTTTAGCCGAAGCATTGCTGTTGATTTCAGCAGCACCTTTCATCCAACCTTCATAGAGTTTACGAAGTTTATCTTCATTGGCATCTGCCCAAGCGCGTTTTGCCATAAATACATCAGCAATAATATTCGTATTTTCGGAGTTTTTGATGATACGTGATCCTTTTACGGCTTCTACACATAGAATATCGTCTGGACTCCAAACCACAGCAGCATCAACATTACCACTTTTGAACACTTCAGCAGCATCAATGGCAGAAGGTTGAGGTACAATTTTGACATCTTTCATCGTTAAACCACCAGCATCTAATAACCAAATTAAGAAAGAATGAGAAGGGGTCAATTCCGCTACAGCAATAGTTTTTCCTCTCAAGTCAGAAACTCTGTTGATTCCTCGTTTTGCAACAATCGCATCTCCACCACGCGACCAATCTGCTTGCCATAAGATAACTGGATCATGATCGCTTAGTCCATTAACTTCTGTTGGGAAAGCATCAATAGTTTGCCAAAGCAATTGTACTTCATTGGCGCGGAAGGCGTCGCGCGATGCTTCAAAATCATCGAGTACTTTAAATTCTACTTTTAAGCCATAATCTTTGTAAAAACGAGATTGTGTAGAGGCTTCAAATCCTTCATTGAAGTATTGTCCACCTGCATAACCACCCCATGTCACCACGCCGATACTGATGACATCATCTCCACTTAGTTTAGAAGAATTATTGGAAGCAGAGGAAGATGAGCTTGAATTGGAGCCAGAATTTGAATTGCCAGAAACTTCTGTATTTTCGCCAGATTTGACTAAATCTTTTCCTGTTTGCGTATTATTAAGGAAATATTGAGCTGCAAAAAAGATTACTCCTACAATTACAATAGTGAGTAATAATTTTGAAAAGGTCGTTAATCGTTGTGCCATTTAAAGAATATTTAATATAATTTTTGGTTATGGAACACGGATATCAAGGATTTGGGTAGATTTTCACTGATTTTTTATCTTAACCAAATTTATTTCTGATATTTGACGTGTCAATCTTGTTCGTTTAAATAATTAATTTAAGACTAGACTTTCAAAGTTTGCTAAACTTTAAAAGATAAGTTTTTAAGTAGACAAATTGCTTAATCAAAGAAAGAATCGTATTGATTGTTGCCGCGCTCTTCTCGCTGTGGAATACGAACGGGTTGATCGAGATCAAGTACATTACTTTCATCATTGGCTTGAAGCACAAGGGTATCTTTTTCTTCTCCTAAGATTAAGGAAACGCCTTCTTTTTCCCATTTTTCGAGCATTTTTAATCCTTCTTCTTCAAAAACGCCATTTTGTAGATCAACAGAGTTCATAAAATTAGAAGACATGTCCATAAAGCGTTCCATCTCTCCTACTTTATTCGCCACATCATCCGCAATATTTTCCATGGCGGCATCGAACATCGCCCGTTTATCAGGATCACCAGAAATAACACTCATAGCAGATTTCATAGCAGAATGAGACGCTCGGATGGCTTTTCGTTCTTGCTCTTTGACCATCACTTGATCCTGCACATCCTCCATCAATATCTCAGAATTTTCGTACATTTTCGTTAAAACTCGATAGAGTACTTCCATTTTTCGATAGAGGTCTTCTAAACGCATATTGGATTCTTTCAAACGACCCGCTTTACGAGATTTTAGGATCATCATGGCTTGCTTATTTTTCGCTTTTGCTTTACTGGCAAGCGTCAAATCACTTTCGATTTGTTTTTTATTATTGACAATCAATTCTCGCAGTTTATGCATCTGTCCACGTAGTTTGGACACTTGCTTATTCATTTTACGAAGATTATCTTTCAAATCATCGATGTATGATTTCAGGATGCCAATTGGATCAATTTGTACGAATAAACCCGTTACCCAGCGCATGACACTTTTGTACATGTACCAGACGAGGTTGCGCATTCGAGAATCCAAAACCATGTAAACGATGGCGGCCAATACCATTAAAGCCACTGCTATACCGATAGTAGTCGTCAAGGCTGCCGCAATAGCTGCTCCAAATGTAGTGACGATGAACGCGCCACCAATGGCTAAACCAGCTAAGAAGATGGCTCCAGTAACGCCTTCAGGCCGTTGCCAAAACGATTTTCCTTTTGTCGTACTCATTTTTATTGTTTAGTGCTTATCAAAAATTAAATTCCCTTTTTTCTATTTCTTCATTTAGTTCAAAATTTGTCATCAACAAACCAAATTTTTCTCTATTTGAAGAAAGTTGGTCATTAATTATTTGATGTTTACTTAATTAGATATTTTTTGATATTCTGTATGTCTAAAACGATTTGATCCATAATTTGATGCAGTGCTGCTTCAAAAGATAGTTTGGTCGTTTGAATGCTTACTTTTTCTTTATTGATCGCATTATTTAAACTGCCAAGATTTTTTTCATGAGCTGCAATTTCTTTTGTTAGTTGCTCAATTTGAGCTTTTTTATGTTTGATTTGTTCTTGTGCGTGTTTGAGTTGATTTTCGCGTTCTCCAATTTTACGGGTATAGCCCGCCGCTAATGCTTTTTGAAAATCGGCTTCTTGTTTTTTTAAGACATTGACATAATGACTTGCTGTATCGACTAATTTATCCGTGGTTAAACCCATTGATTTAGCCATCGTATACGCTAATTCATACTTTTTAGCCTCTGGAAGTGCTTCATCTTTTAATGAACGAAGGGCTTCTTTATACTCAAAATAATCGTAGCCATCGAGATTACTTGCAGCGAGGGCTTTGAGAATTTTATCTCTGGAAGAGCTGAGTTTTTTCGGATCAACTTTGGGGTCTGCCGTAGGGGAAGAAGAAGGAGAAACAGTGGGAGTAGTTTTCGCCTCTTGCTTTTTAGGAGATTTAGAATTTTCTTTTTTTTCAGTTTTAGGTGAAGGTTTGGCTTTACCTTCATCCTCTACTATAAAAATTGATTTTAAGTTTTTAAACATAGTACAGCTACAAATCTTAATTATGAAACACCAAAAGGTCGTATTTGGTGATTATTCTTCGATGATAAATGTCAATTTTTAGATCAATGCTACTATTTTGAATATTAATCTTTTATTTATAGACGAAGAATTTTTACAAAGTAAGAAAAAAACCTATAAATGCACAAAGAAATAATGCATTAGTAATAAGCATGAATAAATTTACTGCGCTAGCTTTATTCAATTCGCTCTAAAATGGGTACATCTTTTACGACTATTTGCACAGTTCTTCTAATACGTCCTTCTAATAAAACAATCTTGCCATGTCGCAATTGATTTAATACTTCTTTTTGATAATGGCGAATGGTAATTAATTCTAAATCCTTGTCTACCACTACATTAAACTCATCTTGTACCATTGAACAAAAACGCTCCACTCGATCATCAATATCCGTCACACAAATACTAAAACTGATGGCTGTATTTTGCATCATGTGCACATTCAAACGACAGGTCGCTACTTTATCAAATATCTCTTTCAAATGATGCTCTGCCACAAAAGAAAAATCTCGCGTCGAAATGTGAATGAGGGCTTGATTCGTTTCTATAGCCACCATAGGCGGATAATGATCTTCTACCTCAGCTTTGATACAAGTGCCCGACCCTTCAGGCTCGATAAATGACTTTACAAAAAGAGGAATATTTTTATTTTGAAGCGGTTTAATCGTTTTCGGATGAATCACTTTTGCTCCATAATACGTCATTTCGATTGCTTCTCGATAAGACAGAAAATCTAATTTGGTAACATTTTTAAATTTACGAGGATCAGCCGTTAATACGCCTTTCACATCTTTCCAAATGCTCATACTTTCTGCATCCAAACAATAAGAAAAAATCGCTGCCGTATAATCAGAACCTTCTCTTCCTAATGAAGTCGTATAATTGTCTTCCGTACTCGCAATAAATCCTTGTGTCAAAACAAAACCATCCTTTTCTAATAGGGGTTTGATTTTTTCTTGCATATTTTCCATCGTGGTATCCCACTGTACCCAAGCTTCTCGATAAATATCGTCGGTACGAATAATGCCACGTGCATCCACCCATTGCGTAGGCAATCCCGCATGATTTAAATACGCCGCAACAATAGTTGTAGAAACCAACTCCCCTACTCCAATCATTTGATCGTATAAGAAATCGTAATTTGGATCAGGTTCTTCGTCCAACACCCAATCTATTTCTACAAAGATATCATTAACGGTATCATACACTTCATGGGTGGGGTCAACTAACTCATTGATGATCTGGTAATGCTGTTGTTTGAGTTGTTCTAGAAGATCCCTTGCTTCTCCTGTTTGTTGAGCGTGGGCTTGAATTATTTTTTCAATAGCATTTGTGGTTTTTCCCATTGCAGAAACTACAATGACTAATTTTTGAGTGCTATATTTTTGTAAAATAGACGCTACATTTTTTACAGAAGCAGCATCTTTTACTGACGCTCCGCCAAACTTGAATACTTTTAATGAATTGGTCATGTAGAAAAGATTTCTAAATTTGCGCAAATATACATAAAAGTGCGGATTGCTACATTCATTAATTCCTTTTCAAGACTTCGAATAATTATTTCAATATTTCATAACAAAAACTGTTTTGTTTTAAAAATATCATAAAAACTACAGCAAAAAACCCTCATATTATTGCAATTCATTAAATTTATGTTTCTTTGGGGCGAAAGATAATCCTATTTATACTCATTTTCTAATGAGATTTTCCAAGTTAGTCAAACTTGAAAGGTCAAATTTAAAGGCATCTATGAGCGAAAGTTTAGGTACAGCATTTTTAGTTTTAATGGTTGGAATGATCACTGTTTTTGTGGTCTTGTTGCTTGTGGTTTTATCCGGTCAATTACTGATTCGATTGGTCAACCGATTTCTACCTGCACCTTCCAATGATTATGGTTTAGTCGCTCGTAAAGCACCTTTTCAAACGGTCTCTTCTTCCAGTACTTCTTCTTCTAAAATAGCAGCTTTGGTGGCGGCAGTAGATATTGTAACGAAAGGAAAGGGGAAGATTACTAAGATTGAAAAATTGGATAAATGATAATAAATAAATTGTTATAGTTCGGAAACTCGAATATTATATTTAATCGAAGTTAGGAAACTTCGCCAATCAATACAAAAATTGAGAAACTGGATTGATACTATTATACAAATATAGTTAAACTTGAAAGTTCTATACTACACTAAATAATTTTGCCGATTTAAAGGCTTCGAGATTATGGGAAAAGAAATAAAATTATGCCTCGTCTATCGAGATATGTGGCAGTCTTCAGGAAAATATGTTCCCCGCGTTGATCAACTCAATCGAGTGGCTCAACCTATCATTGATATGGGTTGTTTTAGTCGAGTAGAAACGAATGGTGGTGGTTTTGAACAAATTAACTTACTCTTTGGTGAAAATCCTAATCGAGCCGTACGAGAATGGACACAAGCCTTCAACGATCAAGGTATTCAAACTCAAATGCTCGAACGTGGTTTGAATGGAATTCGCATGAGTCCCGTACCTGCCGATGTGCGACGTTTGATGTTTAAAGTCAAGAAAAAACAAGGCACCGATATTGCGCGCTCTTTTGATGGCTTAAACAATCCTCAAAATCTAGAAAATTCCTTCAAATTTGCCAAAGAAGGTGGCATGATCGCCCAAGCTGCCTTGAGTTTGACTTTCTCGCCTTTGCATACGGTGGAGTATTACATAGACTTGGCTATGAAATACTTGGAGCTTGGGGCAGAAGAAATTTGTATCAAAGATATGGCAGGAATTGGACGACCTGTTTCAATTGGTAAAATCGTCAAAGGCATCAAAGATCGTCATCCAAATGTTTTGGTACAATATCACGGGCATTCTACGCCAGGGCTTTCTGTGGCTTCTTCCTTAGAAGCTGCTCGAAATGGGGCTGATATAATAGATGTAGGAATGGAACCGCTTTCTTGGGGAACAGGTCATGCTGATTTATTGACCATTCATGCGATGTTGAAAGATGCAGGCTTCTCTGTGCCAGATGTAAACATGAAAGCTTACATGAAGGTTCGTTCCTTAACACAAGAATTCATTGATGATTTTCTGGGGCATTACATCAATCCTAGAAATAGATACATGAATTCCTTGTTGATTGGGCCTGGTTTACCGGGTGGAATGATGGGAAGTTTGATGGCAGATTTAGAAAATAATTTAAAAAGCCTCAATAAATGGCTCGCAAAACGCGATAAAAAAGCGGTTAATCAAGAAGAATTACTGATTAAATTATTTGATGAAGTACAGCATGTTTGGCCTCGTTTGGGCTATCCTCCTTTGGTAACGCCTTTTAGTCAATATGTAAAAAATGTCTCCTTGATGAATGTCATTCAGATGATAAAAGGACGGGAGCGTTGGTCAATGATGGATGAAAATACATGGGGTATGATTTTGGGTCGATCTGGAAAATTATTAGGGCCTTTAGACGATCATATTTTGAAAATGGCGCGCGATCAAGAACGCGAATTTTATACGGGCAAACCACAAGATTTATATCCAGATGAATTAGAATTATTTGCTGCTAAAATGGATGCCAAGGGCTGGGAATATGGTGAAGATGATGAAGAACTCATGGAATATGCCATGCACCCCACACAGTACGAAGATTACCGTTCGGGCAAAGCAAAAGAACGTTTTTTAGAAGATTTAGAAAAAAGAAAAGCTGCAAGTGGACAACAAGCTACTACTGTTCCTGTCGCTGCACCAAGCGGAACTTCATCTGCTGATTACCAACCCAAATCCATGATGATTGAAGTGAATGGAGAGCGATTTAAAGTCGCGGTTTCTTATGGTGATGAAGCACCTGAAAAAAGAGCAACACTTGAAGCACCCGCCCCTTCTCCAAGCCCATCTGTTCCTACGGATAGTAAAGCCATTTTAGCACCCTTAGAAGGGAAATTTTTCTTAACCAAAGAATCTTCTGAAACACCTATTCAGGTAGGTGATGTCATTCGAGAAGGCGATACGATTGCTTATATTGAATCCATGAAAGTTATCAATGCAATTGCTGCTGATCAATCAGGAACAGTAGTGGAAATTGTAGCACGACATGGAGAAGAGATTGAAGAAGATGATGTGATTTTAAGGATTAAATAAATTTGCCTTGTCGCTTGAATAATCGTGAGACGACTTGAAGTCAGCCCACGATAAAAGTAAAAAAATGGATATTCTACAGAAGTTATACGATATGACCGCTTTTGGAGAGTTAGCAGCGAATCCTGCTACCTTGCTGATGTTGGCGATTGCGGTCTTGTTATTTTATCTGGGAATTTATAAACGCTATGAACCGCTTTTACTTGTACCAATTGCCTTTGGTTTGTTGATTGCAAATTTCCCTGGGGGTAATATGAATGTGGTGACTTCTACCGATGCAAATGGTATTATGGACATGAGCTTAATCGAAATTGCGAAATATCATGGCATTATGAATATGTTGTATTATGCCTTGATAAAAACGGGTTTATTGCCCCCTTTAATTTTTATGGGAGTGGGCGCGATGACTGACTTTGGCCCCATGTTGCGAAATCTTCGTCTTGCCTTTTTTGGAGCAGCAGCACAATTAGGAATTTTTACGGTTTTAATTTCTGCGGTGGCATTTGGATTTACCTTAAAAGAAGCGGGTGCATTGGGTATTATTGGAGGTGCAGATGGCCCAACGGCTATTTATACCGCTATCATTTTAGCACCTGAATTATTGGGGCCTATTGCAATTGCGGCTTATTCGTACATGGCATTAGTGCCTGTGATTATTCCTTTGGTCGTAAAATATACGATTAGTATCAAGGAATTGAAAATCAATATGAAGGAACAAGAAAAATTATATCCCAACAAAACTAAAATCAAAAATCTTCGTGCCGTCAAAATCATCTTTCCGATTTTATTAGCGACGATTGTTGCTCTATTAGTGCCTTCTTCTGTTCCATTACTGGGAATGTTGTTATTTGGAAATTTAATCAAAGAAATTGGTACGGATACGAGTCGTTTATTTAAAGCTGCTTCTGATACGATTATGAATACAGCCACTATCTTTTTAGGATTGACAGTTGGAGCAACAATGACGGCAGATACTTTTTTAAATTCGGAAACGCTCTTGATTGTAGTGGGTGGATTTATTGCTTTCGCGATTTCTATTTTTGGTGGAATAATGGCGGTGAAATTGTATAATGTATTTTCTAAAAAGAAAATTAATCCGCTGATTGGCGCGACAGGATTAAGCGCAGTTCCAATGGCATCTCGTGTGGCTAATGAAATCGCCTTAAAGTATGATCCTAAAAATCATATTTTACAATATGCCATGTCGAGTAATATTTCAGGGGTGATTGGTTCAGCAGTAGCAGCGGGTGTCTTGATTTCGTTTTTGAGTTAGTGTTTAGTTAAATTATGGTTGCACATAGCCCACCAAACCTGCATACAGCCAATCTGCTAAATATTGACGATTTGCTTCTAAGATAAAGCGTTTTTGATCGTGCGGATTTCGGATATTTCCTAGTTCAATATACAGCCCTGTCGTTTTTGTTTCTCGAAGCATGTGTAAGTCACGTGCTGTTACCGTACCTGAATATTTACGGGAAGGATTATAACGTTTGTATTTGGCTTTGATGGTGGATTGCATTCCTTTGGCTAATTCTTTTCCCTTTTTACTATTGGGGAAATAATAGAAAAAAACATCTGTTCGCTGTCCTTTAGAACGAGAATCAATGTGTACCGACACCATAATTTGCTCTCCTACTCCTTGCTTCTTATGCTTTTCGTACAATTCATTGATGGCATCTGAACGTTGAAATAGTCGTCTTTTTTGACCTCGTGGAATTTTGTAATTCCCATAGCAATATTCATCATAATCACAAGCCAAATAATTGGCAGAACGAATACCATCATCTGGATCACGGGTAATCATGTATGCCGTCGCGCCATGTGTGATGAGGTTGCGACAAAGACGAAGCGCGACATCATAGGCGTATTCATCTTCACATAATTGATGCCCAGATCGACTGCCCACTGCCCCACTATCGGGGCCGCCATGTCCTCCCACGATATAGAATACTTTTCCTTTTAAGGAATTATCTTTTAAAGGAACATTCGCATATTTTTTACCAAAAATGGGGAAATTTCGTCCTCCAGATGCGGGTTGAGAAACATTAGCAGTGGTTTGATTGGGTTGTTCTTTACGGAGTTTTTCATTGGCATCCAATTGTTCTTTGGAGCAATGCAATTCATGATGCGGCACCCAAAGAATGCGACTTTGAATAATGGTTTGTTGGCGGAGTTTTTCGGCTAAAATTAGTTCATTGTATTCTTTAATGCGAATGGCTTTTTTCCATTCATCAATTCCAATAGTCGAACGAATGGTTTTGCCATCATAATCATAAATTAAAACAGGAATAAAATACTTTTCTCCTGCTTGTAATTCTGATTTTTCACCTAGGTCATTTAAGACATAAAACTGCGTATAATTGCATTTATAATCCGCTAGATAATAGCGTTTTAATAAAGAATAAATGGAATCGCCTGTTTTTGCAGGTACACGATGATAATAAGGCTTGGCTTGCAGCAAAATACTCGCTGCAAGGAAGAATAGCAATGGGATAAGTTTGGTAAAGCTCATTTTGCTTTAAATCGTACTAATTAATGTTTTCTCAATTTTGGGTGAGATTATCAAATGCGAAAGTACAAATATTCTACAGATAATCCACCAAACGATAGGTATCTTCATGATCAAAAGGGATCCCCACGTCTTTGCCCATGACCTTAACGTAAATCTTACCTACGGATCGTATGTCCATCGCTTGTTTTTTCCACGCACCAGAAAGGACATCTTTTAAATTCTTGAAAATTTCTTTGTGATTAATAGGAATTTGAAAGGACAATGGCATCGTAAAATCACTATTGGCAGGCATTTTTACATTGGTATCTTGTACGATATGGGTGGATTTTTTACCATCAATAAATACATCAAATTCCATTTTGGAGATAGTGACACCTACAGGATTGGGATTATTCAAAACCATATCACTAGAAAAGGTCACTGCCATATTGGGAGGTAATTTGACATTGCCAAATTTGACGTTTTGCAACTTGACAAATTCAGGATATTTTACACTATCTGAATCACATGCTTGAAAAATTAGCAAACTTGCTATAAATAGTAGATATAGTTTAAATCGCATCTGTTTAAAATAATTTATATTCCTATCGTGTGGCCGATTCAAAATCGTCCCACGATTAGTTAACGTTATAGATATTTTTTCTTCTAAAAATTATCATTTTGATTGGAAGATACAAGTTCCATTCTAATCTAATCTAAATACGAGCCATCAAACGACAAAGGCAATAATCCTTTTGCAGACTCAAATTCATAAATCTCTCCAATTTCACCTTGTAAGAGTACACGCATATTTTGTCGATGCTTCATTTCAGTTTCACACATAACTTGCCGACAAGCACCACAAGGTGAGGCAGGTTCTTTGATAACTTGCTTGGGATTTTTTACGGTTACAGCAATTGCCAAAATAGGTATTCCATTGAACATAGCATCTGCTGCACTTATCGCCACACGCTCCGCACACAAACATAAAGGGTAAGATGCATTTTCTTGATTACTGCCTCCAATAATTTCTCCATTTTTTAATAACAATGCCGCCCCAACTTTAAAATTAGAATAAGGAGAATAAGAATCATTTAAGGCTTCTTTTGCTCGTTGCAGTAATTGACGGTCTATATCGCTCAGTTCTTCTACTGTCTCGTATACTTTGATATGTTGTTTTAAAACTAATTCTTTCATTCAATCGATGTTCATCTATTTAGAATGCAAAAGTACAAAATCTCTTGCTTTAGATTGTAGTTTTCCTTTATACGAGAAAGTAACAGAAAAGATTGCACTACGTAAGAATGGGAAATTGTTTAATAATTTAATCGAAATTATACCCAAAAATTAAACACAATCAATTATACTTGCGCAAGTAAAAACAGGATTATGAATAATATTTTAATCATAGGTGCTGGTCGCTCCTCCTCTGCCCTTATTAGTTACACCTTAAACAAAGCAAAGGAATTGGGCTGGTTTGTTACGGTAGCTGATGCCAATCCAGATTTGGCCGTTAAAAAGGTAGGCGATCATCCTAATGGAAGAGGAACATGGCTCGATGTGATGAAAGTCAATGATAGACGTGAATTAATCGAACGGGCAGATGTCGTGGTTTCTTTATTGCCTGCTCATCTACATTTAGAAGTGGCACACGATTGTATTAAGTTGAAAAAACACTTAATCACTGCTTCTTATGTGTCCAAAGAATTATATCGTTTGGGAGATGCTGCAAGAGATCGTGAATTGATTTTCATGGGTGAAATGGGGCTTGACCCAGGGATCGACCACATGTCAGCGATGCAAAAAATCAACAATATCAAGGCAGAAGGTGGCGAATTAACGGCATTTCGATCCTACACAGGTGGTTTAATCGCTCCTGAAAGTGATAATAATCCGTGGCATTATAAATTTACTTGGAATCCTCGAAATGTGGTATTAGCAGGACAAGGAACGGCTCAATATTTAGAAAATGGGAAGTTTAAATACATTCCTTATCATCGTTTATTTAAAGAACATCGACCTGTACAAATTCAAGGAATGGGCGAATATGAAGCCTATGCCAATCGAGATTCACTCTTGTATAAAGATGTTTATGGGTTGAGCAATATTCCTAATATTTTAAGAGGAACATTGCGCCACAAAGGCTTTTGTGATGCTTGGAACGCACTTTTAGATATTGGACTAACGAATGCCTCCTACCCGATCATGGATTCGGAGAAGATTACCTACCATGAATTTATGGAAGCCTTTACCAGCAATCAAGCAGGTACTTCTGTAAAAGAAAAAATTGCTATCTTATTAGGAGAACGTCCAAACTCTCCTGTGATGAAAAAATTAGAATGGCTAGGCTTGTTCCGTAAGAAACGAATTAATCTCCCCAATGCAACTCCTGCTTTGATTTTGGAACATCTTCTACTCGAAAAATGGGCCTTAAAAGAAGAGGATAAAGATATGATTATCATGCAGCATGAGTTTGAGTATAAACTAAATAAGGAGAAAAAACTATTAACGTCTACACTTGTTCTAAAAGGAAGAGACTCTTTAGACACTGCAATGGCTCGACTAGTAGGATTGCCTTTGGGTATTTTTGTACGATTAGTCATGCAGGGGAAAATCACTTCTACGGGTGTTAATATTCCTGTAATGGAAGAGGTTTATGAGCCTGTTTTAGAAGAACTGAAAGAGTATGATGTCGAATTTGTAGAAAAAGAAGAAGTAATTGGATAAAGCTTTTTTAAAATCTGTCTTTAATCTAATTTCATTCTGAGCAAACAACACTATGCATATTTGGGAATACCTATTGTTATTTTTATCGGTCATTGGAGGAGGAGGGCTTGCCTTTGTTTTCCAACGTTCGAATAAGCAAATGCTTCAAATGGTTTTGTCCTTTGGAGGGGCTTATATTTTAGGTATTACGGTTATTCATCTCTTACCAGAAGTCTTTTCTGGCACTACGGAACATATTGGATTGTACATTCTTTTGGGTTTCATCATTCAACTTTTATTGGAACAATTATCGGTAGGGGTCGAACACGGGCATGTACATCCACCGCATCAAGCAAGAGCTTCATTTGCTGTTCAGGTGATGTTGGGTTTATGTATTCATGCCTTCATTGAAGGTTTGCCTTTGAGTAGTTATGAACTCCTACATGCAGGACACGACCACTCGCACAATCACCTATTACTAGGTATTGTTTTACACAAAGCTCCTGCTGCATTTGCACTTGTTTTATTATTTATCCTTTCTAATTTTGACAAACGCATCACTTGGATTTGCCTATTTATTTTTGGCATTATGTCTCCTTTGGGGGCATTTATTGGTGAAAGTCTTCAACTTTCTATTGATCGTTTACAAATCGTATTGGCTATAGTTGTTGGTTCGTTTTTACATATTGCTACTACGATAATCTTTGAAGTAGATAATACGAGTCATCATAAATTAAGTTGGAAAAAAATGCTCGCTGTTTTTGCAGGATTGGGTATTGCTGTAGGAAGTATGTATATTTGAGTTTTAATTATTCTACTTCAACAATCATTTCCTCTAACTTTCTTTTTGACTAAATTTTAGATGTAGAATCTAAAATCATCTAATAAATGGTTCTTTATGTCGATAAGAATCCATAAAATCTTGTAATTAAACCAGTTTTATCCTATCATGTTTTAAATGATAGAAACTGCATTTGGTTATTCCTTATTCTTTCTTTACCAACAAAAAAAATACTTTGATTTGTAAAAATTGCCAACAAAAATTTAAAGGAAATTTTTGTTCTAATTGTGGGCAAAAATCCACTATAGATCGAATAAATTTACCTTATCTTTTAAAACAGTTATCAAGTAATGTTTTAAAATTAGATCGTGGATTTTTCTTTACGCTAAAAGAATTACTCTTCCGTCCTGGTCATAGTATAAGAGAATTTTTAGCAGGCAAAAGGAAAGCTCACTTTAAACCACTTGCTTTCTTCTTAATTATAACTACTACTTTTGTCTTTTATCTCAATTTCGGTATCGACAATACAGCATACGATATGAATGTTGATCCATTTATTTCCAATTCATCAGGAAATAAGGTCATAAATACTGATCGTATTTTCTTCTTTTTTTCAGATGCTAATAATATTGCTATTACGACCCTTTTGTTATTGCCTTTATTTGCGCTTTGTTCCTTTCTAGTATTTAAAAAAAGCTATTATAACTATTATGAGCATTTAATAGTAAACATTTACATAACAAGTATCATTATTGTAATTCTTGGGGTATTTGAAGTGATTACTTCCTTTTTTGAAAATTTGCAATTTATTTTTTGGATACAGATTATCCCCTCCATTTTAGGATTAATTTATACTTTATGGGTGTATGTAACCTTCTTTTCGAATCGTAAAAATAAGTGGAATACTTTCTTCTTAGCCTTGATCGTTTTTTTCTTAAATCAACTCGTATTCTATTTTGTTTATGGTTACTTACTACATTTATTAGTTTAAAGGCAATATAAGCTGTATCAAAGTTGCTGCAATCGCTCTGCTGCTGCTGCCAAAGTTGTTTCTTTTTTTGCAAAACACAATCGTATCACTTTATCCGAAGAAGATTCAGAATAAAATGGAGAAATAGGAATAGCTGCCACTCCTAGCTCACGGGTCAAATACTTGGCAAATTCTAAATCACTTTTATCACTTATTGAAGAATAATCGAATAATTGGAAATAGGTTCCTTTCGAACTAAGTGGACGCAAGGGCGTATCTTGTAATTGATTGGCTAGAAAATCTCGTTTTTGTTGATAAAAAGAAGGTAGATTTTCATAATTCTGGGGATCAGATAAATAATCCGCTAAAGCATATTGCGTAAAGGAGTTGACACTAAAAACATTCCATTGATGCACATTTTTAAATTCTTTCATCAAATGGGAAGGTGCCATGCAATAGCCCATTTTCCAACCAGTATTGTGAAAGGTTTTCCCAAAAGAATAGACCGCCAAACTCTGTTGAAATAAATGAGGAAATCGCAAAACAGATTGATGTTGTGCTCCATCATAAATCAAATGTTCATACACTTCATCACTCAGAACGATGATATTTTTATCCTTGACAATTTGTTCCAAAGCTTCTAAATCGGCAGCGTTCAAAATTGTCCCCGTAGGATTATGAGGTGTGTTGATGATAATCATGCGGGTACGTTCATGGACCATAGCAGCGACTTCATCCCAATCAATTTTAAAATCAGGTGAGCGCATCGCATAAGGACGAGGAATTCCTCCTGCTATTTGAATGGAAGGACTATAAGAATCATAGGCAGGTTCAAAAACAATAACTTCATCTCCCTGATGAACAAAGGCAGAAATAGCTGTAAACAAGGCTTGAGTTGCTCCTGCTGTAATACAAATTTCTGTTTGAGCATCAATAGATGTGGCATAAGTTCGTGCTACTTTTTGACGAATCGCTTGCCGCAATTCCAATAAGCCTGGCATGGGGCAATATTGATTTTTGCCAGCATTGAGATAATGACTCACTAACTTTCTTAACCTTAGATCACAATCAAAATCAGGAAAACCTTGACCCAGATTTATTGCATCATGCTCTCTTGCCAAAGCTGACATAACCGTAAATATAGTAGTACCAGAAGCAGACAATTTGGATTGAATGTTCATTCAATTAATTTTTTTTGGTTCTTAGACAAATCCCGTGGAATATAAAATTTATAATTGCATCGGGCGTCGA
>JAHDES010000024.1 GCA_020628645.1 Saprospiraceae bacterium
ACTGGAGCGTAAAAAATACATATTAAATAAATCTATCGTTCAGTAGATAGAGTTGCTATCAAAGAATCATTGTTTATTAATTCATAAGAGATAATATTAGGAAAATCATGAGATGGATTTTCAAAAGACATGTAATTTTCCCTTAATCGAATAATATTAAAACGAACTGCTTGCTGATTATTTTGATACTGCACTTTTGGGATATAAAATATATTTCCATTTTCCTGTACTATTCTAATAGTTTCTAAGACAATAGTATCCTGATTATTGATTTTATAGCTAATTCCTTGAAATTCAAGGCTATCTTTTTTTACCCATTTTTCATAAATACTGCCCTCAGATGTTTTATATTCCCAAGTACCAATAATCCATTTTGCTTGGTCAATATGCTCTTTTAGTGTACAAGCACTAATTACAAAGCATACGAACAGAAAACAATATTTCAGATAATTCATTTGGACAAACCATTTTTTAGCATTGATTTCTATTTTAGAATAATCTTAAAGGTTCTTCTACTTTTTCTTGCAACTTCACATTATTGTTAGAGGGAGAATTCAAGGCTTGCGAGATTCGATAATGTTGGAGGAAGCCATCGGAGAGAGGCTGTAATAATTGGAGCACTTGATTTAAGTCAGTTTCTGTAAGCCAAGCCTTTTGTTTTTCTTTCGTCTCTAAAAAAACAGGCATTCGATTGTGTAGTCCTTCCATATCTTTATTTGGAGTAGTAGTGATAATAGCAAAGGTGTTTTTTTGCGTTACGCCGTCTGTCCAAGTATCCCAAATACCTGCCATGATTAAGGGAGCGGAATCAGTAGAAAGAATTCGATATGGAATTTTAGATTGTCCTTCTTTTTTCCATTCATAAAAACTATCCCCCAAAACCAAACATCGTTTAAAGCGAATGGGCATTCGAAATGATGGTTTGGTAGCGATACCCTCAGTGCGAGCATTGATGAGCTTTCCTGAATTGCGACCATCTCTTGACCAAGCAGGGACTAAACCCCATTCCATACGACTCAATTGATTAGGGGTATTATTTGCAATCACGTAAGCATCATGCGTAGGGGCGATATTGTAACTAAACAGTAATGGAGTTTTTACTTCAATATCAAAATGTTTTTTGATGGTTTCTTTTTTTAAGGAAAAGGAGTAGCGTCCACACATAATTACTGCTTTGAAAAGATAATACCGTGTTGATAAAATCCTTTCGTATATAGAATATGATTTTTTCAACTCGGCATTATACGTTTTTGGTGTGATTTACGAAATCACTTATTCAATTTCGTATAAGAATAGGTTAAGATAATGAAATATCTTGTAGTTCAAAAGGGTACACTAAAAGAAAAACTCCCATCATTGTTATAGAATAATGGGAGTTTTAAATATGATATGAAGAAAAACTATTTATTTTCTTCTTCTTCTGTTTCGACATCTAATGTGGAACAAGGAACAATTTCTCCTAAAAATTCAGCATTGGCTTCTACTTCAAAACCTTCATTCAAATCAATAAAGTTACCTGCTTGATAAATTACTACCTCTCCTGCAGGAACAATAGCGTCAGAAGTAACAGAATTAGAGGCACTATAGGTATCAGAAACCATTCCTCCTGTTAAGGGTAAATCTGTAGGACATGAGCTTGGAACAATACAGAAATTAGTTAGTTCTTCACTTCCAAATTCCCCTCCTGTGAAAATAGTGGTACCTTCTGTGTCATTGGTAAGGGTATATGATCCAATACCATAACCACAACAAATACCATCTCCAATACTATCAAAAATAGTAAAGTCATAACAACCCACGTCTAGACACCATGTTACAGTAACTGTAATATTGTCTGCATATGGGCCTCCAGAATCTATTGTAGTTCCATTATCATCTACTAAAGTCCAAGTTGTTTCATTACCATAATCATCTGTAAGGAGCGTTAGCGTTACTCCTTGCCCACCTACTACAATATCAAAATTGTTCGTTTTAGCATCATTCAAATTATTGGTATCACTGTTACCATTTGGGTTACTAACAGTAGCATTAAAGGTATGTGCTCCAGATGCTACAGATTGTGACGGAAGAGTGATATCTGTTGAAGCTGTTGATGCTAAAAGTCCAGTCCATGAAAATGTCATTGGTGAACCTCCATCAATATCATAAATAATATCTACAGAAGTTAAATCATTATTACCATAGTTTTTAAGTCGTACTACAGGAGTAATAGTCCCATTACAATTTGTTCCATCTGGACTAACAATCAATTCAATCCCTGCATCATCTGGCCCTGTTGGTAAATCAGGTAAGGTATAACCACAAGAAGTTAGTCCTGAATGTATCGCAAAGATTTCAGCACTCGTATAATTTAGGTTTTGTGCAGCTTGGAAAACAGCGTTGGCAGCATCATTTTGACTTGAACTTCCATTAGTCATTCCTAAACCTTCATAAAATATTTTATCCATTTGTTGTTGACCAATCACATCCCAAATATCCATTAAACAAGAGGCCCAAATTTGACCATCTGTATGGATTTGTCCAGATAGCCCCCCAGGATACCCCACATTATGACTGGTTACTCGACCATTCCAACATTCATTATGACCATCCCAATTGAAGACCCAATTATAGGCAGGATCAGAAGATGTCCAATTTCCTAATCCTCTATTGTAGGATTGTGCTACATAATCGCCACATCCTTCACTTAGTCCATCTGTTTGTGAGAGTCCTCCTGCTGTAACCCAATCGTGCAAGCCATGTCCTAATTCATGATGAATCACATCTGAATCCTCTGCATCATCTACACACCCTTCACCAAATGTAACGGTACCAGAGCCTGAAGAATAAAAAGAATTATCTGCACCATTAGCTCCATGAGGATCAAAGCGTACTCCTGTTGTATACTGATAAGGTACGACATTACATCCCAAGGTATTATTAATATAACGCATTAAATAATCAATATGATAATAGCAGTTTACAGGCTCAAAGCCTTGTTCTTCGCGATCAAATTCAAAGACAGAGGAGTTTTGTGAAAACAAGCCTGTATTCGGAGCATCTGAATCTACAATTTCAGCCCAGGGTCCACGAAGAGTAAATGTACCATTATTGTCTTCAATGTCTAATAAGGTAACACTAAAACGAGAATTATCTAAGTCTGTATTGGTAGCGTCATTATTATCTACATAATTTCCACCATAAGCAACCATATTTGAAGATAATGGATCTGGATCAAAAATAAATCCTGTACCATTTGCCATTGTTACAGCTGGCTTTGAAGATGCTGTACATGAAGCAGAAGGTGGATGATTATGATCGTGTTGATGATCATTATGTTTGCAATAATAATACAATTGATTTTCTACCTTAAAAATTTCCTGTGTTTGCGCATCAATAAATACATGCCATTCTCCCTGAGGCTCTCCCGCTAAGATGGTAATTTCATGTGCTAATCTACTACCTTGTGCATTATGATAAACCATTGTTCTACTAGTTTCAGGCATCATCAAGCGAGTTGGGTTTATGTATTCCATTGCTTTTTGAATAGCCTCTTCTTCTGAGATACTCATATGAAGGCTATTCAAACGAACATCTGTTTCATAACTATTCATTAAAAATTGAACCTTATTACGCGGATCAATACTTACTGTTAATTCCGCTTTATTTACAGGGTAGCCCTCATAGTGCTGTCGATATCGAACGACTGTTCCTGCATTTGTACTACGTATAGCATGTAGTTCTAAATCGCTTAGATCAGCATGACGAAGCTTTAAGGTTGAACTATATTCTTGAAGAAAATAACTTGCCATTTCTTCAGGCGTACCATTAGGAACAGCATAATTTAAATTGTATAAGGATATGGGAATTTGAGTATTGATATCAATACGTCCATCTTCTTGTTGAATACTTACTTTTTTTTCTCCTTTTACATTAGAAAACTCCAACTCATGTGTTGGTACAGGTTTTTGTGCTTGAACAATTGATACACATAGTAACAATAGAATAAAACTACTCCACTGAAGCCAGTTTTTATTACTAGGAAGCCTTTTAAAATTCATGTTATCTGATTTTAGGTTAAATTGTGTTTGAAAAATAAATTATTGTAATGGTCTATTAGATTTGGTAAGTTACAGAATTAACCATATAAAGCTAACCAAAAATAATAACTTCACCAATTAAATTAGCAATTGAGTATTTCACACAATTTTTCCGTATCCTTTAATTCAAAGTTTTACACAAATTTCGAATCCTATTGAGCTCTTGTTAGTTATCGCAATTGTTCTAATACTTTTTCTAACATACGATCTTTCCCATTATTAATATCTTCTTCACTATTTTCTATTGCAATATTTGGTTCTACGCCTAATTCAATAGAACGCCCTTCTTTATCCACAAAATCGCTTACGGAAACTGCTACTGACCAACCATTGGATAATTCAAAACCTGCATTTCCACCACCGCCACCACCTGTAAGTTGACCAACCAATGTAAAATTGGGTAAGCCCTTACACATCGCAGCTAAATAAGAAGTCGCGCTATAGCCCATTCTATTGATCAAGAGATAAACTTGTACATCGTGATAAACGGAAACACTTGGGTTTGCATAAACTGCTAATGGTGCAGTTTCGTCTTCATGCCCTGGACCAGTTTTTTCGATATAACCACCGAGATAGGTTTTCTCTTTTACAAAATCCCCCAACATAATAGGAACTGGATTACTATTGCCGCCGCCATTATTTCTTGTGTCCAAAATGAGATTTTTAATTTGAGGCGTAATTAACGTTCGTAACAACTTTTGCAAATAATAAAAGTTCTTCATTTTAGGGATATAGATGTAAAGGGTTTGCTCATCAATATACCCATATTCGAAGACATTATCCTGCTGTAATTTATCTTGCAAATAATTATTCTCGACCAAATCTTTTGAAAAATGAATTTCATAACCATCCATGTAATTATAAGATTTTCCATTTCGAAATGGGGTTTTAACTATATTGTGGTTATCACGTAATTGAAGCAAAGAGTTTTCCATAGCTTGTAATAATGCTTCGTCTGTACTGAACTCATTAATTGTTGGGCTATAGGTATCATAAACTGTTTGCCAATCCACTTCTTTTTCTTTGAAGTAGATATAATTTTCATCTACATAAGTCCAAAATTCATCATAAATAGCTTTTTGATCCTTTGGAGCTACTTTAAATAATTCTTTTGAACAACTGCTGCAACATAAAATGACACTGATTAAAAAGAGTATATTTTTCATTTTTGTACGTTTTTTAATGTTAAGAAATTATACGAAATTGATTAAGTGATTTCGCAAATCACACCTTCAACGTATAATACCGATTTAAAAAAATCGTAAATTATATACGAAAGGATTTTTTTAATTCGGTATTAATAGACCAAACTAATGCCTGCGATTAATTGATGTGCTCCATACGATACTTTTTTCCCTGTACGAACTGCTTGATTACTATAGTTATATTGAAGATTAAACTTGACTTTGTCATTATGGTAATAACTCAATCCTACCACAAAATTCATAGAGCCATATTTATTCCACGTGCCTAGCTTTCCACTTTTTAAAATAGAAGAAGCCATTCCTCTACGAGTAGGGTGAAAGACGCCTTCTTGCAAATAGTGTTCAGGATAGGGATGTGCAAAGGCTGGTCGAATCACATGACTGAGAACAGACATCCGTGCGCCTAGATCAAGATTGAGTCGATTTTGTTCATTTTCTTGAAGAGTAAAAGAGCGATCTACCGCCACACCTAAATGATTACTCATGGTATAGCTAATGGTATTATTGTTGAAATTTCCTTTTATCGCACCTTTTGGGAAAAGCAATAGTGTTGAATGTCGCCAGTATCCACCAATCCAAGTGCCTTTGATATTTCTTTGATAGCTATAGGTCACATCAGGGTGCACCATTTTGTACCAAATTGTAGAATTATCTAAGCCATTGGTAGCACTAAAACGCATGCTCAAAGAAGTCCTTTTTTGAGCATCCCATTTATTATGAACGATTCCATAAATCGGAGCGAGATAATGTTTTTTATGGGCAAAGAACCGTTGTTCTTGTATTGTATTAATTCCAAATCCTACTTGAAATCCTATTTCTCGATGTAGAGAATTGCTGGTTTCTTGAGCAATTAAATAAGAAGACATAAAGAAAAATAATAGGAAGATTGCATTAAATAGTCGCATGATTTTTTTGATTTTATGGTGTGAAAAACAGAATTCTTATTGGCTAAATACAGTATCCCTTGTTTGTAAACTATTATCATCTTTTTTATCTGTTAATATTTCATTTAACACATAATCAAGTGCTGTATCTGCTGCTACTTTTATATCAGGTTCAACTCCAGTCTTATCCAATCGCACCCCTGAATACGTGATATAATCGTTCAGTGGAATCTGTAAAATGAGTTCATTTTCAATACGAAATTGATTGGATGAAAGCATTGCCCCAGCCGTATTTTCTCCTACAATGCTTGCATGCTTATGATTTTTGAGTCCATACACGAATGGTTCACAAGTACTAGCCGTTCTTCGGTTGGTTAGTATGTAAATATTTCCTTTAAAGTGTTTTTCTCCTGGCAACAGTTTAAAATAAGCGCCATAATTTTGGGCTGCCTTATCATACCATTCCCCTAGGCTACCTCCACTGAATTCTGTAAATTTTGAGTAATCATCTTTCGTTGGTAATCGATCAAATGCTTTATACCAATTTCTATTTGGGAAAACACCCGCAATAACTGGCTCATCAATAAGATATTCTGCCAAAGAAAAAGCAGGAACAAAACTACCACCAGAATTATTTCGCAAGTCAATAATTAGGTTCTTATACCCTTTTTGGTCGATAATAGAAATCAAACTGTCCATTTCTTCTTTCGTACCAGAAAAACTTTTGACCTTTAAAACACAAGTTTCTGTATTAATTTCTTCTAAATGAGCATAATTGATACACTTTTGCTTAGTGCAAGTTTGAGTTTGAGCTCGATAGATATAATAGTGGGAAAATGGGAATTCTCTAGCCAAAGCCATTACAGCAGTTTGAAGTTCGAGATCGTCCTGTATATTGGGACTTAATCTGAGCATTCTTTTTTTGAATTTACGCCATTGTTTTGTGTTTATAAATTTGGCTTTATACACATGTTGTTCTGTTAATTCGAATATTTCTCGAAAGGTAGTGGCATAATCTCTGATAGGTTTTATGTTATCCACTTTACTCCCTTTTAATTCTGTTTTTGATCCATTTTTATTCAGAATTGTAAGTAACAAAGAATCTTCTTTGATTAGACCTTGAAATGTATTTTTACTGAAAAGGGTATGAAAATTTCCATTTATAACATTTCCATTCATATCACCTTCAAAATAGACAATCTCAGGATAATCTAAAGTAGTCGCCATTTTTACAATAGTGTACTTAAACCCTCCAACTATTTCTTTAAGTGCATTTTTTCTTGTTGAACCAATTATTTGATCCTTTTTTATCTCAGTAGTTAAGTAGTAATTAAAGCCTTGAGGTGCTTCAATCAGCCATGTTTCCTGTCCTTGACAAAACAAGGGAAAGAACAATATTAGTACGATGTAAAATTTATTTAAACCATATCCTATTTGTAGGTATTTTGAGTAAATAGGTGTGAAGATTGATTTTGTAAGTCGCATATCGAATTGATTTTTGATTCGATACAAAGGTGGGAACAAATTTGATATGGTGCAGATAATAGGGCTTAATGGTAGGTTTGTGTGGTGAAATGCAAGCTTCTTTTTACTTCTAAAGCTTGCATTTCACACTTAAATATTTAAAAACCAATCAATTAAGTCGATTTTTTAAATCATCATATTTAGAACGAGAAACAGGAATTTTTTTATCAAAGCCTTCTAGTTCTAGTAAAGGTTTGCTTTTATTCCCGTGTAAGGCAAGCATTTTTAAGCGGTTGACAATGTAAGATCGGTGTACTTGAAGGAAGTGATCGCTATTCAGTTGCTGATAAATTTGTTTGAGCGTAGCCCGTATGATATGTCGCTGTAATTTCGCCTCATTTTGAAGATAAAGCATCACATAATTATCTTGTGCTTTCACCAATAAAACATCATTTGCTTGTGCTTGTATTTGATCTGATTTACTATTTCCAAAAGTAAGAATAATGGCATTTGATTCTTCTTGTGTGGTAGAAGTACTAAGGGTAGATTGGAGTACATCTTTCCATACAATGTAGAGATAAATAAACGCCCCAACACATGGAATTAAGGCAACAGAAGTTGCATTAAAGAAGAAAGCAAGAAAGGTATTAATCTTAAATCCTCCATACAAAATAATTGCTGCATACGTATAACACGCCATTATGGACAAGGTACTAATTAGAAATAAATCCAATACTTCTAATAGAATCGTCCAACGTTCTATTTTACTAGAGAAGAAACGTAAGCTCAAATAATAATAAATACTTATGGTCGAAAAAATACAAGCGCCATATCCAGCGAGAATAAGTGTTTTGTACGGGTGCTGAAAATTTTTAGTACCAAAAGGTTGAAATACAATCAACATAAAACTCACCGAAAACGCAATCATTAAGGCGATGATTACATATTGCCGATACGTTGATCGAGGATAAGGTATTTTGGTAATGTTTTTAAGCACAAATGTATTTTCTTTTGAAACCTACCAAATTTAAGAGTTATTGATGAGAATCAGCAAATTTTACGCTTATTTTAAACCAATAAGAAGTGAAGTATCATTGAGATTATTTAAATAAGTAATATAATTATTTGGTAAGCAATTGCCCCATCCATTGTATACATTCTTCTTCATCTATAATGGACCAAGAATGAGGGTGACGCTTTCCGTCTTTACGATAACCTGTTTGAAACGTTTGAACAAATTCAGCGCGTTCATTTCCTAGCAACAGCAATCGATTAATGAGTTCCGAAGTTGCTACATAATTGTCAAATCGTACTGTTTGGTTTCTATTTTTCAAACGCCAAGCGATATCCACATCATGATAAGCTCGAACGGCAACATCTTTCAGAAAACGCTCATTAGTACCATATTCTTCATTGATAGAAAAAGGGCTCAACTCTACAAATAATTCTGGATTTTCAGAAGGTACACCTTTGTAAAAAGCACGAAAGATACGCTCTACAAATTGCGCTTCTTTCATGGAAATTTCAGCGGCTTCATTCTTTAAATCCTGTTCTTTTAATGCCCAAATATGATACATGTCAATCGGTGCATCTGCCATAAAAACACCTTTAGGTTGAATAGGAAAACGATCAGGAAATTCATAACACAATTCGGTATATCGTAAAGCTAGCGTTCCACCAGCAGAAAATCCACCTAATACAAAATCATTAGCTTGCACCTCATTTTTTTCCAATACATCATTTAGTACGAGATTCAGACGATCTTGAATGACTGGATCTGCCGTAAAACGTGCGCGACCAGCAAAACCAATCGTTAAGTATCCATTTTGATATGCAACTTCAGGAAGTTTGGTATCTGTAAAAATATTTTCTGTAACCTGCCCTAAACCAGGAAAAAGAACTAAGACTCCATTAGGCTTTTTTTGCTGGGGGGGTACTTGAAGATAATATCCATATTCAGTATCTGTACTGTCTATTACAATTTTTTCAAGCGGGAGAGCGAATTCTGTTTCCGTTTCCTGTGCTGTGGTACAATGAAGGTGAAATAATCCAATGAGTAAAAAGGGAATAAAGGATAGCTTCATATTTATAATTTATGAATTAATGTGAATTGTTCTTGATTGTTACTGATAATTTTCAAAATGTACATTCCCGTAGTTATATCTTTCAAATCAATAGTTTGATAAAAATTTCCCTTTTTCAATTGAACACCAAGTAGGTTATACAGTTCAAAATAGGGTTCTTCAAATAGAGTGTTTTCTATTTCAACCTTTAATACTTGATGAACAGGATTGGGATAAATTTTTATAGACTCTTGTTCTTCTACTACACTAATAGATGTTGATATACATTCTGTAATAGGTACGCGTACAAATTTGGGCCGATACAGATCTGCATTAAAAAAAGAAGAAAAAGCGAGTATCGTATCCTGACAAATGTGTGGACAAGTTTTGTTTACATTATATGAAACTAGTACTTCATTATCTTTAATAAATTGAGGGTGTGCTTGTGCATTGTAAGTAAATAAATTGTCACCATTAACTTGATCTGTAGCGGTATAAACAACCTCTACGTTATTGAATGGTCCTTGTGGCTGACTTGCCTTACTCATGTATATTCTTTTTCCACCATCACAACCCAAACCATTTAAATCTTGCGTAAGAAAAATATACGTTTCTCCACATTGAAAAACAGAATATTCTTCAGACACAAAATCTGCTATCGGTACATAATCTATCGCATTTGTTGACCAATTATTATCTCCAGCATAATACTCCCAATTGGTATAAATTTGTCCGATTGGGCATCTAGCCACAAGTGGTTGTCTGAATGCTCCTTCTTCCTTTACACGTCCATAAATATAGTGATACCCGTTATCTTGATTCGTTATAATCGCCATACCATATTGTAAACTTGTATTTTCAAGAGGAGTTATTTTTATTAATTCAATAGTAGGTAATTCAATTTCTGCGATAACCATTCCTAAAAAATCACCAAAAATAGAATTTTCATTTTCTTTAAATCGATTCCAAAAAAGGTAGGCAATATTATTATGAACAAAACCTCCAGAAGGCCAATAAAAAGTATTGGTATCTCCTTCCATTTTTACAAATTGTCTTGTAAATCGATCTGTTCCAGAAGTATCATAATAAGATGAAAAATTATTAGCCTGATCTTGTACCATGATACTATTTCTGGCATTGAATAAACACGGCAATTCGTTATCATCATTCACCCCTTGATCTACATGACTATCACCAAACATCCATAATGTTCGTCCATCTGGCAAGGCAACAGAACTTGTTCCATCTCCTGCATTCCAACCATTACCTCCTCTTTTAAAATAATTTGTAAATGTAGTATCGAGATAAGATTGTCCAATACTAGTTGTAATAGGTAGGATAATAAAGAGAAATGTAATAAGTTGGTTCATATTAGGTTTCTTTTGGCTGGAAAATCATGACCTTCCAATTTTTGTTTTTTCTCTAGATCCATCTTTTCACCTTTTCCATGTATTGTATAAATTCAGTTCCATGTTTTTCAATTAAATACTGTTCTTCTAATCTAATCTTTATTTCCACAGAAGGATAACTCAAACCCAAAGCACATAAACTCAGTGCGTTGGGGACGACTAAGAAGAAACCTAGAAAGGAGATTAATAAGCTGAAATAAATAGGATTCCTAGAATAACGAAATAAGCCCGTTTGGATTAATGTTGTCTTTTCTGTTGGATTAATACCAATTCGCCAAGAATTTCCCATTTGAAATTGAGCCACAATTGTTACTACACTTCCCATTATCATCAAAAACACTCCCATCAAGCGGATCGAATCTATTTCAAGATAATCAATAGGAACTAAATAGTGATACCAGTTTTTGAAAAACACATAAGTAAAAGCAATTATGGGAACTAGTGCTGCTCCCACCATTAATACCTTTTCATTTATACCTTGAACTCCTCCCTTCCCCATTTTTTTGAATGGGTTAATTCCTGTATTTAGATACAAAATGAAGGATCGAATACCTAAGGCGATCAGGGTATAGAAAATCACATAACTAATTAAAGCAATATTGTACAGCATTGATCTTGAGTTATGGTTTACAGTATAAGTAGTTACTTCAAGATCATTATTACACTAACTCGCCATTTGCATCAAATAAGCACAAATAATAGCCCCATAGGTTCCTAAGGCATACCCCAAGACTGCCATTAGTACCCCAACAGGAGCAAGTGCAGGGCTAAAGGCAGAGGCGACAATCGGCGCAGAAGCTGCCCCTCCCACATTTGCTTGACTTCCTACAGCTACAAAAAAGAAAGGTGCTTTGATAAGTACTGCTGTCGTTAATAGAATAGCTACATGGATCAACATCCAGATGATACCAATAGCAAATAAACCAAGATTACTTAAAATATCGCCAATATTCATTTTCATACCAATCGTTGCCACTAAGATGTAGATAAATACAGATCCCCATCTTGAAGCTCCTGCTCCTTCTAATCGTCGAGCCTTTGTAAAGGATAAAACCAAACCAACGGTAGTTGAAATGACAATTAACCAAAAGAAACCCGACATTAAAGAATCTAATCCTATACTCACTAAGGTTTCTTTGAATCCTCTCATCCAAGGGACAATTACATCTGATCCCCAATGTGCAAGTGCTACTCCTCCAAAGGCAATACCACCTAGTAAAAACATCGTAGTTGTAGTAGGCATTTGAGCTACACTCGCCTGATAATCACTAACGCGTTGTTTCAAATCTTCTATGGCTGATGAGTCTGCTTTCAACCAACCATCTACCGTTTTTGACATACCTGCTCCAAATAATAAAAAGCCCATCCAAATATTCGCCACTACAACATCTACTACAATCATGCTTGCAAACAAGCTATCTTTTACTTCATAAATTTCCTTCATCGCCGTCTGATTTGCGCCCCCTCCAATCCAACTTCCTGCTACTGTAGATAAACCACGCCAAAGTTCATCTGGGCTAACATTTACGATGCTGGGAAATAAATTACTCGTTACCAATAAAGCGATAGGTCCACCAATAATGATACCTAAGGATGCCGCAAAAAACATAATCAATGCCTTCGGGCCTAAATTTTTGATCCCTTGAAAATCAATACTTAAACACAATAAAACTAAACTCGCTGGCAATAAATAACGTGAAGCCACATAATATAGCTTCGATTTCTTTACAAATGCGCCATATTCTGCACTAGTAACTCCAACGGCTTCCAAATGTTTTTTTATTTCTTCAAAGGATAAATCATGTAAATTCACCCCTTGAAGATCAACATTATTTTCCGCCAAAAAACCAATCAAATCATTGCTGAAAAACTCAGGAGAAATCAAGCCTAATGGCCAATTTAATAAGGCAGGTAAAAAATAACATAATAAAAGGGCAGGGACATAACGATAAAAAGTTTGCCAGCCTTTTGTCTCTAAATGAGAGGTATAAAAAACAAATGCTAAGACTAGCATTAATAAACCAAAAGTGGTCGCATCATTCGTAAAGAAGGGTTCCATATTGTTTTGATTCGTTTTAGATTATGTAACTTTGCGAAGATTAAAGATACTAATTCTTTTAAAAAATGAATAGAGTAGAAGAACAGCACAAACATTTTATGCGAGCAGCCATCCAAATAGCACAGGAAGGGATGGATCGAAATGACGGAGGCCCCTTCGGTTGCGTCATTGTAAAAGAGGGTAAAATTATTGGGCGAGGCAATAATCAAGTCACTTCCTCCAATGATCCTACCGCTCATGCCGAGGTCGTAGCGATACGAGCAGCTTGTGCGAATTTATCCAGTTTTCAATTAGAAGATTGCATTATTTATACCTCTTGCGAGCCTTGTCCCATGTGTTTGGGAGCGATTTATTGGGCACGTCCCAAACAAGTATTTTATGCTTGTAGCCGAGAAGATGCTGCTGCAATTGAGTTTGATGATGAATTTATTTATCAAGAATTGAATTTAGCGATAAGCGATCGAAAAATACCTACACAACAGTTGTTACAAAAGGAAGGACAAGTTGTCTTTAAGAATTGGATGACGAAACAAGATAAAATTGCTTATTAAGTATCTGATTTTACTTCCAGTTAATCTATAGAAAATTAAAAAATGTCCAATCGACTCAAACATATTTTACTCATTACAATTGTAGTATTGCTCAATATTGGTTGTGATCAGCAGACCAAACAAATGGCAGTAGATCATTTCAATACGCCACATTATTTAGGAAAGTCATATTCTTACTTAAATAATTTTTTCAAACTCACTTTTGCCGAAAATGAAGGAGCATTTTTGAGTTGGGGAACGGATTTACCGCCTATCGTACATACGATTTTTTTAAAGGTCATTCCTGTCATAATGCTTATTGGAATGTTTATTTATAGTTTATTCTCTAAAAAAGTGGATCGATGGCAAGGAATTGCTTTAGCCTTTATTATCGGTGGTGGTTTGAGTAATGTATATGATCGAATAGCGCATGGCAAAGTGGTTGATTTCATGAATATGGGTATCGGTGATTTACGAACTGGGATTTTTAATTTTGCAGATGTAGCTATTTTGGTAGGAATAGGGATACTTTTTGTGGCGCAGTATCGTCAAAAGGAGGAATCAGTAGTGGTAGAATAAAATTTTATCTTTTTCTATCTTGGTTTAATCGACTTTTTTCAGATGCTAAAAAGACAATTGATTATCTTTAGAAAAATTTTCTTTTAAAATGACATTTCAGCGAAATACAGATAGTGGCAGTCCATTCAGTTCGGTAACTGCCATGATTTTTTTAGTATTGTTTTTTGTAGGGTTATATTTTATAGCTAAATCTATTTTTTGGATCCTTAGTATTATCGGTCCCATCTTACTCATTGCAACAGCGATTATAGATTATAAAGTACTAACAGGCTATCTTGGATGGATTGGAAGCTTATTCAAACGAAATCCTCTTTATGGTGTAGGAATGAGCCTTTTTACTATAGTAGGTTATCCTGTTGTTGCCGCATTTCTTTTTGTAAAAGCTTTAGTCAAACGTAAGGTCAATCAATATCAAGAACAAATTACTAATGAACGAGAAGGCGAATATGTAGAATATGAAGAAGTAGAAGAAGATTTTCCTGAAGAGAAACCGTTTGACTTAAATATTCCTCCAAAATTAGAATTACCTCGAAAAGAACCGCGTAAAGAATCAACAGATTACGATCAGTTATTTGATTAAGTTATTCTCAATCCGCCACCTCCTTTGTACCTCAGTTATCTTTTATTTTGTTTGTTTCTAACCATAATGTATGTACTTATTATGCTACGTTATGTGATAGTTTGGAATAAAATTCCAGACTGGAAGATGCCAGCAGACTTTCACCCTTCTACAAAAATCACCATACTTATTCCTGCACGTAATGAAGCTGAAAACATTCAAGCTTGTGTAGAGAGTATTCTTCAACAAAATTATCCTAAACAATTATTACAAATCATCATCATTGATGACCACTCCACCGATAATACTGCCACTATTGTCCAAAATATAAAACACACTTCCGTTCAATTACTTCCGTTAGCTCAATACGTCAGTGAATCTGAAACGCAATCCTTTAAAAAGAAAGCCTTAGAAATTGCCATGCAACAAGCAACAGGCGAATTGATCCTTACGACAGATGCAGATTGTATTACCCCAAAAGACTGGCTTGGATTGATCGTCTCCTATTATGAATCGAAGCAAGTCAAATTCATTGCAGCACCCGTAAATTTTTATGATGAACAAAATGCTCTAGAGCGTTTTCAATCCCTTGATTTTATCGGGATGATGGGCATTACAGGGGCAGGCATTCATGGGCAGTTTATGAATATGTGTAATGGTGCTAACTTAGCTTACCCAAAGGCAGTTTTTCAAGAAGTGAATGGCTTTGAAGGAATCAATCATCTTGCCTCAGGAGATGATATGCTATTAATGCAAAAAATAGCGGCGATCTACCCAGACCAAATTGGCTATATTAAAAACCCGAAAGCGACTGTAGTTACGAAAGCGAAGCCTACTTGGAAAAGTTTTCTCCAACAACGCATTCGTTGGACAACTAAATCTGCTGGGTATAAAGAATGGAAAGTAACAGTGACACTTGCCTTGGTTTTCTTTTTTTGTTGTAGTATCGTTTTAAATCTAGGATTAGCCTTTTTTATAAAAGGGATTTTCATGCTTGTACTTTTACAACTAGGAGCAAAAACACTATTAGATTTTATTTTACTACGCCAGATGAGTCAATATTTTAATCGAATGGATTTAATGAAGACATTTGGCGTATCGTCAATATATCACTTAGTGTACATTGTAGTAGTAGGAATACTAGGAAATTTAAAGAAAGAGTATGAATGGAAGGGAAGAAAAACGAGATAAGCAAATAAAAATGTAATTACGAACTGTCCTAAAATAGTAAGTCGCGGCTCAACGGCCACGACTCACTACAACAAATTATAATCCCATGAACATATCCAAATTTAGTGGGCGATCTTTATTTGACCGCCAGGGTAGGACTCCGTCCTCACATTATTCATTCCTCCACAATTAATTAATTTTTTATTACCTTTATTTCTTAGATCAAGAGATTTTAAAATAGTAAGTAGTCCCGACTTTTTTCGGGACAACTCACTACCAACAAATTATAATCCCATGAACATATCCAAATTTAGTGGGCTGCTCCTTTTGGCAACCAGTGTTGTTTGAAAGCATGAAAAATGGACGATACCGATCATGCTTTAATATATCATTGTAGGGATTTTAAAATAGTAAGTGGTCCCGACTTTTTTCGGGACAACTCACTACCAACAAATTATAATCCCATGAACATATCCAAATTTATTTATTTCAATTTTTGTTGTGAACTCCTTTGTTTCACTTTTCATACTACAATAATCGAAACTTTCTCAAGGCATAACAAAGACAAAAAGTTCGTATTGTGATATATTTTTTTATAGAAAATAAAAACTTTTTTTTATAAAAACTTACCAATCAATACGTTACAATGTTTTTATATTCAATTTGTGAGAAAAATATTATTTTTTTCTTTTTTTTTGTGCCAAAAAAATGTGTTTTTTTTGAAAAAAAAGCGAAAAAAAGCTTGTCACTTGTATAAAAAGAACTTTTCTTTTGCTCATATTTTTATTTTAAAAGTGCCTAAAACAAGCAAATTTTCTTCTGTTTTGAAAAAAATAAAAATTTACAGCAAAGAATTTTGATAGTGTGAGTCAAAAAAAATAGGTGTGAGATTAAGTATGCAGCAAAAAAACGATTTGTAATATGGATTTAGTATATCCTTGAAAATAAAAAAGCACCCAAAAAATTTGGATGCTTCTACAATGATCGTTTTAGGTAAAAGTCTTATTGGCAACTTAGGTAGCGCGTTTTTTTGTAAAAGGGATTAATTTGGTGAAATTATTTTACCTAAATTATTAAATGCGCCTGTTGCTATATTTTATAAATTTATTTGCTTTTCACTAATTTAATGGTTTGGTAATTATTATTTGTTTGAACGGTTAAGAAGTAAATACCCAAAGGCAGTTGCTCATCTATAGCAATCGTAAATATGTTTAGACCTACTGCTAAAGCTTCTGTATACGATAAAATTTTCTTCCCACTAGTGTCCGTAAAATGTATTACAGCATCTTGTGCAATAGTGCTTTCCAAACGCAATTTGAATTCTTGATTAAAAGGATTGGGGTAAGCACTGATTTGATTTTGATTCTGACCAAAATCAATCGCTTGTACTGCACTATAACTTACCTCTCCTGCTTGGCTATATTGTTTAATTCTATAATATCGAATACCTCGTTTATTTATTTCTGAATCTATAAATGAATAATTACTCTGCTCACCGTTTTGTCCTTGAGCATCGACCATTCCAATTATGGTGAATTGATTATTAGTCATATCTTGTTCACTAGCCATTTCAATTTCAAAATAGGCGTTATCATATTCATGGTGTGTTGTCCATTTAAGATGTGCGTCTTTAACAATACGCTCTGCCTCAAAAGTTGACCATTTAGCAGAAAGAGTTGCTTCACTATCCAACCGCACTTTATCGATCCAAACGCTTCCTTTTCCTGATTGAGCAAATTTTAATTGAAAGCTAGCCCCTAATTCTTGAGGTGTTTCTAATAAAAATTTCGCTAAATCAATTTGAGTGGCTATCGTCCAATCTTCGGATGCTTCATATTGATATACTTGCATCCACTCTTGCTCATCGGTTCCTCTCATCCAAACAAATTGCGGCATATCTATAATAGTAGATTTATGATCGAAACGTAGATAAAGCCCTTCTGAAAGATCAAGTTCACTCATGTTTAGGGTTACAATTAAATCATTGCTTGTTGCAGTAGCATCTTCATTAGCTAATTGAATAATTCTGTTGTTGATCTCTCCTGTAATATTAAGTTCTCCGCCTAGATTTGGAATATAGTCCCATTCTAATAAACCATCTAAACCAATGATATTTTTATTATACTTTTCTCTTGAGTTTTGATCAAAATCTTGTCTAAATGGCAGCCTTGTAGGAAGATTAGGAATTTGGATGACCACATGATCCCCAAGTACACTATCATTTTCATGATGACGATCATTGATCGAATTGATCCAAGCATCAATTTTATATTCTCCAATATCTGAAAAATCGTACTGTTCTGTAAATTGAAATTCCTTTTCTTCTCCTGCTGCTAAAAAAGTATTAATTGTTTGTTCTACAACAGGATTATCGTTTACTTGATAGGCTACATTTAATGAATGAATTGGACTATCACCTATATTTTTAATAGAGATACCAATTGTTTCATTATTGAGTTCTGTCCCTGTAAGGTAGCGACCTCTCACTTTTGAGGTGATGTATTGTACTTTACCATCGTGCCAAGGACAATTACTGGAATCGTCGGCGTAAGCATATTTTGCTACACAACGTTTACTTTTTTTGCCATTTAAACTTATAGCTCGAACAGCAAACCAATAGCGATGATCCTCTTCAAAATCATTACTATCTTCATAGACAAAAGTTGTTTCTTCAGTCGTAGCAATAGGAATCATCTCACCACAGTCCAATAAAAATATTTCGTATAAATTAGCGTAATCTTGTTCATCCCATTTTAATTCTAAATACCCCTCACAAATGGCATCTACTTCTAAGTTTGAAGGAATAGAAAGAATATTAAATACTTCTTCATTCACATCGACTAAGACACCTCCAATCTGCTTTATTCTAACTTTACCCTTTTCTGTAAAATCAGAAGGGACAGTCCATTCAAAATGACGCTTATTGGCAGGAATATTATTAGCGATTAATTCCCAGCTTGCTCCATTATTCTTAGAATATTCCAACTTGAATAAGTTCGTATTTGTAGTAGGGGCATCCCACTGAATGAGTTCTTTCTGGTTAGGGATAAAACTTTCTCTCCCAATTGGATGTGTTAAATGTAGTTCTGGATAAATAAAATCGTAAACCACATAATATTTTTGATTACCAAATGCTATATCTTTTCCTCGAACTACAATCTGATAGGTACCTGCATTGGGTTGATCTAAAGTAATTTGTTCTATATTATTTAAATTATCAATACCTCTTTGTGCATTCAAATTCACTTGAGCAGGCGTTGTGCTTAACACCCAAGGAAGAAAGGTGTTTCCAACAGGATTAATTAGTTTGACATCCAAATTATGGACAAGTGCTTTTGAAGCATCAACAGGAGCTTCTACATCATGCCAATATAACATAACCCGAACTTGTTCAACTCCATTTGGGATAGCAATAGAATGTGTATGCTCTTCTGATTCATTAATGACATCAGATAAATAATACTCATTTTCTATTGATTTAATTGCACGCAACCCATTAATCAAACCAAAACCATGAACAAAGTCAGGTCCTTTATTACCAAGATCATCTGCTGTATTACAAGCAATCGCTTTCATCAATGCTCCATCAGGATCTTCATCATTATTTAATTCTCGATACCGTTGATAAAGGAGTGCAATAGTACTGGTAACTGCAGGTGAAGCCATACTGGTACCCGAATTGAGATAGTAATCATAATCTCGCCCCATAGAAACAATATTAATCCCAATTCCACAAATTTCAGGTTTGATTCGCCCATCTGCAACGGGCCCTCGACTAGACAAAGATCCAATTTTTCGTTGTTTATCTACAGCACCTACTGTTAATACATTTTTGGCAGCACCATAATATCGTAAAACAGTACGGTAACCTTCAGGATAACTATCACAACTTTGTGTACCATTATTTCCTGCAGCAAAACAGTGTAATAATTTTGGATATTCACGCAATTGTTTATCAAGATTTACACTAGAATAATTATACATTCCATTGGTCGCACAATCAAAACCTACTCCATAGGAATTATTGGTTAATACCATGCGATAATTTTCATAATAACTATCTGCATTATAGGTAATATTGGTCGTTTTTTGGATCACCAATTCACATTCTGGAGCAACACCTTGACAATTAGGATCTAAATTTCCCGCTCCTCCTATAATTCCAGAAACGTGATCACCATGTGCACCATAAGAATTATAAGTTCCATCTGCCTCATTAATAAGACGACAATTTAAATCAATATGATCGCCTAATTCACCTCCGTCACCAACACCTATAACAACGCCATTTCCGCGAAGATTACGACCAATTCCTGTATTGGAATTAAGTACATTTACTTTTTGTATAATTCTATTTTCATGGTTAAGTGCAGTCACGGGAGGCTCAATGGCATCAATATGCTGGATAATGGGAAGAGCTGCTAGCTGTGCTAATTGTTCTTGTTTGATCCTTGCAGTTAGAATATGTTTTTTATCTACAAATTTTAAAATAGGTGCTTCTAGGTTTTCAAAAAGTTGTTGGATTGTTTCTTTTTCTATAGTGGCATGAAAAATAACAGCAACATCAAGCAATCCTTCCTTTGGTATAGCATGCTCTGGAAATGCTTCTTCTTGAAGGGTTTTTGATAAGCGTTGTGATGGATGGATGGGTTGAATAAACTGTATGCCTGATTTGTTTAAATCATTGGTATGAATATCTGTTGGAACATAAGCTAAATAATTTCCTTCTTTTGATAAACTGAATAATTGAATACCACTCGTTTTCAATTGCTGAAATTGTGTTTTATTTGGTGTTTTATCAAATTCTAATTGTACATAATAACCTCCTTCAAATTTACTGCTTGCAAAAAGGTCTGATTTTTCAACAAATTTTTGAGCTTCTATTTTCTTAGTAAGCCTCTGTGCATTTACCGTATTGAAAGATAATAGGAATAATATAATTCCCCATAGAAATAAAGTCTTGGTTTGGTAATAGCTTATTTTCATAGTATGCGGTTTAAAAAATACAGGAATAGGATGTTTCATCCTTTCAAGAAATACTTAAATACGCTATGGTGAATGTTATCTTAATTAAAGATGAGTCACTACAAAGCATGACTAATAGAGGGGGAATTAAAGTGGAAGACTATCAATCAGAATCCACAATCTTTGTACAAGAAATAACTAAATAAAAGGGGGAATTAATGGATATACACGATGAGATAGAGGGAAGGGAGTAACCGTGCGTGATTGTTAATGCAAAATACAGCCCAAAGATGTGCTTCTTTGAAGAAAACGGGCAAAAAATGTGACACGCCTTTTAAAGAGGTAATAAAAAAAAGATAGGTCTAACAAAAGGATTTGACGAACTTATGTAACGAATTATGGCTAGAGATTTTAATGATAAATTATAATTTTTATTGATGACAACAATGTACAGTTGTACTTAATCAAAAGGATTTTGATAACGTGGATCGTTTATAAAAGTGGTATCAGTGAATGTTTTTAAAAATGTAAGCAATTGCCCTTTCTCTTGTTCGGTAAGTTCAAGAGGGTGCATGAGTGGATCAAGATTATTAGTGATATGTCCTCCACTATTATAATGATCAATTACTTCTTCTAGGGTCTGAAAGCGACCATCGTGCATGTAAGGAGCAGTATGTTCAATATTTCGTAGGCTTGGTACACGAAATTTTCCTATATCAAAACTCACTCCTGTCACTCCACCTAGACCTTCATCTGTAAAAACAGTATCTAGTCCATTATTACGATAGGAATTGTCTGTAAGCAAACGACTACCATCATTATGACAATGCCCACATTCGGCATCTGCTACTTCTGGAGAAATATCAAAAAACATATCTTCTCCCATTAATTCATCATCTGAAAAGAAGCCTTGCAGTTGGTATTTTATTTTATCATAACGAGAATTGAAACTCACTAAAGAACGCTCAAATTGAGCAATAGCTTTGGTGGCTAGATCGCGTGTGATTTCACAATTATCTTCTATTCCAAATGCTTTTCTAAATAATTCGGGATAAAAATTACTTCGCTGTAATTTCTCCTCTACATGGGGCCATTGATCATGTAGTTCAATAGGATCTTCTACAGGCAATAATGCTTGATCTTCTAAAGAAACTACTCGTCCATCCCAAAATAAACCTGTATTATAAAATCCTACATTAATCAAACTCATGGAGCTACGCGTACCTGCGATACCATCTACTCCTGTACTAACTGCCAAATTATCGGTAAATCCGCCTGTCGGATGATGACAATGCGCACAAGACATCGTACTATCTGAAGATAAAATAGTATCATAAAACAAATGACGACCTAATTCTACCCCATCTACCGTAAGAGGATTATTTTCTGGAATTTCCATAGCTGGAAAACCTTCTGGAATATTTAAATCATAGGCTACTGGGTTATAGCTAATAAGTGTCAAATCGTTACAAGGGTTTTGCCCCATCATATCATCATCCATTGACATACCACCTCCATTACCATTATCATCTTCACAGGCAGGGCTTATAATGATAATGAAAACCAAAAATGCAAGAAAAGATAAACGAATTGAAGTCATAGCAAAAAAGAAGTCTTATTCAATGGTGATAGCTGTACTGAAATTATCTACAACATATTGCATTTGTGAAAGCTGATCGTGTACTTGCGGATCATTTGCAATATCAATAAAATCATTTTCTGAACGAACCAACACTTTTTCTAAATCTACAGATAAACTTAAACTAACCATCCCATCTGCTTCAACCATAATTGATTTATCTAAAATAATTTCATTATACAAATTATCCGCTGCCTTATCTGAACCTAAATGATACACAAAGCCCGTTTCAAACTCTCCATTCGAATCTGTATCCATACGACCTTCTATCATCGTAAAAATATAGCTTCCCCAAGCTGTCCAATAATTAGTAGCCGAACTTAGTGGATGTTCACTACCATAATCTCCTGGTTTGGTACTATTTAAATCTGAAGATACTCCCACACCAATAGCAAGGTTAGTATATTCTCCAGTAGGAACATTATTAAAATTTAAGGTGGCAGCACCATCTACAAATTCTACCAATTCTATTTCAGACAATTGTACTTCTTCTCCTTCCACGCTAACTAAACTAATATCAGAAAGATAAAATTGAAATTTTGTGAAAAAGAAAGGGTTTCCATCTGTATAAGTCAATTCTTCATTCAACACAAGTGCATCATTGCCAAAACTAGCATTCAGCGCTAGTTCCATTGTTGCTACGCCATCTACTTGAGGTGGCACTTCATCATCACAGGAATAAGCACTTAATAGCATCGTTAATATGAATAGATAGAGGATATTTCTCATAAAAAAGTTTTTAAATTTTATGTAAGTTACTAATAAAACGACTTTTTTGCTGTCTTGTTGATAAAACTGGAATAGAAAAAAGAAATTTGCCAATTAGATTACATGATTATAATGGATGATTTTTGTATTCTATTGTTTATTTTAGCCTTAAAAATCAATACATATGACTTACCAAGACGATCAACAAAGTAAATTAACAGACATAGGACTATTACTGTTGCGCCTCACTTTTGGAGGACTCATGCTCGTAGGACATGGATGGGGTAAAATGATGAAAATCGTGAATGGCGAATGGGGCTTTGCAGATCCTCTTGGTCTGGGTATGGAAGCTTCTCTTGTCTTAGCTGTTTTTGCAGAAGTAATTTGTGCTGTTTTAATCATTATTGGATTATTCACGCGTTTTGCCACAATACCTTTGATTATTACAATGCTCGTGGCAGCATTTATCGTTCATGCCAATGATGGCTTTAGCAAAATCGAATTTGCGGTATTATATCTAGTTCCTTATATCGTGTTATTATTAACGGGGCCAGGGCGTTATTCCATAGATGCAAGACGTTAAACCGTTTGACGTAATGCCTCCACTTCTGCTATTGTTTTGGGTATAGGATCGCCTAAAATGCGATGTCCTGTTGCCGTAACAAGGACATTATCTTCTATACGGATTCCGCTGAAATCTTTATAAGTGATTACTTTATCGTAATTAATAAATTCTTTGAATTTTCCTTCTGCTTGCCAAAGATCAATTAATTCTGGAATGAAATACAAACCAGGTTCTACAGTAATTACAAAACCTTCTTCTAGTTCTTTAGCCAAACGAAGCGATTTCAAGCCAAATAATTTGCTTCGTTCCAATCCTTCTCGATAGCCCACATATTGTTCTCCAAGATTTTCCATATCGTGTACGTCTAAGCCAATTTGATGCCCTAGTCCATGTGGGAAAAACAATCCAAATGCCCCTGCTTCTAGCGCATCTTCCATATTACCCTGCATCAAACCTAAACTTTTCAAACCTTCCATCATTAATTTTGCAGCATGGAGATGAATAGAACGATATTGAATTCCAGGACGTAATTGTTCTATAGCGGTAGTTTCTGCTGCTAAAACAAGTTCATAAATATCCCTTTGTTTTCTGGTGAATTTAGCATCTACAGGAAAAGTACGGGTAATATCTCCTGCATAATGTAAAGAAGTCTCCGCACCATAATCTCCTAAAACCATTTGACCTGATTGCAGTGTGTTGCCATGATAATGGTTATGTAAGGTTTGCCCATTGACCGTCATAATAACAGGATAAGCCAATTGCCCACCAGCTCCAACAGCAATTCCTTCAACTGCCCCTGCCAATTCTGCTTCTTTCATCCCTTCTTTAGCCATTTGCATAGCTTTTATGTGCATTTGTCCACTTACATTTACCGCTTTTTCCATTTCAGTGATTTCTGCTTCACTTTTGATAGAACGCTGCTTAACGATAGCTTGGATTAATTCTACAGAAGCACTTTGTTTTACTTCAGCTAATGAAATATTTAGGTATTGATGCAGTTTAACATCTTGGTGTGTTCGATAAGGTGGTAAATAATGAATAGGGCGACCTTGTTGATTGGCTTTTTGGAGATAAGTATTTAATTCTTGAGAAGGAAGCGTCGTTTCTATACCAACTGCTTTTGCTTGAGCAGCAATAGTAGGTTGAGGTCCCATCCAAACAATATACTCTACACTTAATTCATCTCCAAAAATGATGGTCTTTCCTTCGTCTAAATCTATAATAGCAGCCAAATGAGGTTGATCCAAGCCAAAATAGTATAGGAACGTACTATCTTGCCGAAAAGGATAAATATTATCTTTATAATTCATCCCCATTTCGTCATTACCTAAAAATAACAAAATACCTGAATAAAGCTGTGTTTGTAATTTTTGGCGACGTTGGATATAGGTATTGGTTGAAAACATAGGTTTTACTTAGTTTTGAATAATGAAAAGCAAGTTATAAAATTATATAAGCATCATCTGTTTTTTTTATGTATTTTTGTAGTTCATTTATAAAAGATATAAGCTCATTTTGTAACATCCCCATTATTCCTTTCCCATACCGATATTATTAATTTTTTCTTGTTGGCTTGATGAATAATAAAGAATAGGATATCCTTATTGAATTTATATCCTAAATCTTTTTCTATTCTATAGGCTTCATAAAACTATTAGGCATGTTACGATAAGCTTAGTAATTTGTTATGAATAGCTACACACAAGGGTGGTCCTTACTAATTGTGATAATAGGACTTCTTTTTTTTGCTACCTCCCAAACAACTATAGCACAGTCTATAGCTCTACCTGTATTGGCTGAAAAAGAAAGCTTTGAAGGTGTATCTGCTAGTTCTTGGTCTAACCCTTATGTAAGTTCCATGCCTCTTTGTGAAGATGTTGGTAGTCATGTTTGGAGCACTACTAACCTTATTACAGATGGTATGAACAGTTTAGATGTGGCAACTGATGGTGTTATGTTCTGGGGGGCACAACGTACAGATGAAGCATCTTGTGGCAACAACGCTGGAACAGGCGCAATCAATGCCATTGAGCAGATTTTTTTTCCTGATATAAGTCTTCCTTCTTCTGCAAAAATGGCAGAAATTTGTTTTGACTATTATGCACAAAACCTATCTACATTTGATGATTTTTTAAGCATGCGACTTTCCTTAAACGGAACACTACAAGATTCCATTAATGTAATTGCAGGCGCAATCAATGGGGGAGTAACATCTACAAATGCATGGATAAGCTATTGTGAAACCATTTGTCTTGATACTTTATCTTCTTCTCAAGTAGGATTACAATTAAAAACGAGTGCATTCGGTAAAGATGGATGGATCGCTATTGATAATATTCGCTTGTATTATTCCCAATTAATTTCTCCAAAAGATACGGCTTGTTTTCCTTATGTGAATAATACTAGTGAAGATGACTGTTTATATTATTTAATTTTAGAAGATTCGAATCCCAATAATAGCTGGGGACAAGCTTCTATAGACATTTCTATTGATAATGGAGCTACTAATAATTATACCATAAATACATCTGAAGAATATGCCATTTTTCCTTTAGTTGTGAATGATGCAAGTGTGATTACGTATACGTATAATGGGGGAACTTCAGACAGTGAAAATAATTTTTATTTTCTAGATAAAAATGGGCAAAATGCTATTTTACCTAATCTTCCTCTTCAAAATGGATGGAGTGATTCTTTCATCAGTAGTTGTTCTCCAATTTGTACAGAAGAAGAGATTCCATTTGTATTACGCGTCAACCCTGGCTCTGCACCTACAGAAGTTTCATGGGAAATACGAGATAGCGATGGCGTTCGAATTGCATTTGTAAATGGAGGAGGGTATACCACTTCTACTATTCAACAACATGAAATAGAATTGGATGCTTGCGAGGAATATACACTTTCTGTTTATGATGGAGATTTAGATGGTTGGATGGATGGATATTGGGAATTATTGTATAAATCTGGTGATAATGCCTATGGTTGGGAAGTCATCAACGATACTTCTACAGATTTTATTTTACTTTCAGGAGATGGAGAAAGTTTTACCAAAGAAGCAAGATACACTATTAAAATACCTTGTACGCCCATTTGTGCTGAACCCACAACAATAGAAGCATTAAGCAATTGTGAAATTAATAATTTCATTCCTAACCTACCCGAAATTACTTCTTGCCCTGGAAGTTGTTCTAATGCTAGCAGTATTCTAGCAACTATCCCATCTTTGGATACTACTATAAATCTCAGTTATACTAATGGAGTTACACTGGAAGTAGGTACACATGATATTATTTATGAAGTCATTCTGAATGATGGAATGTTAGTTCGTTGTACTTCGGAAGTTATGGTAGTAGTAGAATTGAATCCAACTGTTGTTTGTAATGACCAAGTTACTATTTCCCTTGGAAATACAGATGCTTGTACAGTTACAGTTTCACCTGATGATTTAATTGAAAATTTCATTCCATGTTCCGATGAATATGAGGTAGCTATTTATTTTGTAGACGGTACTTTTGTGGGAGATGAAGTGGATGATAGTCATATTGGGGAAGATCTTTTTTATACTGTAACGCATATTCAATCTGGTAATTATTGTTGGGGGTTTTTAACTGTAGAAGATAAAATTGCTCCAATCATTACATGTTCTGTCCAAGATACACTTCCTTGCAATCATCCATCTGTTGTAACTCCATTGACCGAATGGACACAAACCTTCACCGCCTTGGGAGATGCCAATGAATTACCCGCTAATATTGCAGGTGGTGCAGCAGGAAATCCTTCTGTAAAACGAATTCCCATTTATGCTACTGGTACTAATGCTGCCTTAGGTGAAATTGTCAAAAATATTGAGGTAGAACTTCAAGCCACCCATTCCGATATTGAAGATCTAATGGTTTATTTAGAAGCTCCAAATGGACAACAAGTCACCCTATTAAATCGTCCTTGTGTTAATACCGACCAACGCAATATTAGTGCTTTTTTCAATGATGATGGAAATGCAATTATTTGTAATTCGACAAGCAATTTTGCTTTATCTGGTTCCATTATTCCTGCTGAAGATGACGGTACAGCTGCAAAAGGGCTTTCCAAATTTAAAGGACTACCAACAACGGATATGGAAGGTACTTGGTACATCACAATAGAAGATCATGATGATACCGTAGGAGGAGATGACCAAGAAGTAGGAATTGGAGAAGTCACCAATGTCAATGTTCGAATAACAGCAGGGCTGCGCCCCAATTATGTCGTTTCTGATTGTTCAGATTATAACCTTAGTATGCTTAATGAGTCCTATTTCACAACAGATTGTGATGCTTCAGTAGGCGGTTATATTCAACGTATCTTTCAAGCAGAAGATATTCATGGAAATATATCCACTTGTGAACAAATTGTCTATTTGATGTCTCCCAATTTCAGTGATTTAACTCTTCCTGATACATTGGAAGTCGCCTGTTCAGTTAGTTTAGATACCAGTGCTACTGCCCTCGGCGTTCCATTATTTAATGGTCAGTCCATTACGGAAGAAGAACATATTTTTTGTAATGTGACGTATACTTACGAAGATCAACTATTTCCTGCTTGTGGCAATGCATTTGATTTATATCGACATTGGACACTCATTGATTGGTGTTCAGGACAAAGCTTTCAATATGTTCAACTAATAAATGTAATTGATAAAACAAGACCTTCAATTAGTCCGGGAGAAGTTATTATCATCCCCGACAGCATGGCTTGTGAAGCTGATGTGGATTTAGCCGCCGTTGTTAAAGATGAATGTTCTGATATTATTCAAATAACTGCTACTTATGAAATACCAGGTGGGGCACATCCAAATGGAACTATTCAAGTTTCGCAGGATATAACCAATAACACCATTCTTAATGACCTACCTATCGGAACATTTAATGTAGCATTATTTGCTATTGATGCTTGCGGAAATTCCACTACTCAAACTGTAGATATTGATGTAGTAGATCAAATACCTCCTGTCGCGCTTTGTGCTGATACTACACTCACCCCTTCTCCTTTAGTGGTATCCGTTGGAACAGATAGTTTGGCAAAGTTGATAGTGGCTCAAATAGAATGGGGGAGTTATGATATTTGTGGCATTGAAGACTATGCAATTCGTCGAGTAGATGGTTGTTTAGGAACTTCTGACTGGGGACAAGAAGTTGAACTTTCTTGTTGTGATCAAGCTTTTAATCCTATAATTGTTGAATTAAGAGTTCGAGATGCAGCAGGTAATCATTCGATTTGTTCCAAAGAAGTTATTGTAGAAGATGCTATTCCTCCAGTCATTACTTGTCAAGACACTTTATTTCTAGAATGTATAGATGAAATAACTGCCTTAGATGCTTTTGAAGACCCCATTTTAGAAGACAATTGTAATGGTAATCTAAAACTAGATTTTATTACGACGGGCTTCATTAGTCCCCAATGTAATAATGGTACACTCACACGTACCTGGACAGCAAGTGATAATAGTGATAAATCAGCAGATGCCGTATGTTCACAAACGATAGTTGTACGTCATCTCTCTAACTTTGATGTCATTTTTCCTTCGGACACTTTAGTGGCAGATTGCCCAGAAGAAATTGGAGATGCGGGTGCTCCTATTTTTATTAATGAAGATTGTGAGTTATTAGCTGTTTCGCACGAAGATGTTGTTTTAACTGTTATTCCTGATGCTTGTTATAAAATAGAACGAACTTGGAAAGTAATCAATTGGTGTGTGTATAATGCCCCTACGGGTTCGGGATATATTATTGATCCATCGAGTAATAATGGGTATTATGAAGCTACTCAAACTATTAAAGTTATCGATAATAATCCACCCGAAATTGACTGCCCAATCAATCTCTCTCATTTTTGTAATGAAACAAACGATTGCGAATTAGAAGTAGACCTCAGCATTGAAGCGAAGGATGCTTGTTCTTCCATAGAAGATTTACAATATTTTTATGAAATAGACATAGATATTGATGGAACGATTGATTTTTCAGGTTCAACTAATATTGTACTTTTATCATTACCTCAAGGAACACATCAAATCAAGTGGAAGGTAGAAGATGGTTGTGGCAATACAAATACCTGTACTTATGATTTTACGATAGAAGATTGTAAAGCGCCTACTCCTATTTGTGTAAATGGATTGAGTATAGAAACTAGTAATACAATCGACGGTTGTGTAGAAATAGATGCTGCTTCCTTTTTACAATATAGCACGGATAATTGTAGTGATGCCTCCTTTTTAGAAAATAGTGTTAAAATCAGAGAAGCAGGAGATACCAATAGTCCACAATCTAAATTAACATTTTGTTGTGAAGATGTTGGTGTAGCCATCATTGAAGTTTGGATCACAGATGAAGCAGGTAACGAAAGTTTTTGTACGACTTATTTAGTGGTAGAAGACAATCAAAACAATTGTACCAATATAGTAGGTGATGTTGCTATTGCAGGTGTTATTCAAACACATTATGGTGAAAATATCCAAAATGTAAATGTTGGTTTAGATAATGGCACATCCAATGCTTTACCCACGGGAGTGAGTGGCTATTATGTGTTTTCTAATCTTGCGGAAAATAACAATTATGAAATTCGCCCTTCAAAAAATCATGATACAAGTAATGGACTAACCACCTACGATATTGTCTTGATGAGTCAACATATTTTAGCTATAGAAACCATTGATGATCCTTACCAACTCATTGCCGCAGATGTTAATGGCGACGGAAAAGTAAGCACTTTTGATATTACACAATTACGAAAACTTATTCTTGGAATTACAACTGATTTTCCTTCTAATACATCTTGGCGATTTATTGATGCGAATTATGTTTTTCCTATGAATAACAATCCATGGTTTGAGACCTTTCCTGAAGCGATCAACTTCTCTAATTTAAATACACATGAATTGAATTCCGATTTTATAGGCATAAAAATTGGAGATGTCAATGGAAGTGCACGACCAGATCTGTAGCATACAATAAAATACCAAAAGAATCCATTCTACTATAAGCATTTTTTCTATTTTAGCTTTACAAGGAAGATTGAATTATTCGTCAGACGACTCCAAATCGTACAACGATTCACATGAAATTTACACAAATGAAATACTCTTTTTTTATTTTTTTATTTTTCATCAGTTCTATTTTAATAGCTCAAACAACTATTGACTCTACTCGGCTATTACAAAACTTAGAAGAATTAGCATCTGATAAATATGCTGGTCGAGCTACGCAATCCAAAGGAAATGAACTAGCACAAGCGTATTTAATCCAACAATTAAAAGCGATGGAGGTAACACCAATAGATAGTGTTTATCAAGTCCCTTTTACGTTTTGGAATTGGATGAAAAAAGAAAAAACTGAAGGTGAAAATATTGTTGCTATCGCAAAAGGAACCCAATTTCCTAATCAATATATCGTTCTAAGTGCTCATTATGATCACGTGGGAACAAAAAATAATGCCATTTATAATGGTGCAGATGATAATGCTTCTGGAACATGTACATTACTAGAACTAGCTGCTTATTTTACCAAGCATCCACCTAAGCATTCTATTATTTTTGCTTTTTTTGATGCAGAAGAACTCGGATTACAAGGTGCAAAATGTTTTGTAGATGAGCCACCTATTTCTAAAGATTCGATTATTCTCAATTTGAATATGGATATGATTAGTCGTCATAAAAAAAGCGAACTCAATATCTGTGGTACATATCATTATCCTTTTTTAAAATCAGCCTGTGATTCACTAATTGCTACTACACCTATTACTATAACATTTGGACATGATGGCCCCAATACTGGACAAATTTGGACGAATTCTTCTGATCATGGAGCTTTTCATGCAGAAAAAATTCCATTCCTTTATTTTGGGGTAGAAGATCATAAAGATTATCACAAACCTAGTGATGATTTTGAGAATATTCACCCTTCTTTTTATTATCACGCTAGTCGCTATGTATTAGCCGTAAGCAAATATCTAGATGAGCATTGGGAAGCGTTGGAGAAATAATGATGGTTCTTAGACAAATCCCGTGGAACATGAAATTTAAAGTACAAACGTAAGTATCAACATTTATCGCAATAATACCATCACTCCTTTTTCTTCTAAAGGCTGTCCATTTGGTTGTCGCAATTGTACTACAAAGGTGTAAGCACCTGAAGGTAAATCACGCCCATCTTTACGTCCGTCCCAGCCTTCTTGTACTTCTGTTGTCTGAAAAATCAATCCTCCCCAACGATCAAAAATTCGAAAAGTATATTCTGTAACAACGTCTCCAAAAATGATTTTGGGTTTGAACAATTTATTCTCTCCATAAGGAGCAAAGGCATTGGGCATTAAAATGAGTGCTGACTGTTCTAAACAAACTGTATTCGAGCGCGTACGAACTATAGTGGTACCTCCACCTGGTAAACGAACATCAGCAGTAGCTTCAATAAAATAGCACTTCGACGCTTGATTGCTATCTTGAATATCAACAGCATCGGTATAAGAAAATTCATTTTGAGCTGTGCTACCTATTAAGATTGGAAATGCTGCATTAGCTTCATAAATTTCATAACCCAACACATTTGTATTAGGTAAATTAAACGGTGTCCATGAAAGAGAATTGGTTCGATTATCTTGTGCTACGCCTGTCAAGTAAACGGGTTGGACGAATGTATCTATTGATACCAAATCTCCACAATTATCTATCGTAGAAAGAGAATATTGATACGGAATAGCACTATTGGAAATAACATCTTCAAGGCTGTTTTCTCGTTCTAAAGGATCATCTGGTAAAAAGGTAAATACTTCTACTGCATCGCTAGAGCCACTAATTTTTTGAATGGAGTATTCTTCTATTTCAGCATCTTCATTCCATTGCCAGAATAAATCTATATTTCCAGCATCATTGTAAGAAACATTGGTAATTGCTAAGCTCTCCACTCCCTGAATAATATCAACCGTCGTGCAACTTAAATTAGAAATAGATTCTTCTCCTGTTCCATTTTCAATTGCTTTTACATACATGCAATAGGTTGCTCCATCTATAGCATCTTCGATATGAAAAGTAGAATCTGTAGGACTAAGTGTGCTGATGAGTTGGGGAGTTACACCATTTATACCCACCCAGATTTCTTGCCGTTCAATCCCATTTTGCCAATTCCGATAGGGCGTCCAACTCAAATCTATAGTACGTTCACAGATATTGGTACCATTAATTAAATGTATGGTAAAATGTGGATCCCCAAAAGAACTAGCATTATCACAAGCATCTAAAGCCACTACATAATAAATTTCACTATCATTATCTGGAATACCTGAACCATCAATATAATTCGTTACATTATAAACTGTATCTATAGGAATCGTTCCAATATCTGTAACTCGATATATGATATAACCAATCACTTGAGGAGAAGTACTTTCTTCCCAATCTATTTCCACTAAGCCATTTGTAACGGTGACTCGCCGTATTGCTCCAATTTCGGGTACAGCACTGCTAATTGTGGTAGATTGCAATACCATTTCTCCTGCACAATTATAATCACCTTCCATGTAGTAATACCATGTCATTTGGTTGGCTTCTTCATGAAAAAAGCTCGTTTGCAAAGGATCAGTAATAGTAGCGATTAAGCTATAAGGGCCTGCCTCATCTTGACTTCCATAAATCAGATGCGCATTAAATGAACCACAAGTATTGATCGGAAGAGTCCAAACAAGAGTGTCATTATCTATACAGATAATTTCAGGTGGATTGACCTGTGCTTGAAGATGGAGTATACTTTGAGAAAAAAGAACAAAAAATAAGATTGTTCTAAATATTTTGACGTTTATGTTCATTGTGTGTACAAATGCTAATGGGATAGTCTAAAGTGTTCTTATTTACTCAACGGAAGAAGTGGGGCTTATGTTGTTTTTTTCAGTAGCACTAAATTTCTTTTCCAATTCTTCCATAGAATAAATATCCTTCAATTCATATTCCAATTTAAACGTTTCCGAAATATTTTTTCGAGAATAGACCAGTCCAATTCCTTTGGCATAAATTTCCAATCCATCATATTCTGGCTCAATATAGCCTTCTCCCTGTGTATACCCTTCTAAAAGTTCGCGTACTTCAAACTGAACGGCATCATATTTTTTATTTTGATAAAGATAGGTAGTATCCCCTAAAAATCTACGATTGCGAATGAGGGTGATAGATTCCGTTGAATCTGCCGTTTGATACCATTTTATTTTATACAAAAAAATACCACTTGAATCACTCACCTCAAAAGGAAAAGCATTATTGGCTTCTATAGCAACAGGCACTCGTAATTGTTGCCCCATTGAATCTGATGCGTACAAATACATATCATCTAAAAGCATTCCATTTGCAACCATCTCTTCTCTAAAAAATTGTTTTACAACAAAAGAAGCATCATAATAATTACCTGTAAAATAAAGATTGCCATCTTGTTTTAAGGAACGATAATACCAATAGTCCACTCCCAATGAATCTTCTCCTAAAGGCTGGTACTCGTACACTTTCCCTTCTTCTAAATCAGCAATAGGGAAGTAGTAAGCACGAATATTTCGCTTTCCATCAGATGTACAGGAGTACACTAAAGTTATAACTAGTAATAAGCTAATAAACTGAACTCTCATCTGTTTAAAATATTTTATATTCTTATCATGTGACTGATTCAAAATCGTCCCACGATTACTTTAATCATTACCCAAAAGTAAAACGTTTTTTCCTACAAAAAATACATCTGCTATTATAAAATCAAGGCTAAATGTTAAAATCTCCAAAGAAATACGAAATTAATCGTATTTAAAGTTGTAATTACGAAAATGTTCGTATATCTTTGGTTTACGAAATTATTCGTAGAAAGACTGGATAATCTTTTGATACTTTTAAAGACTTCAATTATGAGTACGAATTTACCGCCGAAACCAACGGATTCGGAATTAGAAATTCTTCAAATATTATGGCAGAATGGGCCATCTACTGTTCGATTTGTTAATGATAAATTGAACGAAACAAGAAAAGTAGGTTATACTACTGCATTGAAGTTGATGCAAATAATGTTCGAGAAAAAACTAGTAAGTCGAGATGATTCCAGTCGAACCCATATTTATGCAGCAGCAGTGACAGAAGCAGATACGCAGCAGGAATTGCTACAAACTTTTGTTAATCGTACGTTTCGAGGCGCTGCGATGAAAATGGTAATGCAAGCACTTGGAAATCACTCTGCGTCTCAAGATGAATTAGACGAAATCAAGCAACTTATTTCTAAAATTGAAAATGATCAAAAGGCATGATGACGTATATTCAACAACTCGTTTCCTATGAATTGGGCTATGCCTTGGGATGGACTATATTACATTCTTTATGGCAAGCATTGCTTATTGTTTTTGGCTTAACGCTTTTTTTACGATTGTATAAAAACAAATCTGCTACTTTTCGGTATTGGATGTATTTTGGTGCTTTAGCAAGTATTTTTGGTCTTGCTATTCTAACCTTTTTGGATTTGTATCAATTTGGTAATGATAGTACTGTCCAGCAAGTGATTATTCATAGCCAATTAGATACGCGTGTCATTTATATTGCTACGATAGAAGAGGGGATTTTTGCTAGTTTTAGACATTTTTATAATGACAATATTCCACTCATTGTAGGTTTATGGATGATAGGAATTTGCTTTTTCCTTTTGCGATTAGTGGGTGGAATTAGTTATGTCTATTATATTAGAAATAATGCGATTTTTCAAGTAGATCCTGTATGGAAAGGACGCTTAAACGAATTGATGGATCAACTCCATATTAATCGAAATATTCGTTTGGTAGAATCAGGTTTAACGCGCGTACCCATGATGATTGGGTATTTAAAACCCGTGATTCTTTTTCCTTTTGGGGTTTTAAATCAAATGAACTCTCAAGAAGTGGAAGCTATTCTAGCACATGAATTAGCGCATATCGCCAGAAATGATTATTTAGTCAATATTATCCAGTCCATAATTGAAGTCTTTCTTTATTTCAATCCTGCCGTTTGGTGGGTTTCTGCTAATATCCGAGCAGAACGCGAAAATTGTTGTGATGATCAAGCGATTCAACTTTGTGGAAGCTCTTTAGTGTATGCCAAAGCATTATTACATGTACAGGAATCAGCAATGCCTGTTCCTATGTTGGCAATGCCATTTGCCCCAAAAAAGAATCAGTTGCTAAATCGAATACAACGCATTCTTAAACAACCGCAAAATAGAAATAACATTATGGAAAAATTGACCGTGAGTAGCTTATTATTATTAGCTATTGCATTTTTCACCATGGGAGCTATCCCTGTTTCTACACCTATTGATACTGACGAAACTATTACTGCACATCCTGAATTGACTTACCTTGCTCCTGAGCTTGTACTTGATACTATACCTTCTTCTAAGAAAAAGAAAACCTACAAAGACGTAGATATATCCATTAATAATGGATATATCACTCGTTTAAAAGTAGATGGTAAAGTTATTCCTAAAGAAGATTACGATCAATACAGCGATCTCATTGAGGAAATGAAAAATAATACACCACCCGCTCCTCCTGCGCCACCTAGACCTCCAAGTCCTGGTGTTGCACCACCTGCGCCGCCCGCACCGCCAACTCCTCCTGCACCACCTGTTTTTCGCTCAGAAACGAAAATCAAAACAGAAAAAGGAGAAAATGAAACAACGATTATTATCGATCAGGGAGGATTTGAAGCACCAATGGAAATCATCGTTAATGAAGAGGATGGTAAAATTATCATCAATGGAGAAGAAATTGAAAGCGGCGAAAGTATTGTCATCGAAGATGGGAATGATTTTTCATTTGCAATGCCAAATTGGGACCTTCAGTTTAATGGAGATAATAATGTCTTCGAATGGAATAATTCTAATATTGACTCCATTTTTGGTAATATAGATTTCCCTCAATGGGATAATAATTTTGAATCATTGAATCTTGACCTAGAAAATTTTGAATATCACTTTGATACAGACGGGATTTGGGATGAAGAAAAAATGGAGGAATTTCGTTCAAAATTGAAGGAAGACATGAAGTCTCAAAAAGAATATTTCAAAAACTTACAAAAAGAAAGTGAAGAATTCCGCAAAAACCTTTATGAGCAAGGTAAGGAGCAACGCAAATTATTCCAAAAGCAAGCCGAAGAACAACGTGCAAAAGCTAAAGAGTGGCAACAAGAGTCTTATGAAAGTATTGTAGAGCAAATTAAAGAAACCGAGCTTGAACGACAATTGCTGCAACAACGATACGGTGATATGGTGGAGGAACATATTTTTCAAGCCGAACATGATTTCCTTAATCGTAAGAAACATTCTCGATTTAGTCAGTTGCCAAATGTCTTCAAAGCAGAGCTACAAAAAGATGGTTTAATAAAGGGAGAAGTATTTAAGGTGCAATTCAAAAAAGGAAAAATGAAATTAAATGGAAAAATCCAATCGGATGCCGTTTATAATAAATATCGAAACTTATACGAAGGTGTAATGGAACAAAAGTTAACCAGAAGTACCAATCTCACCATTCAACAAGACGCCTCTTCTAGTAAAACTAGAATTTCAAGAGAGCAATAAAGAAATAATTGATTAGTTGATCAAAATGGGTATGTCCAAATTGGATGTACCCGTTTTTTTTTATAGCCTCCGTTTTTTCGCTACCTTTATGTCAAAGATTATAAATAAAGATGAGTGGAAAAATAAAAATTCGTTCCGAACATTTAGAGGGTGCAGAAATCTCATGGTTTGCACCTATTTGTAATGGAGATACTGACTTTTTAGGAGAAATGCCAAATGAGTATAAAAGTAGTTGGGATAACGCTTCTAAAATATTATTAACAGCTGATAAATTAGGCTATCGCAATATTCTTTGTCCATCTTCTTATCAAGTAGGGCAAGATACAATGAGCTTCGTTTCTGCCGTAGCTCCTTTAACAGAACAGATTAATCTATTGGCTGCTGTACGTTGTGGAGAAATTCATCCTCCTATGCTTGCGCGTGCGATTGCTACTATAGATCATATTTTAAAAGGTCGATTAACTATTAATATTATCTCTTCTAATCTTCCAGGAACAGATTTAGATTCCCCTTCTCGTTATCAACGCTCCAGAGAAGTTATCAACATTTTAAAACAAGCTTGGACACAAGATGAGATTAATTTTAAAGGTGATTTTTACGATATAAAATTACCTTCTGAACCCGTCAAACCTTATCAGCAAAATGGCGGTCCACTTCTTTATTTTGGTGGCTACTCTCCTGCTGGTGTTGATCTTTGTGCCGAACATTGCGATGTGTATCTCATGTGGCCAGAAACGATGCCGCGCTTAGGCGAACTAATGCAAAACATGAGCGATAAAGCAGCTGAATATGGTAGAACAGTTGATTTTGGCTTACGTATTCATATGATCGTACGTGAAACTGAAGAAGAAGCACGTGCTTGGGCAAGAAAATTAATGTCAAAACTCGAAGTCGAAAAAGGTAAAGAAATTCGAGAACGTGCTTTAGATGCTAAATCATATGGTGTTTCGCGTCAAGCAGAAATGCGAAATATCTCTGATGATGATGGTTTTGTAGAACCTAATTTATGGACGGGAATTGGGCGTGCGCGCTCAGGCTGTGGGGCAGCATTAGTAGGTAATCCACAACAAATTTTGGAGAAACTCAAAGCTTATCAAGCGATGGGAATTCGTTCTTTTATTTTCTCTGGTTATCCGCATTTACAAGAATGTGAACTATTTGCCAAACATGTTTTACCACATCTTAAAACAGTATCCCTTCCTCAAGAACAAGGTCGTATTCCGTCAGCACCACCACTTACTCCCCTTGCAGCAGGAGAGCGGCGTTAAATGAAAGAGTTTTCAATGGATCAGAATACAAATATTAAAAACTCATAATATCCTGTATCTTTACTAAAAATTAGTATCTATGGATTTATATCCTTCCTTTCAAACCGCAAAAGAAACAGGACAAAAGAAATTTGTTGTTCTTATTGATCCAGACAAGATACGTTTGGGTAATATGGATCAAATCTTGAAATTGGCTGTTGATGCACAAGTCGATTACTTTTTTATTGGAGGTAGTTTGGTGGTCAATAATATGCTCGATCAATGTTTATCTTCCATCAAAGAAAAGTGTGATATTCCGATGATACTATTTCCCGGTAATTCTTTTCAATTAAGTTATCGGGCAGATGGAATTTTATTTTTATCGCTTATTTCGGGACGTAATGCGGAATTGTTAATTGGCAAACATGTAGTAACGGCTCCTTATTTGAAATTGAGTCCATTAGAAATTCTTTCTACAGGATACATGCTCATAGATGGAGGCATTCCGACGACTGTTTCTTACATTAGTAATACTCAACCTATTCCTGCAAATAAAGATGATGTGGCCATGTGTACAGCGATAGCTGGTGAAATGTTGGGGTTGAAAATGATTTACATGGATGCAGGCAGTGGTGCGAAAAATCCTGTTCGTAATTCGATGATTGAAATGGTGAGTGGAGCGGTTCAAATTCCATTAATTGTAGGAGGAGGAATTCGAGATGCTGTAACTGCCTATGAAAAAGCCAAAGCAGGAGCAGATGTTATTGTGGTAGGGAATGCGATTGAAAAAGATCCTCAATTGATTATTGATATGGCAGCAGCGGTACATAGTGTTAGTACAAAAACGCCTGCTACTGACAAACAATAGCAGGCGTTTTATTTTATCGGAAAAAAGAAATTCTATTTCTTTTTATCAATGATCTCTTCAATTTTCTTCCCCCATTTTTTACCTACTTTCTCAATATCTTCTCCCATTTCTTTGAGTAAGCCTTCTACTTCTTCGCCATCAAAATTTATTTCAATATCGCTAAAGGCAGATTTCATATCTTCGCCAATCAATTCCATTTGTTCGCGAATTTCTTTTCCAATTTCACTATTTTCATTTTTAATTTCAGCAATTACACCTACGCCATAACGATTGAAATAATACTTCGCCATTTTACCATAAAACTGTTGTTTTTCACGATTAGAGAGGGCTTCTTCGTGAATATCATAGCATTCGGCTACATATTTTTTAAAGCGTCGATCATAAGTATCCCATTGATTATCGGAGTAATCATAATCTACTTCTTGTACTTCATCTATAAAATTACCGTATTGTTCTAAAAAAACATCTTTTGAGCCTCCGCACTCATTCATTCCACAACTTGTTAAAGAGAAAAGAATTCCTACTAAAAAAGCAAAAGCTAAATTTCGCATATTAATTTTTATTTTTTTGGGTAGTCGTTTTTCCAATGAAAGATAAACTACTATTTTAATGAAATAACGATTCAATATTAATGACTAAAGCAATGCACTGCCGAAAAGACAGATTAATTCCTTAGTTTTTTAGACTAATAATACTCCACCTTCCGCAAAAGACGGATACCAAATGTCAATTCAACGGTCACATTTGCGAAACGGCGTTGGGGTAAACTTTCATTATTTCCTGTAAAAGGATTGTACACATTTGGGATAGGGGCTTGTTGATATTGGGCAGATAAATCTGGATTAATGGTTAATTCAACAACACCACCCCATAGTTCGCCCCAATTTAATTCTACCCCACCTCCAACGATCATTCCATAATTAAATTTGCGGATAAAAAATTCTTGTGGAAAGAAAAAAATATTGGTTTGACTAGAAAACAATTCAAATTGATCAAAATTATTGCCAATGGTATAATCTCCTCTCACTCCAAGCATGTAATATACATTATTATCTCCTTTCCAATCAAATTTTTGTTTTGCGCCAAGCGAAAGGGAAAGATTTTTAAAAATATAACTATTTGAAGGTGTAGAGTTAAAATTAGTACCAGGAAAAAATCGGCGTTGCTGGCTACTTCCTCTATTGTGATACCCTCCTTGTAAAAATATCGCGAACCGATCATCTTCGGGCAAGGATTCTATAAAAGCAATCGCATGATAACTCGTCAATGCACCTGATAAAGAACCACTTCCCGTTTGAATTCCGAGAGAAGGCCCTCCTTTAATACCAAATGCCGAACCTTGTGCTTGGCACCAATTGGTCAATAACAATAAAAAAACTATTGAAAATAAATAACGCATATCTTATATCCTTATCGAATTCGTAATTCTTGTCCTACAATAATTAAATTACTCGTCAGTCCATTTAATTCTTTTAAACGTACGACTGTTGTATTAAATCGTTTGGATAAACGATAAAGCGTATCGCCATCTTTTACATTATAATAACGCGCACGTGTATCCTCTTCAAAGGGTTTTGTAGGAGTATCTTCTTTTACGATGTCCTCTGGGTATTGTTCTTCTTCTTCCTCGGGAATGTCATTAATAATCACGGGATCATCCGCTTCATTATCAAAAAAGAAATCCTCTTCTTCCTCTTCATCAACACTTGCTTCTATATCTTCTTCTGAGGTATTCTCTTTTTCGGGGATTTCAAAATCTTCTATTGATGTGGATGGAATTGTGGTATCAAAATCCAGTTCAGGGTCTTGATCCAAATCTCGAACAGGAATCGTAGCTGGTGGTATATCTTCTTCTTGTTCTTTGGCACTTCTTGTTTTAGGAGTATTTGCTTTAGCTACTTTCCAACCTCTCAATTTCACCCGTTCGCCAATACGAACTTCTCGTCCAAGAGGAATGCGATTTCGTTTATAAAGATTTTCTAATTTGACACCATACAATTGGGAGAGATACATCATGTTATCTCCTTTTTTCACATAATGATATTTTTTCTGCCCCCGAAAACCTGCTCGTTTTGGTTGTAAAAATACACGGTAGCCATCTTCTAGAGAAGAAGTAGCCTCTAATCCTTCATTATATTTTAAAATTCGTTTTAGTGGCACATTAGCTCGCTCAGCAAGTTCAGCTACAATTTCTCCTTCTTTTGCTAAAGCTGTTTTTATATCATTGACCAATACAATATCATAAGTGTCTGAAGGTAGAATATCAGGTGGCGTAGGGGTGATAGAATTGGGATCCATATTATCATAGATGTACAATTCATAATCTTCGATAATACCAATTAATAAATCAGGATAATTAGGATTAGTCGCATAGCCCGCTTTTTTCAACCCTAAAGCCCATCTACGATAATCGGGCCCATCTATACGAAATAAAAAACCATAGCGATAGTCTTTTCTAGGATCACGTAAAAATTCAGAATGAGCAATAAAAGAAGCTTCTGCATTTCGGTACACCCGAAAACAAGATTTCATTAAATTGCCTTGCTCATCATAATCATCATCTTCTCGATAATATGTCTTGCCTTCCCAGCTTCCTCCACATTTCATCCCAAAATGATTATTGGCTTTCCGAGCTAATACACTTTTACCAGCGTTGGATTCCAAAATAGCTTGTGCTAATTTGATACTAGCAGGAATTCCTGCTCGTTCCATTTCACCAATGGCGATATCTTTGAATTTTTCGATATAATCAACACGATCTTGATTCCGTTGTGCAAAAAGCAAATTGGAAGTAACAAGCAAGATAGTAATGATAAAAAAGCGTGTGTTATGATATATTAATCTTCGATTCATTTCTGACATGTCTTGGGGAATTTTTTATACATTTGAACGTCTAAACCAGCCGATACTTATGCAACAAATTCTAATTTACCTATTTTTAACTGTTTTTTTAGGGTTAATTGCTTGTAAAGATACAAACTACAATTCAAGTGAAGAAACTACAAGCCCTACAGATAGTACGAAAATAAACGAAGAAGGTCTCAAAACAAAGATTCTTTATGCTTGGGTCGATCAATTACGCATTCGCGAAACCCCAGACACCAAAGCAGAGATTGTAAAAGAACTGCAAGAAGGAGAAGCTGTTACCTATCTTAATGAAAAAACTGATTTCACTAAAAAAGTTAATCTACGAGGTACTTTATTTGATGAACCTTGGCTAAAGGTACGTACTGAAGATCAGCTAGAGGGATGGCTATACGGAGGTGGTGTACGTACATATCGTACTAGTGTGGATATGGTAAAAACACCTTATGATAAATGTTATAGTTTATTATCAAAAAGAAAATTTAATAAATACCTAGAATGTATTGCTACTACACAAAACCGTCAACTAAGAGTAGATAAAGACTATGCCACCATTTCGAATAATGAGCTTTTTTTGAAACGTTTAGATGGTCAACAAGTGCATTTAATTTCTTCTGATACTGCACAATATCAGTATAGGTATTATATTCCACAAATGGGCTATTATGTCATTTATACCAGCTATCATGAAGATGGAGAGTATCGATTGATCAATGATAAATCAGGAAAACAAACAAAGATCATGGGCTATCCTAGACCTTCTCCAAACTATAAAGCGGTAGCCTGTACGAATGCCTACTTAGAACCCAATCGTGCAAGAAAAGGTATTCAAATATGGGCATTCACTCCAGATGGATTTCAATTAGTTTTTGAACATTTGGTGAAGGATTTTTTACCCACTACTCCTGTATGGTTGGATGATAACACCCTTGAGGTTAATTTATCTCCACAAGAACACAATCATGAATTAGGCCTTCAAAAAGTTCGTGTAAAACTGAAAAATGGTGAGTGGCAATTAGAAAAATAAATGGAAAATCTATTTGATAAAATTAGATACTAACTCACTCAAAAGTGTTTTATAATTTTTACCAACATCAATTCGTATATCATTATCCATCAAGACATAACTATCTCGTCCTTTAGAATATTTTCTTAGGTGTATAAGGTTGATAATGTACGAACGATGCACCCGAAGGAAAGTTGAATTCGCTAACATCAATTGGCAATCTTTGAGGCTCAGCGTAGAAATCACTTTAGTGCCATCATTCAATTGAAGATGTGTATATCGACCTTCGGATGCTAAATAAACTACCTCTTCAGAAGAAGTATAAATCCATCCATTTAGGGCAGGCCATTTCAGTTTAATAGTTTTTGGTAATTGATCCTTTTGGTCATAATCAATTTGTTTATTACTTATAATTTTAATGACTTGCTTCATTATTTTATGAAGCGCATCTTCTTTAATAGGTTTTAATAAATAACCTAAAGCAGGAGTATCAAATGCTTTAAACACATATTGTTGTTTTGCAGTAATTAAAACGAGTAAAAAATTAAGCTCTTCAAAATGTTCAATCAATTGAAACCCTGAATAATTGGGCAATTCAATAGCTAAGAATACTAAATCAGGTTGGAATTCTTTAATGGCATTAATGCCCGATAAAATATCAAATGCTTCTGCAACAATATTAATTGAAGGGAAGGATTGTTCTAGTAAGACACCTAGTGCATTTCGACTTCTAGTTTCATGGTCGATTAATAAAGTAGTAATCGTCATTTTGTGTTTCCGTGATATTAAATAGTTTTTGTCAAGATATTCAAGACTATCTTTGTTCCTTGTGGTTGACTTTGTAAATTATATAAATCTTCTATTTGAACATTTAGGCTTTTTTTATGCGCAATGTTCAGCAAATTGAGACGCTTTTCAGTTAGTTGCATTGCTTTAGATGTATACAACTGTTTATTTATTTGATTAATTTCTTTTGATCGTTTGCGACCAATTCCATTATCCTCTATAATACAAATTAGGTAATTTTCTCGTTTATTAAAACTTATTGCGAGTTGTTTCTGTCCTTTTTTATGGTGCAACCCATGTTTAATTGCATTTTCAACATATGGTTGTACTAACATTGGTGGAATATCAACCAAACTAGGATCAAAACTTGGATCTATTGTAATGGAATAATTAAAACTATCATCAAATCGCATACTTTCTAAACTCAGATAAAGATTTAATGTATCTATTTCTTGTGCTAAAGAAATATGATCTTGATCTGACATAGTTAAAATATTTCGCATCAAGCTTGAAAATTGAGTCAAATATCGATTAGCAGTACGTTTATCTTGCTGAACAATAAATTCTTGAATAGAATTAAGTGCATTAAATAGAAAATGAGGGTTCATTTGTGCTCGTAAAGCAACCAACTGATAATTTTCCATTTGTTGACGAACATTATTTCGTCTTTGTAATTCTGCATTAATAAAATAAAAAATAAAAAGACTTAACAACGCCATTAATCCATAAAACCAATAGGTTTGATAAAAGGGAGGCTTAATACGAAAATCCACTTCTAATGGCTTCGACCAATCAGAATTATGTGTTTTCGCTCGTACTAAAAAGGTGTAATTACCCGCAGGTAAGGCTGGATATTGTGCAATATTAATATTGGAAAAAATCCAATCTTGTTGCAATCCCTTTAATTGGTGTTCGTATTGAATTTCTCCAGCATTTTGAAAAGTCAGCCCACTATATTCTATTTTAATATTATTCTGACTAAATGGTAGCTCGTAATAGGATTGAAGAGTAGTATCTCTTTCCTGAACTTTTACACTTTTGAGATACATTTTGGGGCTTGTAGAACCAACATCTAATGCTTGATTGAAAATAGAAATACCTTTATTGGTAGCAACTATAATATCATCTTCTTTTCTTGTTATATCATTAATTTCATTATCCGCTAGTCCATTATCTGCAGTTATAATTTGAAATGTTTGTGTATTTAGATTAAACTTGTGTAAGCCATTATTGGTCGCTATCCAAGCAATTGTATCTTGTACAATTACCTTTTTACATAATTCTGCATTCAGTACCTTTTGATTGGTAAAATGATGGATAATTTTATCCTCTTTTAAAATATAAACACCTTTATCATGTGTCGCCAAAAAAAAAGTAGAATCTGCTGTAATGGCAATATCTCTTATATCTGCTTTTATCAAATTAGGTAAGTATGCTTTTAAGGTTGCCCCATCATAATGATATAAGCCTTCTACTGTGCCAAAAAAGATGCTTTGTTCATTTTGGGCTAGTACAGCATAGGTTCGTTTTTTTCCAATGTGCTTCCTGTTTTTTTGTTCAAAATAACCCAGATGCGAACTACCTCCATACCATAAACGTGAATTAGTATCGTAACTTCCTGTTTTATAAGATCCATCCGTAAATACTGTTTCTCCTTTTTCAGGATTCCAGTTAATTATTTTATCAGAACATAAAATAGTGAGGTAATTTTCTTCTGTGTATAGTAAATCATAAATGTACTTATCACTACTTTGAATTTTTTGGTCAACTATTGCTTGTAAATCAGGATTGAGTATGGTCAACCAAGAGTTAGCAGCACCAATGATGATATTGTTTTTATTATCGGTTGTAATAGCAGAAGCTATCGAAAAATTAGGGTTTTTATAGGAAGATATTTCTAAAGAAGGCAAGAAAAATAAGCCATCTTTTTGAGAAGTAATCCAATAATTATCATCTCGATCTTGAAAAACAAGTCCAATAAATTTTCCTTCTAGTAATTTTTTTACCGTATAAGATTGATCCTTTTGTTGTAACAAAACCACTCCATCTACCGTCGTCACCCAAATATTATTGGAGCGATCTGTAGAGAGATAATTAATTCCTTTTTGATATAAATGTTCCCATTCTTTAAATGCGGGACGAAAGGTGTAATCTTTTAGTGAGAAAAAATATAATTGATTATGGAAATAAACTAAGATATCTTCTTTATTAGGCATAAGAATATTGGTAGTACCAATCGGGGCCTTCCATTTTTTCTCAAAAGGGACATATTGAATAGAATCCGTATTAATAATATTGAGCCCAAATCTGGAAAGAATCAAACTTTGATTTTGATTCTTGAGAAAGGTATTTTTACCCCAAAAACTCTTCTTTCCAAAATCTTCTAGTGATGCATTATCTTTATTTTTTTCTAAAACCACTCTAGCAGCTCCTGAATCTCCCGTACTTAACAACCAAAAATCACCATTATGATCTTCTTGAATATCCACCAAGTAACGAAAGCCATGAAAAGAAGAAAGATCAAATTCTTGAATACTATCATTTTTATAACAATAAACATCATTTGCCAAATCATTAAACCACAAGTCATGCTTTGAATCTTTATAAATGTTGACTATTTCTTTTGATTTAAGGCTTGATATAGGATTTTTTTGAAAACTATGTCCATCAAATTTGCAAAGCCCCGCCTCTGTACTAATCCAAATAAATCCATCTTCATCTTGTTCTAAATCGTAAATATTGGCACTTGGCAAACCATCCCTTACCGTGTAATTTTTAAACGAAAAATGTTGTCCCAGTACAATAGATGACCAGAACAATAAAAGTAGTATTCCACTCGCCCTTTTTTGAAAAGAACATAATAAATTCGCTTGTGTAAATAGATGTAGATACAATTGAAACCTAATTTAGACCATCTAAAGATACAGAATATATTATGCTAAGAATAAAAAACTAGATTATTCGCTGTAGATTAAATAAATTTTGAGACTTAAATTTCTCTATCAACTCTTTTCAGATCTCGTTGTTACAATTCTGAATGTCAACTACACCTTCCATACAAGCTGCTAAAAAATGGTTTGCACAACAAAATTGGTCGCCTTTTCCTTTCCAAATCAATACTTGGAAGGCACATCTTCATGGACAACATGGTTTGGTGAATGCTCCCACAGGTAGTGGAAAAACTTATTCATTATTTGTTCCTATTCTTTTAGAAGCCTTACAAAATCCTCCTAAAAAAGGAATTCAAGCTATTTGGATAACGCCAATTCGAGCCTTGGCACAAGAAATTCAACTAGCAGGAAATAGAGCAGCGCAAGGTTTGGGATTGGATTGGGAAATTGCCATTCGCTCGGGAGATACAAAAACTAGTGAACGTAATAAACAAAAAAAGAAACCTCCTCATATCTTAATCACCACACCAGAAAGTTTACATTTACTATTAGCATCAAAAGGATATGAAAAATATTTTCAACATCTCAAAACTATTGTAGTAGATGAATGGCACGAATTAATAGGTTCTAAAAGGGCTGTTTTAATGGAATTGGCTTTGTCTCGTTTAAAAGGTTTTTTGCCTCAACTGAAAATTTGGGGGATTTCTGCTACTATTGGAAATATGCAGGAAAGTTTAGATGTACTTTTTGGTCCAAGCATTCCCACAGAAAAAATAAGTGTCATTCGAGCAGATATTGATAAAAAAATTGAAGTTATTTCTGTTTTACCCGATGAGATTGAACGCTTTCCTTGGGCAGGACATCTAGGAATTCGCTTATTGAAAAAGGTGGTTCCCATCATAGAGAAAAGCACCTCCACCCTTATTTTCACCAATACTCGCGCCCAATGTGAAATTTGGTATCAAAATCTATTAGAAATATCTCCTGACTTAGCAGGAATACTTGCTATGCATCATGGATCAATTAGTAAAGAACTTCGAAATTGGGTGGAAGGAGCACTTCATGATAATCGTTTGAAAGCGGTAGTTTGCACCTCTAGTTTGGATTTGGGGGTGGATTTTCGTCCTGTAGAAACGATTATTCAAATTGGAAGCCCAAAAGGAGTAGCTCGATTTATGCAACGAGCAGGGCGTAGTGGGCATCAACCAGGTGCAACAAGTCGTATTTTTTTCGTTCCTACCAATTCGTTGGAGTTGATAGAAGCTGCTGCTTTACGAGAAGCCATTCAACAAAAACACCTCGAAAGTCGAGTGCCTTACATTCGATCGTTTGATGTATTGGTGCAATATCTGATCACTTTGGCAGTTTCTGATGGATTTGAAGCACAAACAATTTTCAATGAGATAAAATCTACCTTTTGTTTTAGCAGCATCAGTCGAGAAGAGTGGGAATGGTGTTTGAATTTTATTACCACAGGAGGAAGCTCATTAACGGCTTATGATGAATACCACAAAGTAATTCTTGAAAATGGGCGATATAAAGTCACTAGCCGTGGTATTGCAATGCGCCATAGATTGAGTATTGGTACAATTTCTAGTACGACGATGATGAATGTAAATTATGTGCGTGGTAAACGTTTAGGCACAGTAGAAGAATGGTTCATCGCACAGCTCAAACCAGGCGATGTATTTTGGTTTGCTGGTCGAAGTTTAGAATTAGTTCGGGTAAAGGATATGACCGTACAGGTGCGAAAAAGCAAAGCCACAAAAGGTCGAATTCCTGCTTGGATGGGAGGACGATTGATGCTGTCTTCTCAATTATCTAAAATGATACGTCAAAAATTAAATGAGTATGTCCATGATGAGATTCGTGATATTGAATTAACGACACTTTTGCCTCTTTTAGATTTACAACAGGAGCGTTCTCATATTCCAAATGAGGACGAATTTTTAATTGAATATTTCAAAAGTAAAGAGGGGTATCATTTAATCTTTTATCCGTTTGAAGGACGTTTTGTTCATGAAGGAATGGGGACTTTACTGGCTTATCGCATTGCACAACTGCAACCCATTACTTTTTCTATAGCTATGAATGATTATGGATTTGAACTTCTGTCAGATGATGAGATACCCATAGAAAAAGCGTTAAAAGAAGGCTTATTTTCTACTCAAAATTTAGCTAAAGATATTCAAGCTAGTATCAATGCTGTAGAAATGGCAAAGCGACAATTTCGGGATATTGCTAGTATTGCAGGATTGGTATTTAAAGGATACCCAGGTAAGCCCAAAAAAGATCGGCATTTACAATCTTCTTCCCAACTTTTCTTTGATGTTTTTACAGATTATGATCCTGATAATTTACTTTTATTACAAGCTTATGATGAAGTTCAAACATTCCAATTAGATGAAGTTCGCCTACGGCAATCACTAAAAAGAATTCAGAGACAAACTATTCTTTTGAAACGCCCCCATCGAGCTACGCCTTTCGCTTTTCCCATTTTAGTGGATCGTTTGAGAGAACGATTGAGTAGTGAAAAATTAGAAGATCGTATTCGTAAAATGAAATTGCAATTGATACGAGATTAACCATTTATTGCACTATAATCTTTTCCACACGTCTACCATTTTCGTTTGCCAATACCACATAATACAAACCTGCATTAATAGTAGTTAAGGGCAAATTAAATTGTTGGCTACCTGTAGTAGTACGAATATTATCCATCCAAAGTGTTTGTCCAGTAATGGAAACTAATGAAATGCTCAAATCACTACTTTCCACTGCATCAATAGTAAGCGTTAAATTTGAAAAAGCAGTCACAGGATTAGGATGGATATTTACAGCATTCACAACATTCAAGTCATTATTAGTAGAAAGTGGAGCTTCAATATACGCAAAAGAGTTGGTAGGCATAAAATCAGAACAAACATAAGAAGGGTTACTTGCTTTTACCCGCCAATAATAGGTTAACCCTAAGATTAATTCGCTATCTAGTATAAAAGAAGTCTCCGATGTAGTAGTTTTAAATTCAGCAAAAGAGAAATTTGAAAAACGACTTACTTCTACAATATAATATGTTGCATTTTCTATAGGATCCCAACTAAGTATTGGTAGTTTAGTTCCTGAAACTAGTACTTCCCCTCCATTTTCAGGGCTAACATTTTGCAATTCTGTTGCTTCAATTGGCAAATAACTAATCTCATCCTTGATATATTCAGGACGTTCATCCATAATAAAAGCTTGCATTGCTCCTATTTGTTCATCAGAAAAACGATCTGCACAACCATCATTAGAATAAGACATAATCAAAGAACCATCTACTTGAAATTGTACACTATCAGGATCGTTGAGGCGTAAACTACTCATACCTTGTCCATTACACTGCCATCGAAAACCAAGGTAATCTGGCGGTGTATCACAGAAACCATCACCTGCATCTGTACAATTACTCCCATCTACTTTTTCAAAATCAGCTGGAGCTGCTTGTGTGTAAGATACCCCTTCTGGCCAAGTATTACCACTAAATGGATGAGGCAAAGAAAAAACATGACCCATTTCATGTGCCCAAGTAGTAGCATCTCCTTCTATACATCGCTTTGCTAAAACAACAGTATTACTCCAATAAGCTGCATATCCACAATTTCCTGCTGCTTCTTCTGCGATGTATACATTTACAACATCTGGATAGTTAACAACATTTGTCGTATCGGCTTCTTGAAAAGTTTCATGATAATATAATTTGCTACTATAAACGTAATTGATTTCTTCCGTCATATAAAGACGAATACCTGTAGGTTCAAAATTTTCTTGAAGTTTGCAAAAAGCACGATTCAGTTGAGCAATAGGATAAAAACCAGAACCTTGATCCGTGCCTACAAGGTGTATTTGTACGGGTACAAAAATATTATCTGAAGATTTTGGATAAGCAGCTGGATTTTTCTGGTAGGCTTTCAACCAATCTGATCTTCCATGATCAGTACCACAGAAGTGGGGTTGTTGTGCTAATAAGGTGACTATTCCCATTAATAGGAAGATAGGAATCATCCAGTAATGCTTGCTCATGTTCCGTCTTTGTTAGTAGTGTTGTTTTAAAATGCTTTTATCGCCCAATTTATTGGGGGATGGGTTATGGGGTATGCCTATTTGAATATATCAAAAGGTATGCTTTACTAACAGCAAAAATAGTAAAAGGATTAATATTGACGACTGAATGGTGAAGGGAAAGAAAAATAAAGTAGCAAGATGTCTCTAATTTAGCAATTTGTCAAGCTTTGCAAAATATATTTGTTTCCATAATAACAAAGTGTTGATAATCAAATTTGTAGGATTGTTGACTTCTTCGTACATTCATAAGATAAAATGAATTGTAGATGAAAAAAATAGCTCCTCTTTTTATTGGTCTTATAGTTACCATTATAGCTTGTAATTTTTTTGTTCAAAAAAATGAATCATTTGATATCTTGGTTTTTTCTAAAACAGCAGGCTATCGACATGCATCCATAGGCGCAGGGCAGGATGCTATATTTATGTTAGGACATAAAAATGGATTTAGTGTAGATACCACTGAAGATGCTTCCGTTTTTACAACTGAAAAATTACAAAAATATAAAGCCATTGTCTTTTTGAATACGACAGGAGATGTACTAGATGAGCAACAGCAAACGGTTTTTCAATCGTTTATTCAAAAAGGAGGAGGTTTTGTAGGAATTCATTCTGCTTCTGATACAGAATACGACTGGCCTTGGTATGGAAAAATGGTGGGGGCATATTTTGATGGACACCCCAATGATCCCAATGTACGAGAAGCTTCTTCCCATGTTGTAGATACTAATCATATTTGTACGAAACACTTACCAGAAACATGGACGCGCCTAGACGAATGGTATAACTATAAAGATATCAATCCAGCGATAAAAGTCTTACTCAATTTAGATGAATCCACTTACGAAGGAGGAACAAATGGAGCCAATCATCCCATTTGTTGGTATCATGATTATAATGGCGGGCGTGCATGGTATACAGGCATGGGACATACCGCTGAAACCTTTAGTGAACCTCTCTTTTTAGAACATTTGTGGGGTGGCGTTCAATATGCAACTGGGCAATAAAAAAAGAGAACCAATGAAACATTGATCCTCTTTGTCTTATATTTTCTTTAGCTGTAAAATTTATATGGTCATGATATCTTTTTCTTTAGCAGCAACTAATTTATTAATCTGATCGCCAAAGCCATTTACCATTTTTTGAACATCATCTTCTTTGCGTTTTCCTGCGTCTTCTGGATAACCGTCTTTTACCGCTTTTTTGATACCATCCATTAGTTTTTGACGGATCTGGCGAATACTAACTTTCGTATCTTCACCTGCTGCCTTTGACTGCTTAACTAATTGCTTTCTCCGATCTTCTGTTAAAGGTGGAATATTAATACGAACAAATTCACCATCATTCATAGGAGTAAGCCCAAGATTAGCTGCAAAAATAGCTTGTTCGATTGAAGCAAGCATTTTCTTTTCCCAGGGTTGAATCGCAATCGTTTTACCATCAGGAGTAGAAATATTCGCCACTTGATTCAGTAATGTAGGTGTACCATAATAATCAACCATAATACCCGAAAGCATATTGGGTGAGGCTTTACCTGCACGTATTTTAGCTAATTCTCGTTTTAAATGTTCCATGGATTCATCCATACTCATTTTTCCCATTTCCAAAAGATCATTTACGTCTTCCATTATTGTTTGATTTTATTTTTATATGATTTATCTTCTATCTTTGTAAACATTCTGAATAGAATAGCTCCAAAAATAAGCAACAGTTTTCAAATTTGGAAACGTTTAACCCAAACGATCTGTTTTAAATAAGACGTTTAAATGTTAAAATTGTTGTCTTTGTTTTAAAAAAGATCGTTACACCTAACCAAAAATAGCTAAAAATAAATGAAAGAGGCCTTTATTGTAGATGGAATACGTACACCATTCGGAAATTTTAGAGGAAGTCTATCTACCATACGAACAGATGACCTAGGTGCTATTCCCATTAAAGCACTTATTGAAAAACAATCGTCAATTCCTAAAGATGTCTATGATGATGTAATTTTCGGCTGCGCCAATCAAGCAGGAGAAGATAATCGTAATGTAGCACGAATGTGTCTTCTTTTAGCAGGATTACCCTGGTCTGTCCCTGGCGAAACCGTTAATCGTTTATGTTCTTCTGGAATGTCTGCTATTGTTCATGCCAATCGAGCTATAAAAGCTGGCGATGGTGATCTATTTATAGCAGGTGGTGTAGAACATATGACACGTGGACCGTGGGTAATTTCAAAAGTATCTGCTCCTTTTGGTAGAGATGCTCAAATGCACGACAGTAGCTTTGGATGGCGATTTGTCAATAAAAAAATGAACGCTTTATACGGTACAGATGGAATGGGAATTACGGCAGAAAATCTGGCAGAATTATACAATATTAGCCGAGAGGATCAAGATTTATTTGCTTATCGTTCACAAATGAAAGCTGCTGCTGCACAAGCGAATGGACGTTTAGCAAAAGAAATTACACCTGTAGAAATTCCTCAACGAAAAGCCGACCCTATTCTTTTTGAAAAAGATGAATTTATCAAAGGTCATTCTACCCTTGAAAAATTAGCTACTTTAAGAACCGCTTTCAAGAAAAAAGAAGATGGGGGTACTGTTACCGCTGGCAATGCTTCTGGATTGAATGATGGTGCAGCAGCCGTAATTGTGGCTTCGGAAGATGCTGTTCAAAAATATGCTTTGCAACCCTTGGCTCGTATTGTCTGTTCAGCAGTGGTAGGAGTTGAGCCTCGCATCATGGGAATTGGGCCTGTTGGAGCATCACAAAAAGCATTGGCAAAAGCAGGTTTGACTCTTAATGATATAGGAGTAATTGAGTTAAATGAAGCATTTGCAGCACAAAGTTTAGCATGTACTCGACTCCTAGAAATTCCAGATGATGATCCTCGTGTAAATATAAATGGTGGAGCAATAGCAATAGGGCATCCACTAGGCGTATCAGGAACTCGCATCATGCACTCCGCTGCTTTAGAACTTCATGAACGCAATGAACGTTACGCACTCGTAACCATGTGTGTAGGAGTTGGGCAAGGCTATGCAGTGGTAATAGAGCGAGCGTAAAAATAATTTCCCCTCAAAAAACGTTTCTCAAAGACTAAATGAATATTCAATGACCAGAAAAGAATTTTTGAAAATCTGCGGAATTCTTGGTGTAGGCATACCATTTAATACTAGTTTAAGTTCTTGCAATGATGAAAGCGTCGATCCTAATACCATTGGAAAAGTATTAATCATTGGAGCTGGAGCTGGAGGACTTTCTTCTGGTCATTTACTCCAACAACTAGGCATTGATTTTGAAATTTTGGAGGCATCTAGTACTTATGGTGGGCGGATGAAACGCACCCTTGATTTTGCAGACTTTCCCATCCCGCTTGGTGCTGAATGGTTACATATAGAAAGAGGCATCTTTGAAGAAGCCGTAAATGATACCAATGTTCAAGTAAACGTAGCAACCACCCTCTACAACCCAGCTATAGATACTGCATTATGGGATGGAGAACAAATCACCATAGCTGAAGCAGATTTTACAGAGGATCAAAAATTCATTAATTCTACTTGGTTTGATTTTTATGAGGAATATATTGTCCCTTCTGTGAATGATAAGATCACCTATAATGCAATCGTAGAATCTATTGATTATACGGGAGAACAAATCACTGTAAACACTCAAACCGAAGTCTATACTGCCGATAAAGTCATTTTTGCAGCTCCTGTAAAAATGCTACAAAATGGAGCAATTACATTTACACCTGCATTACCTGCCGATAAACAAAAAGCCATAAATGAGGTTAGAATTTGGGACGGATGTAAAGCTTTTATCGAGTTTTCTGAAAAATTCTATCCTGCCATTGTAGGTTTTACAATTACGCCTGAAACAGATGGTCAAAAATTGTATTATGACGCAGCTTATGGTCAAAATACCAATCAAAACATACTAGGTTTATTTGCGGTAGGAACGGCAGCACAAACTTTTAATCAAGCTGATGAAGAGGATAGAATTAATAGGATGTTAGCTGAATTAGACGAAGTTTTTGAGAATCAAGCTACTCCCCATTATATCAAACATACGTTCCAAAATTGGAATGCCGAACCTTTTATTAACGGTGCTTACGTCAACGATCATGAAGATTGGAGAAAGGTACGAACGCTTGGAGCGTCTATTGACAATAAACTCTTTTTTGCGGGCACCTCTTATACAGAAGGTGATGACTGGGGAAGTGTTCATACCGCAGCACGATCCGCAAAACGAGCCATTGATGAATTAATCAGTTGATATAATTTTTAAAGCATACCAAAATATAGCACCAATACTACTCTTGCTATAATTTTTTCTTTTTTCTAAAAAATCCATAGGGGATTTTCTCTTTCCTTTTGTCTTATCCATACAAGACACTCAAAAGACATATTTCCAATCACTTAAATTCTAATTCTCATGAAACGTCCATTATTAAAAAGTCTTTAGACTCACAAGAAAATGACTTTTAATAATGGTAAGTTCCATGTGACCTTAATTAAAAATAAAAAAAGACACATGAAATATCTAACTGCATTTTTTAGCTTATTTTTTTTGCTGACCATTAATTTATCTGCTCAAGATTTTGAACACAATATGGATAAAAGCAAAGAACTGGCACAAGAAGAAGACAAAAATATCTTAATGATTTTTTGTGGCTCGGATTGGTGTAAACCTTGCATTCAATTGCGAACAGAAATTTTAACAAACCCTGCTTTTCAAGAATATAGCGAAGATAAATTAGTCCTTTTAGAACTCGATTTTCCCTATAAGAAAAAAAATCAGTTACCTGACGAACAAAAAGCCCATAATGCACAATTAGCAGATCGCTTTAATAAAGATGGTGTTTTTCCAAAAGTTATTCTTCTTGCAGCTGATGAACGTGTAATAGGAGAAATTGACTACCAAAAAAGCATGACGCCCGATCAATTTATTGATAAGATTAATGCTTTAAAGTAATAATGAGATTAGTACCCTCCGATTGTGAATTCTAAATTTTAATCGTATGACCAACCAACAAGTAATGCTAGCCCCCCAGCTAAAAGCACATCATCACCCGCTCAAATTAATGGGCTGCGGATTCGTACTGACCGCTGTGGATCGCTCCCCACAACGCGCTTGGGACGCTATCCGTGCTGCCGAGCAAGAAATTATTCGAATTGAACAATTGATTTCTTCTTGGAAAGACGATTCTGAAACTGCTGAAATTAATGCCAATGCTGGTAAAAAAGCAGTTCAGGTCAGTAAAGAACTCTTTGATCTAATTGCCAGAAGTATAAAAGTATCCGAAATCACAGGAGGAGCTTTTGATATTAGTGGGACATTAGCTCGTTATTATTGGAATTTTAATAATGAGGTCAATCAAATGCTTTCCGAAGCAAAAATTATTGAACTCCGCGATCGTATCAATTATCGTTTAATTGAGCTTGATTCAGACAAACAAACGGTATTTCTTCAAAAGGAAAGGATGAAAATAGGCTTTGGTGGTATCGGAAAAGGTTATGCAGCACATCGTGCCAAACAAATGATGCAGTCTATGGGTATCCAAAGTGGATTGATCAATGCTTCAGGAGATCTAGCCTGTTGGGGTACGCCTCCTAAACGAGAGGATTGGTCGATAAACATTCCAAATCCTTCTAAACGTGATGAATCTTTATTGCGTTTATTCATTCCAAACGGCGCGGTGGTCACTTCAGGAAGTTCGGAGCATTATACGATTATTGATGGAGCACATTATTCGCATATTATTGACCCAAGAACAGGTCGTCCTGTAAAAGAAACCAAAAGCGTTTCGGTCATTTGTCCCAATCCTGAATTGGCCGATGCACTTGCCACCGCTATTTCTGTCATGGGAGCCGAAGCAGGTATTAAGCTCATCAACCGATTAAATGGCATTGAGTGTATTGTGATAGAAGCTGATAATACAATCCACTATTCAAACTATCTAAAATCATTTGCAGCATGAAGAGAATCACTTTAAACATAGTGCTTTTACTCGTACTAATTGGAAGTTTTACTTCTTGTGTATCCGTAAAAGGCTACGAAAAAATGTACCTCAATGATCCTTGTATGGCATTAGAGGCAAACAAACTGGATTTCTTTGAAACTAATTTTCAAACATACCGCGAGGGTGCCTCTGGAGCAAATGGAGGTAAAGTAGGAGGAGGTTGCGGATGCAATTAGTAATCGTTTCTCTAGCCTTATTTTTTCTCATCCTCACACAGGATGTCAAGGCGCAGCTTCGCAATTTTTCTTTGGGTAAGAAATTGGGTTTATCTAAGAAAGATACCACTACTTATAATTTGACCACCTATGAAAAACCCGATTGGAAGACCATAGATGTTGATTTTTTAAATAGTTACTATGCACAAGATGGAAATAATGGCGCTGTAACAGGTGGCATTGGTACAGAACAATTGACCGATTTTACACAGAAGATTATTCTTCGAATTCCTACTAGCGAAAAATTGAGTTTAAATCTAGATGCGGGTTATGATTATTATTCTTCCGCTTCTACCGATAATATTGATAATATTCCGTCTTCTGACTCCGCTTCTGATGTAAGAGCTCATGGAAATATTGGTTTGACTTATGATAAAACCGATTATCAACAGCTTGGTTTTAGAATTGGTGGAAGTGTGGAATATGATTATACCTCTATTAATGGAGGGATCAATTATAGCTTATTGTCAAAAGATAAAAATACATCCATTGGATTAAGCGCACAAGCATTTATTGATCGTTGGTATGTGATTTTTCCTAGAGAATTACGTGGAGAAGTGAGTGTTCCAACAGATAAACGGCAATCGTACAATGCATCCATCGGAATTACAAGGGTGTTGAATAAAAAGATGCAAATCTCCCTACAATTAGAAGGCATTTACATGCGTGGTTTGTTATCGACGCCTTTCCATCGAGTTTATTTTCAGGAACAAGCTCGTGCAGGAATTGAACGATTACCCGATCAACGTTTGAAATTACCAATTGGTTTACGTCTCAATACGCATTTATCAGAATGGCTAGTAGCTCGTTTATATTATCGTTATTATTGGGACAATTGGGGCGTTCAAGGACATACAGCGAATATAGAAGTACCCATTAAAATCAATCGTTTTTTCTGGATAGCGCCTTATTATCGTTATCATACACAAACGGCATCTACTTATTTTAAATCGTATAAAGAGCATACTATCACAAACAAGTTTTATACCTCCGATCATGATTTAGCGAATCTGAGTAGTCATGCTTTTGGAATAGGATTAAGTTATAGTCCCTCTGGGGGTATTGCCAAGATCAATTTACCCTTTAAGAAACGATCTGATTTTTTAGTAAAAAGTATTGATTTAAAATATGGTCATTATATTCGAAGTACAGGCCTAAAAGGAAATATCGTAAGCTTAGGTGTGAGCTTTAGTTTATAACCAATGAGCATGAGGGGAGTTGTTCTTAAAACAACTCCTCTCCTTTTTTCACAACTTCCTCAGTTGTATTTGTCCCATTAGATTTGACTTTTAAATTGAGGATGTTTCCCATGTGATAGCATGTACGACAACGTGCTTCGTAACGGTCTTTTTCTCCTAATACCACTTGATCGCCATCTGCTACTAAGCGATACGAATGCGTGGCAAGATTTCCACAATGCTGACAAATGGCATGTACTTTTGTAATATATTCTGCTACTGCTAACAAATTAGGCATCGGACCAAAGGGTTGTCCTTTATAATCCATATCTAAACCTGCTACGATGACACGTATTCCTCTTAAAGCTAATTGTTGACAAACATCTGGCAAATCCAAATCAAAAAACTGAGCCTCATCTACGCCTACTACATTTACATTATCGGTGAGTTCTAATAGTTGCGAAGAATGTTCTATAGGGGTAGAAAGAATGGAATTAGCGTCATGCGAAACGACTTTGGTATTATCGTAGCGCGTATCGATGATCGGTTTAAAAATATCTACTTTTTGTCCCGCTATTTTAGAGCGTTTGAGGCGACGAATAAGTTCTTCCGTCTTTCCAGAAAACATGGAGCCACAAATGACTTCGATCCATCCACTACGTTGTCCTTTAAAATGCGGTTCTAAAAACATAAATGCCATTATTTTGACAAGTTACAATTCATTCATTAAAACCCCAATGCGTCAAATTTTATTTCAAAATCTCTTTCAGACGATTTTTCTTAAAAATTTTTCCCTGCCCGACTTTTTCAAGTCTTTTTTATGGCAGGCGGGCTTATTGACGTTCATTTCATTGCAACTTGTATAAAAACGTAAAAAAAGAAGCCTAAAAGTGTAATATTTTCCCTTACTCTTTCGTACAAAATTTAGTATAGTCAATTTCAAGTTGTGGTTAATCATTAACAGAATCCCAATTCTCAAAATTTGATGCTAAATCTCCATTTAGTCGATTTATTTCAAGTTTTTCCTTATTGATATTCATGATACACAACTTGGTTTATCAAAATAGCGAGAGAAATTTGTATTTTTATGCGGAGATTTATTCTCCAAAATTCAAAAATACTAAAAATTGCCATTCTCTTTTAACAAGTCTCATGGTTTATGAATTTGAAGCAAGCAAAAAAAATTTTAGATAAGATCAATACCCTTTATAGCAATATGAGTATTGATGATCATGTATCACCGATCGAGAAGGATTTAATGATGGATTACATTCGTCAATTCTATGATAGTTTTTTAGATGATACATCGACTCCCTCGGTTAGCAAAAAGGCAACAAAAAAAACAACTAGGGTGAGCCCTCCACCTGTTGTAGAAGAGCCTGTTGTTCCTGTGGTAGAAGAAATTCCTGCACCTGTAGTTCGTAAAAAGCCTGTCGTAATTGAGATTCCTGATTCGCTCAAGGAGTATACTCAGCAAACGCCACCACCACCGCCAAAGGCAAAAGTTGCTACTCCTGCACCTCCTAAAGTAGAGCCTGCACCTCCTGTTGTAGAACCGACGCCTGTCGTAGCTGCTCCTAAAGTAGTAACGCCACAAGAAACTAAGGCACATGATCCACTTTTTGAAATGCCTGAGGCCAAAGAATTATCAGATCGGTTGGCATCTGCACCTATCAAGGATTTAACTAAAGCAATGGGCTTGAATGAAAAAATTCTGACTATCAATGAATTATTTGGTGGCGATCATCGCTCCTTTGATGATACTATCAAGTACTTAAATACGTTGAACTCTTTCGATGATGCAAAAGCATATTTATCAGATAATGTGGCTGAACGATTTGGCTGGGGCGATAAGAGCAAAAAGAAAAAAGCGCAGATTTTCATTAAATTGATTAAACGACGCTATAAGTAGTCCGTTAGCATCTAAAAAACGCTTTCAGAAATTTCTGGAAGCGTTTTTTATTCGTACCTGTATTTTTCCGTACCTTCACCCTTGATAAAATTTCCTAACCAAATAAATAATGCATACCATCTAAATAAAGTATGCCGAGTATTTTCGTATGAGAATCCGACCATTTCGTGCTGTCTATCCTAATTTGGATTATGTCACCTCACCAGATGAATTTTTCGGAACTGTTCGAGAAAAATATCCTGCTTATAAAGAAAGTGGATTTTTTCAACGAACGGCGCAGGAATCCATTTATATTTACCAAATTGTCTCGCAAAAACGTACACATACGGGAATTATCGCTTGTACGGATATACATGATTATCTAGATGGTAAGATTAAAAAACACGAGAATACCCTTGCCGCAAAAGAACAGCAACAAATGCACCTCATATTGGCAAGAGGAGCTATTGTCAAGCCCATATTATTGACCTATCCTGATGTACCTTCACTTAATAAATTGATAAAAAAAATTGTAAAGGAACAAACGCTCTTTTACGAAGTGCAATTTGAAAAAACAGGACATATTCATCGTTTTTGGGAAGTAAAAGATGGTCAACTAATTGAACAATTTCAACAACTATTTCAGCAAAAAGTACCGATTAGTTATATCGCGGATGGACATCATCGTACCTCTACCACTGCTTTAATGTATAAGCGGATGCTTGATCGACCAGATGAACCCGATTATGATCAAATGTTGTGTACGTTTTTCCCAGTAAGTGAATTAGCTGTACATGATTATAATCGAATCATTGAGAGTTCACCTGATATTTCTATCACTACCTTTATGGCAAAAATTGCTCAAGTTTTTGATATTGAAATTTTAGATGGGCCACAAAAACCTACTGCCAAACATGAGATTGTCATGTATGTCAATCGAGAATGGTTTCGCTTACAATGGAAAAAAGAAATTCTCAAAGAATATAAAAAGGCTACCGTTATTTTAGATGCTACCTTATTAAATGAAAAGGTACTAGAGAATATCTTAGGTATTATGGATGTCCGTACGGATTTACGCGTTCGCTATGTAGAAGGGCCAAAAGGTTTAAATGAAATTCGCCAAAAAACAAATAAAGATGATAGTCGAGTAGGTTTCGTTTTATATCCTGTTGAATTGAGTGACTTAATGAAAGTAGCTGATGCTGGCGAAGTGATGCCTCCCAAATCCACTTGGTTTGAGCCTCGTATTAAAAATGGGTTGATTGTACAGGAACTTTAATCTATTTTTATTAGTTGCTAATATTAGAAATTGTTTGCATAAACGCTTTGAAAGCACTAAATTTGCAATCGCTTGAGTGAAAAGCAGGTCCTATAGCTCAGTTGGTTAGAGCACCTGACTCATAATCAGGGGGTCCAAGGTTCGAGCCCTTGTGGGACCACTAAGAATACCTGTAAGTCTTGTACTTACGGGTATTTTTATTTGCTTTAAACCTAAAGGGCGAGAAGTTTATCCCGATGCGAATTAATAAGAATAAGCACAATTATCGGGAAGCCCTTGTGGGACCACGAAAATCCAATAATCAAAAATGGTTATTGAACCTTTTTTCTTACCGAACCAACATCACATCGCCAAAAATAATTGCTGTTCGTCCGTCAGGATAGGCGATTTCTGCTGTCCAGATGTATACGCCTTGTTCTGCATTTTTACGCTTATACGTTCCATCCCATCCTTTACTGGCATCATTTGTAGATGTATTGGTTTGTTCAAAAATGATTTCACCTAATCGATTAAACACACGGAGATAATTAATAACTAAATCAGGTGTAATGCTTTGGAGATAAAATTGGTCATTTGTTATATCTCCATTTGGTGAAAAGATATTAGGTGCAAAAACAGGATAATTTACTTCTACCAATACACGAGCAGAAATCGTACAACCACTTTCATTTTCAATCTTTAATTGATAATCTGTAGTTTGGGGTGTTTGCGCTTCTAAATATGGACAGCTAGGACAGTTTAAGATTTCTCCTGAACCACTTGACCATTCATAAGAAACAATGGGGCTAAAAGATATAATTTCTGGAACGATTTGAACATTTTCTCCAAAATTGATCGTTTGACGATTGCCTAAACTTAAATTTAAATCTGAATTAACAACCGTAACTTGACGAATTTCACTTTCACAAGCAGTAGCAATCGTGAGTTCATAAAATCCTGCTTTTGTAATTGGAAAGGTAGTCGTTTGAGCACCTGTATTCCAAAAATAATTAATGCCTCCCACTTCTGGATAGGTTAAATATAAGGTGTCCCCCCAGCATAATTCTAGCGTATCAGGATAAGTTGGTTCAGCAGCTATTTTAACGGGAGTAATCATGAGAGGGCTTGGGTCATCATCTTGCATGGAATAAGGAAAATCAGAAACGAGGGATTCAATTACACCACTTGTAACACCTGTTGCTTGGAGGGCACTTTGTGATAAATAATTTCCAGTAGCATTTTCTGGAACTTTTAATTTAAGAACTATACTATCAACACCTATTGGAATCTCAAAATCCGTTAATTGTAGTTTGTTTGTTCCTAAACTAGTTTCATCTATTGAACCAAAAGGATGATGAGTAATCTCTGTAATTTCAAAGCCATCAGGAAATACATTTTCTAAAATGGCATCTTGTTTTGTTTCTCCACTAAAATTAGCGATCTTAAAAACATATTCTACTTCTGTACATGGAAATGCCTCCGAAGAAGTAGGATATTGTTGAATACTCAATTTATAAGGGCAGGAACAACCATCTTGTTCGCCTGTATTTTGGGTAAAATTTGTACGAGAGGATAAACCTGTCTCTAAATTAAATTGAAAAAGAATGGATAAATTATTAAGATTATCTTTTCCTATACCGTACAATTCTCCTATTTCATTAAAAAAAAGAGCCGTTAAGATATTATTGTAGTCATTTTCTTGAAATTCATCTCGCTTAATAACTCCTGTTTCTGTATCAATTTGCACCAATTGCCCCTCCACACCATCATAACCATACAGTAAGCCTGTCCCCGGATGAAAAGCTACATCTGCACAGGATACCAAATTATCCCCTATGGCTGTTTGAATCGGGACATAGGTTATAGGATAAGTCGATTCTCTAAGATCAATTTTGGCTAAGGCATTGCTATTAAACAGTACCAAATAATTACCATCTATCGTTACATCTCCTGCATAATAAGCAGCGTTTAATTCTAAATCATATATAAATTCCGCCGAACCTTCAGCATCAATTCGATACAAAAAATGTTCAGATGGATCAATCCCATAAATGAAATTATCCGTCTTTCGATAACCAATAGAATTTATATTATAAGGAAAGGTAGCAGGAAAAGGTACATCATCAGATGTTATTCCATCAGAAACAATTTCGTATAATTGACCTTCATTATTATTTTGTATTAAACTCATGAACACCTGCCCATCACAATCAAAAGGGGTTTGGGCATAGTTCATCCAACTATTCCAACTTAATAGTACAATTACCACAAGACGATTAATCATAAAACAAAGAAAAATTCAGTCTACCAAATAAATAGTATAGACACTATTCCGATAGGAAAAATGCTTACTTCAATACCATGTTCGGTTTATAGGAAAGTTTGACGATGGTTAGCCTTAGAGTTTTAGGCGTTTATAAAAATTGGGAGGTAATAAACAGAGGTTATAACACTTTAGACGCTAGATTCATGCTAAAGATACAACCTATTCTTCAAGTTTTTTATGAAATACTCTAAATTTATTGCCACTCCTCCTTTATTTTTACGTAAAAAAGTACAGACATTATTCTCCATCATGGCCGATAAAAAAAATAAGACGAAAAAGCGTCCTTCAAAAACAACTTATTTTCCAGCGTCTTTTTGGCGTACTCATGCAATTGCAGCACTCATTTTAATGCTAGCAGGATTTGGGCTGTATGCCATCAGCTTAAATTTTGATTATGTATTAGATGATAAAATTGTCTATACTGATAATGATTTAGTCAAAAAAGGATTTGCGGGAATTGGCCCTATTTTTTCAACTGAAAGTTTTCAGGGGTATTTTGGCGAACAAAAAGATTTGGTAGAAGGAGGACGTTATCGACCTCTTTCTTTAGTCACTTTTGCGATGGAATTTGCTTTATTTGGTCAAAAAGAGTGGGTCAGTCATTTGATTAATGTCATTTTGTATGTATTGACTGGATTGCTTTTATTTCGAGTTCTTTTTCTGTTTTTTCCCAATAAAAAAGAAGAAACAGACTTAATTGACTCGCTTTTTAGTTTACCTTTTATAGCTGCCCTATTGTTTGTACTTCATCCTATTCATACAGAAGTTGTTGCCAATGTAAAAGGACGAGATGAGATTCTTTGCTTATTAGGAGGTTTAGCGGCAATTTACTGCTTGTTTCGCTATTATGTACAAGATAAAAATGGATTTTTATGGTTTGGCATAGGAGTGTTATCGCTCCTTTTAGCTCTTTTTGGAAAAGAAAATGCTATAACTTTTGTTGGGGTTATACCATTGAGTTTATACTTTTTTGCAAAACTAGATGTCAAAAAATTGAGCATCTCTACAGCAGGTCTTATCGGCGTATTTGTAGTATGGTTTATGATTCGTTCGCAGGTGTTGGGCTTTGCTTTCACCAGTGGAACAGAGGTAACAGATTTAATGAATAATCCTTTTTATGGAATGAATGTGGGCGAAAAATTTGCGACGATTTTTCACACCTTAGGTTTGTATGTAAAATTGCTCTTTTTTCCTCATCCTTTGACACATGATTATTACCCTTACCACATTCCCATTATGCAATGGTCTGATTGGCAAGTAATTCTTTCTTTAATAGTGAATCTAGCGATAGTAGGAGTTGCTATTTGGGGGTTTTTAAAGAAAAATGTTTGGGGATATGCTAGTTTGTTTTACTTAATGACTTTATCTATCACTTCTAATTTACCTTTTACCATTGGTACATTTATGAATGAACGCTTTGTCTACATCTCATCTGTTGGTGTATGTATAGCTTTAGCTTATCTATTTCATACGGTATTAACGAAAAAAATGGCTCGTCCAATTGTAATGGGGCTATTAGGACTTTATGCGATAGGATTTATAGTAAAAACAGCGACTCGTGTACCTGATTGGCAAAGTGAATATACCCTAAATGAAGCTGCAATCAAAATATCAAAAAATAGTGCAAGAGCCAATTTATTTTGGGGAAGTGCCTTATTCAAACGCTATCAAGCGGAAACCGATCATGAAATTAGAAAACCCATATTAGCTGAAGCTACTTATCATATTGATCGAGCTTTGGAAATTAACCCTCGTTATGGTTCAGCGATAACGATGAAAAGTGGAACAGCCGCCGAAAATTATAGATACGATAAAGATTTAGACAAATTATTGGCAAGCTTCTCCCAAGTGTTGCGTACAAAATATAATGTCCCTTATGTAGACACCTATATGGAATACCTCAATCCAAGGGCACCTCAAGACAAACTTATCAATTGGTATTATCAAACAGCTATGTATTTTAAAGATACCGCTCGGCGTAATGATTTAGCTGCTAAATACTTCAAAATGGGACTTCAGGTAGCACCTAATAATCCTCAATTGAGACAGGGGTTGCAAATGGTAGAGTAAGACTAATTTCTTCCTGTTACATTTACTTCTATACGCTTATCTCGATTAGCTAACTCCCAAGTTGTGAGAAAAACCAATTTTGCAATAGATTCCATTTTTTCGAAATTAATTTTTTCTACGGTATCAGAAGTTCGATGATAATCAGGATGGGTACCATTGAAATAAAAAATAGCTGGAATTCCTTTTTCAGCAAAATTGTAATGATCTGAACGATAGTAATATCGATTAGGATCATTATCATCATTGTAAGTATAATCTAAGGTAAGATTTGTGAAATTCTTATTTGCTACTTCATTGATTTCATGAAGCTCTGTACTCAATCGATCTGAACCAATGACATAAATGTAATTGGGATTTTTCTCATATTTTTCATCAACTCGACCTACCATATCCACATTGACATTAGCAATTGTATTTTCAATCTTGAACAAAGGAAATTCTACATAATATTTTGAGCCGAGCAATCCTTTCTCCTCTCCTGTTACTAACATCACTAATACGCTTCGACGAGGGCCAACGCCTCCTTTTCGGGCTGCTGCTAATGCTTCTGCTACTTCAATCACAGTACTTGTACCTGAACCATTATCATCGGCTCCATTATAAATATCATCACCTCGTTTACCCAGGTGATCGTAGTGCGCGGTCACTACAATAAGCTCATCTTTTAATGCTGGGTCACTTCCTTCGATATATCCTAAAACATTATCTCCAGTAAGACGATCTGTTTTTTTCTTTTGTATTAATTGAAAATCACAAGGAAGCGCGACACTTTTAGGGTTTCCTTTTTTCTCAATTTTTTTTCTGGCTTTTACAATTTTTTTGAATTTTTTTCCCATAATTGCTTTAGCAATATTGGTAGAAATAAAAGCATTATTGGCATATCGCCCTTCGGGTTTTTCTCCTTCTCCCAAACGCATTCGAGAACCTAATAGAAGACGTCGATTTTCTGCAATATTTTTACGCGCATCTCCATCTATAAATAAGATAGCTTTCGCACCTTTTCGTTTTGCTGTAATTACTTTTTTTCGCCAATCAGAAGTCCATTCTGAATCTTTCTGAGCATTCGTAATATAAGAAATACCTTGACTATTTCGGGGTTCACCCATGTAAGCAATGAGTACTTTATTCGTTACATCGATATTTGCATAATCGTTGTAATTTTCATCTTCGATACCATATCCCACAAAAACAACTTCTTTTGCTGAAATATCAGGTTCATTAGAATTCGTACCTGGGAAAGCGTAAAAATCCCATAAATGACGGAATTTTTCTCCATTAACATACAACTCAATGCCTTCCCACATTTCAGAAATAAAATAAACAGGTTGAAAATAAGAATATTTATCCCCAATATTGGGTAGTCCCATATTACGAAATTGAGTGGCTATGTATTGAGCAGCTTTCACATTTCCTGCTGTACCTGTTTCGCGCCCTTCCATTTCATCTGATGCTAAAACAGTAAGATGTCTTTTTAGGTCTTCTGCTGTGATACTTTTGATAAATGGAGTAGGATCAATCATAGGACTTCCATCTGTAAAGTTAGAAGGGATTGTTTTTTCAGCTGCATTTTGCGCATGTGTAAAATTAAAAATGCTACAAACGAATAAGCAAAGTATCGTGTATTTCATCATATAAAATTGAAAAGTGTATGTGAACTTTAAACTTATTTAAAGTTCTTTTTTGCGGTTTAGATTAAATTATTCTTCCTCGGCAGATGGGTTTTCATTAATTGTGAGCCAAAAATTATTGACTCCTTCTCCTTGTGTAATTAAAAGCTTTTGCATATTTAATAATTCCAACATTGCTAAAAAAGTAATGATAGCATGAATTCGATTTTGACATTTTTTAAAAACATCTTGAAAACTCGAATTTATACCTACTTTCACTCGCGATAAAATATAAATTTGCTGTTCTTGTACGGTATAATTATAGCGATACACTTGATGAACGGTATGTTTGCGTTCGCGATCTTCCATGCGCGTCAGCAATCGTTCAAACGTTCGCAACAACTTAAATAGTGTAACCGATTGCAATTCTATATCGACCAATGCTTTGGTCGCAATTTCTTTTAATTCTTTACTCGTATTTCCTCGAAGTTCGCGCTGAGCTCGATTTTCTTCCATTTGGCGCATTTCTTCAAGTACACTTTTATAGCGTTTATATTCTAATAATCGTCGTACTAGTTCATCGCGTGGATCAATCTCATTGCCTTCTTCATCGAGTTCTTTTCGAGGAATCAACATTTTAGCTTTGATACGCATCAAAGTAGCTGCTACCAATATAAATTCACTTGCTAAATCTATATTAAGCGCCTCCATTTGACGAATATACGCTAAGAAGTCTTCTGTTATTTTCGCAATAGGAATATCATTAATGTCCAACTCATCGCGCTCTATAAAGAACAACAATAAATCGAAAGGGCCTTCAAATTGCGGTAATTTTATGGTATAAGTTGTACTCATAATTTGCGCCAAAGATACCAAAATTGTACCTTCGACGGACATAAGTAGCCTAACTTATTTGCCCCGACTAAAGTGCGGGATTAAAACTTGTCGAATAACTGCATTCGTCATAAAAATAGTAAACAACTGACTGTAAGAAAGTTATGCGCGATTTTTTGATGAATTTTAAAAGCAGTTATTGACCAAATAATTAGGTGAACCTACTTAATATTTTGTTAATTCATGCAAAAAGGGAAATTATACCTTATACCAAGCCCGCTTGGAGAAGACGCCATCCATACAATACCTCCTTATGTGGTGGATATTATTCATCGCTTGGATTATTTTATTGCCGAACGAGCCAAGACTGCTCGCCATTTTATCAAACAAACACAACCCCTAAAAGCCTTTAGTGAATTGACCTTTTATGAATTGAATAAGCGTACTCCTCTGGAAGAACAACGCACTTTTCTAGATGACACGTTGAAGGGACATGATATAGGGTTGCTATCAGAGGCAGGTTGCCCAGGAATAGCCGATCCAGGGGCCATGATTGTAAAATTAGCTTATGAAAAAGAGATAGAAGTCGTTCCTCTAGTTGGACCTTCCTCTATTTTAATGGCATTGATGGCATCAGGAATGAATGGGCAGCAATTTTGTTTTCATGGCTATTTATCGCCTAAAAAACCAGAATTGATAAAAGCATTGAAACGTTTAGAACAAGAATCTCGTCGATTGAAACAAACGCAAATTTTCATCGAAACTCCCTATCGCAATCACTCTTTTATAGATGCTGCTTTACAAGCATTAAACCCTAAAACAAAATTTTGTATCGCTTGTGATATTAGTTTATCTACAGCCTATATTAAGACGTATAGTATTCAAAAATGGAAAAGCATTAAACGACCTGATTTGCATAAACGACCTGCTATTTTTTTATTGTATAGTGGTTAAATGAAGCTATTTGTTGGCTAAAATCAACCAACTGCATCCAAGAGAAAGATAGTTCATATTATAATTGATGCCCGTACCAAAAGAAAAATCAAGTTGTAAATTATCTTGTACCAAATACGTAAAACCAGCATCGAAACTGGAAAAATGCGCTTCAAAATTGGCAATTTCGCCATAGGGTTCAAAATAGACGGATAATTTATCATTAATCCCAATTCCAAATGCAAGTGTATAGGTAAAGTCTCCATTTCCTTCTCCAAAATAATTGTAGCCAAGATTATAACCTATGCCAAAATTTTCATTGACTACATGAGAAATAGATAACTTATTTATTGTTCCTACTACATTGTTCGTCAATACATCTGTTCCTGTTGGAATAACAAGATGGGAAAGAAGAGCCACTTCAGAGGAATTTTCTTCTTTTTTAAAAATTTGAATCTTTGTACCTATTTCCAGATCACTAATACCATTGAAGGTTTGTCCGAATCTAAAATCTTTTACACTTTCAAATTGACTCAATAAACGTAATTCAATTCCTTTAGTCAAACCCACACGAAATAAGGTAGTTGGTGCTAATAATTGACGCTCTTTGTCTAGTCCTTCTCCTGTATAAGCAATTAAAACACCACTCTCTATCTGTACGCTTCCTTTTGGTACGGTAGAAGAACCTTCTGTTTGATCAGGACGATCTGTAAGAATAGTTTGACTATAAGTTGCGCCAAAAGGGAGTAGACAAATAAAGATTATAACTATAAAACGATTTAATGTTGAGTACATATTCATAAGTAAGTTTTTTCTTAGGTTAGAATCCAATTACAAATCTAAATATTTTTTTAGATTAATCTAATTTTTTTATTTTAATATTCTAATATTTAATAAATTGATGCTATAATTTTACAATAATTCATCATCGTGTATATCTTTGTTTAAAATATACCGTACTATTTGATTTATAGAATTGATAATACAACAATGCCAAAATACCAATCCTTAGTTAAGCTTCAATCAGATTTAAAAAATCAGAAAATTACTTGTGTTGAACTTGTTCAATATTATCTATCGCAAATCGAAGCTACTCAGCATCTGAATGCTTATATCGAGGTGTTTGAAGGGGAAGCTTTAGCGAAAGCGGCTGCATTAGATCTAAAAATTGTTAATCAAGCAGACCACTTAGGAAAATTATATGGAATGGTGGTTTCGCTAAAAGATGTCATCTGTTATAAAAATCACCAAGTAACTGCTGCGTCTAAAATTCTAGAAGGCTTTGAATCTCAATTTTCAGCAACAGCAGTAGAACGTATCTTAAAAGAAGATGCGATTATCATTGGACGAGTCAATTGTGATCAATTTGCAATGGGATCTACTAATGAAAATTCCGTTTATGGTGCGGTGAAAAATGGAGCTGACGAAACTAAAGTACCAGGTGGCTCTTCAGGAGCATCAGCAGTAGCTGTACAAATGGATACGTGTTTAGCATCACTCGGATCAGATACAGGAGGATCAGTGCGGCAACCAGCCGCATTTTGTGGAGTGATTGGTATGAAACCTTCTTATGGACGTATTTCAAGGCATGGTTTATTGGCTTATGCTTCCTCTTTTGACCAAATTGGAGTTTTGGCAAATAGTATAGAAGATGCCGCGATTTTATTAGAAGTTATGGCAGGAGCTGATGAATTTGATAGTACAGCAAGTGACAAAGTAGTTCCCAATTATTCTCAAGAACTTAATTTCAAAACTAAGACGAAAATTGCTTATTTCGGCAATGTACTGGAGCATGAAGGGATTGCACCCACCATAAAATCAAGTACACTTGATTATTTAGATTATTTAAAAGCTGAAGGACATCAAGTGGAAGCTGTCAATTTTGATTATCTAGATTATATCATTCCTGCCTATTATGTCTTGACTACGGCAGAAGCTTCCTCCAACCTCTCCCGATTTGATGGGGTTCGTTATGGTCATCGAAATAAATCAGCTAGCAACTTATTAGAAACGTACAAATTATCTCGAACGGAAGGCTTTAGTACAGAAGTGAAACGACGTATTATGCTGGGTACATTTGTATTGAGTGCGGGTTATTATGATGCCTATTATACGAAAGCGCAGCAAGTTCGCCGTCTGATTCAAGAACAAACACTTTCCATTTTAGAGGAATATGATTTTATCGTCATGCCAGTAAGTCCAACTACTGCTTGGAATTTAGGAGATACAATTGATGATCCAGTCAAGATGTATTTAGCAGATATATTTACCGTCCAAGCTAATATGTGTGGACTTCCAGCCATTGCTTTACCCATAGGAAAAGATGAAAACAACTTGCCGATAGGCATTCAATTTATGGGAAATATGTTTGAAGAAGCTCAACTTTTAGCATTTACACACCAACTACAAGAAAACTTTGCTACTCAAAAAAACTAGTTCTCTTAGTTCTTAGTAGTTGGGCACGTATAAATTTACATTCTTAATTCCTCGAATTAGCTCAATTAACTTCATTTCCAATGATTTATAATTTTCGCTATTTCAATGAAAGTAAATTTATTTTCTCCGCGTGCCTTATCTTAATTTTAGGAAAGGAAATTAATCTTATCTTTGAAAAAACCGCTAAAAAATGGATGCCAAAGATAGGAATAAGGCTCCTCGTTCTTCATTAGATAATGATGTGGGATTTGGTACTAGGATTACTCAATCGACCCAACGATTTATCAATAAAGATGGGAGTTTTAATATCATAAGAAGTGGAAAAAAAGAAACTAGTCATTATGAATACATGGTGGAAATGAGTTGGCGACGCTTTTTTGTCGTTGTTACGCTCTTTTATATTATCGTCAATGCTATTTTCGCTGTTTTACATGTAATTATTGGAGTAGAACACTTATCTGGAGTTCAATCAAGTTCATTTTTAGAAGATTTTTTGCATGCCTTCTTTTTTAGTGTGCAGACTTTTACCACTGTCGGTTATGGTGCGATAAGTCCTCAAGGAGCAGGCGCCAATATTTTAGCTACTTTATGTGCCTTGGTAGGCTTAATGTCTTTTGCACTTGCGACAGGATTATTTTTCGCACGTTTTTCAAAGCCTGTTTCTCATATTTTGTATAGTAAAAATGCGTTGATTAGTCCCTATCAAAATGGAAAAGCTTTAGTATTTAGAATTGTAAATATTCGAGATAATCGAATCATTAATCTAGAAGCCACTTTTGTCATGACATGGATTGATACGGACGAAAATGGCGAGCAACATCGCCGTTATAAACAATTACAAATAGAACGAGATCAAATTGTATTCCTTCCTTTGAATTGGACCATAGTCCACCCTATAAATGAAGAAAGTCCTCTCTTTGGTAAAACACAAAATCTAGTAAATGACCTAAAAGCAGAATTTTTAGTGATGATAAAAGGCTTTGATGAGACCTTTAATCAAGTTATTTTTTCAAATAGTTCTTACACTTGTAATGAATTGGTCTGGGATGCGAAATTCGATATGATGTATGAAAACGATGATAAAAAAGGGATGGTACTCCATTTAGAAGATATTGATAACTATACAAAATTAGACACTTGATTCTTCAGCAAGTACTTCAACGATTAATCAATTATTTTCAAGATCCAATGTATCGAGCATTGGGATTGAGTTTTTCCATTTTGAGTTTTTTGTATGGAAGTTGGCTGGCTCGTCTACCTGAGATGCAGGATCGCCTACAGATTTCAGATGGAGAGTTAGGGATTGCCTTATTAGGGGTATCAATAGGGGCATTATTGATGATGCCATTTACGAATAAGATTATTTTACAATTAGGGTTAGGAAAAACGACCACTTTCATCTCTATTTTATTTTGTTTGATGGTGTGTATTCCTACTTTTTCTACGAGTTTATGGATGTTGGGTGGCACTTTAATCATTGTCGGTATAACTAGTGGTTTTTTGGATGTATGTATAAATGCAGCTACTGCTGCGATTGAAAAAGAAAGAAAAGTACATATTATGGCAACGAGTCATGGTATGTTTAGTTTGGGGAGTATGTTTGGTGCGCTTACAGCAGGTTGGATTGCAAGTCAAGGGATTAGTATACAATTTCATATCATAGTATCAGCAATTTTATGCATCATTTTAGCTCTTATAATTCGACCAATTTTAGCAAAAATACCCAATGAAATAGACGAGCAAGAAAGTATTTTAGTTTTCCCCCCTCGCCCAGTCTGGGGAATTGTAATTGTGGGCTTTTCGATCATGTTGGCAGAAGGAGCAATTATGGAATGGAGTACTATTTATCTGAGTAATGATTTGAATGCAGGAGTTTTATTAATGGGATTAGGTTTTGCAGGTTTTTCATTCTGGATGGCAGTTGGACGATTTACGGGAGATTTTGTCATTCCTAAAATTGGTTCAAAACAAGTTGTCGTTGGAGGAAGTGTTCTAGCATTAATTGGATTATTCGGAGTCGTTTTTTTCCCAACGATTGCAATTGCTGTTTTTGGGTTTAGTTTAGCTGGCTTGGGTTTATCATGTGTCGTTCCTATTTTGTTTAGTGCAGCATCAAGAGTAGAAGGAGTTACACATAATATAGCGATAGCATCTGTTTCAATGGCAGGAATTGTAGGTTTTTTAGTAGGCCCACCATTGATGGGATTTGTGGCAGAGGTTTTGGGCTTACAAATTAGTTTTTTGGTTGTAGCGGGTTTAGTTTTAGTGAGTATTTTTATTTCTATACGAATTCAGTTTTAGATGATTTTTTTTAATTCCAAAAAACAATATGGAAAAACAAGTAACGTTTAGCACCCATATCACACAGCAAGAATTTACAAGGTTTAATTATTATACATTTTATAGTCAGCCAATAGGAATTATTTTAACAATAATTGGAGTTGGGATGTGGATAGCAGTACTATATTACTTCTTCAACCCAACAATCATGGGAGATCAATTCCCGCTTACTCAACTAATCTTTGCCATATTTGCTACCATCCTAATGCCCTTATTTATCTATAGAAATGCTAGAAAGAACTATCATAAAAAATCCAGAATCATAGAAGAAATGCATTATTTTCTGAATGAAGATTGGATCGAAATTAAAGGAGAGACGTTTCAAAGTAAATTGAACTGGGAAAAAATCTATAAAGTCAAAGAAACGAAATCTTGGTTTCTAATTTATACAAGCAAGGTGGTAAGTTATGTCATTATCAAAAATGATTTAAATAAAGAACAACTTCTAGTATTTAGAACAATCATCCAAAAAATCCCTAACTTAAAAACATCTTTGAAGTAAACTTTCAAGCTCATGAAGCAGATCTATGTTTTTGCAATAGCTATTCTTTTCCATTCGATTCCTTGTATCTCCCAATCTTTTTATCTAGGAGCAGACATGTCTTATGTAAATGAAATGGAAGATTGTGGCGTGGTTTATCACGAAAATGAAACCCCAAAAGATGCCTATGCTATTCTACAAAATCAAGGAGGAAATCTAGTTCGACTCCGATTGTGGCATACACCTTCTTGGTATGATGACTTGAATAGTGGTAAACGATACAGCGATCTAAATGATGTTAAAAAAGCAATAGCACGAGCGAAAGAAAATAATTTAGACGTATTACTCGATTTTCATCTTTCTGATAATTGGGCCGATCCTTCTAAACAACTTATTCCTAATGCATGGTTGCCAATCGTAGATGATATCGATGTATTAAAAGACTCCCTTTACAGTTATATTTATCAAACCTTAGAGAATCTGAATGAAGAAAACCTCCTGCCCGAAATCATCCAAATTGGGAATGAAACGAATAAAGGAATTTTACTTTCTCCATCTGATAATGCAGTTTGGACACTCGATTGGGATCGAAATGCAGCACTCTTCAACAAAGCCTTAAAGGCAGTAAACGATTTTGAACAAGCTAGTGGAAAAGAGATCAAAACCCTCATTCATGTTGCAGGCCCAAGCAATGCTGAATGGATGATTGATGGTTTTATTACAAATGGAGTGACTGATTTTGATATGATTGGACTGTCTTATTATTGGGCATGGCATATGCCAACTACTATTTCAGGAACGGGCAATGTGATACAAACACTTCGTTCGCTTTATCCAGAAAAAGAAGTTCTCATTGTAGAAACAGGCTATATCTGGACGACCGATTGGAATGACAATGCTAATAATATTATTAGTCAGACACATCCTGATTATAGTCCTGCTAGTCCTAACAATCAAAGAGATTGGTTAATTGATTTAACAAAAGAAGTGATTAATTTTGGAGGAAAAGGCGTAATTTATTGGGAACCTTTTTGGGTGTCGAGTGATTGTTATACTCAATGGGGGCAAGGCTCACATCAAGAACATGCTACTTTTTTTGATTTTGATAATAATCTTTTACAGCCTGGAGGAATCGAATGGTTGGGTTATGAGTACGCTTTTTTAACCCCAACTACTGAATTAAATGAAGGCGATCAAATTCAGATATTATCAAATAGTTTTTCTGGAGAAATAAAAATTAAACAACATTATTCGACTCCTAAAAGACTTCAGTATGCTATTATAGATCCACTTGGAAATATAGTTTTAAAAGGCAATTCTAAAAAACAAACGATAAAACTAAATCTTCAAAATCTTCCCTTTGGAATGTATATTGTTTCCATTCAATATAAAGGAAAATCCATCAAATCAAAGAAGCTCATTTATGGAAAACATTAAAAGTGAATATACCTTTGATGAAAAAAATTTAATTGTCCAAAGAATTCCACAGCTCCTGAAAAGTAATGTGGGCAACTTTCTTTTTCAATAAAACGTCTTAAACAATTCACATTCACACTACACAAAAACGGCCTGTCCTTTTTTCATATTGACGAGCATCTTAGGTACTTTGAAACGTGGCCCATAGGTTGCTTCATAAATTTTACATTGATTGACAAATTCATCTACGCCATAATCATTAACAAATTGAATCACTCCACCTTTAAAAGAAGGAAAACCCCATCCGTGGATACTACCTAGATTTGCTTCAGGAATAGTTTGAATAATTCCTTCTTGTAAGCACCAGACTGCTTCTAGTACCTGTACAAATAAAAAGCGTTCCTTTATCTGATCGACGGGATAATCTTGTTCTCTTACGGGAAAATGATCTACTAATTCTTTCCATAAACGGCGTTCCTCTCCTTCATAGGTATAAAAACCAGCTTTTTTTACTGCTCCTTTTCGCTCCAACTCGTTTAGCATAATTTGCAGAACCGTTACAGCAGGGTGCTGAATATACTTGGGTCCATAATGTTGAGCTGCTAATTCTTCATATCGTAGCACCAATTCAAAGGAAGAATCATCAGCTAAAGCCAAAGCGCCTTTGGGCATGCCCGCTTGTCTTCCTACATTTTCAATTAATGCGGCTGGGTAGCCTTCTTGTAACATCTGGATACCTTCTAAAATATAGGTGTTTTGAACTCTGGAAGCATAAAAGCCCCAACTATCTTTTACTATAATGGGCGTTTTTAGAATTTTTTTAGCAAAATCGAATGCTCGCGCTACTGTTTCATCAGATGTTTGTTCCCCTCTGACAATTTCAACAAGTGGCACTTCATCAGCAGGCGAAAAGAAATGTAGTCCTACTAAATTAGCAGGTCGATTGGCTCTTTTTCCAAGTGCAGTAATTGGAATAGAAACAGTATTAGTACCAAAAATAGAGTAATCATCCATGTATTCCTCTGCTTCTCGTAATACTTTTGCTTTGACCATTTCATTTTCAAAAACAGCTTCTATTACAATATCACAAGATTCAAAGTCAGCAGAAACGTCAGTCGTTTTAATGCGAGAAAGATGTTCATCTCGTTCGGCTTCTGTAACCCGTTCTATTTTTATACGATTTTCTAATTCTTGTTTCACATACTCACGTGCGCGTTCTGCTACAGATTTAGAAACATCTTTTACAATCACCTCCATTCCCTGTCGAAGACATCGAAATGCAATACCTGAACCCATCCTTCCTGCCCCAATAATGCCTACTTTTTTAGGGCGAAATAAGCCATATCCTTTGGGACGATTTGCTCCTGATTTAATCGCATTTTGATCAAACCAAAAAGCCTTAATCATATTTCTAGAGACTTTGCCCATTAGCAGATTGGTATAGTATCGACTCTCAATACGACAAGCTGTATCAAAATCGACCATTGAACCTTCTGTCAGTACACTTAATATTGTGCGATATACAGGGAAATTCGCTTTACCATCTCGTATCATCATAGCAGACAAAGCTTGTATTTTTTGAGACATTTCTGGATGTCTTGCTGTGCCATGAGGAATACGTCCACCTTCTTGATCCCAAGGTCGTCGTCCTTCTTTTTGTGCTAATAGCCAAGTGTGCGCTTGCTCCATCATATCTGCTTCATCTTTTGCGAGGGCATCAATGATACCAATTTTCAGGGCTTTTTTAGGACGATAGGCTTTTTCTCGAATCAATATTTGATAGGTTTTTTCAATACCTAATAGCCACATCATACGGATGATCCCACCACTACCTGGCATCAAGCCTAATTTAACTTCTGGATGTCCAATTCTAGTTTTAGGTGCATCTACTACAATTCGATGATGACAAGCTAAGGCTAATTCAAAACCTGTTCCTAAAGCAGAGCCATTCATCGCAGCTACAACTGGGACACCAGGTCGTTCTAAATCGCGGAAGAAATTTTGTAATTGTTGTGAAAAATTGAAGATTTCATCCGCTGTTAAATCCTGATATAAATATTCTAAATCTCCTCCTGCAAGGAATGTTTTTTTGGCAGAAGTAATAATGATACCACTTAATTCTCCTCGTTCTTTTTCTTTTTTTAAATGTTCAACAACAGGAATAAAAGCCTGAACAATTTCATGATTTATAACATTGACGGTTCTTCCTGACATATCAAGTGTAAGGGTTACAATGTTATTCGTATCTTTTTTGTAGCGGATCATATACTATAGTTTACGCACCTAAAGATACAATGGTTTAGTGATAGTAGTAAATAAGAAATGTCTATTTTCATTACTCAACGTATTTTTTTGGCTTTGTTTGCTCACCGTTTAATGGGTCAATTTGGTATGTTATTCCTAAATGTATCCCGTTTAGCAATTGGTACTGCGTTAGGATTAGAATGTGACTAATTTAGCAAGGTGTGACACTAGAATGTCTATTTCACTCAAGATTGAAGATTAGTATGTATTTGGGCAAGGCTTCATGGAAGTGATTGCCCAAATTTTACTTCTTTGAATTACTTAAATTTTCAAAATAATTAAAGACAATGAAAAAACTTACCTATTTTCTTAGTTGCTTATTTCTATTCATAAACTATTGTATAATTGCTCAACCAAATATAGAGTGGGCACAAAATTATGGTGGTTCTGAAGATGAAGACTTTCATTCGGTGCAGCAGACCTTAGATGGAGGTTATATTGCAGCAGGTTTTACTATATCAGATGATCGGGATATTAGTGTGAATAAAGGAGAAAGGGATTTTTGGGTTGTAAAATTAGACCCATTAGGCGAAATAGAATGGGAACAAACTTACGGCGGTTCAAAAATTGACTTGATCCGTTCTATTCAGCAGACCTTAGATGGAGGTTATATTGTAGCGGGCTCAAGTGAATCAAGTGATGGGGATGTTGGGGGGAATTATGGATTGGCAGATGGATGGATTTTAAAAATAGATCAAAATGGAGAAATAGAATGGGAGAAAAATTACGGGAGTATAGGATATGACTATATTACCAATATTCAAGAAACCGCAGATGGTAGCTTCATCGTAGTGGGAGCAATAGCAGATATTGAAGTGGATATTTATATACAAGACATATGGATTTTTAAAATAAATGAACTGGGTGAGATAGAATGGGAAAAACAATATGGAGGTTCAGAAAATGAAGGAGTCAATTCTATACAATTAACTGTAGATGGAGGGTATATTATTGCAGGTTATAGTGCATCAAATGACGGAGACGTAGAAGACAATAAAGGAAAAGCTGACTATTGGATTTTGAAACTCGATCAAAATGGAGAATTAGAGTGGCAAAAATGCTATGGCGGATCAGAAGGAGATTTTCCCGCAGAAATTCAACAAACTGTGGATGGAGGGTATATCATTGCAGGAGCGAGCTATTCCAAAGATGGAGATGTAGAAGGAGCGAATGAAGGTATTTTTGAGGATAGTTGGATTTTGAAACTCGATCAAAATGGAGAATTAGAGTGGCAAAAAGTTTATGGTGGATCATTTTATGACTATACCTCATCTGTTCAACAAACACCAGATAATGGTTATATCTTGGCAGGAGTTACAAGGTCTACAGATGGAGATATTTCTACAAATTATGGATATAGTGATGCTTGGATATTAAAGTTGGATGTAGATGGGGACATGGAATGGGAGAAAAGCTTCGGAGGCTCCTTTTTTGATTGGGCTAATACTATTCAGGCAACTACAGACGGAGGATTTATAGTTGTGGGAAATTCTGCATCAGATGATGGAGATGTTGGAGGAAATTATGGAAAAGCTGATTGTTGGGTTTTCAAACTAGCCCCTCTTTCTGTTGCTGTAAATGAGCTTGAATGGTCTCCCTTTTTTAAGATCACACCAAATCCTGCAAAGGAAAGCTTTAATATACAACTAGATGATTATAATCAAACTTACCATCTAACAATTTTTAATGCCGTTGGGATACCCCTTTTTGAAAAAAATGATGCAATTGGAGTATTGACTATAGATGAACTTACAAAAGGAATATATTATGTGTCTATTACTTCTGAAACAAAAATGTATACACAAAAATTAATTATACACTAACACCCGTATAATTGTTTTCTCTAATTAACACCCGTATTTTTATAAACGCTGCAAATGACTTAAAAACTCATTTTTGCGGCGTTTTGAGATTGGAATAGTCTGTCGATTTTCCATTTCTACTAGTCCACCTTCGCCTTTGATGTATTTTTGAATATACGAAGGATTGATAATATATTTTCGATGTACTCGGATGAAGTTATAATCAAAAAGGAGCTCTTCAAATTCCTTTAGAGTGCGCGTACTAATAATTTTACCTTTGTTTACAGTAAATATCCAAGTATAGCTACTATCAGCTTCTAAGGATATAATATCATTTACACGAATAAATTCTAAGCCCTCTAAAGTCGGTAGAGCAATTTTTGATTGTGGTGTAATGGTTTTTTGTTGTTGAAGGGCTAATAAGTTATTGATCCGATCTTTTGAGGCCTTATTGGATAGAATTGCTTTAGTTTTTTCAACAGCATTTAAGATTTTTTCAATAGAAATAGGTTTTAGAATATAAGACAAGCAGTTAAACTCTATTGCCTTGATGGCATAATGATCATAGGCTGTAATAAAGATTACTTCAAAATTTATTTCAGAAAATAATTGTAGAAGCTCAAAACTCAAACCAGAAGGCATTTCGATATCAAGAAACACCAGATCTGGTTGTTCCTTTGAAATTACGGTATAGCCAGAATGAATATCATCTGCTTGGCCCACGATGGAAATATCTTTACAATATTTAGTGAGAATCTTTTCAACGATTGACCTACTTTTGGCTTCATCATCAACAATTACTGCTTTAATCATATGTGTGTTATTTGCGCTTTTAAAAATTCTTCTTCTCTACTTCATAAGACCCTTTCAGAATACAGTCTAATATTCAACAGGCATAGCAATAATAACTTTTGTTCCTTTGGGCTGTTTATTAGCATCTTTCAAATCAATAATGCTAATATTTACATCATTTGAAGAGATTGAATTAATGGTTTCGATTCGTTGTTGAACTAAATCCATACCATATGAACGATGCGCCTTCCGTTTTTCTTTTAATTGATTAGCTTTTTCTCTACCTATTCCATTATCTTCTACAATGCAATGGATGATTTGTTGGTCTCTATTGAATGTTATGGTTAGTTTACCATTTTTTTGTAGACTTAGCCCATGTTTGATCGCATTTTCTACAAAAGGCTGAATCATTACAGAGGGGATTTCTAAATCCAGATTCAAATTTTTATCTATAGAGAATTTCACTTCAAACTGATCTTCAAAACGCATTTGTTCGAGTTCTGTATAGATTTTGAGCATCTCAATTTCATCTCTTAAACTAATATATTTATCCTTTGAGGCACTCAAGAAAATACGCATTAAAGAAGCAAATTTATCTAAATAACGACTAGCATTCAAGCTATCTTCATCGAAAATATAGCTTTGAATAGAATTCATTACATTGAAAATGAAATGCGGATTCATTTGAGCTTGAAGTGCCTCTAATTCGAGCGTAGCGATTTTTTTGTCCAATTTACTTTTTTCGGCTTCTTTTCTACGTATTCGCTGAATGCGCCAATTGGCAAAGAATCCAATTAAGAGCAGTGTTAATATTCCAACGCCAATTTTAAAAACAAGCGTATTCCACCAAGGAGGATTTATTGTGAAATATAAGCCAGTGGTTGTACTTTTTTTATTATCCTTGGTGACAGCACGAACTTCAAACGTATAATTACGTGCTTCTAAATTAGGAAAGCGAACAATATTTTGAGTAGTGGAGACCCATTCTTTATTTAAACCCAACATACGATATTCATACTTTATTTTGCTTTGATAGGATAGTGCGATGAATTCAATATTGATATTATTTTCTCTAAATGTTAAGTTGTAATTGGATAAAATGCTGGTATCGCGTTGGTCGATATTTATATTTTTAATAAAAACATCGGGGGCAGGTCTAACATTAGCAATAGCTGATTTATGAAATTCGGTTAAGCCTTTTGATGTACCCACATAAACCATACTATCTATAACCGTCACGGTATTGGTTTCATTCGAAATGAGACCATCTTCTATTGTAATTGATCGAATGTTTTTTGTTTGACCATCAATTTTATTTAAACCAGTATTCGTGGTTACCCAGATGTCGCCATCATCATCGATATAAACATCTGTACAAATATTACTTATCAAACCATCCTCTTGATTAATTACAGCAATACTATCATTTTTTATATAAAAAAGCCCACCGCCATAAGTAGCTACGTATAATGTAGAATCAGGTGTTTCTTCTATTTCAGCGATGTAGTAATCTATACTATTACCATTTTTATCTTCATAAACTTGAATAGGATTTTTCTCATAACAGCGATATTTTTTTTTATCGTAGCGAAATTCGATTTTAAAGTCATAACGTTTGATACAAGATGAATCAGTTTTTAAACAATCTACAAATGGGGTCTGATTATCGAATATAAATAGTCCATTGGTAGTTCCAAAATATTGAAGATGATTATGCTTAGAAGTGTGGAAATCATAAATTCTTCCACTAGGAATAGTAAAAAAATCATTCTGCTCATCTTTATAAATTATACCATTGTAGTTACTTATAAAAGATTCTCCCTTATTATTTATATTCATCGCTTTACTACCATCCATTAAGGATGTTTTTTTTGTAGTGAGATCAAATTTCCATATTTGATTAAATGCCGTAATTAGAAATGAATCTCTTATGGTTAGAGAATAAAACTCCTGATTTTCGTTATCAATTTTATAATTGATAAGTTCTTGCTTTTCTTTTTCTTTAAAACTAAGCCAACCTTGGGCTGTTCCTATTAAGAGTGTTCCATCAGGTAGTTGATTGAGTTCATATATGATATTCTTTGGTAAATTAGAATTATTCTCTTGATAGTGTTGAAAAGCATTATTATATAAAATAAAAATACCTTTTCCTCTCGTTAGAAACCATAAATTTCCTTCTTTATCTTCTCTGATGCGATTGATAGGATGTGGTAACCAGTCAATCTTCTTATCAAGTTCGAAATTATTATCTAATAAATAAAGTTGATTTCTTTGTGTGGCAAATATTAAATTGTTAAAAAAGGTGATATTTTCAATAGGGGTACGAATTAATTTTTCAATATTATTAGATATATAATTTTCAAGTGTATCTAAATCATAGGAGAGAAATTGTTGTTGTGGAAGGCGGAGTTGTGCCTTTAGATTTCTATTGAAATTAACCAGAAAAACTCTATCTCTGATGGCTTGAGGTAATACTTCTTTCGATCTAAATCTATTTTCTTTGTAAGAAAAGCTATAGATTTTTTGATAATTAGTAAAAAAAATACAGTTGTCTTTATTAAAACTACTATGTATATTACTTTTCGATTTTAGATCATAAATAGTATCTATTTTATAAGAGAACGAACGCTCTTTTTTTAAGCGATAAACATATCCCGTTCTACTAGAAATCCAATAATTTTCTCGTTTATCCTTAAATATTTTTTTAAGCTCTTTATCTTCCTTGATCACTCCCAGATCGAATAATTCAATTTGGTCATCTTTCACATAAAATAAATGCCCATTAATATCCGAAAACCAAATTTCATCATCAATAGGAAAAATATCCAAGACTTCATTACCTTTTAAGACAGGGTGAGAATAAGTCTTAAAAAAGGTACCATCATAACGACATAGCCCGCGATCTGTTGCTAACCAAGTATAGCCAATACTATCTTGTGCCATTCCATAAACCGTAGAGCCTGGAAGTCCCTCGTCAATACTTATTGATTGCAAATAAAAAGATTGTGCGTGAATAGGATAATTCATGCCAAAAATAAACCAATAAATACTGATAATTCTTATGATATGGAAAAAGCCTTTCAGATGCAAATGGGTTTTATTGTATGGGTAAAATGGTATCTCCAATCGTTAAATTACTTGATACACCATTCATTAGTTTAAGATAACTACCAAATAAGACCTTATTTCCTTTTTTTCGATACTTTGCTAATGTTTTTAGCGGTTCTTTACTTAAGGTAGCATTTTTTTGATCAATGGTTGTCATAATACAACGGGCGCACAATTTATTTTTTTGGAAAGTAGCAGTACCAATTTGTACGGATTGCCATTCGTCTTCATCATGGGCTGCTCCTCCAGTAAAAATGATATTGGCTCTAAAACGATTAATGTCAATAGATGTATCTAATTGCGTATTTAAATTATGTAAGGACGCTTCTCCTAAAATCAAATATTGACTACTATCAGGAAAATTAATCTTTGCATCTGGATGACGTCGCATAAAGCGTTCTTTTAGCAAAGAGGGGCGAACTAAATAGATAGATTGGTTTAACATATCTGAAAACCATTCATTAATTGTTGTTGCTTCAATACTCCCCATGAAACGCTTATCAAAAAATTGAATTTCAATTTCTTTTTTTACAGGAGGACGATGTAGAGGAATTTTTAGTTGTTCATTTTGATAGCTCACGATTAATTGCTCTTTATCAAATTGAGGTCGAAAGAGTGCCAGTTCAGGAATTTCTCGTTGGGTAATGGCTTTTCCTTCTTGATCCACTAGCATCCAATAACGATCATAGGCAAAACCTGTAGGCGTCAACTCGGCTTGTTGAAGAGCGATGCCTTTTAATGATTTGATAGGGTAAACGTAAAGTTGACTGATAGTATACAACATGGCTTAAATTTAAATAAAAATATACAATTAAGCCATGATGTTATTGTATTCTATATCTCTTATCTTTTTCTTAACTAAATAAATTTTTCCAAGGAATCATAAAAGGCAATACTTTCTGTATAGCTTAAAAGCTGTCCTACTACCTTTACATGATTATTAAATTCTCTACAATTTTAGTTTTAACCTCCTCAACATGAGTTTTCTCTTAATGTTTTCCCTATTTTTGAAGCTAACAAAATGAATAACTATCTGATGATCGAAATTCTTCATGTAAGTGCCGAATGTTATCCAGCTGCTAAAGCAGGCGGTTTAGGAGATGTAGTAGGTGCATTGCCCAAATACCTTAATCAAGCTAAAGCAGCAACAGCCGTTATACTTCCAAAATATTATACCAAATGGCTTGATCAACAAGAATGGACAGAAATTTACCGAGGCGTACTTCGATTAGCCCATCACTACATACCTTTTGCTATTGAACAATTGGAAATTAAAGAAGATAATGACTTGGGGTTTCCACTCTTTGTAGTAAATATTCCAGGAAAATTTGATCGTGAGGGCGTTTATATTGATCCGCACACGGGCTTTGGATGGAAGGATGAAACCGAACGAGCCATTTGTTTTCAACAAGCAGTTTTATATTGGGTGATGGCCATGCAGGATAAACCTAAGGTGATCCATTGTCATGATCATCATACGGGTTTGATACCGTTTATGATGAAACATTGTTATGAGTTTAATAGCTTGCATATGATTCCTACCGTATTTACCATTCATAATGGCGAATACCACGGTGCGTTTTCTTGGGAACGAATATCTTTATTACCATTTTTTGATATTAATGTAAGAGGCTTATTAGATTGGGGAAATTCGATCAATCCTTTAGCCTGTGCAATCAAATGTTGTTGGAAATTAACAACTGTATCTCCTGGATATTTAGAAGAATTACAATTAAAATCCAATGGCTTGGAATGGCTATTAAATCATGAAAGCCCTAAATCGCATGGGATTTTAAATGGGATAGATAATGAAGTTTGGAATCCCAAAACAGATAAATTTATTGCCAAAAAATTAGGACGAAGTGTTCCCGCTTATAAAAAAGCAAATAAAGCAGCGATTTTGGAAAGATTTAATGTCCGTCCAGATTTGCCTATATTCACTTTTATTGGACGTTTGGTGGGAGAGAAAGGGGCGCAATTGTTACCTGATTTGATTAGTCGATTTATTCATTCGGGTTTTGAGGCTGCTTTTGTAATATTGGGGACAGGTGATCCAAATTTACATCGTGTTTTTGCAGAAATGAAGCATCAGTTTCAAGGCTATTTTGATGTGGCCTTGGAATATAATGAGGGCTTAGCGCATCAATTATATGCAGGTTCCGATTTTTTATTAATGCCTTCTAAGGTAGAACCTTGTGGATTGAATCAAATGTATGCCCTTCGCTACGGAACAGTTCCAGTAGTACGATCTATTGGTGGTTTGAAAAATTCAATTCGAGATATTAGTGAAGAAAATGGAACGGGGGTACGTTTCGACCATTTTACGACTTATGATGCGTTTATTGCCGTACAACGAGCAACGGAATTATACCAAAATCAAAAAGTATTTGCTCCAATGGTGAAGCGAATTATGAAAGAAGATTTTTCTTGGGAGCGTTCAGCAAAAGATTATTTAAAGGTGTATGGAAGTTTAATGAGTTAAAGTTCTACAATTATTTAAAAGCAAATGAATAGATACTTTAAGCACGCGGAGAAAATAAATTTACTTTCCTTGAAATAGCGAAAATCATAAGTCATTGAAAATGAAGTTGATTGAGCTAATTCGAGGAATCAAGCAGCAGTTTCTCATGTAAGGATTTATTCTAGCTTAACGTCGTAAATATTGGT
>JAHDES010000025.1 GCA_020628645.1 Saprospiraceae bacterium
TTGACCAATGCCTACAGTTTTTGAAAACTGTAAAATTTTTATAGGAAAACCCTTCGTGTTAATATGCTTTAAAACTCCATACTTTTTTAAAAATTAAAAAGTTTTAGCGTAGCATTATTATTAAAAGCCCTGTATCTTTGCATTCCTAACAGAAATTTGTGACTATTTAGACTATTCCGTTAGATGAGTTCCAATTGAGAAAAATTAAGATTAAGCAACAAAGCTAAATTTCAATTCGTATTATATTTCTATTAATTAATATTGGTGAGAATTACATAATACATCGCCACCTTATTAAAATTTAAATTCAATGAAAGTAGCAGTCGTTGGCGTTACAGGTTTAGTTGGTACAGTAATGTGCCGTATCCTTGAAGAAAGAAATTTTCCAGTAACTGATTTTTTGGCAGTTGCTTCTGCTCGATCTGTAGGTAAAAAAGTAATCTTTAAAGGTAAAGAACATACGATTATTGGTTTAGAAGATGCTGTGCATGCCCAACCAGACATTGCTATTTTTTCTGCTGGAGGTAGTGTTTCCAAAGAATGGGCACCACATTTCGCAGCAGTGGGCACTACTGTAATTGATAATTCTTCTGCATGGCGAATGGATCCTAGCAAACGATTAATCGTACCTGAAATCAATGCACATTTGCTCTCAGCAGATGATAAAATCATTGCTAATCCAAATTGTTCTACCATTCAAATGGTAGTCGCACTTGCTCCTTTACATAAAGCCTACACCCTTAAACGATTGGTCATCTCAACTTACCAATCCTTTACAGGTACAGGAGTAGTAGCGGTGAATCAATATGAAGCCGAACGTGATGGCACACCTATTTCTGATGATAAAATGGCCTATCATTATCCAATTTTTGAAAACTGTCTTCCACATTGTGATATTTTTCTAGATAATGATTACACCAAAGAAGAGATGAAACTCGTTCATGAAACAAGAAAGATATTAGGAGACGACAATCTTCGCATCACTGCAACAGCCGTTCGCGTTCCAGTTCATGGTGGTCATTCTGAATCGGTCAATGTGGAGTTTGAAAATTCCTTCAAGGTAAATGAAGTTCGAAAAATACTTGAACAAAGCGAAGGAGTTATCGTACAAGATGATGTAAAAGCCAATAAATATCCAATGCCTCGTTTTGCTAAAAACAAAGATGAAGTTTTTGTAGGTCGAATCCGTAGAGATGAATCTATCGAAAATGGGCTAAATTTATGGATCGTATCTGACAACCTAAGAAAAGGTGCTGCAACTAATGCCGTTCAAATCGCAGAGTATTTAGTTGCTCATAATTTAGTTGGAGTAGCTATATCATAAAGTTTTGTAGTAAACTTGATTCGTTCAACAACTATCATTTAACCAATATATTGTATATATTTGTATTCAAAAGAAGTTCGGAATCATAGGATTCTGTATTCATGATACTGTTTGATATAATGGCAACATCAAAATTAAGATGAAGTTTTTAGTTTTGATTGCCAAAAGATTAAGTATTCATTTAGTAATTGGGTCGAAATAAATTTATTTTCTTAATTCCTTAAATTAGCTTGATTAACGTCATTTTCAATGACTTATACTCTTATCTAATTTAAGGAAAACGTAAATTTATTTGCTCCCCGTTCCTTATGCACAATTGATCTAATTTTATTATAAAAATCCATTGTGTAATTTTAAATGAATTACCTCTGAACTATTATTGTAAATTGCTTAAACGTACCTCGTATTTATGAAGACTAAACTTGTTCTAAAAGGAACAAATACACAAGAAGAAAAGCTGGTTATCGCCTTACAGCTTCGTCCAAAAGAAAATAAGGTTGATATTTATACATTTCCCGAGGCCGATGTTACTGATGAATTCGAACAACAGTTAATGCAAGAATGGAGAAATGGATCAGAAGTTAGTTTTCCTGAAAACCATACGCATATTGAACGTGAACTTGCCGTAACGGAAAGCCTGCTTCCAGAAGACATTCTTGTAGAACGTACTGATATTATCAATCGCGCTCAAACGGAGTGGCACTTCATCGTATTATCTTCTAAACTTAATGAAGTGTATGAAACTGAGTTAGGAGAGTTGAAGGAAAAAGTAGATCAACTCTCTGCCTATAGCTCTGATGTGTGGAATGATTTGAAAGGTTTCTGGGCAAAAGTTCAAGATCAAGTTCGCGATCGAAATCTTTTTCGTGAGCATGCCAATGCACTTCGAGATAATACCAATGTTCTTTTTGGTCGCCTTAAAGAATTACGTGCAGCTCTTGATGCTGAATTTCAAAACCTATCTCAAACCGCCCATGATTCTTTTATTGAATCTCTTCAAACTATCGAACAACGTGCTAATGAGGGTGGTAAACTTTCTTCTATTTTTGATGAACTTAAAAGTTTGCAACACAAATTTAGAGAAGCAAAGTTAACAAGAGAACATCGTTCTTTAGTATGGGAACGCCTTGATGGTGCTTTCAAAATGGTTAAAGAAAAACGATTTGGAAGCAGTGCCAATAATGAAAGCTCTGCAATGGAACGACTCCAACGTCGTTATAATGGCTTGATCAATGCTATTGAAAAAATGGAACGCTCGATAGATCGAGATCGTAAAGATTTAGAATTCCAAAGACGTAAAATCGCAGATACAGACGGGCAACTCGAAGCACAGATTCGTCAAGCTAAAATCAAAATGATTGAAGAACGTATTCGTTCAAAAGAGGAAAAATTTGGCGAGATGAATCAAACCAAAGTAGAATTAGAAGGGCGTATTGAAGCACAGAAAACTAAAGATGCCAAACGTGCTGAACGCAATAAAATAGAGGATGCCAAACGTGCTGCCAAACAAAAAATAGCAGCCGAAATAAAAAATGCAGAAGTAGCTCGTGAGTCAGATAGTGAAAAATTAGAAAAAGCAGCTAGCGCTATTAGCCAAAAAGCAAAAAAGAAAGCTGCCACTGAAGCTCCTGCTACTGTTACAACTGAAGCCCTTATTGATAATGCGGTAGCTACTGCTGCTGCACTTCCAAATAATACTACCTCTTCTAGTCCTTCTAATTCAGAAGAAGAATAGAAATTCTATTTCATTTTTATATAAAAACCACGCATTCTAAATTGAACGATGCGTGGTTTTTATTTTTCACCCAATAAAAAACGCTTGTCATAAATAAATACAACAAGCGTTTTTTTAGTATTTGTCAAAAATCAGATTATTGAATTACTAATTTTTCTATAGCAATTCCTTTACTTGTAGTCATTCGTACATAATAAAATCCAGAAACAAAATTTGAAACATCCAATGTAGTCGTTTGAACATTTCCATTTGTAGTCATTTGTTGCTCCGTTAAAACACGTCCATCAGCACCAATAAGTTGTAAGTTAGTATTTTCAGAACGCTCTGAACGAATGGCTATATTCACTAAATCTGTTGTAGGATTAGGGAATAAGCTCAGACCAATCGTTGGATCAATATTGTCTTCCACTGCTGTGTCCATCAATGGTTCTACAATTGTACCACGCTCTGCCATTTCTACACAAGCTTGATCTCCTTCATCTGAAGATACACACGCCTCCCCATTATAATTCACCATATCGAAAATAGCAAAGTCATCGAATGTCCATCCAAATGCACCTATACCATTTTCATCTGAACCAAATCGCCATCGGATAAATAAATCTTGACCTGATAATGAACTTATATCCAAGTATGATGCAACAAATCCATTGCTATTTCCCCAATATGACTCCAAAAATGGAATAGCAAATGTACTATATTGCATAGGACCACGATAAGGATTTTTAAAGAGGAAATCTTTGGCATCTATCCAAAGCTCGCCATCCGTAGAATATTCAATAAATCCACCATCAACACCTGGCTCTGTATCATATTCATGGTAAAAACGAATAACAGGATTATCTCCTTCTACTGTATAAGGAATGAATAATTGAAGAACTTGATCAGTCTCTACTACTTCATTTGATACAAAATAAGCATATTCACCACTATTGGTATTTGGTATAAGATTGGTGTGAATCCAATTATTTGGTAAATCATCATCTAAAGAATAACTCACCCAATTATCTGATCCATTTTCAAAATCATCTTCAAATTGAAGTACAGATGGATTGTTTATATCGGTAAGAACACTATAAGTCAATGTCATCTCATCTCCTGTAGCCATATCGCCTAAATTCCAACTCACAACTCCATTACTCTCTGTACCTCCATTTGTGGCTGAACCTGCAACATAAGAACAGCCTTCTGGTACTTCATCTGTTACCACTACATTTGTAGCCATTTCATCTTTATGATTGATAACTGTAATTGTATATTCGATTTCTTCTCCTGCATTTACTAATTCTGAACCTGATTTAGTGATTTTCAATTCTTTTACACAAGTAGGTAAAGGATCAAACGCTTCTGTGCCATCCACTCCTGAATCACTACTACCTTGATCTGCTGAATATCCTAACCCCCGACGCGCAAACACTTCCCAGATTAAGCATTGATTAGCACCTCCATAAGCCAAATTATCTGCCTGTAGAATTGCGTCTCTACCATCAACAAACCCAGGTGAACAGGCTAAATATTTCATACCATCCATTACTAATTGCACAGCAATGTTATTACCAGCAGTAGCATCTGTACGATCAATATTAAACCCATACTCATCTACAAAAGCCCAATATAAATCCCACAGCATAGTTGTCCATACTTCACCTAAGGGGTGAACTGCAGGATTTTGAATAACCACATCATAGGTATGTGCATTGATATTCATATCTGTAGAGTAAGGATAACGGCGTATTCCTTGACCATCTGTAGTTTGACGTAATACATATGTACCAATCCCTCGGCGCATTTCACCAGTATCTCCAGGTCGAACAGTAGTAGCTAGTGTAAAGAAATCACTCCATCCTTCTCCCATTTGCTCTCCATTTCCAAGACAGCCAGCCGCGGCTGGTCCTCCTACTAAGCGATTAGAAATACCATGACCAAATTCATGAGCAATAATGCCATTATCAAAATCCCCATCTAATTCAGTAGGGCCATTATCTGCTGGAGAACTAAGCGTTACCACTAATCCTTTACCATCTGCAAATGCGCGCAATAATTGACAACTTCCAAATGAAATCATAACAGAAGGTATACTCGGGGCATCTTCTTCTGAGTCTCCCATATTAAAGGCAGCTTCTTCAAAATTACATACAATTGCTGCAATAGCACCTGCTGCTTCTGCATTATTTACTTTAGTTTCGAAGAAACACTCACCACGATCAATCAAAGCAATTTTACCTGTTAAGTCATTTTCTAAAGGATCACATCCAAGTGTTGGTTTACTGCTACCGTCATTAACCGTTACTACTTCGGCTGTAATAGGTACATCAATAGACTGAGGGCCAAAACCTGCTAAAGGAGATTCTACTGGTCCAGCGATAGCTGCAGGTTCATCCACAGTAAGAAAACGACCACCCGCATTATTCCATAAATACATTTGCATCCGTGGAGTTCCTCCATCTGGTGGTGTACCAAAATTAGCATTATTAGAACCATCTGCATCCTGTCCTTCTGCTTGTACAGGATCGTTATCTCCTCCTATCCAGTTACCATAATTATTAACTTGGAAGTTCCCCGCCTCTTCATTAAATCCATAAGCATAAGCAAAATCATGCATGGTATTCGTCATATAAAATAAGTTGGTTACTGCTAAATCTTGCATAGCATCTGGCTCAACATTATTATCATAACTATAATCAAAATTGAGGGTAGCACCACCGTCAGCTTCATAGTCAATCGTATTATTACCTGACAAGTCTAAATAAGCATGCACATTATTTCCTCTAGTGATAGTATACTCTGCTCCTTCCTCACCATTTACATCATGCCAGCCATAAGGAGATGCTATTACATCATGTGGATCTTGTAATACGTTTAGCGGCCCATGTGTCGGACTTTCATGTGGAACGTTAACTCCATCAATGAATTGACCAAAAACATTATAACTTCCTGCCACTGTAGCCGTATTCATTTGCTCAAGTATCGTTTGAGAAGCCGTATTTTCTAATTGATGACGACAAACAGCATCATGATTGTGATAAGGATCATCCACAAATTTACAATGTACGACCCAATCTTGTTGAGCTATCACCTCTCCTGTAAGCGCATTTACTTTTGTACTCCACATGTGAGGGCGATTGGTTTCTTCCAATGTAACATCCCATGCTAAAAACAGATCACCTGATTTATCTGCTTGATAACATAATTTCACCTTCACATCATGTTTAGCAAAATCTGCTTTATCAATTAAATATTCTTGATTGGAAATTTTACGTGCTACCCGAACGGATTTGCGGCGTTCTATTTCATTTTTTCCTAAAACTGCTTTTACAGCATTTATCGGTGATATTTTGGAAGAAGTAGTATTAATTCGTTCTTCTACATTTCCATAAAAACGATTAGCATTACAATATGCTTCACCATCTGGAGCAATGTGAACACTTGTGATGGCGTTACTTATTTCAATCCCTTTGTATTTTTGAATGAAGTAAACATGTGTCACTCCATTGTGACGGGAAGAATACATATCACTTACACCCAAATCACTAATATCATTTGGTGTTAATTGCCACCCTTCTTTCTGTTCTTCTATGAATTGAAGCGCATTATTTAGAGCGTTTGGATGTTGAGCGAAACTTATATTCCAAAGCCCCAAAAGTAGAAGAAATAGGGAAAAGATTTTTTTCGTAGAATTTACTTTCATATTAAAGAGTTTATGTAATTTATTGCAGTATTACTTTAGGTTAAGTCCCACTTGCTAAATGATTGATTAGTAGAAATAATAAGATTCTACTTCTGGTATTGAATGTTATGATTGTTTGTTTTCAGAAAAGATTCAATCCTTCAAAAAAGAGGAGTTATGAACTGTTCCAAGCAGCAAAAGTAAATTTACGCAAAAACTTGAGTTTTTAAGGAATTTACACGGCTTATAATTACTTGCTAAACGACATATTTGTACTTTTACGTTTATACAAGCTCCTTTAATATAGGAACATTAAAATTTATGGATAAAAAAAATAAAAATCTCCTTTTTGGACGACATCCTATTATTGATGCCATCAAATCTGGTATTACTTTTGAAAAATTAATCTTGCAACAAGGAGTAAGAGGAGATTTCGAAAAGGAAGTGCGGCGATTATCCAACTTGAACAATATTCCTATTCAAGTACTTCCTAAAGAGCGTTTTCGCCCCTACAATAATAAAAATCACCAGGGAATTATTGGGTATACGGCACTGATTGATTATTACAAATTAGAAGATATTTTGCCACTTATCTATGAACGTTCAGAAACGCCTTTGATTTTATTATTAGATGGAGTGACGGATGTTCGAAATTTTGGTGCTATCGCCCGTTCAGCAGAAATATGTGGTGTTCACACCATCGTGATTCCCAAAAAAGGAAGCGCGCAAATCAATGCTGAAGCCATGAAAACATCGGCAGGTGCCTTGGCAAATCTTCCTATTTGTCGAGAAAATAAACTAAGTCATGTGGTTGAACAATTAAAATTAAATGGTATTGCCACTTTTGCTTCTAATTTAGGAACGGCTAAACAAATTTTTGATATAGATTTCAATATTCCTTGTGCCATCATTATGGGCTCAGAAGATAAAGGCGTGAGTCCTCATCTTTTGGAAATAGTTGATGAGCAATTTATTATTCCCCAAGTAGGAAAGACAGATTCCTTTAATGTATCTGTTGCAACTGGAATTATTTTGTATGAGACAGTACGGCAGCGGATGAATTCTGCCTTTTAATTCATTCCGATCTTATCTACCTTAGTTTGAATTTTTTGATTAATATATTCCCCTACTTTTTGACCTTGTGCTACTCCATAATCAATGGCTGGTCGATAATGAATACCACCATACAAACGAGAAACAGCAGCTTCTTCACTAGCTTCTAAAAACGAATTAAACGAACGTGCAGGCAATCCATATTCTACTTCTACATCGTCGGTATACGCAAAATCATCTCCATATAAATTGGTCAAGGTTACTGCTGCAGCCCTTGAAATCACACTATGCCCGCTCGTATGTTCTGGAAAAGGCGGCGTCTGTAAAGCAGGCAACCAATCTTCATCCAAATATTCGTTAATGACCGTTTCGGGGCGAATGAGTTTAGAACGATATTTTTCATCCCAACAGCTAATAAATGCATCCGCTAATGCAATAGATACCATCGCATACGTTTCTGCCGTACGCATCATATCGGCCTCAACTTTACGACAGGCAATCGCTGTAATACCAATCCAATGTCCACCAGGGGTGATTTTTTTTGTAGCAAACATTACATGCCCTTTATGATGGGAAACATAAGGGTTACAATCCCAAAAACTAGCAATCGCAATTCGTTCTTCTTTATCCTCAGCTTCCAGGGCATTATATACTTCGAGTACTTCTTCATAAAACTTACTTTTCTTATCCATATTAAATGGTGTAGGCGGTAAGGGCGTAAATTGATCTGCTGATTGTAAGACAAACGGGCGAATTTTTTTCCAGTGAGGTTCTATTCCATCCATATAATCGGGGGGCGTAGGTTTCCACTTTGCAGGATCTTGGGGAATGGAATATTTCGGATAGGTTCGCGTTTGTTTGTACATATCCTTATCTGCCCAGGCTAATATGTGTTGTGCCACAGCATTACCGTATTCAATAGAACGATTGTATACAGCACTCGGCATTTGGAGTGCTTTAAATTCTTCTTCTACTTGTTTTTGATAATCCACAATTTTTTGTTCCGAAAAAATAAGGGCTTTTCCAACAGTTAATAATGCTTGAACACTCGCTACTGGAAAACAATATTCTTCTCCTTCTTTGGGTTTTGGAACATCTTTCAAATCTGTCAATTGTCCTTCAAAGGAACGATAATCAGAATAAGCAGGGCGCAAGGCTTCATATGCAGCAATACTCGGATAGGCATAAATACGACTAGCTACTGGAGGAGAAAATATATCATGCACAATAACATCTGTTAGCTTTTTCATGGAAGCATGAATTAATTCAGATTGTTTTGCATTTGCTTGAAAATTAGGATCTACTTTTTCGCAGCTATAAAACGTAAGACTGGTGATAAGTAAGGTTAAAAAGATTATTTTTCTCATATGCAGGAAATTAGTTCAAGTTTACAAAAATAGAATAGTCCTTACTATTTACCTATATAAATTGTGTATTTTGACTTTCAAATAACGATTCTTGGCACAAAATAAGGCTTAATTGACTACTCTTATCAAAAATCTCTATCGTTTAGGTTCTTTTCTATTAAAAAAAGTAGACCTTCGCAGCACAAATGTATAACTCATTAAATTGCTATTCAGATATGAAAAAAATACTTTTTTATGGACTATTTCTTAGTCTATTTATGGCTTGTAATCCTGCTGCTAACAAATATAAATCGCAGATGATTGACAATCCAACAACTCAAGCAGATAAGGATAAAAACATCATCCTTCAACACCTCATTGACAATAAAATTAATGCAGAGGTAACTCCATCAGGCATTTATTATGTGATGACGAATGAAGGAACAGGCGAAAACCCAAGCACAAGTGCACAAGTACAAGCTCATTACAATGGTACTTTACTTGATGGTACAAAATTCGATTCTTCGTATGATCGTGGTAATCCACTTGATTTTCGTTTAAACGGCGTTATCAAAGGTTGGCAAGAAGCTATTCCTATGCTAAAAAAAGGAGGGAAAGGTACATTTTATATTCCTTCAAGTTTGGCATATGGTCAGCGCGGCTCAGGTGCAAAGATTGGCCCTAATAGTGTATTGAAGTTTGACATTGAATTAGTCGATTTCTCAGAACCACTTTCTCCTGCTGATCAACTGGTAAAAGACATTACATTAATTGAAAAGTATATCGCAGATAAAGGTTTACAAAACGTACAAAAAACCAATTCTGGTATTCATTATGTCATTAGTAAAGAAGGTACAGGAGGCCATCCTTCTGCAAGTGATAAAGTAACGACCCATTATTTAGGTACCTTATTAGATGGTACGAAATTCGATTCTTCGTATGATCGAGGAGAACCTATTTCTTTCAATTTAAATGGTGTAGTGAAAGGCTGGCAAGAAGCCATTCCATTATTGAAAAAAGGAGGAAAAGGTACATTTTTGATTCCTTCAGGTTTAGCGTATGGTAGTCGTCAAGCGGGGCCTGTAATTAAGCCTAATTCCGTTTTGGCTTTTGATATTGAATTAATTGATTTCTAATTTCTTTTTGAATTTCTTTTTGAATTTCTTTTAGAAAAATGGTTCGTAGATATTCAATTTACGAACCATTTTTCATTACTGGACGATCAATTTTTGGGTATAAATTTTATTCGATAGTTCCCATCTTAATAGATATAATCCAGAAGATAGGTGTAATTGCTTCCAAATGACCGATTTGGGAGTCAGCCTTTCTATCCAAATTTGTTGTCCTTTTGTGTTATATAAATGTAGATAAATAATTTGATTAGAAGCATTAGTAAGTTGAATATCATTTGTAGCGGGATTAGGATAAACTTGTATAGCTACATTTTCAGCCTTTTCACTGATACTAGTAGTAGTTGTCGCAGTATAATCAAAGATCACTATTGTTGAATCCAAAGGATTGCTGAGAGGAAAAAACAAATATTGAGCCTTGAGATGCCCTACTTGATTATGGGGAAACAACTGAAGATTGAATTTATCTAAGGGATTTGTTCCAGGTTGAATAGTAAATGTAGCTTTTTCTCGAATATAAGCATCTGAAAAATTATTGGAAGGGTCTTGAATTGCCAATTTCCAATCTCCTAAATCATCTACTGAACTTACAATTTGATCATTCACTTGTAAACTCAAACGTTCCCACTGCATATCTAGCAAAGAGTCCGTATGATTTGTAAATTGAATATAATTGTAAAAAACAAAAGAAGAAGCTGGCTTAACCGCAAATACAGTATCTACAGGTTCAACAGAATAATCACTTTGACTAGCTACCGTTGAAATAACCCACAAATAGATAACAAAGAAATATCCAGTTCTTATCATTGGAATGCTTAATTTAAATCCTATCCAAGATAAGTATTTTTTTCGGTATAACTTGACTAGAAATTATAACATTTCACCTTTCCTCTACCACCACGAGAGCCACCGCCACCGCCGCCCCAGTCTAAACCAAGACTAAATGGATTGATCTTTAAACCAACATAAAAATCTGTTCCTGTAAAATCAGATTTACCCATCAAACTTCCTAAATTATCTGTACCTACTGTAAGAAATGCCAAACGGATACTCGCTCCTACATCAAATCTATTATAATTGTAAAGTACTAAAGGTAAAGATGCCGCAAACCAACGGTGTTCAAAGCGTGGCGTAACGGCTAATAGATTTCCTCGTTTTACACTCACTTTTGCTAATGGCATACGCTGCACTAATAAACCATTCACATACAACATAGGAATAATCATATAATCGGCTTGTAAACTCAATGCGGTAGGCAAGCCAATTGTAAATTCTTCTCCTGTAGAAATGGTCTCTGGATCACCATAAATATCTTGACTAAGCACTTCTAAGGCTTCTTCTATAGTAGGAAAACCATCATAATCCCGAGAGGTCAAGGAGAGCTGATCTGGAAATTGTACCCGATAATCTCTAGCAAAACGATCAAATCGAATACTACCTATATCTAAAATAGAGGCTCCTAATTTTAGTTTGTATAATTCTTCTCCATCTTCAATGGTATAGGAGACCCCTAAATCTAAACCGACGCCACTTCCATTTTTATTTAAATTAAAATTCCCTCCTTCGGCGACATCAAAATTGGAATTGGTATAACCAAAACGAATATCGGGTGTAGAGATAGTTACAGTATCGGCAATATTTTGGGCAATTTGGAAATCCGTTGCATTTTGCGCATAGGCAGCTTCATAACCATTTAGAAACTTCAATGATCCCCCTATTGATAAATAACCATCGTAGGTTTCTATTTTACGTGCATAAGATAAGCCCACTTCGCTCCAGCTCATTACAGCAAGTTGTGCCTTAGGAATAGAAAAAAACTGATTTACTGTTTGTTCTATAGCCGTATAATAGTCTAATTCACTTGGAATATCCTGTGTACTCACTTGGGTGCGAACATTAGTGAAGATGCTGAGGTAGTTATCTTCCAAAATTCGTACACTCAAAGAAGGTCCCGTGATAAAGGAAGAAACTGTTATGTATTTTTTTCGATTATTCGTATAAAAATCAAGGAGTAAGGCATCTGAAGGGATATTATCCAGATTATCTAGTGGAGTATAAATGTTATCTGTGTTATTTAGTACTTCCGAAAGATTCGTGTTTTGAATATACGCATAACTATTATCAACAAATTGACCTGCGGAGACTAGGTTTAAATCCCAAGCAAGAGGATTGGTGGTTTGCCAAGCAGGATTGAGTAATACACTATTGATTCCTGCATAATTTTCCAAACGGAGTCCTAATTGCTCTTGCGCTTGTAGGCTGCCAAAGCTGAAGAATAGTAATGAAATGAAGAATAGCTTTACCTTATTCATGGGTGTGTGTTTTGGTATGATAATGTTCAATTAAAAACAAAAAGCGTGCTATTTGCAGGCCAATGTGTTGGATTTTTTACTTGAAAAGTGAAAAGTCAGTTTTCATAGATAGTCTAACGAATTTCTTTTAAAAAATCTTATCTCATTTATACGATTTTGTTACAGGTAAAAAAGGAAAGAATATTTATAAATAGAGAGATGTTAAGAGAAAGATTTATTCTCTTAACATCTTTCTTCTTATCTTAAACTACAAATTTGCAAAAGCTCCTTCTAAATCTTCAATCAAATCATCAACATCTTCGACACCAATACTCAAACGAATCAAGGAATCTGTCAATCCAACTTTTAAGCGTTCTTCTCTAGGAATAGATGCATGTGTCATACTTGCTGGATGTCCAATCAATGATTCTACTCCACCTAAAGATTCTGCTAAAATGAATAAATTTGTATTACTCAACACTTTTTTTGCATCATTGAATGAATCTTTGGCTAAATCAAAAGAAACCATTCCACCAAAATCACGCATTTGAGCCTTTGCAATTGCATGACTTGGATGATCTTTAAATCCAGGATAATTGACGCGTCCTACTTTAGGATGGCTTTTCAGAAATTTGGCAATTTTCTTCGCATTCTTACAAGAACGTTCTACTCGTAAATGCAAAGTTTTGATACCACGAAGTACCAAAAAACAATCTTGAGGCCCAGGTACAGCTCCTGCTGCATTTTGTATGAAATAAAGTTGATCTGCTAATTCTTGGCTATTAACAATTACGCAACCATGTACTACATCCGAGTGTCCACCTAAATATTTTGTAGCGGAGTGAATTACCATATCGGCCCCTAAATCGAGCGGCGTTTGTAAATAAGGACTTGCAAACGTATTATCTACACAAGTCAAGATACCATGCTTCTTCGCTATGGTACAAACAGCAGCAATATCAACGATATTGAGCATGGGGTTGGTAGGTGTTTCTATCCAAATTAATTTTGTTTTCTTCGAAATATGTTTTTCTAAATCATTGGCATTAGTAAGGTCAACAAACTTCGCTTTAAGTCCATAATTATTTTCATACACTTTAGTCATCAAGCGATATGAACCACCATACAAGTCATTGACTGATACAATCTCATCTCCTGATTTGAGCAATTTCATAATAGAATCCATCGCCCCCATTCCACTACTAAAACAAATAGCAGCAACTCCATTTTCCAAAGCTGCCAAATTATGTTCTAAAGCTGTACGTGTTGGATTTTGTGTACGAGCATATTCGTAGCCTTTATGCTTACCGGGTTCTTCCTGTGCATAGGTAGAAGTTTGATAAATTGGTGTCATTACGGCACCTGATGTTGGATCGGGTTCAATCCCTGCATGAATTACTTTAGTCCCAAATTTCATTGAAAGGTATTGTTTATGTGTAGTTTTTAATTTTATTCTTGAATTTTTTCACCAAAACTAAGATCGCCTGCATCACCAAGTCCGGGAACAATATAGGACTTTGCAGTAAGCTCTTCATCCAATGCACCCATCCAAATATGAACTTTCGGATGTCGTCTTCTGATATAATCTAAGCCGTTTCGTGAGGCAATTGCTGTTGCAATAAAAATAGTACTGGGCTGTCCATTTTTTAATAATTCTTGTAGCGTTAAATCTAAAGAAGCTCCCGTAGCTAGCATAGGATCAGCTATAATTAAGCAAGAGTCATCAAGATTTGGAGATGACACATACTCTAAGTTGATTTCAAACGTACCATCTTTATGGTGTTGTCGATATGCTGAAATAAATGCATTTTCAGCTTGGTCAAATACATTTAAAAAGCCTTGATGCATCGGTAATCCTGCACGAAGAATAGAAGATATAACTATTTTTTCATCAGGTATACTTGTAATTGCAATTCCAAGAGGCGTTTCTACTTCAACAGAAGTATAGTTAAGGTATTTACTAATTTCATAGGCAAAAACCTCTCCTAAACGTTCTAAATTTCGCCTAAAACGCATTCGATCTGTTTGTATATTAACATTTCGAAGTTCGGCAATAAATTGATTGGCAATAGAATTTTGCTCACTTAGGTTTACTATCATAATGTGTAGCGGCTATCAAATTTTGCGCAAAGATAGGTTTATTCCGTTGTAGGTGCAATTGCTAAATGAAATATCCGTTCATAGACTTTTTTCCAATCTGTCCATTCATCTATTTCACTAAATGAACTATTGTGCCAAATTGAACAGAATGTACCTCCTACTTGTTTACAGCAATTAATCAATTTATGGGTTCTAGTAATTGCATTTTCGGTAGATAATTTTAAATAATAACGTAAACTTACATCCATAACCATAAAAGGATGTATTCTCAAATTAGTCAGTTTATCATTTGAAAGATCATACCATAAAAAGGAACGGGCGGTACTTGCTCGAAATCCAATGGCATCTGCATATCCCATTGTATAATCATTGTTTATACCTATAGCACAAAGTTGTTGATAGGTTCTAGGAAAAGTTAGTTTCAGATAGTGCTGTCGGCTCCTGTTAATTTGTGTACCAATGATCCGTTCTAATTGGCGTTGTTCATTATGCAGTATAGAGGCGGATTGGTTTGAGCTATAAGAAGGATGAATACCTACTTGTGCATATGAGTCAATTTTCTGAATTAACGTTTGAAAGTGTTTATTATGTGAATTTATATTTTTATCAAATGTTCCATATTTTCCTAAAAGGAAAAAATAAATTGGAGTAATATAATTTTGATTTTTATGAAGTTGATACAAATAATCGTATTGATCAAAAGGATCAGTAGTTTTTCCCCTATGTACTTGTATACGATGTAGCAATCGTTTATTATCTAGTTGCTTCAAATCTTGAAAATACCCCCCTATCGTACGCCACCAATTTCGTTGACCAAAAGCCCAAGCTATATCTATATCATAAGTTGGTTGAAATTTATACCCTGAAGGTTTTAGTTTTAATGTTGGAAATGTTTTTTGGAGCAGGCTACCAAGTTCTAATGCCCATTCATCAATTATTGGTCGATCTAAAAAATTAAACTTATTGGCAATACTTTCAGAAGAGGGAAAACGATGATGTTGATCGGACTTAAAAGGAAGATATTCTTCATAGCGACTGAGTAAAAAGAAAGAAAGACTAAATATATCTACTGTAAGTTTAGCATTATTAAAAAGTTGATTTTTTTTGTAATTAATTGCTTGTTTTAATTCATTTTCAATTATTTGGTACTGTATATGCTGTTGAAAAAGAAGATCACCTGCCTGAATAAATAGTTCTTTTTCACAAACAGAACATTTACTGTAGTTTATCTTTGGTAAAGAAGATTGTTTGAAGTCATTTATATTTGTTAGAATCAGAATGTCTAAGCCCAATATATCATTAAATAAAAAATTAGTGATATATTGCAATCGACTACTTATTTGAGAGGCATATATCAAACACTTCGCTGCAGACATGGATGGCTTGTAGTTTGTAAAAGAATTAATTTCACCTTACAACTACAGCAAAGATACGTTTTATCTATCTAGCATTTATAAAATTCTAGTTGGAATACAAACATATCGGCAAGGCTTCCGTTAAAACAAACTGGACAATTGTTTGTAGTAACTTTGTTTAATAAAACACAAACCAGAATCAAATTTTATTTTATTTTAAATATAAAATAAACAAAAATTGATAAAATAATTTTTGAATTTGAATAGGCGATCAAATTGTTATTAAGCTTTTTCTATTTTTTTGCCTTCTTATCTACTTTTTGACTAATTAAAAATTCTTAACTTTATTTATATATAACTGTATTTTTTAGTTTCAACGCATTAATAAATTGCTCATGGCCAAAAAAGACAATCCTACAAATGGCAGCCTTAATCTAGGGGAAATAGGCACAATCAGAAACATCCTGATGGGTGACCAAATAACAGAATATGAACTCAAATTTCGAGAACTGGAAGAGCAAGTTCAAAAAATCCAAGCTCAGATGCACTTAGATTTAGATGGAGCATTCAAAAAACAAGCGAAAGATGCTGCATCCCTCAAAAAAGATATGGAGCAGCGTGTTAACGCTATGGAAGCTACCATTAAAAAAACCTCCAACCAGCTCAATAATGCAATTGCCGAGCAAAATGCCTCGACCAAAGAAGAAATTGGCAAGCTTTTGGTGAAATTAGGGCAACAGCTCTTACAAGAAAAGGAATAATTCTGTTTTTGGATATACTAAACTGATCGTTTATTCCCGTTATGACTCGTATAAACAAACCTCTTGATGATGACTTACTTATGCGTAAGCTCAAAAATGTTCTTCTTAAAGAAGATCGTGAACAGCTTATGCAACTAAAGGAGGTTTTAGATGACCCCAATCAACTATCCGAAAAAGTAAATCCTTTAATTGAACAACGACTCGATTTTTTAAAGAAAAATTTTCCCAAAGAATATCGCTTGGTCGTTAATCAAATAGTAGAAGAACGATTACGTGGCTTTCAAGATGAAGTACTTAATATTATGTATCCTGTTTTGGGCAAAATGATAAGAAAGTACATCACTCATCAATTCCAATTAATGAAAGATCGAATTGATACTACTGTCCGTTCTACTTTCTCCATTGAAGCACTAAAACGCAAACTTAAGTCCGTCTTTTTAGGGGTCAATGAAAGCGATTTGGTGATGTCGCAAATAGATGGCCCAGTTATTGAAGAGATTTATGTGATTCAACGGAATTCTGGTCTTTTACTAGGTAGTGCTTCCTTGAACAATACAATCGATCAGGATGTAATCGCTGGAATGCTCACTGCTATTAAATCTTTTGTAGAAGATGCTTTTCAGCGTGAAAGTGAAGACCTAGAACGTATTCAATACGGAAGTTATAAAATTTTTATACAAAATTATCATTCCTATTACATAGCAGTTGTTATGAGTGGTTCTCTTTCTGCCAAAGAAAGTGATGCCCTTTCTACAAGGCTTAGTAATTTTACAGATAAAGAGTTAACGCAAATAAGTAACATAGATAATGAAGCCATCCAACACATCTCTAGCAAGCTCAACGAGTACTTTGTACAACCCCAACGAAACAACTAATGAACAACCGATTATGACTAGTAAAAAAGTAATATTAACAGGTAGCTTTGGCGTAGGAAAGACCTCTCTTTTCAATCAGTTCATCTATGCACGATTTAGTGATCGCTACTTGACCACAATAGGTGTAAAGGTGAATAAAAAAGTAGTAAAAGTGGGAGATCGCGAAATCTCATTATTACTATGGGATATTGCCGGTGAAGTTACACAAGATAAAGTTCCTACTTCTTATTTTTTAGGAGCTAGTGGTATTGTTTATGTTTTTGATTTAACTCGCCCATTAACCTACAAAAATATTGAAACAGATATCAATTACTTGAAAGATTTACTGCCCGGTGGTATAATCAAAATTGTAGGAAATAAAAAGGACTTAGTTTCCGAAGAACAAATAGAAGCCGTCAAAAATTCTTTAAGTGTACCTGTGAACATTACGACTAGTGCTAAAACTGGTGAAAATGTAAGCGATCTTTTTCAAGAATTGGGCACTGATCTTATTGGATAATAGGACGAACAGATTTAATGAATATTTCGGTAAATACACAAGTGGACAATCTTACACAATTTGCACAATCAATACTACTGAATGAACAAGGATTCATCATTGAGAGCTGTGATACAATTTTTTCCACCCAAAATTTACTGAATAAACCTATCTATGAAGCTGCTCCTTTTTTAGAAAGTATTTTCCCTTCTTTATTGATCTTAACACCTGATACTCCTCCAATTCATTTTAATAAAGTAGAAATGCCTGCGCGTTTCTTACCAGGTTATTATGATTTTACCTTTTCAAAAGTTCATCTTAATGATACTGATGGGATTTTATGGTGTGTTTTTGATTATACGGATTTATATATCGACCTAATGCGCTATCAACAGCAAAAAAATGAATTAGAAATACACCGCCAATTGTTTGAACTACAAAACCAAAGTCTCCAACATTCTAGTGATATCAAACGAAATAAAAATTTCTTTTATCCTTATTTAAATACGAATTCTTCTAAAGGATTTTCAGTCAAAATTCAAGAGTTATTACTTTCTAAAGATAATGTTCTTGACCTTTTTTCTACAATTCAGCAAAATGGAACTAGTACAATTCATAGCATTGATACCATTAATGCTAATCTGGAAGAATTCACCTATATCAAAAAAGAGTTCGATTTATTCTTTGAACGAAATAATACACATTTTGATAAAATCAAACCTCTTCAACTTGATCAAATTCTCTATGAAGCCAACGCAATGGTAGAAAAGCATTTTAATGTAATTCCTACCGTTGATTTAAATAAAGAAGAGGATACTAATTGGGATAATATTGCTGGCAAACCTTACCTTATACGACAAGTAATTTATAATTTAATTATGAATTCCTTTGAACAAAATATCGTCAGTCCCATAAATATTTATACCTCTATAGTGGATAGTGCTATGCAGCCATCTTTGAAAATAATTTTCTCTCAACCTATCAAAAAATTTCTTCACAGTCCTATTTCTCGTCCCTCACGTCTAACCTTTAGAATTTCATTAGTAAAAAAGCTAGTTGATTTATATGGTGGGAAAATTTTTCCTCTTTATGACTTAGCCTCTCCTATACTTAGAATTAGCTTCCAGCTACCATGCTATACACAGATTTAAACTATATCTTTCTTCTATTTCCTAAAAAAATAGTTTAAATGAAAAGCATCTTCCCTGTCATTTCTGCGTTTTATTTTGTATATTGAAAGAATTCGACTAATTTATTCGGATTTAATTATTGTCAAAATGTATTATAGTTGGCATTTTAAGCTTTAAATAATACATAATTTTACAATATCCCTATTAAACTAGGCATACGTCAAACAACTTTTGCATCTTTTTTGTATTACTTCTAAATCTATTTGATGTGTCAAAGGGTGCAAATACTTTTCATGAAAAATCTTTAACTAAAAAGCAATTTCAAAGCAATAGATAATAGCTTAAGTATTTACCAAATTACCCTCTCAATTGCTTTCAACAAAACTAGATAACCAACTACATTCGGATAAAATGTAGCTGAAAACTATTAACAATCCAAGTTAAAATGAAGTGAATATGAAATTGAATATTCCAATACTAATAATCTTACTGACTATATCAGCTTCTGCCTTTTCTCAAGGTCTATATGACCCTAAATCCGACGATGGTTTGAAAGGCGTCGTCTACAATAAAGAATTTACAGTTGATTTCCGTGCACATACTAATGGAGTACTTGCCTTAGCCGCAAATTTTGGAAAAATAAAAACCTATTACAAAACACGCTATTATCAAATTGAAATAGGTGAAATACGTCACCCTAAAGAATTTCGTTACCCTAGAGATATTATTTCTGCAGGCTCTAGTCGTAGCACCGGTCCTTATGTGTATGGTAAACAAAATAGTCTTTTTACGCTTCGCGCTGCTATGGGCCAAAAACGTTATTACTCTGAAAAAGCATCACGTAGAGGTCTAGCTATAGGTATCAATTATGCAGGAGGTCCTACTTTAGGAATCATAAAACCTTATTATTTGGAAGTGTATTCCAGCGATAATAATAATAGTTCTTTCCGTACAATTCGATATTCGGATGAAGAAGCCTTCAACTTTTTAAATGAAGCACGCATTGCTCGATACTCAGGTTTTGTAAAAGGCTTAGATGAAATTTCTGTAGCTCCAGGAATCAATGCTAAATTTGGAGTCCACTTTGATTGGGGGGCATTCGATGAATTTGTAAAAGCTGTTGAAGTAGGAATAATGGCAGATGTTTTCTTTAAAAAAATCCCCATCATGATTGATGACATTACGGTTCCTCTCAATACTATTCCCCCTTCTACTTTAGATATTACTCCTCAGGCAGTAGGCAATCGTCCATTCTTTATCAATTTCTATATTGCCGTTCAATTGGGTAAACGATATTAAAATTTGATATTTTTGGATCAAAAAGGGCAAAGCATACATTGTTTTGCCCTTTTTTGATAAAAACTATTCTTTTCGTTAGATGTTTGTATTAAAAGAAACCTGTAATTTCATAGTACTATTAGCAGAATAGCCGTAATTTTGTTCCAGTGCATGATCTTAATCTTCTAATTTATTCGATCTTACCATGTTAGAACTACCTATAGTTGATAAAAAAGAGCCTAGGCGAAGAAAGCCCGATTGGTTAAGAGTAAAACTACCCATTGGTCAAGAATATAAAAAAGTTCGTTCTATTGTAGATGAGTATAAATTGCATACCATTTGCCAAAGTGGAAATTGTCCCAATATGGGAGAATGTTGGGGTGCAGGAACAGCAACTTTTATGATCTTAGGAAATACTTGTACTCGCTCTTGTTCTTTTTGTGCTGTAAAAACAGGCAGACCAAGCGAATATGACGAAGACGAACCAGTACGCGTGGCTGAAGCTATTCGATTGATGAATGTTAAACATGCTGTGATTACTTCGGTTAATCGAGATGAACGAAAAGATAAAGGAGCCGAAATTTGGTATCAAACAGTTCGATCCGTTAAAGAATTATCTCCTCAAACAACGATTGAAACACTCATTCCTGATGTTCGTGCTACTTGGTGGGCATTGGAACGTATGATCAGTGCTGGACAAGAAGTTGTCTCTCATAATATGGAAACGGTAGAACGTCTTTATCGTAAAGTACGCCCGCAAGCCAAATATGCCCGAAGTTTAGAACAACTTAAACGGATTAAAGAATTTGGTAAGCGTACCAAGACAGGCATTATGGTAGGACTTGGAGAAACCAAAGACGAAGTTTTAAAAACGATGGACGATCTTCGTGAACATGATTGTGATGTCATTACTATAGGTCAATATCTTCAACCCACTAAGATGCACTTAGCAGTTGATGAATTTATACATCCTGACATCTTCAAATACTATGAAGAAGAGGGCTTAAAACGAGGATTTGATTTTGTAGAAAGTGGCCCTTTAGTACGTTCTTCTTATCACGCAGAACGCCATTTATAAACTTGAGGTAATCAATAAATCTAAATCTGTCGATTTTATTTTGAATCGTTTTCCAAGATAAGAATTCGTTAAACATCCTTTGTAAGTATAAACACCATTTCGAAGTCCGAGATGGGTATAAAGTAATTTTTCTATACTACCTGTATCACCTGCATTTAATAAAATAGGTGTCAAAATATTACTTACTGCAATAGAAGCCGTTCTGGAAACACGCGATGCAATATTGGGTACACAATAATGAATAACGCCGTGTTTTTTAAAGGTAGGTTTACTTAAATTAGTTACTCTTGACGTTTCAAAACAACCGCCTTGATCTATACTTACATCAATAATCACAGAGCCTTCCTTCATTTTAGAAACGATCGCCTCACTCACTAGCATAGGGGTACGACTAGATTTAGAATGAACCGCTCCAATTGCGACATCTGCTGTCAATAATTCTTTTTCTAATTGTAAGGGATTTAGAGATGAAGTATTGAGCTGTCGCCCAACTTGCGATTGAATACGCATTAATTTGGAAATGTTATTATCAAAAATTCTAACTTCTGCCCCTAGTCCCAATGCCACGCGCGTCGCAAACTCTGCAACCACACCTGCACCCAAGATAACAACCTTAGCTGAAGGCACACCAGAAATACCTCCTAGTAATACCCCTTTTCCTCCGTTATCAATACTCAGTAATTCTGCTGCTGTTAGCATAGCACTCAAGCCCGCCATCTCACTCATAATGCGTACGACAGGAAATGAGCCGTCATCATCTTGAATGTATTCCATCGCCAATGAAATCACGCGCTTTTGTCGTAGTTTTTGAATATATTCACCTGAAATAATTGGAATTTGCAGTGGCGAAATTAAAATTTGATTGGGGTGAAAAAGATCAATTTCATCTAAGGTAGGTGGAGCTACTTTGATAATTACATCAGACTTAAAAACTTGTTCTTTACTATAAGCAATATCTGCACCTACTTCTGAGTACGCATGATCCGAATAATTCGATTTTTCTCCTGCTCCAGTTTCTATAACTACTCGATGCCCATGAGCAATCAAAGTAGCAACAGAAGCTGGCACGAGAGCCACTCGATTTTCTTGAAGCGTTGATTCTTTCGGAATACCTATAAATAACTTATTGGACTTATGCTGCACTTGCAGCATTTCCGTTTGAGTTTGGAATTGCCCTTGACTAAAAATTTGGGGAATAGGAATCCGTTTTTGCTTTTCACTCATTGATATAGAGTATGGTTAGTAGACTTGAGAACTATACCTTAAAAAAAGTATAGCTTACGAAATTAACATTTTCCGAACGGAATCTTCTAAAATTTCAAACTTTATTTTTGCTGTATCTTCAGGAAGAAGCGTTTCTATTAACTCAGGCCATTCAATTAAGCAATAATTACCAGAATATAAATAATCTTCAATTCCAATATCAATTGCCTCTTGTATGTTTTTCAACCGGTATAAATCCATATGATAGATCAGTCGTTTTTGTTGTGCAATCGTATCAAAATAATGATATTCATTTATAATAGAAAAAGTAGGACTAGTTGCAGTATCGATGACATCTAAACTTTCACAGAAAGCTTTGATAAAGGTAGTTTTGCCTGCTCCAATCTCTCCATAAAACAATAGGCATTTACAGTTTCCTATATGACTCTTTAATTCCTCAATCGCCAATGGTAAGCTATCTAAAGATGTTAATATTTCTTTCATTTATATAAAAATAAATTATCTTTTTATTAAATTCACACAAAAATAACATCTAAAACAAATTAAACCCGATATTTCTTTCTTAACTTAGCTGTCGAACTTGATATTTATTCATTATCTTTTAAATTTCCTATTCTATGAATACAAAGACAATTACTAGAACACTAACACTTCTCTGTTTTATTTTTTCTACTTATTTTCTTTCTGCACAAATTGTCATCAGTGAATTAAGCTATAACCCTTGTACTCCAGCACTAGGTCAAGGTGATGATGGTGATTGTGAATTTATGGAAATACATAATCAAGGAGCTAGTACTGTGGATATTTCTGGATATAATTTTGATGATCCTACATTTACATTCCCTGCTGGTACAATGATTGCAGCTGACGAATACATTTTGATTGTCATCAATGCAACAAATTATCCAACATGTGGCTATACTACTCCTGGTGCTACTCAAATTTTTGAGTGGACAGGTGGTGTTCTAGGAAATGGTGGTGAGTCTGTTAATTTATTTGATGCTTCTGCTACACTTGTTGATGCCTTCACTTATGATGATGGCGCCTGTGGTGCAGATGGCGATTGTAATTCCTTACAATATACAGGTACAGGCGATAATATGGATTGTACTACTGGAAATTGGATAGCAGCTACTCCAACCCCAGGGGCAGCTAATAATACTGCTCCTACTTGTGCGATAACAAATGTTTTTATTAATAATGTAATGTGTACGGGAGCTGATCTAACATTTGATGTAAACTATACAGCAGCAAATGGTAGTGGCACGTATGAAGTAGTTGATAATGGAACATCAACCGTTTTGGCTTCTGGAGCTACTTCTCCTATTACAGTCACTATCGTTGGTAATACTTCCACAACTGCTTTTGATGTAGTAGTTTGGGATCAAGTAGATAATACTTGTGTAAGTGATCCAGAAACAGTGAATCCTCTAGATTGTTCAGTCGTACCTGCTTGTCCAACTCCTGGAGATTTAATTATTACAGAAATAATGCATACACCTGCTGCTGTTGGAAGTGAAGGTGAATACGTAGAAATTTATAATACTACAGCTGCTCCTATTGATCTTCAAAACTATGTACTAAAAGACGATGGTGGAAATACTCACACTATTGCTCTTAGCGTTGTAGTTCCTGCTATGGGCTATGCTGTTTTGGGGGCTGATGCTAATATGGCAACGAATGGTGGCTATACTGCTGATTATCAATATTCAAGTTTTTTCTTAAGTGCTACTGATGAAGTAGTTTTAGAATGTACAGGCACAGTCATTGACAGTGTTGATTATGGTACAGCACTTGGTTTCCCTGCAGCTACAGGTGCTAGTATATCTTTAGATCCTAATTTTTATAATCAGACAGATAATGATAATGGCGCAAACTGGTGTGTATCTTCTACTACAACAGGATTAAGTGGAGGCGATTTAGGTACCCCTGGAAATGTTAATGTATGTAATGCTGCAACTTGCCCTGGAGTAGGTGATTTGGTAATTAATGAAATCATGCAAAATCCAGATATGGTTGGCGATAATGTTGGAGAATGGTTTGAAATTTATAATCCTACAGGAGCAGCAATTGATATGTTTGGCTTTACCATTCGAGATAATGGTGCCAACGCTTTTACAGTAACATCTTCTGTAGTCGTTCCTGCAGGTGGTTATGCTGTTTTTGGCAAAGATGCTAATTCTGCCACCAATGGAGGTTATACTCCTGATTTTGTATACAGCACAGGAATGGATTTATCAAATGGAGATGATGAAATCATATTAGAATGTGGTGGTGTCATTATAGATAGTGTATATTGGGATGGCGGACCAAATTATCCAGATCCAACAGGTGCTAGTATGAGCCTTAATCCTGCAACCGCCGACGCTTCGTCAAACGATACAGGTTCTAATTGGTGTGAAGCTACATCTGCAATGAGTGGAGGTGACTTAGGAACTCCCGGAGCCGCTAATGATGCTTGTGGAACAGTTTGTCCTCCTGATTATGCTGGAGCAAATCAGCTAATAGGTACAGAAACAGCAACTGCAGATTATGAAACAGATGGTATTATTGAGTCAATTCAGCTTATAGATGCTACTGCTATAGTAGATTATGATTCTGCTATAGAAATTAATTTATTACCTGGATTTGAAACAGTATTAGGTGCTATGTTCCATGCATTTATTGATGGATGTGCTGGTGCAGCTGTAATAGACGATAATCCTAATGCTGCAAAACAACAAAACGATACAACTATAGAAGAAGAAAATTCTGAAAAGGAATAAAAATATAGAATTGGAATATGTCCGAAACGAGTTGATCTTTTGATCAGCTCGTTTTTTTTTATGACTAAAACTAATTAGAAATTTAGGTCAATCATTCCAATAGTAGTATTTATTATCAAAGCTTCTGTATCTTTGCCGTCGAATGGTAGATGCTAAAATAAATATACGATCTTTATCTCAAGCCGCATTAACGGAAATGCTGTTGGAAATGGGCGAAAAGAAGTTTCGTGCCAAACAAATTTATGAATGGCTTTGGCAAAAAGGAGCACATTCTTTTGATGAAATGACCAATCTCTCTAAAGCACTACGAGCGCAACTCCATCAAAATTTTGAAATCCTTCCTATTCAAGAAGATAAAGTGCAGCGTAGCACAGATGGCACTATCAAATCTCGTTATCGCCTCCATGATGGTCACTTGATCGAATCTGTACTAATTCCTGTACCTTCTGACAATCGCTATACGGTTTGTGTCAGTTCTCAGGTGGGTTGTAGCTTGACTTGTACCTTTTGTGCAACGGGGCGAATGAAACGTGTACGTAATTTAGATGCCGCCGAAATTTACGATCAAGTTTTTTTAGTCAATCAACAAGCACTTGAAACCTATAATCATCCTTTGACGAATATCGTCTACATGGGAATGGGAGAACCCCTTTTAGCTTATAAAAATGTATTACAAAGTATAAAATATATTACCTCTCCACAAGGCTTGGGTATGTCACCCCGACGCATCACCGTGAGTACAGCGGGAATTGCTAAGATGATTAAAAAACTAGCGGATGATGAAGTTCGCTTTAATCTTGCCCTCTCTCTCCATGCTGCTGATGACGAAAAAAGAAACGAAATCATGCCCATTAACGAGCAAAATAATCTTGCTGTATTGATGGAAGCTTTGATTTATTTTCATGAAAACACCAAAAACAAAATTAGCTACGAATACATTGCTTTCCAAGATTTTAATGATAGCATAGAAGATGCAGCCAATTTAGCTAAACTATGTCGTCTTTTTCCCGTAACGGTAAATATCATCGAATACAATCCAATAGATGGTGCACCTTTTAAAAAATCGAGTGCCCATAAAATTGATGATTTTGCTGCTTATCTCCGCAATAAAGGTATTATGGTAACCGTACGTCGTAGTCGTGGACGTGATATTGATGCCGCCTGTGGACAGTTAGCGAATAAATAGTTTTAACCGTAAAATATTAAATGTAAAACAGCAGAATGTAAAACTCCTTCCTTTACATTTTAAGATTTAAACTTTTATATTTTACATTAAATACGAACGTGCAACCGATTCCAAATATCAGTATTGTTCTTCCCTTATTTAATGAGGTAGAAAATTTACAAGCACTATATGATGCCCTTGTACCCGTGGTGGAGTCGCTACATTCCAATTATGAAATTATCTTTGTAGATGATGGTAGTCGCGATGGCTCATTTGATGTAGTCAAACAATTACATCAGCAAAATAATAAGGTTCGAGGACTCTCTTTTTCTCGAAATTATGGTCATCAAACAGCTTTGATGGCAGGATTACAGCATTCAATCGGTGAAGTCGTCATTACAATGGATGCCGATTTACAACACCCTCCTGCACTGCTTCCCGTTTTGTATGATGAATGGAAAAAAGGATTCGACATTGTCAACACGCGCCGTTTAGAAGTGGAAGGCGTAAGTTGGTTTAAAAAATGGACCTCCAAAAAATATTATCAACTCCTCAATTTTTTATCTGATATCCCAATAGAGCCTGCCTCTGCTGATTTTCGTTTGATGAGTCGAAAAGCGGTGAATGCCTTTATTGAACTACCTGAACGAGATCGCTTCACAAGAGGACTCGTGCGATGGATGGGCTTTCAACAGACTTTTGTAGATTATAAGGCCCATGCTCGTTTTGCAGGACAGAGTAAATATTCCTTACTCAAAATGCTCCGTTTTGGCTTAGATGGGATTGTTTCCTTTTCTTCTCGCCCTTTGCGTTTATCTTTTTATGTAGGCTTAATTGTCTTTTTACTAGGATGTATTTATACAATTTTTGCCATCATACAATTCTTTAAAGGAGACACAGTTCAAGGTTGGGCATCTATCTTAGTATCCGTTCTAATTATTGGAGGGGTGACACTATTAAGTTTGGGTATAATCGGAGAATATATTGCGCGAATTTTTCATGAAGTGAAACAACGCCCGCTTTATTTCATAAAAGAAGAAGTAGGCGTTTCAAACCAAAAAGATCAATCATGAGCAAAGCGAAAAAGAAAGTCAAGAAAAAACAAAAAGCAACAAAAACGATCACTTGGTCAGACTATCTTCCTTGGATGGGCGGAGCAGTGTTGTTGACTTTATTGGCATTTATTCCTGTTTTTGGTACAGACTTGATTAATTATGATGATGAGTTGTATATCACCCAAAATCCGCTCATACAGTCTTTTGATATTAAAGGTTTATTTTCTCAATTTTATAAAAGCCAGTATTCCCCTTTAGCAATGTTGATTATGGCATGTCAATTTAAACTTGGCATGAGTACGGGTATGCTCAAATTTGTGAGTGTACTGATTCATTTAGCGAATACTGCTTTGGTCTTTGCCGTGGTTTATCAACTTTTTAAAAAATTAGATTGGAGTTTTTTTGTGGCAGCCTTCTTCGGAGTATGTGTCTTACAGGTAGAATCTGTAGCTTGGTTAACGGCATCTATGAAAATAGGTATGTATGCACTTTATTTTTTATTAGCTTTGCTTTCTTATTTGCTCTATCTTGATCGTAAAAATCATAACTATTTATGGGCTAGCATTTTGTATTTTATTGCTGCTTGTTTGTGTAAAGAACAGGCTGTTGCGCTCGCCCCTACCCTCGTAGCAATTGATTATTTAAAGAAACGAGATATTTTCAGTAAAAAAGTAATCACCGAAAAAATCCCCTTTTTTATCATCGCGTTGATTTTTGGTATTATCACCTTACAAGCATCGCAAAGTTTTGAAGCAAAACAGCTCGTTTATGATTTTGGATTTGGAGAACGAATTCTATTTGCCTTATATGCATTAGGTATGTATTTCGTAAAGATGATTGCCCCTTTTAATTTATCTATGTTTTATACCTATCCCATCAAAGGAGCAATTCCTGTGAGTTACTACATTTATACCCTTATTTGTTTGGGAGTATTGGGATTAACATTTTGGAGTTTTAAACGAAAAGATCGAACCTTAAGCTTTGCTTTGCTCTTTTTCTTTATCAATATTGGTTTAACCATTTTTACACAGATTTTATCGGTACGTGATGTGATTGCCGCCGATCGCTATGTCTATATTCCAGCTATTGGATGGTTTATTGCAATTGTGTATTTACTCGATCAATTTGTTTTACCTAAAGTAGGAAAACCATTACAATATGGAGCACTTGCGTTTTTGGTTGCAACTGCTTTTCTAAGTTTTCAACGAGCCAATTTATGGGAAAATAGCTACACTATTTTTTCAGATGTGATTGAAAAAGGACAATTAGCTAACGGACAACTGAATCCATATTTGGCTTTACCTTATAATAATAGAGGGATTTATCAACGTAGAAATAAACAATACGAGGGCGCATTAGCCGATTTTAATAAAGCCATCGCAGCAAGTCCAACTAATGCCAAAGCCTATCAAAATCGAGGCAATATTTATTTCAACCAAAATAAAGATAATCTAGCCCTTCAGGACTATAATAAAACGCTCAGTCTGCAACCAAATAATGAAAAAGCCTTATCTTCAAGAGGAGCTATTTTCGCCAAACAAGGACAAATCAGTAAAGCCTTGGAAGATATCAATCGAGCTATAGAAATTGACCCTACTTTTACCGATGCTTATTCCAATCGAGCTTTGATTTATATGCAACAACAAGATATGGCAAAAGCAATTGTAGATTTTACCACTTATTTGAAATATCAACCCGTTGCAGCTGATGTGTATAGTAGTAGAGGGGTTTGTTATGCGCAAAGTGGACAAACACAATTAGCAATTAAGGATCATACCAAAGCGATTCAACTCTCCCCCAATACAGGAGCATTTTATGTCAATAGAGCGTATACCTATCGCTCTATGCAAAATACTGCTGCTGCTGTTCAAGATTTACAAACGGCAAAATCATACGGTGCAAATATTCCTCCTGAACTAGCAAGTAGCTTGGGTATGTAAATTAGTTTTAATCCTTTTGTAACTATGTAACTGCCAAATAATAATTACTGCATTTTGTTTATGATCTTTTGCACCATTTTTTATTTTTTCAGATGAGAATCCACATCTATCAATTGATGTTCATTTTGCTGTGAAAACATACAATTAAAGCCTTTTTGAATAGCAAAACCACCATATTCGCCTGCTTTATTAAGGGCCAAATATCCAACTTGTATATCTTGATATTTTTGTTTTTTTACAATACGCATCACGGCCTCTTTACAAGCTTCCATTGGACTACGCCCTTGCCGCATCAATTCTACCACTAAAAATGAGCCTAATGAACGAAGGACTGCTTCTCCCATTCCCGTAGCAACAGCTCCCCCTATTTCATTATCCACAAACATTCCTGCACCAATAATTGGAGAATCTCCTACTCGACCTTGTAGTTTATAAGCTAATCCACTCGTTGTACAAGCTCCAGACATATTTCCATTTTGATCGATGGCTAACATCCCTATCGTATCATGTTGTTCGATATTTATGATCGGCTGATACTTCGATTTCACTTTCCATTCCTCCCATTCTTGACGCGATTTTTCCGTCAATAAATTCTCTTTTTTAAACCCTTGAGAAAGTGCAAATTGATAGGCTCCTTCTCCTGCCAAAATTACATGTGGTGTTTCTTCCATGACTTTTCGTGCCACAGAAATCGGATGTTTGATATGCTGTAAAAAACAAACTGAACCACAATTACCTTTTTCATCCATAATACAAGCATCCAAGGTTACATTTCCATCTCGATCAGGACGGCCTCCATAACCTACAGATCGATCTTCTATATCTGCTTCAGGAACCCGAACACCTGCCTCTACAGCATCTAATGCAGATTTTCCATTTTGTAAAACTGACCATGCAGCTTTATTGGCTTTATGATTATTCCATGTGGACAAAACTGTTATCCCCTTACTTTCTGTAGATGAGATCGTTTGACTACATGCCGTTTGCCCCACTCCTATCAATCCTACACCAACCGATGCTTGTACACTTTTCCCTAGAAAATTTCTTCTTGTAATTTTTGACATATCGTTTTATTAATGCTTTATTGCAATCTACTTAATTTTTTTGTCGAAGATAAGTGATTCTTTTTAATACAGCTTTTAGAAATTTTGTATTTTTAGAATCCATATTCATAAAGAACCTTATATTTTAAGAAATATGATAGATCAAAGACCGTGGTTAAAAAATTACCCCAAAGGAATTCCTGCTAATATAGATCCAGATGCTTATTGCTGTTTGGTGGATATGTTAGAAGAAACGTTCAAAAAATATAGCTCATTACCTGCTTTTACTTGTATGGGGAAAGCCATGACTTTTGGACAAATTGATAAATTATCCAAACAGTTTGGGGCTTATCTCATTTCTCGTGGTTTGGAGAAAGGAGATCGTATTGCATTGATGATGCCCAATATGCTACAATATCCAATTGCTTTATTTGGAGCTTTAAGAGCAGGAATAGTCGTTGTGAATACAAACCCTTTGTATACCCCTCGCGAAATGCATCATCAATTTCAAGATGCAGGTGTAAAAGCAGTGGTTATTGCTGAAAATTTTGCGGCTAATTTGGAGAAAATCTTAGGTGATACTTCTATTAAAACGGTCATCTTAACGAGTATTGGTGAATTACTTGGTTTTCCTAAAGGAACCATCACCAATTTTGTGGTGCGTAAAATAAAACGGCTCGTCCCAAAATTTGATATACCTAATACAGTTTCTTTTAAAGAGGCCCTCAATCAGGGTAAGAAATTTAGCCTTGAATCGCACAAAGGAGAACCTGATGAAGTGATTTTATTACAATATACTGGGGGTACAACGGGCGTTGCTAAAGGTGCTATGCTCACTAATCGGAATTTGGTTTCTAATATGCAGCAAATTCGATCTTGGATGATGCCTTTTTTAGAAGAAGGAAAAGAAATAGCACTTTCTCCCTTACCCATGTATCACATTTTTGCATTTTCGGTAAATTGCTTGGCATTAATGAGTATTGGAACGCATACTGTTTTGGTAACCAATCCACGTGATTTACCTTCTGTTATAAAAGAATTTGGAAATCATAAAATTTCTTTGATGACAGGGGTCAACACCCTTTTTAATGCTTTAGTGAACCATAAAGATTTTCAAAATGCTGATTTTAGTAATTTGAAAATCACCGTAGGTGGTGGAATGGCGGTACAACGTCCTGTAGCAGAAAAATGGCAAAAAGTAACGGGCTGTTTCTTATCAGAAGGTTTTGGTATGACCGAATCTTCCCCTGTTGCAACAGTAAATCCATTAGATGGTAGTGGTAAATTAGGAACGATTGGTCTTCCCGTTCCTTCTACAGATATGCGTATTGTAGATGATGCTGGCAATCCTTTACCAACAGGCGAAGTTGGGGAAATTCAAATTAAAGGGCCACAGGTGATGAAAGGTTATTATAATCGTCCTGAAGCCACAGCAGATACGATAAAAGATGGTTGGTTATGTACAGGTGATATTGCAAAAATGACGGAAGATGGCTTTTTCCAAATCGTGGATCGTAAGAAAGATATGATTTTGGTATCTGGTTTTAACGTATTTCCTAATGAAGTGGAAGAAGTCATTGCCTCCCATCCAAAAGTATTAGAAGTGGCAGCTATTGGTATACCACATGAAAAATCAGGAGAAGTCGTTAAGGTGTTTGTAGTAAAGAGTGATAGTTCATTAAACGAAGAAGAAGTCATAGCATTTTGTCGAGAAAACCTAACGGGTTATAAAGTACCAAAAGCCGTTGAATTTAGAGATGAATTGCCAAAATCAAATGTTGGAAAAATTCTACGTCGAAAATTACGGGAAAGTTGAAAAATATACATTTAAAAATATATCAAAAAAGGGATTGAAATAGGTTGTTTCAATCCCTTTTTCATTCTAAAAAACAACTTGTAGCGTTTTTGTAAGTGAAAAATAAATACTCCATTCCACAGATTAAATATATTGACAATACTTATCTAATTGACTGACAAACAAATATATCTACAAAAAATAAATAGATGAAAAATCATTATTAAAACTGGCATCTAACTACTTAAAACCCGTATTTTTGTATAATTACAGCACAGATTATCCCCTCTCACATCTGCCTTGTATAGGTTTAGATAATGGCAATTAACAATCAAACCTACTTTATCCTTTCAGTTGTAGTTAAAACACACACAATCCTCATTCCTTTCAAACCGATTTCACTTTCCTGTAAACTGATTTGATACTAGTTATCAAGCAACAACACATTCTTTTTACTAATAGCACAAATTTAAACCTACGCCCCAGCACAAAAACTACATGCACTAAAACAAGGACAACCATGGAACAAACAGACTTACTCAAGAAATGGAGTAGATTGCTTCAATCTACAATACTAATTAGTACTCTAACTTTTACAAGTTTTACTAATTCATTATTTGCACAAAATTGCTCACCATCTAGTGGCGAAATATCCGGAATAGTTTATGGCGATTACAATATGAATGGTCTCAACGATCAAGTAAGCGCAGGCTTTGAGGATATCAATGTTCAATTATACGCTTCTGATGCACAGGGCAATGGGGTACTCACTAATACAGTACAAACAGATGCAAACGGCCGATATACCTTTACAGGTTTATCTGATGGCACTACTTATCGAGTAGAATTTATTATTCCAAATCAAGACAACTTCTTTGAAGGATTTGCTGGCGCTGATTCTGGTACAAGTATTCAATTTATCACAGCTCCCTCTTGTGATAGCAACTTAGGTATAGCACATGTAGCTGATTATTGTCAAGATAATCCATTATTAATCATTCCATGTTATGTGAATGGTGATCCTTTGCCTGCTGGTGCTTCAAGTGGTGCTGTGGATGCTGCTATCACCTTTAACTTTAATGATGGAGGTACTACACCTCCAAGCACAGCTGCACTTTCAAGTGAAATTGGTTCTACCTTTGGTGTAGCAACTAAACGCACTTCTATGGTAGCTTATGCGTCTGCATTCTTAAAACGCCATGTGGGTTTAGGTTCGCTTGGATTAGGGGGAATTTATGAAATTGACTTATCCTCTGGAACTGGTGTAACTACTTCTTTTTTAGACGTCGCTTCTATTGGTATTAATGTAGGAAGTATTCCTTCTAACTCAGATCGAGGATTACCTACCAATGAAGTATTGCCCTCCAATGACCCTGATGCTTACGATGCTGTAGGTAAAATAGGAATTGGTGGTTTGGATTTATCTGATGACGAATCAACATTATGGTTAGTTAACTTATTTGATCGCACACTTTACTCTATTTCAGTTGATTCTGATGGTAATCCAGCCACACCCCCTACTGCTGCTGATGTAAATGCTTTTTCTATTCCTGATCCCGGTTGTAATAATGGTGATTTTCGTCCTTTTGCTGTAAAATATCATCGAGATAAGGTTTATGTTGGTGTAATATGTGATGCTTCTACTGGTTCTTCAGATGACTTAGAAGCAATTGTTTATGAATTGGATAATGGATCATTTACCAATGTTTTACAATTTGATTTGAATTATGATAAAGGACGAGCATTGCGTTCTTGTACAGATGAAACGGGTTGGTTTCCTTGGACGGATACCTTTCCTATGGATTGTACTGGAAATGGAGATTACGTATACCCTTCTCCTATTTTATCCGCATTAGAATTTGATGTAGACAATTCATTAATTCTCGGATTTATGGATCGTACAGGAAATCAATTAGGTTTCTTGAATTATACACCTACTGGTGATGATGCTAATATCAAAAATACAACAGGTGGTGACATTCTTCGTGCTGCATCTAACACTGATGGAACTTACACCATTGAAAACAATGGTACTTCTGGTGGAATTACAACAGGCGGTGCCAATAATAATGAAGGACCAGGTGGAGGAGAATATTATTATTTTGATGTTTTTACTAATAATTTGCCTCCTGCATTATATCCTCATAGTGAAACTTCTCAAGGTGGTCTTGTACTCATTCCAGGTACAGGCGAAGTGGTTACCTCTGCACTTGATCCTTTCGGAACTACTGTTAATTCTGGTGGTGTGAATTTCCTAAATAATCAAACAGGAGAAATTCGTGACCCTGGTCTATTATTGTTTAGTTCTGGTTCTGTAGGAAGTGGCACTTTTGGTAAAGCTAATGGCTTAGGAGATGTAGATGTATTTTGTGAACCTGCTCCTTTAGAGATTGGCAACTATGTATGGCTTGATGTTAATGAAAATGGTGTTCAAGATCCAAGTGAATCACCTTTAGTTGGTATTAATATCACACTTTTTGATAATAATGGAAATGCCTTAGCTACAGTTCAAACTGACGCTAATGGTCAGTATGTTTTTAATAATATGACTGCTGGTTTAGGAGAATTAACACCTAACACGACTTACTATATTGTAGCGGGTACAGGTGGTCAGTTTAATACTTCTACTTCTGCTTTAAATGATTCTCTTCAACTAACTTCACCAAATTTAGGTACAGGAGTTTTTGCAGATGGCAATGATTCAGACGCAGAACTTTCTACTATTCCTGGCACATTTAGTGGATTACCCACTATTTGTATACAGACTGGTAATGCAGGTGAAAATAATCACACGTACGATTTTGGTTTTATAGTAGAAGAGATAGCACCTATGCCAGATGCCGTTATTCGTGGAAAAACATTCAAAGATTGTGACCAAGATGGAATCAATAATGATGATTTTGTATTCCCAAATATAAAGGTGCATCTTGATGGCACAATTACGGCTACCACTACAAGTGATAACAATGGAAATTATGAATTTACGAATCTTCCAGCTGGAGATTACAAAATAACCTTTGAAATACCAACAGCAAGTGGCGTATCCTTTACCCTTCAAAATCAAGGAAATAATGATACTATAGATAGTGATGTAAACCCTTCTACGGGAATGACCGCTACCTTTAGTCTAGCTCAAAATCAAATAATAGAAAATATTGATGCTGGATTTGCTGATACCGAAGCTCCTACTATCATAAATGCACCTTCGGATATAACCGTTACTTGTTCAGAAATTCCTCCAGTTCCTACCCTTACTGCAACGGACAATTGTGATGATGATGTAGATATTCAATTTGTAGAAATAGATGATGTGGATGATTGTATTTCTATGATTAAACGAGTTTGGGTAGCTAGCGATGAATGTTTAAATAGTACGGTACATGAACAATATATTACTATCATTGATAATACGCCTCCTGTTTTTGTAAATCCACCTACAGACGCAACGCTTGAATGTGATATACTAATAGACCCTGTCCAAGGTGATATTGAAGTTACGGACGATTGTTCAGATGTTAATGTTGTTCTTTCAACTATTTCAACTAATTCTGATTGCGAATATACCGTTACAAATACTTGGACGGCAACAGATGCATGTGGAAATTCTACTACACATACACAAACAATTCTTACTACCGATACTGAAGGTCCAACAATTACTTATAATAATCCTCTTTTGAATGGCTTAATGAATGGAGACACCTTAACTGTAGAATGTGACAACCCACCTGTGTTAGGTGAAAATGATGTAACTGTAACAGATAATTGTGATGATAATCCACATCTTACTTTTGAAGATTTCGACTTAATAGAAGGTAATTGCCTAGAAGATGGCTATATTTTATTGATGACTTGTGGTTGGACAGCCACAGATAATTGTGGCAATTCTACTGTTTTAACAATTTATGTAAAAGTCATAGATAGCACACCTCCTGTTATTACCAATATACCTGATGATATAAGTGTACATTGTGAAGATCAAATCCCAAGCTTTGGATCAGTCTATGTTTCTGACAATTGTAGCAATAATAATACGTTGACCTATGAAGACAGTATGGCTGGTAATGCTTGTCATAAGCAATATATCCGTACTTGGACGGCAACCGATCACTGTGGCAATACAAGCACAGCAAGTCAAATAATTACTGTAATTGATGATACACCGCCTGTTTTTACGTATTTACCCCCTCATATAACCTTAGATTGTACTGCTCTACCACCAAATAATCCAGCAACTGCAACAGACAATTGCTCTGAAGTAACAATTACATTTGAGGAAACTACAATGGATGGAGATTGTTCCTATTCTACTTTTATCACTCGTACTTGGATCGCTACAGATGCATGTGGAAATTCTGATACGTATAATCAATTTATCTCTTTTGACGATACTACTCCACCAACAATTTATGGCGTACCTTCGGATATTACGGTCGAATGTGGAGAAGCATATCCTGATCCTTCTACTTTTAATATCAGTGCTACTGATAATTGTGATGCAGACGTTACGATCAATCTTCAAACAGTAGAAACCACAGATATCAATTGTGCCACAGGAGGACCAAGCGGCATAACATACATCTTCACCGCAACGGATGATTGTGGAAATTCAGCAACAGCCTCTTTCTCTGCAAATGCTGCTACTGATAACACCCCTCCAACTATCTCTGGTGTACCTTCGGATATCACTATTGACTGTGGAGAGGCATATCCCGATCCTTACTCCTATACTATTAGTGCTACCGATAATTGCGATACAGATGTAGACATTACCATAGAAAAAATCGAAACTACAGACATCAATTGTGCCACAGGAGAACCCAATGCCATAACCTACATTTTCACAGCAACAGATAACTGTGGTAATTCAGCTACCGCTTCTTTCTCTGCAAGAACTGCTGCTGATAACACTCCCCCAACTATTTCTGGTGTACCTTCTGATATCACTATTGACTGTGGAGAGGCATATCCTGATCCTTCTACTTTTATGGTTAGCGCAACGGATAATTGTGATACTTATGTAAATGTAGAAATGACTGCTGTAGAAACTACCGACATTAATTGCGCAACTGGTGGACCAAGTCTAATTGTGTATACTTGGACAGCGATTGACAATTGTGGAAATTCAGCTACCGCCACAATGACCGTAAGTGCTGGAATTGATAATACTCCTCCTGTATTTCTTTATATTCCTACAAATATGACCATCAATTGTGAAAGTGAAATCATGGATCAAATGCCAACAGTTAAAGATGATTGTTCTGAAAATGTAACTATAGAATTAATGGAAGAAACAGCATCTGAAGATTGTTCTGATGGAAGAACCATTACACGTATTTGGACAGCAACGGATGCTTGTGGAAATATGAGTATGGCAACTCAAGTACTTACCGTAATTGATGATATGCCTCCTTATTTCTTATACGTTCCAACTAATGTGACCATTAATTGTGGAGATGATTTACCGATGAATGAAGAGCCCATCACTAAAGATGATTGTATAGGAGAAGTAATGGTAACATTAGAAGAAACAAACTCTGGTGATTGTACAAATGGGAAATTAGAAATAATCCGTACTTGGACAGCAACAGATATTTGTGGAAATATGGCAACCGCCACTCAAACTATTACCATCATTGATAACACACCACCTTATTTCTCATTTATACCAAGTAATGTAACTGTAAATTGTGATGATATGCTCCCCATGGAAGAGCCAACTGTAGCTGATGATTGTTCTCCAAATGTACATCTAACCGTTAGTGAAACCACAGGTAATGGTGATTGTTCTTCTGCAATGCAAATTACACGTACATGGACAGCGACGGATGATTGTGGCAATTCGGCAACAGCAACACAAGTACTTTATATAAAAGATGAAACTCCTCCAACCATTACATTTACTCCTGAAGATGCCACCTATGAATGCGGTACAGATTTTCAAATACTATCTCCTACAGCTGTAGATAACTGTGGTGGAGAAGTATTGATTACATTAAGTACAACTAATGAATTGGGAGATTGTCCAAATAATTTTACGATAAAAAATACTTGGACGATTTCTGACATCTGTGGCAATAGTGTTCAAACTACTCAAACGATCACTATTTATGATACAGAAGCTCCAACCTTTTCTAACGTCCCTCCTGATTTAACGGTACAATGTGATGCCATTCCAGAACCAGCTCATCCTCAAGCAACTGATTTCTGTACGCCAAATGTAGACATTACATTTACAGAAACAATTGACGGAGTTATTTGTACGCACCAATACAGTATTATTCGCACATGGACGGCTACTGATCCTTGTGGGAATAGCACTCAGGTCACACAAGTAATAACGGTTTTAGATACGACACCTCCTGTTTTTGATAATATACCATCTGCTTCTATATCTATCAATCTAGTACTTGGTGATATTATTCCTCCTGTGCCATACCCCATAGCAAGTGATAATTGCGACGATGCTGTTGATGTCTCATTCTATGAAAGAAATGAATATGTAAATTGTGGGTATAATATTATTCGTACATGGACAGCAACGGATGATTGTGGCAATTACACAGAAATTGAACAAATTATTCATGTTTCTGATGAACTTAGTTTGACCATAGACTCTATTATCAATGAAAGCTGTGATGGTGGAGATGGAAGTATTAGTATTTCTGTCAGTGGAGGGTCTCAACCTTATACTTATCAATGGAGTAATGGACAAACTTCCTCTCATGTAACTAATTTATCTGCTGGAGATTACTCTTTAACAGTAACAGACGACCAAGGATGTACTGCTATAATTTCAGCTACAATTACGGCTCCTTCCCCTCAAGATTGTGGAGAATGCGATATTAATATTGGAGATTATGTTTGGTTAGATGCTAATTCTAATGGCTTACAAGATGATGGAGAATATGGAATTAATGGTGTTAAAGTCAATTTAATTGCTCCTGGTCCAGATGGTGAATTTAATACAGCAGATGACATCATTGTCGATATGGATATGACGGATAATACAGGCCATTATCTATTTGAATGTGTAGAACCCGGTACTTATATCATTGAGTTCTTCCCGCTCTCCTTACCCGATAATGCTACATTTACGGAACAAGATGCAGGTAATGATGATTTAGATAGTGATGCTAATCCTATCACAGGGCAAACCGATCCATTTACCATTGTAGAAGGACAAGATGATGATCTCAGTTTTGATGCTGGAATTATTTATGAATGTCTCAATGTTATTACAGGTGGAGAAATTTGTTGTGACCAAGAAATCTGTGGTGCTGGCGGTATCGCGGATAAAATAGAAAGTATTAGTCCAGCATCAGGAGGCTTTGGCCCAGTAGAATACCTCTGGATGATTAGTACTTCAGGTGCGCCATTTGATATAGATAGCCCAGAATGGAATGTAATCCCTGGAGCCACTGATGAATGTTATGAACCTGGTGCTATTTATCAAACTACTTACATCATTCGATGTGCAAGAAGTGAAGGATGCGAAAACTACGTTGGTGAAACGAATATCATCAAATTAGTAGTAGTTTCTCCTCCTTCTGCTGAGATAGTTCAAGCACCCCAAGAAATTTGTACAGATGAACCTGCTTCTTTCGCGGGTGTAGTTACTTCTCTTACTTCTACTTTTAGCTGGACATTTGAAGGAGCAACTCCTGAAACAACAAATACCGCTCTAGTTGATGGCATTGTATGGGAGAATCCTGGAGTTTATCAAGTTACGCTTATAGTAGATGATGAGGGATGTTCTTCTAGTTCATCTACTACTATTGAAGTACTAGACTGCTCTTTTGAATTCATTATGCAAGAAGCTATTGCTATGGATGAAGAGACGAGTGTAATGCTAGAATGGGAAGTAATCCGTGATGAACCTGAAGCTGCTTTCATTATTGAACGATCAAGAACGGGAGAAGAATTCCATTTTGTTCATGCCATGCTAGGTAATGGAGATGGGCATTCTCAACAAACTTATTCTTTTGTAGATACTTCACCCAGAATTGGATACAATCATTATAGAATAAAATATTTTCCGAATTCTTCAAACATTGAATTTTCTGAAGAGATGGAAGTATTGCTACGTGCAGGAAATACAAAAAGAACAGCCGTAACCCCTAATCCTTTTAGAGACCACTTAATGATTGAAGTCTTTGAACAAGAAGAATTAGAAGGAACATTACAAGTAGTGGATGCTTTAGGTAGAATTCTATCTGAATATCCTGTTCAAACTAGTAATCATCAAATACATGTTAATCTTAAGGAATTAACAGCAGGTTTTTATTTCATTCGTATCAAATTAGGAAAGTATCGTGCGGAGACCCATAAGGTTATCAAAGCAATAGAATAAATTAATTAGAAATAAGAACACATAGGGAAATAATTAGAAAATAGCGGTTCTACCCCTCAATGAAATGGCTACACAGCCAACTAAATTGAATGTGTTTTAATTAGAGAAGAGCATCTACTCCTTGTTGTATTTGCTCTTTCTCTTTTTTGAAATTAAACTATTTCATCATGTAAAAATTACGCCAATTATGGTATTTCATAAAAATAGTTGATCCCCTACCTTTGTGTAGTTAATCCAAAGCCAATCTGCAAAACATGTCTAACATTCCATAACCTCAACAAAAGCACAAATATTACTTATATCCATTCATTTCAATGATAAATTTATGGAGGTAATAAGCATGCACTAATTTCGGTACAAAGTAACTCACTATGAGGCCTCCTATAACACTATTTATTTTACTACTATTTTCCATTGGGTTTGCAAATTTTGGCATTGCACAACATACCTCCAATTATTCATCTTTCTTCAGTACAACAGCGCCATCCTATTATAAAGGAAAAACTGAAGATAACTCCATCGAAAAAAATACGAGTATACGAACAATTGATGGTTCTGGGAATAATCAAGCCCTAAATGATTATGGTAAAACCCATATCACCTTTGAACGTTTAGTCAATGCCAATTATCAAGCAGATGGCTATTCAATGGTGAACAACTTACCTAATCCACGCCACATTAGTAATATGTTATGTGCACAAACTGGTAATCATCCAAGTTCTCGAAATTTGAGTATGTACATGTTTACATGGCTACAATTTTTAGATCACGATATTACCCTTACTGAGATTTCGGATAATGATTTTGCGCCTATTCCTGTTCCACAAGGCGACCCATTTTTTGATCCTGCCAATACTGGCACTCAAGTTATTCCTTTTACACGTGTTGCATTTGCTGATAATACTGGAATAAGTGCTAATCCTAGACAACAAATAAATGAAATTACAGCTTGGATAGATGGATCAAATGTGTATGGAGCAGATCAATTTCGTGCAGATTGGTTACGTAGTTTTCAGCAAGGTAAATTAAAAGTCTCTCCCTCTTCTAATGGCGATTTACTTCCTTGTAACACAACTACAGGCGACTGTAATGACCCTGTAGATACCAATGCCCCATTTTCAGATGGGGAGCAAGATCGTTGTGGAAATCCTGTTAAAGTATTCGTGGCAGGAGATGTAAGAGCCAATGAACAACCAGGTTTGACAGCACTGCACACTCTTTTTGTAAGAGAACATAATAGAATATGTGATGAACTAGTTGCCAATGGACAAACCAATGATGAAGAAAATTATCAATATGCACGTCGAATGGTAATTGGTATGCTTCAATCTATTACCTATAATGAAGTGTTACCCGCATTGGGGATTCAACTCAATAATTATTCTGGCTATCAGCCGAATACATCGCCTAATATCTTCAATGAATTTGCAACGGCAGCTTATCGTTTAGGGCATACTATGATTGCAAGTCATATTCCATTCTTAAATGAAGATTGTACTAATGCCAGCTCATTATCTGGTTGTGGTTCTGGTACAGTAGGTATTTTTGGTGGTGCGAATTGTCTTTCAGGTTGTGGAAGTACTACAATGACAGGAGCAATAGAACTGCGAGATGCTTTTTTCAATCCTTCTATCTTAGGAAATAATGGTTTAGAAACTATTCTCCTAGGTTTATCTACAGTTACTCAGCAAGAAGTGGATTTACAAGTAGTTGATGATGTACGAAATTTTCTGTTTGGGGCTCCAGGAAGTGGTGGGTTAGATTTAGCAGCTGTCAATATTCATCGAGGTCGTGATCATGGTTTAGCAGATTTTAACAGTATTCGTACTGCTTTAGGTTTATCTAGTTTAACCTCCTTTAATCAAATCACCTCTAATACTGCCGTAGCGAATGCCTTAGCTTCAGTTTATCAAAATGACATTAATGCTATTGATGCATGGATTGGAATGTTAGCAGAAGATCATTTACCCAATAGTGAAGTGGGCCCTTGTTTACATGCACTTTTAAAATTGCAATTTGAAAATATCCGAGATGCTGATCGTTTTTGGTTTGAACATGATAATGAATTGTCCAATTCCGAAAAGACAGCCATTGGAGCGACTAGACTCGCAGATATTGTTAAGAAAAATACTACCTTGAATAACTTGAGTGATGTATTTTTTACAGAGAACTGCCAAACTCAGTATTGTACTGCTTCTGGTGCAAATACTAACTATGAATATATTGATAAGGTTGTCTTTGGCTCAATAAACAATACTTCTGGTAATAATGGCGGATATGGAGACTATTCTAATCTTTCCACTACTATTGGTTTAAATGAAGAAGTAAATCTTGAACTTACTCCTCAATTTGCTGGTTCAGCCTATACGGAACATTGGAGTATTTGGATTGATTTTAATCAAAATAGTGCCTTTGAAGATAGTGAACGAATCTATAATGGACAGGGAATTACTACCTTAACAGATGTTGTTACCATTCCCGCCAATGCACCTTTAGGAACTACTCGTATGCGAGTTGCTATGCGCTGGAATAGTAATCCAGCAAATTGTGGTTCTATTCCTTATGGTGAAGTAGAAGATTATACGGTAGAGATTGTAGAAGACAATTGTGCAACAACTGGTCAAGCTTGTGATGATAATGATACTTGTACAGTAAATGATGTTTATGATTCAGATTGCAATTGTGTAGGAACATTTCAAGATAGCGACAATGATGGAAGTTGTGATGCAGATGATCCTTGTCCCAATGATCCAAATAATAATTGTGGCAATGCTACCTATTGTACAACATCTGGTTCGAACACCAATTATGAATATATCCAATCTATTGTAATTGGTACTATTAATAATTCTTCTGGAAATGATGGGGGTTATGCCAACTATACCAATCTATCAACTATCGCTGCTGTGAATTCAAGTTTAAATGTTGTTTTAACCCCTGGATTTAGTGGCTCTGCGTATAATGAATATTGGTCAATTTGGATTGATTTAAATCAAGATGGCGATTTTGAAGATGCTAATGAATTAGTATTTTCTACCAATGGCATTACTACAATGTCTGGTAGTTTTGAAATCCCCAATAATGCATTAAGCGGAAGCACGCGCATGCGAGTGTCCATGAAATGGAATAGTGCTCCTCCTCCTTGTGGTGGTTTTACATATGGAGAAATAGAAGATTACACGATCCAAATCACCAATGGAGGAGTTGGATGCAACTTGGTGGGACAAGCCTGTAATGATGGCGATGACTGTACCCAAGGTGATGTCTATGATGCCAATTGCAATTGCGTTGGCTTCTATCAAGATAGCGATAATGATGGTAGCTGTGATGCAGATGACCCTTGCCCTAATGATCCAACCAATGATTGTATCATGCTTGACTATTGTACTGCAGCAGGCGCTAATACAAATTTTGAGCATATTGCCAATGTAGTCATTGGTTCGATCAATAACACGTCTGGAAATGATGGTGGCTACGCTGATTATACCAACATGTCTACAAATGCTGCTTTAGGACAAAGCATTGCGATAAGTTTAACACCAGGTTTTGGTAATTCTTCTTATGAAGAATACTGGAGAATTTGGATTGATTTTAATAAAGACGGAGATTTTGAAGATGCAGGAGAAATAGCGTTTGAGGGGTCTAGCGAAACTACCATAACAGGAAATATTAACATTCCTAATAATGCCCTCACTGGAAGTACCCGAATGCGCGTTTCTATGAAATGGAATAGCTATGCCGCTCCTTGTGGTGGCTTAGTATATGGAGAAGTGGAGGATTATATGATAAATATTGGCGCAAGTGCTTCTTTAAGGTTAGAAAATTCTACTTTAAATACGATAGAACAAGCTAAATTATCCATTTTTCCAAATCCAATACAAGCTGGTAAAACCTTAACCATTGAATACTTTACTTCTACAACTCAAGAAGGTACATTCTTCATTTTTAATAATCTTGGGCAACTTATAAAGGAAATACCAAAAGTTACATCTGCTGGTAAGAATGAAATTGTCTTATCTACTAATGACCTTAACGCAGGTTATTACCAATTAATTTATCAATCAAAAACAGAGCGGACAAGCGTTCCATTTATTGTAATTCATCTCTAAATTTGACTATTTTAATTATATTTTCTGTTCATTTTACTGCTATTTTTATGTGTAAAATAGGCTGTTTTATTATAGTTTTTAAAAGGAGACTTGTATTTAAATACCTAAAAAAGGGTAGAAAACACATGAAAAATTTTACTTTTTGTCAAAATATACCTAAATTTGGGTAGACAAATTAGTCCCATAAGATTCAAGAACTTGAAATGAACATATCAATACTTCAGATTTTACACTTTTCTGTATCCCATATCCCCTTTCAGAAAAGAATACACACTAAAATTTCCATTAACTTATATTGGTAAGCTTTCCTGTCTAGGAAAGGTATGCCCTATAAGTATCCTCTTAGGAAATTATCTAAATTATTGATTTTCATATCATCTGTTGCTGGATCAAAAAATAAATAGTCAACCTTCAAGACACGAAATTGTTTTGTTGAGTTTTATTTATTACGTACTTCCATAAGCCTGTTACACCATATTTATTGATGTGGCATTAGGTTTGCTATAGGTAACTATGTCTTTAAGAACATTTTCTGCCTTTATCCCCCTGCATCAGCCTAATTCCTACTGTTACTCTTATAGAGTATTAATTATTGAGTTTAACCACTTGAAAGAGTAGGTTGTTTTGAATCATTTTATAATTGGAAAGAACGCTTACAAATAAGCCAAAAATGAAGGGCAGAATTTCCCAATTATTCCAAAAACAGATTATTTATTATGCAGACTGTACGTACGATTATTGCTGATGACCACCAATTATTTACCGAAGGATTGAAAAATATTCTTAAACGTTCTGATAATTTTCAATTTGAAATCATCGGTCAAGCACAAGATGGAAATGAATTGATTCCTGTATTACGACGTTCTTATGCTGACTTATTATTACTAGATTTAAATATGCCCGAACGAGATGGTTTGGATGTTTTGGAAAGTATCCGTTCTGAATATTCTGACTTGAAAATATTGGCTCTTACCATGTATGATGAAGCAAAGCTAGTCAAAACAGCCTTCAAAGCAGGAGTTGACGGTTATGTGCTTAAACATACAGGGCCCATTGAATTGATGGATGCCATCAAAATCGTAATGGAAGGCAAAACTTATGTTGGAGAAGGAGTTGATATCATTGGCAATCAGTATGTATCTCCTGATGTAATGCGTGGTGGTTCAAACGGAAAAGAACGTAGTAAGTTTGAAGATAAATTCATTCAAAAATATAATCTCACTAAGCGAGAATTAGAAATCTTAAAGCTTATCACCCAAGCTTTAAGTAATAAAGAAATTGCCAAAGAACTGTACATTAGCGATCAAACGGTAAGTGTACATCGCAAAAACATCATGCGAAAACTCGGTGTTAGTAATATTGCAGGTTTAATTAAAATAGCCTATGATAATAGTTTGATTTAATTTTTTATAAAAAATAATCTACAGAATAGGCTATTTAAAAGAATATTTGAATAGCCTATTTTTTTATTCTACAAAAATCTATTCTTCTAAAGTTAGCTTTATACGACGCAAATATTTCCCATAGAGCCGTTCATTCTCCAAAAACTCTTTACCTTTGTTGTAACTACTAATATTAAGTTTTACAACATGAACTACCGTTTCTTCCCTCTACTATTCGTTTTCTTTTTACCCATACTACTTCAAGCGCAACGTCCATTCCCTCCTGCTCGTCCTATTAACCCAAATCAAACATTAACAAGTATTGCTTTTGGTTCTTGTAATAATCAAGCCAAAACTCAAGAAATGTGGCGATACATCCTCCAAAATGATCCTGAATTATGGATTTGGATGGGTGATAACATCTATGCGGATACAGATGATATGCGCATGATGACAGCTAAATATCAAAAACTAAAAGTTAATCCTGCTTATCAGTTCTTTCGTTCTAAATGTCAAATTATCGGTACTTGGGACGATCATGATTATGGTACCAATGATGGTTGTAAAACCTTTCCTCAGCGCGATAGAAGTAAAGAATTAATGCTTGATTTTTTAGATGTTCCTGCTATAAACCCTGTTTGGAAACGAAAAGGAGCTTATCAAACCTACACCTTTGGGCCAAGAGGAAAACGTGTTAGAGTAATTTTATTAGATACTCGTTATTTTAGAGATGAAAAAATTCTTGCTCCAAAAACAAGTGAGCAACGATATTTACCTAACATGAACGGTAGCATGCTGGGAGAAATACAATGGGCATGGCTAGAGAAAATATTAGATGAGAGTCGAGCTAATATTCATCTTATTATTTCTAGTATTCAATTAATTCCTGAAGAACATGGCTATGAAAAGTGGGCCGATTTTCCTAAAGAAAGACAACGATTGCTTGATCTAATTAATAATAAAAAACCTAAGAATCCTATTATTTTATCGGGCGATCGCCACATGGCAGAACTGTCTTGTACAGAATTATCTAATTACGAACAAGCTATTTTTGAGATCACTTCAAGTGGACTAACGCATGCTCGAAAGATTGATAATGAACCTAATGCCTATCGTGTAGGCGATATGGTTTGTAAACGAAATTATGCCATTCTAAAGATAGATTGGGAGACTACAGTCCCACAATGTACGGTAGAAATTCGAGGAGTAGATAATGAATTATTTATGCGTCATTCGATTCCTCTATCTGATTGATTTCCCAATCGTCGTCGTTTAAAATAGTGTACTCCAGCACCATACACCCAACCAATATGCCCGCTTTTGGTTCGTACCTTCACCCAAGGTTCATCTGCCATTTCTCCATTTCCAAGATTAATTTTTTGGGTGAAATCTGTAATCTGCTCTTGATAATAAACTTCTTCAAAAAGGGGTAGTTTTTTAATACTTGTACTATCCAGATGAGGGTGAGTCCGTACATTCAATTGATCTAAACTTACATACAATTTTGTCATTCCTGAACTAAATGCAGTAGAAGGTGACGCTACCGAAGTCGAGGAATTTGTAGTAGTTGAAGTATTTGTAGCAGTATTTGCCGTTGAGTGTTCACTCGAAGAAGTGTTTGCTGTATTGGTCGGAGTATCTGTAGATACTGATTCTGGTTCTGCTACTGTTTCTAGGGTAGGTCTATTTTGAGTTTTTCGTTCATTACATTGATAAAAAGCCCACATGATGAAGCTCATCAAAAAGACGACGACGATTAAAACTTCTATACTAGGAAGTAGACCTGATTTCTTTTTTGCTGCCATTTTCAAGAAATAGTTTTAATAAAATTACATCAAAACTTTTTATTTAAAAAATAAAGCCCCTATTTTTGTAGGCTGTAATAAATCTTTTGCGTCAAAATACAAAAATTTAACCTTCTATGGATGACCAATTAATCTACAAAATAGGTATTACTAAAATTCCTTTAGTGGGTAGTATTAACGCTAAAACGTTGATTAGCTATTGTGGCGGTGTCCGTGCTGTATTTGAATCTTCTAAAAAAGAATTACTTCGTATCCCAGGTATTGGTGAAATGACCGCTAAAAGTATTACTAAACAAACTGTATTACTAGATGCCGAACGCGAAGCTGCTTTTATTGAACAACACGATATTCAAACCTTTTTCTATTTAGACGATAATTATCCACAACGTCTCAAAGTTTATGAAGATTGCCCGATACTTTTATACTACAAAGGCAATGCCGACCTTAACCATCATCGAAATGTCGCTATTGTAGGTACTCGAAAACCTAGCCCTCATGGACGCATTAATTGTGACCAACTCATTAAAGATTTAGTCGATTACGATGTTCAAATCATTAGTGGATTAGCATTCGGAATTGATGTTACTGCCCATAAACGTTGCCTTGATTTGAATATTCCAACAGTAGGCGTTATGGGAACAGGATTAGGAATGATTTATCCAGTTCAACATAAAAGCGTTGCCTATCAAATGTGCGAGAATGGAGGGTTACTTACTGAATACCCTAGTTCTACCACTCCTGAACGAGAACATTTTCCTATGCGAAATCGTATTATTGCTGGACTATGTGATGCCCTTGTCGTCGTAGAAACGGCAGCTTCTGGAGGATCCATCATTAGTGCTAATATCGCTCATGCTTATAACAAAGATGTCTTTGCCATTCCAGGAAGATTAAATGATACCTATTCGCAAGGATGCAATCGCTTGATCAAAACACATAAAGCTTCCTTATTAGAATGCGCTGAGGATTTAGCGTACAACATGCGCTGGGATCAATTGGATAAAAAGAAAGCAACTGTTCAAAAACAACTTTTTGTCGATTTATCGGAAGAAGAAAAAATAGTTTTGAATGTTTTAAAAGAAGTGGATACGATTGGAATTGATAAATTAAGCCATTCTTTACAACTTACTCCTTCTTCAATGGCGGGCATTTTATTGGAAATGGAATTTAAAGGGTTGATTAGAAATCTGCCAGGTAAACAATATATGATGGTATAACAGAAAAAAATTATCTCGCTACATCAAATTTAAATTTTATGTCAAAAAAACAATCTTGGAGAGAATATTTAGAGAGCGTTGATGAAAAAATACATGTAATCACTCCTGAATGGGAACATAAATATGGTAAAGGAAAAATTCTGATACCTGCGCCAAGAGATATTGAGAGAATTATCAGACAGGTTGAAAAAGGCAAACTAATTACAGTTGAAATGATAAGAGACTACTTGGCGAAAGAAAAAAATGTCAAATTAACTGCTTCGACACCTACAAGCATCTATTTGAAAAAAATAGCATTAGCTTCAGAAGAAGAACAAAATCAAAATAAAAAAGAAATAACTCCATACTGGAGAGTATTAAAATTAAATGGACTTGTTAATGAAAAATTTCCGGGAGGTCTAGAGACACAACTAATGTTACTAAAAAAAGAAGGACATGATATTGAATTATTTGGAAAGAGAAAAAAAGTTCCAAAGGTAGTTGAATATGAAAAATATCTTATTCAGTTGAAATAAGAATTCAATCAAAATGGCAAGAATTCAAATCGTAATAATCATTCTAGTTGTCTTTTTCAAACAGATTTGATCAAGTCCAATGGTAAGGGATACTTTACACATGAGATCAATATAACAAATGGCCAAAAATTATAAGACCTACGACATTCATTGTGCTTCTTGTAGTAAGTATTTACTCACGTATCATAAATATGGTGCGGGAAAAGGAATTCTTCGACTTTACTTTAAAAATATTGTTGCTCCAAAAGAAATGGTTCTCCTTCTCCAGCAAAACGATTATCATTCAATCAAAGATGTTCCCAATTTACATTGTCCAGAATGCAATGCATTCATCGGTTCGCCAGCCATTAGCAAAGGTCAAAAATGGGTATTCAAAATGCGAAAGGGATATTTTCATCGAAAATTAGTCAAGAATTGATATAAAAAACGCCTGTTCACCAAATAATATGGGAACAGGCAAGAAATTATGCACAATAAAAATAATCTTAAAATATAATTTTAATTAGTTCGAATAATTATAGGAACACAAAGGGTGTCATCACAGCTAATACGGATTAAGTAATCTTCTACTTCCCCACTACCTGCTGAGCCATATGGGGTCATATTATCTTCATTGCTCAATCGTATTCTTACACCTAAAGGTTGCTCGGAAGCTACTTCAGAAGGAATATTAATGGTTAAATATCCACCCTGACCAAAATCTCCAGTGGCGTCATCTGATAGATCAGTTACCCATTCCCCAGGATCATCAAAATCTCCATCACCATTCCAATCAATCCAAGCTTCAATCTCTGCTTGTTGCCCTGTATTATTCGTTACTTCAAAAGGAATTCTGACATGCCCCCCAGGTGACCATTGTGTATGCGTCAGGAACGTAATACCATCTTCATCCGCTCCGTCTCCAAGTGCATCCGTATCTTGCTGTCCATCAAGTTCATTATCTACTATTAGTCCTAAACTTAAACCATCTACAATATGGTGTCCTGCTCCTCCATTGGCAAGTTCTGTTTCGTAGTTTATAGCTCCTGTCCCAGCTGCTCCGTCAGGTAGATCACCATAATCTACACAGGTGATTACTTCAAATACATTACTTAAAGTGGCACAGATGTCGCTAAGGTTGGAATATTCTACGACAAAAGTTCCTGCAGCTGTTGGTGTCCATGTATTGGAGCTACCGTATGCTACAGTTGTCATCGTTCCATCGTCATTAACACGCATCCATTCATAAGTGGCATACCCTCCTGGTGCCATCATCACTTCCCCAGGACAAAGCGTACCTTCAACCATCACATTTTCAGTAGGTTGTTGTAATACCGAAATCGGGAAATTAGCACTGAAATCACAAACTTTATCTTCTAATGTAAAAGTTAAATCTACAGCATAAGTAATGTCGTTTTGTGGATCACAAATCATAGGTGACAAACTAGTAGGATCATCTAAATAAGTCGATGGTCGCCATAATACACTCATATTACTTTCATAACCCGAAGGAAGACCTAGATTTAAAACCGTACAACCATCACTACAAGCTTCTATACTTTCGTATGGACCAAAAGTAAACGCATCTAAACTAAAGATGTCGATTTCTGCATTTATTGGATCACATCCTCCTACTTCACTGGAGATCGTTATCCTTACAGGACTTGCCAACCCATACCCACTATTAATCGATACATAAATACTATCGCCTGCTTCATTAGGGGTAAAAGATGCCCCCGCTGAAGGAGTAGAAGTATACGACCATCCTCCACAATTTTCTACTGCAAATACTTCCTCTGGACAAAGCGTAACTTCCGATTCCAAACCACTAAAGATTTCAGGTTCAATGCCAATGTATGGATAATCTAAAGTGCTACATACACAACTAGTCGTCTGTTCTACTCTAAATATAGAAGGACAAGATTCATCTTCGTTTACAGTAAAACAGCCCGTAACTATTTGGTTGGTCCCTGTTGCCATAGTTACCGTTTGGGTAGCTGTTGCTAACAAGGGTTCATAAGCGTCATCTATAATTCCATTTAGATTTAAATCTCTATAAAGACTAAAGGTCATTCCACTATTATAAAAACTGCCTTCATTGTTTAAATCTACTGTATAACAAATATCCATTGTTCCATCTGGGTTTGGACAACGAGAGGTCAAGTTTTGATCATTCACTGTTATAGGTGGAAGAAATTCAAGACTAATAACTGGGTTTACACTGTTTAAAACATTTACGCTACATTCGGAGTTATCGGCTACACAAGTAATATCTTTTAATTCACTACTTACTTGTACACCTAAATCTAATGAACCACATTCCAGATTGTCAGGTATATCAAAATCTAATGACATTACAAATGCCTCATTCGGTCCAATACCATCTGGAATAGTAAAACAAACTTCCGTTATTATTCCATTTACTTGTTCGGTAATATTGGGATTGTGACCAGCGGGTGATACCCATGCGGCACTACCTAGGGTATAGCCAAAAGTAGCGGTCTCTAATTCTATACAAGCTTTACTTTCGATACTTTCGCCAAAAGGACTGATATTTAAATAAGTAAGATTAAGTGTGGCTTGTTGTCCACAATTGGCTTCTAAAGGATCAGCAAATACATAAAACTGAGCGTAATCTTGTGGTAAAGCCCCATTGATTAAAATAGGATTACTATTGATGAACATAGAGGTAACGCGTGATTCACAAGGGTCAGCACCAGATGCTTGATAATAAACACTAGTTCCTGATACAAAATCATCACATATCGTTTCTACATCAAATAAAATTTGTACACGATTGCTATCTTGCGTAGATAAGATTCCAGGCAAACCATTTTGATCAATATAAGAATTCCAAACAGCATCTTCATCATACCCATAATTAGTACCAAAGACATTATCCTCTGAAGGATTGGCAATAGGGTCAGGTATAGTAACACAAGATCCCGTAGTACCAGGCCCTCCTGGGTAACACATCTGGAAGGAATTCGGTACAAAATTCAAGCCTGAAGGAAACCAGAAGTCTTGCTCAATTTGCGTCAATACTGCGGGTTTTACATTTTTGATACGGACACCCATAGGTAGCGTCTCACAAAGATTATAGGGACCCATAGGTTGCGGATCCCATTCTGCTTGTATATCTGCTTCTTCGGCGATATATTGATAACAGGCTTCTTCTACATCACATACTTCTCCATTGGATAATAAGAGTGCCGCTTTGACTGGATCGAGACATCCACTCGTTACTTGTACACAAATTTCTGTATCAACATCTAATCCAACAGGACAAAAGAGCAATTCTGTTATAATCTCAATTCGATCGCAAGCACCCGGTGCCAAATCTCCCATTTGTATAGCATAAACAATAGAATTAGCTTTAATATCTGCGACCGCATAAGTATAAAATAAGCCTGTAATCGAACGGATGTTAATGACTTGAATACTATTGGGAACTTCAATACTCGCCACCACATTTTGATGCGTAGCACCACCGCCTGATGAACCAGCACATACTTCAAACACATTGGTTTCATTTCCACCAGCAACATCAGCGATCAATAATTGTTGTGTACTTGCAGTCAAAGCAGGAAAATCCAAACTATTATCAACAAAATCATTAACGCTTGTCACATTATTGATTGTTTGACGTGTGGGATTTTGAGTACCTGGACTGGCATCTGGATCGGGAGTAATCAAGCCAAAAGGCCATCGATCAAAATCATCGACGTGTGTAGGCCAAGCTGCTGACCAACAAGAATTGGAATTAGAAACCTCATTAGAACCATAAGGATTAATATCCCAAGTATCTATCAAACTCCTTCCATCAGCGATACAACCCGAAACTGGGCCTTGTAATGAAAAATTATTTTCTGAATATTGTGCTAAGGCTCGCTCTGCAAACTGTGCTTGTATGCTAAAGTCGGTATTTGTAACATCTTCTGGACATAAGGGAGTTAAAGAATAACGTAGTGTCCAAGAATTACAATCTTCGATACCTCCAACCATGAATACTGGAAAAATTCCGCTGTCGTCATTATCATGATAATATAGTCGACCAACATTACACGGATCTACATTTCCAGATGTCCAATTCGTTTCGTCACCTACATCGGTATAGGATGCATATTCAAAATTTTGGGCATTATAAAAGTTTTGAGTTGTCCAACGTAGTCCTCCAAGTTCTGAAGGATCAGTAGCCAAACAGCATAGTCCACCTCCTCCATCATCTACACAAGTCAAATTTCCATAATTAGTATCAATATAGCTATCTGGGATTGGTATTATTGTTCCATTAGAAAGTTCAATCTCTGCATCTCCTGCATAAATGAAGTTGGCAGGGAAATTAGGTTGTAGATATTCTAAAAACTCGTACGGTCTATATTCGTTTTGAAACCATGTATCACCATTATCATCTACTACATCTTTAGGAAATGTAAAGGTATATTCCACGGTCACATCACAATCTTCCACAGTAACCGTATTATTCATATTCACATCATTCGGTAATATGGTATAATAATCTGGCCCTGGATAGCTGCAATCTTCATAGAGTCCAACCGAACATTCATTTGGATTCGTATTATTTCCTGCAATGTACATTCTTGTACTTAGAAAGTTAGTATTATCTACTGCTAAACCATTAAGCAAAGCAATGTCGTAGCCAGGATTATGCACAATTGGAACATAGTGTTCTACATAGATAACATCTCCCGGTTCAAGATCATATTCTGTTATAAAATCTTGGTATACTGTATTATAATGATCTTCTGATTCTGTCAAGCCTGGTGAAAGCAGCGTTGTATTGGTTTCTGGACAGGGTTCATTTAAGCCCCAAAACAATGTAAATTCTGAATAATTATCTCGATGATCACAACAAGATTGCCCCCATGCTGATCCTAAACTTCCTGTTATGTAATCTTGATATTCTGGTGCTCTTGTTAAATTTTGAACATCTTCTTCACAGTATATTCGTCCACTATCTTGTCCCCATTGTCCACCCGATGATCTAAGGCCATTATTTATTAATCGCATACTTGGATAATAATAATTATCTCTAGTATTATTATCATACTGCTGCATGCTTGTAGGAATTCCAATTTCGGTTATGGGGCCAGTACCTTGATCTTGTATGAACCAGCCAGCAAATTCTGCTTCTGAATTAAGTGGTATACCAGGTGATGCAGATAAACTTTCATGTTGGGTTACGAATACCCAATATCTATCGGCAGCTTCTAATTGTTCTTGGGTACCTGTTACTTCTATTCTTAGACGATAATACATGGTATCTCCAGGGAGAAATCGTACTCTTTCTATATCAGAAAGATCTGCTGCTGTTAAAGGGATGGTCATATCCTTATCTGCATAACCGTAATTTGTTCTTGCGACACTATCTATCATCGCCTCAAATACACAAAGGCAATTTATCCCCGTCCAATCAACATAAGTAACCATCACATCACAAGCTCTTACCGTTTCGCAAGCTGGCGCGCAATCATTACATACTTCTATAGCTCTAACGGTATAAATAAAGTCCGTTGCTGTAGCACAATGTCCCAAGTATTCAAAATTCCAGTTGTATTCGTCCAATAGTGTTGGATTTGCCGAGCCTGCAGGAATGGTTAAGGTGTGTCCTAAAGTATCGGTCTGTCCAGTAATTGGATTCGTATAAGTAGTATATTCAAAAGTAACACCATTCACAGGAACGTTTTGATAGGTAGCACTTCCCGTTTCATAGCGAACATATTTAGATTTTGAATTGGTGGTAGATATTTCAAGATAGATGTCACCAGGATTTTGGCAAGTTCCAATTCCTTCACTATTAAAAGTATAAGAAAAGTCATAAGGCGGAGATGGTGCTCCCCAAGTATTAACAGGTGTAGTATAAACGTGCGTGCGTTCGGAGTTTCCAAAAAGTAAGGCATTAACAGTCCATTCTGTTTCTCCACCTCCATAGGTAAAACCCATGTCTGGGCTAATATCTGCAAAACTTTGGAAGGTTTGACCACAGTTTCGAAGCCCTCGTACGTCGATTTGGTCAATCGTACAAGTAAGACCATTGCTTGCACAAGGTATTTCATCTCCTGGGCAACTCAAGTCAATGGTGACATTGACATCTATGCTTTGTCCTCCCGGTAAATCATCATATAAACCATCATTATCTACATCATCTAAACCACCAGCTCCATCTAAATCGCTCGTCCAACTACTAAAATCGAGTTCTACGGTATTAGATACAATATTATAATGCGTACCTTCTATCATATTGACACCATTAATAACAATAGAAGAGGTTCGACTGATTCCTAAATCACAGGCATCCCACCGCAATACTAAATCTTCCCAAAGACCATCTAATGGGTTCGCATTAGAAGAGGTAATATCAAAATTGAGCAACATAGGCGCTCCACAAACTTGTCCTTGCGTAAAACTGCTACTTGAAGTTGTTGCATTTGCTCCATAATCTGGGGTAAAATCTAAGGTGCCTTGCATCTCTGAGATTGATCCACAGATTTGATTATTACAACCATAAAATGCTTGATAGGATAAAAAGTTGGCTTCACTGATACATCCACTTACGGTATAGCAGACTTCGATCGTTAATCGTTCATCGGAATCAAAGAAAGCATCTCCATTGGCTCCTGTGTGAAAATTAGGAGGAAAATAAGCACCACCAATTACCATAGACATAGTCTGTGTAGCTGCATTATACGCATAATCGCTATTGGGTACAGTCATTCCATTGATTGAAATGCTTGAAATTGTATATAAACTTTGATCTAATCCACGTATTAAAAATTGAAATTCATCTAAAAATGCTTGAATTCCATCTTGTGAGACCGTAATAGTTTGACATAGAGGTGTATTAGAGGTCAGAATATCTAATTCGGAAGGACTTACAGATAGTACATTTAATACAGGTTCTCGAATACCAGAATTATAAGCTCCAATTTCTGTCGTTTCTTGTGTACAAGTACTATTTACTGCTGCTCCAGTATATGTATAACTGACATTTGCATCGAAATTAATATCTTCTTGAGATTCCGAATCAACCCCACATTCTGCTTTTAACCCAAAATTAATAATCATGGTTTCTCCAGGGCCTATTTCCTCAATAGCAAAAGCAGGTTTGGTTACATCAGATAAACTAGCAATTCCTACGGTACTTGTCGAAGAACTTTGCGCATCTGAAAAAACAAAACCCCCATAAAATAATCCATCATCAAAAACGACCTCTAAAGTAATATCAGTAATTGCACATTCAGCAGGATTATATACCAATAAACTAGCCGTATCTGCTGATGAGCAAATATTCAATAAATCCACCGTTGGAAAATTTGGAATACCATCAAGTGAGGTCAGATTGACTTGAGGACAATCGGTACATTCAGGTTCAGGTTCTTCAGGTGGCGTATCATATACAATACATAATTGAGGGGCATTACTACGCTCAATATCATTACTATAGGCTAGGCGTTCCCCCGTTCCTGTAATATGTAGTGCGATATTATTCCCTTCTTCGTAACCAGTACGATCAATTATTTCTTGAATGATGGCTGATAAATCAGGTGTTTGTTGATCTACTCCACTATCATCGGCCGTCCACGTAGGGACATTCCAAGCAACAGATGCCGAAGTCAAATTACGAGAAACCACATCAAAAGTAGAAGAGTAGAGTGCTGCATCATCCGTATCTTCCCCTTGAATGGTAAAATTAGCAACCCCCGATGAATTGGAAAGTGCTGTAAATTGAATGGAAGCACTTGAGATGGTAGAACCAGGAGGTATAGCCCAGTTCCCAAAATTGAGGGCGATTTGATTTGCGTTGCCACTTTGCTCACCCATATCTAGATCGGACACGCCATTGTTAGTTGTACAGACTACTAGATTTCCTCCAGAAACCCATTGCTCTGCATCGGCTCCACAAGTAGCTATTCGTCGACAAGCACTTTCTTCTGCCCTTATTATCGATTTAGCAAGATTTGATTTTACAGGCGTAAAATATTCTTTTTCAGCTACTAAATCAGTACACTCATCTTCTGAATGCAAGGATTTGATCATTGCTCGAACTAAAAAGTGTTCATTTAACTTTTCTATGGATACAGAAGGTGAAGATGAATGAAGCGATGAAGCAAAGCCTTGAACGCTTATTAAAAGAAGACAAAAAACAGTAAATAATGATACGTTAATTCTTTGAAAAGGTATATGCCGATTCACTACCTTCAAAAAAAAGGATGTATTTTTTATGTGCATACTAAAAACATTTTGATCTCTAATAAGCGTACTTATTAGCATAATAATGATCTATAGATGGCTATAGAAAAAGTAGTTATAAAAAAGTGTACTTGTTGGTAGGGAGGTAATTATTTATAAGTATAGGGAGAATACTAAAAGGGATGTAAATCAAATGTATTATTGGCTAAGTCAAAAGTTATTCCAAAAAGGAATGAAGTGTTTTTTGGAGTGGATAAGATATTTCGAGTTTAAAAACTATACCTAGTGTAGGGTTTTTATTTTTTCATTAGCTTATATTTTTTTTGTAATCATTCAATTTTAAGATCGCTTTTTTGCAAATATGAAAATAATCCATTTTAAACTTAACTTTTCTATGAACCTTAAGTTTAAAATGGATTATACGTAACAAAATTAATCGATCTTTATAATAGCCTCATGTTTTAGGACTCGTCCATCTTCAATGATTTGCAAATCATAATAAGCTGCATTCCAAGAAGTCATATCAATCCATTGAGAAGATTGTTCTCTTGAATTTATTTCTTTTTTGAATCGAATTTTACCCAGACAATCGACGACTTGTAATTGAACTGTAGTTTCTTTCTCGTGCGATAAATCGACATGAATGCCATCAAATGTAGGATTGGGATAGACTTGATAGTTTATTGTTGGCACTTGATTGTATATTAAACCGAAATTCTGACCTGCAGGTACAAGTTCCACTACATAATCTTCTACTTCTCCAAAGGTTAAATCTTCACAAGGATCAGCATATTCATTGCGTTGCATGAGAACGCGCATTCGTACTTCGCCTGTCACTGCATTAAAAGGAATTGTTCCCATTCCTGAAATTATACCTTTTACATTAGAACCATCAGCAGGAGGATAAACCACATCTCTAGCAAAGATTTCGGTATTTTCAAATACGCCATTTCCATTGTAATCAATATAAATACTACAATATTCCTTGAAGGTGAAATAACTAAAGGTGGCTTCAATTTGCCAAGGAACGTTTGCTCCTTTTTGTAATTGAATGAGTGCTTGTTCTTTCAATGAATATTTTGCTTTACCACTTTCATTAGAAGCTGATCCAATTTGTACGTTTGAAATCCATTCTTCCCAAGGAAATTCTGAAGAAATTTCACAATAATCTTCGGGTTCTACGGTTCCTTCTGATAGAAAAACATAGCCTGCTATCAATACATTATTGTACTCATTTGCTTCCTCAATTGTATTTTCACTGTCTATTTCTAATAATAAAACATAATTGCCTACTGGAAGGGAAGGATCAATAGTCATTGCACCCGTGACATTTGAGACACTAAACTCAGCAGGGAAATTTCCTGTAGGAACAATTCCATCTTGATAATCATCTGCACTTATAAATTGATCTTTGGATAAATAAGATTTGATTACAAAATCTCCCTCCGCAACACCTTCTCCATCATTATGAATATTGAACGTAAACTGAAAAACATCCCCTTGTTTTTGATAATATACTGGTGGATTAGGATTAGATAGATTAAGATCAGGACGACCATCATAATAAGCGCTACAATCTTCTTGTGTAAATACAATTCTTTCGGCACAGGCTGCTGCGCTTTGTCTTTCGATCGTAAAAGAATCATAACTCTTTGGAAGAAATAGACGTTGTGGAATATTAAAGGGGAGTCCTTCAAAAAATTCCGAATTAATCCCAATGGCAGAAGAATTATTGTAGGATGTCCCGATTCGCCAAGTGCTATTATCGTCTCCTTCTACCATAATATCTACCACCCATTTATCTGCGCTTTCATCAAGGTTGGGGTCATTTTCGACACATTGGACTTCCAAAATTTCTACCTCTAAAGTACAGTCTTCAAGTTTGATGCAATCGGTATCAAAAACAGTAATAGTACTATTATTTTCATCGATTACGAGGGCAGAATAATCTCCTGTTTGTACAATATATTCAAAAGGCACATATGGAATTTGTATCGCATTTCGAGTATCTCCTGATATTAAGTGTATATCCATAAATGTTGGTATAGGCCCCTGATAATATGGGTTACTCAAAGGAAGACCTGCTTTGATAGAACCATCTGCAGCAAATGGTGTATCGGAGCGTTCATTTGCATTAAATAAATAATAGTCATAAGAGCCATAATAATCTATACTTCCTTTACCTACATTAAGATTTTGAATAATAGAAAAATCTACTGGGTCAATCCATGTAGAATTATCTCCAAAATAAGATCCTTTTTGAGATATTAATTGTATTCTTCCTTCTATCAAAAAGTTGTCACAGGGAGTTAGATAGAAGGCTTCAAAAATAAAACCTTCAAGGTTCGTGCGATCTACTTCAGCAAATTGAGCATCAAATCGTTTGAGTACCAAAAGAGGAATAGGAACAATACTAAAAGGATTAATACTTGAAAATATCGCTGTAAATTGACCATTTGCTTCAGGAACGATCGCAAATAAACTTAATCCATAAGTATAATAATAAGTGAATTTATACCCTTCTACTTTTTGTATTAGATTTAAATCTTGGTCTAATTCTAGAAAATATAGCGTCTCTTCATAGAAATGAGGGTCGGGAGAATAAAACTCCTCAAAGCCACCGAAAAGAAAGGTGCCATTTGACATCTCTTGAACAACTTCTATATTGTTATGGGCAGCAAGGGTAGCAACAGGAATCGTTTTTTGCCAAAGAATAGTCCCCTTAGCATCTGTTTTTATCAATTGGTTTCCTTCTATTTCATATTGTTCATTTATTAAAGCTCCCATGGCGTTAGAAGTTAATATATTTCCTGTTTCATCCAATTTTGTAGCTTGTAGATTTCCATCATTATTTAAGGTATGAATAGTAATCATTCCATTTTCAGAGTCATCTGCACAAAGAAATTTCCCTTGTGCAACTGTTTTGCGGCAATTATCCAGTATATCCTGTGAAAACAATCCTGTTGTAATTAAAGAAAATAGCAATAGAAAGAAAGGTGGAAGACTAATCCAGTTTTTCATGTTTGTTAGTTTTAAACTCATAGTAATTGTTAAATATTCCCTTAGCTTTAAAATTTTTCTTTTATGTCAAAAATAGTGGATTTCTAGAAACTAATCTAATACATTTCTTGATAAAAAAGAACATATTTTTTACCAAAATCATTCATAGTCAATATATTAAGCAATCAAACTTGCAAATAATTTGAACATCAACATCTCATATATTAAATAAAAAACGGATATTTTTAGAAACATCCGTTCATTATTTAGTTTAGTATTTTATGTACATTTTAATCAATTTTTCACAATCGCTTCATGCTGTACAACTTGACCCTCTTGAATGATTTGCAAATCATAATAACCCGCATTCCAAGAAGTCATATCAATCCATTGAGAAGAGATTTGTCTAGGATTGACCTCTCTATTGAATAATATTCTACCCAAACAATCGACTACTTGGAGTTGTACTTTATTTTGTTCTATTAGAGATACATCCACATGTAGTCCATCTACTGTAGGATTAGGATAAATATGGTAGTTGATGGTGGGTACATAATTTTCTATTAACCCAAAATTTTGCCATGTAGGTACAAGCTCCACTACATAATCTTCTACTTCTCCATAGGTTAAATCTTCACAAGGATCAGCATATTCATTGCGTTGCATGAGAACGCGCATTCGTACTTCGCCAGTTTTTGCATTAAAAGGAATTGTTCCCATCCCTGAAATTATACCTTTTGTATTAGAGCCATCTGCTGGGGGATAAATAATATCTTGAGCAAAGAGTTCCGCATTTTCAAATACGCCATTTCCATTGTAATCAATGTAAATACTACAATATTCTTTGAAGGTGAAATAACTATAGGTTGCTTCCATTTGCCAAAGGATGTTAGCACCTTTTTGTAATTGAATAAAAGCTTGTTCATTGAATGAATATTTTGCTTTGCCACTTTCATTTGAAATTGATCCTATTTGTACGTTTGAAATCCATTCTTCCCAGGGAAAATTAGAAGAAACCTCACAATAATCAGTATTTATTACTGTCTCCTTTTCTCTAATATAAATACCATTTATGGAGACGATGGTGTTGTTAAATTCATATACTTCATCAATTGTATTTTCACTATCAATTTCTAAGATTAAATAGAAATAATCATATTTAAAATCATCATTATTAGTTATTTGAGTCAACTCAAGATTAGGAAGTAATTTCATAGCTCCTTGTACATTCGTAGCTTGAAAACCTGCGTCAAAATTTCCTGTGAGAATGACTCCATCTTGATAATCATCTGCATCCAACACTCTGTCTTTAGAAAGATAAGACTTTATCGTGAAATCTCCTGTAGCAGCTGTCATACCTTCATTTATGGCATCAAAAGAAAAACTGAGTATATCCCCTATTCTATATTCATAATGATGTGTAGATAGATCAGAAAAACTAAGATCTGGGCGACTATCTGTAAAATCGTTACAATCGCCTTCTTGTTCAAGAGTAATTGTTGCTGCACAAGTTAAGGTGCCTTCATTTTCAATATGAATATAATCGATTTCATTTTTAGGAATGATGATTCGATGAGGAGTATTATAGGTAAGATTTTTAAACTCATAAATCAATCGAGGGTAGTCTCTATCAATATTTTTATAGCCTATTTTGTAGGTATCACTCGCATCACCTTCCACTAACAAATCAATGATCCATTCATCATCTTCTTCATTGGCGGGGGTATCATTATCCGTACATTGTACTTCATACATTTCAATAATAAGATCACAATTTTCTACTTGTATACAATTTGAATCATAAATGGTAATATATCCATCTTCCTCATCAAATATTAGGGCAGAATGGTCACTCGTTTGAACAATATATTCAAAAGGGATATAAGGAGTTTGAAAGCTTCTTCGAATACCATTTTCATCAATGTAAAAATCCATTGAAACAGGTACCTGCTGAAGGGGCGCGTATCTAGGAATACCTCCTGATATGCCATTTTCTTGAATAATATTACCTGGAAACCTACCTTTATCATTAAAATAATGAAATGTATAGGAACCAAAAAAATCAATACTCCCCATCCCATATTCTAATTCATTAATTTCCTCAAAAGTTTCAATATCCAACCACGTTAATATATCGCCATAATAATGACTATTTCCAAAGTATTCGAATCTTTTTCCTTTCAAAAAATAGCTGCTGCATGGGGTAGCAATACATTCATACATATCAAAATTCCACACATAGCCCGTATTAATTTCTTCTACTTGATCATTATATCTTTTAATTGTTAAATAGGGGTAATAGGCTGGAGTGTACGGATTTACAGCAGTATAAAACACAATAAATTCATTATCATCATCCGCTATAATTTTATTTAATCTATGATTTAATTTAGACCAATAAGTGAAGCTTGCTGTTTCATATTGTTGCAAAAGATTTAGATTCTCATCTAATTTCAATAACACCAATGTTTGAACATATTCAGAGGAAACGGGCAAATGTTCACAAATAAAGCCTCCTAGAACAATTTCTCCATTCGATAATTCTGCTGCTTTTTCTATATTGTCATGTATAGAAAGTACATCTGATGAAATGGTTTTTTGCCATAAAATAGTTCCATCAGGCCCTAATTTGATGAGTTGGTCATCTTGCACTTCTAAGCTTGTTCTTGTTTCTGTTGGAATAGAAGTACTAGAAAGGGGTTTTCCTGTCCTATCAATTTCTGTAATATTTATTACACCATCATCCAAAACTGAATGCATTGTAATAACTCCATCATCTAGTTCGCTTGCACATAAGAATTTTCCAGGTACAATATTACTGCAATTAGTTAATTGATTTTGGGTATGTATTGTAGTAGGAAAAACAAAAAAGGTAATTGCTAAATAGACAAAAAAGGGGATCCTGTTTTTCATGTATGTTTGTTTTACTCATAGTAATATAAATAGTATTTGTTTTGACATAGCTGATTTACATAAAACTGCCTTCATTAAGTAAGGGGTATTAATTATTTGGGCAAAATTTTGAGATTAATAAAAAAAGCTGAAATAGCGACAAGATGGAGCGTTTGAAGATTTTTTTTAAATCTCTTTAGATAAATTTCTGCTCAAATAATCCCCTAAAACTGCTTAAGATACTAATTATCAATCATTTGACCAACAAAAAAATCAAATTAGCTATTTATTAAATGTATAAAAATTATTAACATTAAATTAAATAGAGTCGATTTAATTTTCACTTCGAGTCTTTGAATCTAACCGATTCCAATAAATACTAATCCTTCAGAAGACATAATGTGACAACATTTATTGATTTTTTTCAAAAAACTTAGAAAAGTTTTCATTTGAAATATTTGATAAAAGGTAAGATAATTTGTGATACTGCATTTTTTCTACGTTCTTAGCAGAAAGATACATTTTACTGATATGCAAATACAATTTTGTGGAGCAGCACAGCAAGTTACTGGAAGTGCGCATTTAATTACTCTAGATAATGGTTTTACCATCTTACTAGATTGTGGTTTGTACCAAGGCAACCACAAAAGTATGCTTGATTTTAATGAGAATTGGTTTTTCTCTCCTCCTCAAGTAGATTGTCTGATTCTATCGCATGCACATATCGATCATAGTGGGCGAATTCCCAAATTGGTCAAAGATGGATTTGCGGGTAATATTTTTTGTACGCATGCGACACGAAGCTTGTGTGCCATTATGCTTTTGGATAGTGCTAAGATTCAAGAACGTGATGCTGAATATTTTAATAAACGACAACTCAAAAAAAGGAAGAAGTCTCGTAAAAAAATGCGTTCGCCACTTTACCGAGCCGAAGATGCATCTAAAGCAATGGAACAATTCGTGAGCTATAGCTATGAACGTTGGTTTAAGGTGCATGAAGATGTAGAAGTACTTTTTCGAGATGCAGGTCATATCTTAGGTAGTGCAAGCGTCACCTTAAAAATCACCGAAAATGGTAAAACGACTCGCATTGGCTTTTCGGGAGATATTGGACGTCCTGATCGTCCTATTTTGCGTGACCCAAAACCAATGCCTCCAGTTGATTATTTGATTTGTGAATCTACTTATGGTGATAAAGATCATGAAGCTAAACCAGCCGAAGAAGATCGTTTCTTAGAAATCATCAAAGAAACTTGTATTGAAAAACAAGGTAAATTAATCATTCCTGCATTTAGTGTGGGACGTACTCAGGAGATTGTGTATATGCTCGATCAAATGGAAACAGCAGGCATTTTGCCCCATATTCCCATTTATGTAGATAGTCCTTTAGCCGTAAATGCTACGCAAGTATTCGGTGCACACCCCGAATGTTACGATGATGATTTACATGAATATTTATTGATTGATGATAATCCTTTTGGTTTTAATCGCCTGCAATATGTTCGAGAAGTAGCCATTTCTAAGGGCTTAAATAATAGTTCCAAACCATGTATTATCATCAGCTCTTCTGGTATGATGAATGCAGGACGTGTTCGACATCATCTGTTTAATAGTATTAGCGATCCTAAAAATACCTTACTGATTGTTGGCTATTGTTCTCCTGATACTGCTGGAGGAATATTACGATCAGGTAAAGAAACTATTAAATTATTTGGCGAATGGAAAGATGTTAATATCGATATTGAAATCATGGATTCTTTTTCAGCTCATGCAGATCGAGGTGAAATGTTAGATTTTATTGATAATCAAAGGGATACTGTAAAGAAAATTTTCTTAGTACATGGCGAGGTTAAAAGCCAGAAAAATTTTAGGACGTGGTTGTTTGATCGTGGTTTTAAAAAGGTAGAAATTCCTACTTTGGCACAACAATATGAATTGTAGTCAGTTATCAGACAAAAAATATAAATTTCTATGAGTAAAGCTGCTTTATTTTTCGTTTAGTCTAAAAATGATCGTTCTTAGACAAATTGTGTGGAATGAAAAATATGAAAGCTCGATTCCCGATAATTGTCGGGATGAGAGATAAGTGTTTTGAAATTTCAATAAAGTCACAATTTATGTCTAAGAACCAGAATGATTAAACATTTGTAATCCAGAAAGAATGACTCGAACGATATATCACATAGGAATTGTACTCCTTTTTTCTTTCTTTGCTTGTAAAAACATTGCTGATATTGGCAATTTAGAAATTGACACCAATAATGCAGAATATGCCATTCCCTTATTCAATACTACCTTATCTTTTGAAGATATCATAACGGATTTTAGTGAAGAAACTTTTATTACAATCGAAGAAGATGGATTGATTCGATTCAATTATAAAGGCAATATTTTAGAATCTACGTCTCAACAAATTTTTGATCAAATCGCCACAGCTACCACTATTCCCTTATTTGTAACGGATACAGTTGTCACAACAGAATATGGCATACCTGATGGAGTTGACATTGATTTTGCAGATATGAAAAGTGGTACAATCGCATTTACATTTACGGCTTCTTATAATGAAGAAATAGATGTCCAAATCATCATTGATGAAATTGAGAAAGATGGAGAACCGTATATTAGGAACTTTACCTATGACGGAAGTTCGTCCAATCCTTTTATCAGTCTTTTGCCCATTGCTGGATGGCGTTGGAATTCAGAGGATAATCAGTTAACCGTTCGATACAAAGCAACACTTCCAGATGGTACGCGCATCTTATTAGATAATTTTATTATAGCTTTAAACAATTTAGAGTTTTCTTATGCAGAAGGTTATTTAGGCAATGAATTTTACCCTGTTGGACGTGATACTATTAATATCGACTTTTTTGATAATTGGATACGGGGAAATATTTATTTTGAAGATCCTAAAATCACGCTTACTGCTTTTAACTCTTTTGGATTTCCACTAGATGGTAAATTTAATCAAGTAAAAATTATTACTGTAGATAGTACTGTATTGCCCGTAGAAAGTCCTTTTATTGAGGATGGTGTTTTTATGAATTATCCGAGTTTAGCGGAAGTGGGGCAAGTCAAAGAGACCGTGTTTTCTTTCAATAAAGACAACTCCAATATCCGAGAGGTTTTAGGTTCTAATCCTATTGCTTTAGATTATGATTTAGATGGCGAAACCAATCCCGAACTTAATACTAATATTCGGGGGTTTATGACGGATAGTAGTTTTTTACGTGTACAAGTAGAAGTAGAATTGCCCATTCATGGGGCTGCTTCTGGCTTTGGTGTATTAGATACGTTTGAGGTAGATTTTTCAGAATTCGTTGGTGTTAAATCGGCAGAATTTAAAGTCATTAGCGAAAATAAAATGCCTTTAGATGTCGGACGACAACTCTATTTTCTTAATGAAAATGATGAAGTAATTGACTCTTTATTAACGCCCGATCAATTACTCATCACAGCTGCGCCTGTAGATCAACTTGGAAATGTCAATGGTATTGGAGAAAAAACACTTTTCATTCCAATTCCTGAAAATCGCCTTGACCCTATTTTAGCTGCCAAACGAATTGCACTAGCAGTAGATTTTTCCACTTATAATGAAGGACAAGAATCCGTACGAATTACTGCCGAACAATCCGTCAATGTACGGGTAGGTGTCCGATTTCAACGAGAATAATCTTTTATTTAGTTTGTAAATCTTCTTGTATTTATCTGTCTAATCAATTTGCATGAACTATAAATTACAAATTCTCTTTTTATGTTTTTTTCTAGGGAAATCGCTTTCGGCTCAAGTTGATTTATCTACTTATTTCTTAAATGGTACGCCACAAGCTTATACTACTAATCCTTCATTTGCCTTAGATGAAAAATTAACTATTAGCCTGCCAGGGGTTTATTACAATTTTTATCATTCACTTGGCGCATATGATGATTTCATACGAAAAGAAGGCAATCGTACTATTTTAGATGCTACTTTACTGGCTCAAAATGCAAGTACCCGAAATGATTTTCAAAGTCAATTAGATATTGAAACCTTAGGCGTTTATTGGAAAAAAAAGCAGCTTCAATTAGGTTTTGCACATCGAATTCGATCTTTTGTAAACGCGCAATATTCAGACAAACTAGTCGATCTATTGGCATTGGGAAATGCGCCCTTTATTGGTCAAACTATTCAACTCAATCCACAACTCAATCTATTTAGTTATAATGAATATGCTTTTTCTACGGCTTATCAATGGGATAATTTACGATTAGGCGTGCGAGCAAAATTACTAGCTGGCATTGGAAGTATTCATACTGCTCAAAATGATATTAGCATTCAAACGAGTAATGATATTTATCAACTGAGTCTTCAAACCAATTATCAGCTTTTGAGTAATGAATTGCTTCGTATTAATGGATTTCGAGATTTTGCTATACAAACAGATGCCTTTGGTAACAACTTCTTTTCCTCTAATTTAGGTTTTGCGCTGGATGTTGGTTTACAATATGAAATTAATGAAAAATGGCGTGTCTCTGCGAGTGCTGTTGATATAGGGCAATTAAATTGGAAGGATGATATTACGGCTTATCATAGCGAAGGGGCTTATACCTATGAAGGCATTGATTTAGCAGATTTCATCTCACAAGATGATGTAAATATTGCCATTAATTTAGATACACTTGAACAAATCTTTCAATTCAATACTACCTCTACTGATGCTAAATTTGGTACTTATCTACCTTTGAAATTATATTTAGGTACAGCTTATCAACTCTCGGACCAATGGCAATTGGGTGCACTTTATCATCTAGAACGTTCTCCTTTTTCGCTTCGTCATAGCATTGCTATTAATGCTCAATGGCAGCCCTTAGAGTGGGTTAGTTTAGGTGTTTTATATTCCAATCGCTATCAAATGTCCAATCAAATAGGATTACATACAACCATAAATTTAGGTCCTGTACAACTCATTGGATCAACAGATGGTATTTTTTCTGTCCTTTCTCCTACAAAAAATAAGGTTTTTAATGCCCGCTTGGGTGCAAATTTGGTATTTTAGAGTTTATAATCTTCTAACAATCCTGTTTGTTAAAACATCTTTTTATAGATAAAAAATGCCAAGTACAGGATAAAACCTTTTTTTATGATAAAATACATATTTACACTTCCTTTTTTATTGTTTACGATGTACAGTTTTGCTCAAAATGCAGAAGGTTGTGATGGTACGCGCTACATCGAAGATAGTTTTACAGAATTATCTATAACGGAAAACATTCAATTTGGAGAAAGTACCGATGTTGCAGGTACGACTCGTCCTTTAGAAATGGATATTTACGAGCCGTCAAACGATACTCAAGAGAAACGTCCATTAATTATTTTAGCACATGGTGGAAGTTTCATCACTGGAATTCGACAAGATATGGCTGATTTTTGTGCATATTATGCTCGTAAAGGTTATGTAGCTGCAACGATAGATTATCGTTTATGGAATTTGACGGCTGGTTTTCCAGATTCTTTGGGGATTTTGGAAGTAGTGGTACATTCTGTACATGATATGAAGGCGGCTGTTCGCTTTTTCCGTCAAGATGCAGATACTGAAAATACATATCGTATTGATCCCGACAATATCATTGTTGGAGGTCTTTCAGCAGGAGGTGTGATGGCTTTGCATGTAGGTATGATGGAAGAAAGTGATGATATTCCTGAATTTGTTCTAGATATTATTGAAGCAAATGGAGGAATAGAAGGCACTTCTGGCAATGAAGGCTATTCATCAGAAGTACAAGCCATTATCAACATGTCAGGAGGTTTATATCAAAAAGAGTGGATAGATGCTGATGATCCACCATTTTTAAGTATGCATGGTACGGCAGATGGAACCGTTCCTTATGGATTTGGTATTGCGAATAATATTATGAGTATCAATGGTAGTGGAAATCTACATCCTGTAGGTGATGAAGTAGGCGTAGAAAATTATCTCATTAGTGTTCCTGATGGTGGTCATGTAGACATTTATTTTGATGAGGCATATATATCTTACAGGGATGAACTTGATGCAGCAGGTATGCAATTTATAGCATCTATCATTTGTGAAAATACAAGTAGTATTTCCTCATCACCAGATGCCAAAGTTGAGTTAAGTGTTTATCCTAATCCTTCTTCTTCCACTATAAGCATTGAAGTTAATTCTTCAAATAGCGAATATGATATACAGGTATTAAATCAATTGGGACAGCTCGTTCAGAGAATGAACCAAAATACATCACATCAATACACTCTTCGTCAAGACCAATTGGGGAATGGCTTATTTTTTGTTCGTATAGAAACACCTTTTGGTATAAAAACTAAAAAGGTATTATTTATAGATTAAAAATGGAGTACCTTATGAGGTTTTAGTAAGCTTATAAGGTACTCTTCATTCCACTACTTTTATTTCTACTCTTCGATTTAGCGACTGTTGTTTCTCAGTAGTGGCTTTCGGATACCGCATTTCATAATTGCCATAACCTTTAAATTGGACTCGTCCTTCTGATATTCCATTTTCCAATAGATATTCATATACTAGTTTTGCACGTCGTACGGATAAATCATACTCCCAAGATTCTTCAGTAACGGGCGGACGATTTGGAAAATTAACATGTCCACCGATTTCTATTTTAAGATCAGGATTGATCTCCATAAAACGGAGTACTTTTGGCAATTGTGGTTCAGAAATGGGTAATAATACAGCTTGACTACCATAAAAAAATAGGTCTTTTATTGCCACAGCATCGCCTTTCTTTGCCTCTGTTACTTCAATTGTTAGAGGAGGTGTTTTTCCTTTTTTAGTTTTGAACATTTTCGTTTCATAGAAATAGTTTTTTGAATATACATCAATCCCCATTACGACATCACTAGGAACAAGGCGTTTAAATTCACCATTGGGCAAGGTTGGAAAAGTATCTTTTTCTGTTTTAGTATGAAGAACGACATTGGCAGGAATACCTTCTCCCGTTTTTTTATCTTTTATCTGTCCAGTGAGTACCGTCATTTCTATAGCTTCATACACTAAAATATTGGCACGTCGATTCTGTTGTCTACCTTCTTTAGAGGCATTTTCTGTTTTAGGTTTCAATTCCCCATGATACCTAATTTGTACAATCGCTGTATCTGAAATTCCGATTTGAGCAAGTGCTTGTTTTACAGAAGATGCTCTATTTTCAGAAAGGCGTTGATTATTTTCGATGCTTCCTATTGAATCCGTATGTGCATCTATACTGATAATGTAATTTTCGATTGAATCACAAATCATTTTTACAACTTGCAAGGTACTATCTGCCTGTTTATCAACATTATACTTTCCAAAATCAAAATAAATCGCAGCATCATATTTTAATTGTATATGATCAAATCCCGTTTCTTGCGCAAAGGAAAAACAAGAAAATAATACTAGAAATAGAAAACTTAAATGGAAATATCGCATGATCTATTTTTAAACTTGCATTTAAATAACGGAATAGACACCAAAAGCGACACCTTTTGACAAAAACCTGTCTAACAATTGTTATGTAATGTATTTTTTTGTACCTTTATATGAAATGAGAAGGCTTTGGAGGTAGTGTATTACCTCCAAAGCCTTTGTTTTTGAGAAAACTTATGTATCAAACAAAAAAGATTACTTTTGATTTGGCACAATATGTGCCGAAAAATTTATTGATACCTTTTTTTCTAGCTTTTTAGCGTGTTGCAAAGTCAAAGAGAAAGTTACAATGAGTCCAAAATATTTGAATAAACGATTCAGCACTATGCGCCCCATAGTTCCTGCTCGAAGCTTGTGTTATTGGATAGGGGGAACGGCAGATGCCGAAACACAATGGGGACATCCTGCAAATTGGAGTAGTGGTCGTGTCCCTGATGAAAATGATGAGGTTATCATCCCATCTTTTAGTGATACAGCTGGTTTTTTTCCCATTATTTACAATAATGCTCTCCCTGTTAAAATGTTAACTCTAGATAGTGGTGCGGAATTAACCATTGAAAAAGATGGTAAATTATCCCTCTTATATCTTGGTGATAAAGCACTTTCTTTATACTATGCGAAATTGATTAATCGAGGAACACTTGATTTGTCATCAGAAGCAGAAGACCCGATCCAATTAGTAGAAAGTCAATTTTCAAATTTTGGGACAATTTTGATAGGTAGTCAATATCCTGATCCTATTCTTCAAGATGGCTTATCGATATTTCAAAATGATGGAGAATTGTTCTTTACCAATCAGCGACAACCTCAATAAAAAATATTATTCAAGCTGTTGAAAACGAGACCATACCTTTTCTGCAATTTCATTGCTTAAGTGTTCTATATAATAACTTCCTGTAGCAGGATCAATTACATGATTTAGTTGTCCTTCCATCGTCATCAAATGTTGTACATTTCGAGCAATTCTTCTTTCAAACTGGCTTACTTCCTTTGTTGTGCCCATTGAAGCAGGTGCAACTAATAAATAATCTACTCCACCCATGGTAGCAGACATTGCCATTGTAGTAGCAGCAATCATATTTTTATACGGATCTTCGCCATATGCCTTTTTATCAAACTCAATAAGTAAGGTGCAACTTGCATTCAATTGATATGCCTCTAAAACGGTTCCCCACAAAAGTCGGAACGCACGAATTTTTGCAATAGACAAAAAATAATCCGCGGTTAAGGATAATTTGAATTGTAAGCGAGCGGCAATTTCTTCTAAGTCTATTTTAAATCTATCATAGGTGCTTAAAAACTGATGACCATTTTGAAGTAAATTGAGTAATTCATCAACAACATCTTGGTTTTCATTTGATGATTTAGCAGTAAATAATTGGAATCTTGGGAAAAATTCTTTTCCCATATTTAGATAATCAAAAAATAAACGCTTATCAAAAAAACTAAAAAAGGAAGCATCTACAGAACCATTTAAAGTAGTCGTATCCACATTAAGCTCTTGTGCATGAGCATATAAACTACTTAAAGCTTTGAATGCCTCAGTAGCATTATTAGAGTATAAATGAATAGATACGTATTCTAAATAAACTCCTTCTAATAATATGGCCCAATCTTCTTCGTGAGGTGCTTGCGAAAAAGAGAAATGCAACGCTTGTATACCACCTTGTAATGCAGCTAAGATAGTAGCGTTATATTCTTTTAAATTGGCATCACTTAAGTCAAAAGATTCCATTATTTGCCAACTGTTATCACCTTGATCTCGATTTATAAAGTTAGGCACTATAGCATCATCTGCATGATAAAAAGGTTTTAATGTTATAGAAGGATCAATTTGAAAATCTAATTCACTGATGGGACGTCCTTTTAAATCTTTCTCTACTTTTGCCAACCATTCTTCCTTGGAAACAGCAGGAAAAGCATCTAATAATTTTTTTTGATGATCCATAGGTTTTATTGATTAAACTTCATCTAAGAAAAGCAGCATAGTTGATTTTTAATATGTTGCAGATTGATTATCAAATAGATAGTCTGTTTTTGAATCGTAAATTTATAATTAAATATAAAATTACTTATTAGGCTTTAAATCAGATTTGTAAAAATACAGTAATTCTATCGCCTCACCCATCTTTTAAAGTATTTTCTAAACGAACTTTTTTAAACGAAAAGCGTTATATTTGCAATGAATTTTATCACTAATTAGATTTAATCTAAATAAACGCTTCCTAAATGAGCAATAAGCTAATTTATCTTGACAATAACGCAACGACCCCTGTTGATCCTCGTGTTGTAGATGCAATGCTTCCATTTTTTTACCAAAAACCAGGAAATGCTGCAAGTCGAAATCACCCTTTTGGTTGGGCAGCAGAAGAAGCTGTGGATTATGCAAGAGAGCAAATCGCTGGATTAATTAATGTTGATCCAAGAGAAATTATTTTTACTTCTGGTGCTACCGAAGCGGATAATTTAGGTTTGAAAGGTGTCTTCGAAATGTATGCGCGTAAAGGAAATCACATTATTACAGCTAAAACAGAGCATAAGGCAGTTTTAGATGCTTGTAAGAAGATTGAGAAATTAGGTGGGCAAGTGACTTACCTCGATGTAGAAGCAGATGGTCGTGTGTCCTTAGAAAAACTAGAAGCTGCCATTACAGATAAAACGATTTTAGTCTCCATTATGTGGGCGAATAACGAGACAGGTGTTATTCAACCAATGAAAGAAATTGGTGATCTCTGTGCGAAACATGGAATACTTTTTATGAGTGATGCGACGCAAGCAGTTGGAAAAATTCCAGTTGATCCAAAGGCAACCGGAGTGCATCTTATGGCATTCACGGCTCATAAAATGTATGGTCCTAAAGGAGTGGGTTGCTTATTTGTCAATCGTAAAAATCCTCGTGTAAAAGTTACCGCTCAAATGGATGGCGGTGGACATGAAAGAGGAATGCGTTCTGGAACCTTAAATGTGCCAGGCATTGTTGGTTTTGGAAAAGCAGCTGAATTGGCAAAAGCTGAAATGGAAAAAGATACAGCCCATGTTCGTCAGTTACGTGATAAATTAGAAAAGGCATTTGTCGATAATGTGGAAGAAGTGTACATTAATGGCAGTATCGAACACCGTATGCCTAATGTCACGAATATTTCTTTTAAGCATGTAGAAGGGGAAGGTTTAATGATGACCTTCAATCAAAATATAGCAGTTTCTTCTGGTTCTGCATGTACATCTGCTTCGCTTGAGCCATCTTATGTTTTAATCGCCTTGGGATTAGGAGATGATTTAGCACATTCTTCTATTCGTTTTAGTTTAGGACGATTCACTACAGAAGAAGAAGTGGACTTTGCAATAGATGCAGTAACAAAAGGAGTAAATCATATGCGTGATTTGAGTCCGATTTGGGAGATGTATAAAGAAGGAGTAGATTTGGAGTCGATTGAATGGTCAGCACACTAGTCAAAGCATTGATTTTATTAGACTTTTTTTGTAAATTATAATAATAGAATAAAGTAAAACCTAAGTTGAGTAGTCCCTAAAGAAAAGGGCTTAATTCAACTTAAATAAAAAACGATAAAAATGGCATATTCAGATAAATTACTCGATCACTTCAAAAATCCTCGTAACGTAGGAACGTTGAATAAATCAGAAAAAAGTGTTGGTACAGGATTAGTAGGTGCACCTGAATGTGGAGACGTGATGCGCCTTCAAATTCAAGTAGCAGAAGATGGAACGATCCAAGACGCCAAATTCAAAACCTTTGGTTGTGGTTCTGCTATTGCTTCTTCTTCTTTGGCAACAGAATGGCTCAAAGGAAAATCAATTGATGAGGCATTATCTATTGACAATATGGATATTGTGGAAGAATTAGCTTTACCTCCAGTAAAAATTCACTGTTCCGTATTAGCAGAAGATGCGATCAAAAGTGCGATTAAGGATTACCAAGAGAAGAATGGTTTGGAAGTAACCGCACAGTTAAAAGAACACTAAATTTAATCTATGTTATTTGTAGCAGAATCAGCAAAAGAGCGAATAGCACTCCTTAAAAAAGAGGAAAAACTAGCAGATGATTTTTTCATTCGCGTATCCGTCACTAGTGGTGGATGTTCAGGTTTGACCTATCAAATGGATTTTGATAACGAGTCTCAACCTAACGATCAAATCTTTGAAGATAATGGTGTGAAAGTTGTTACCGACTTAAAAAGTTTCCTTTATCTCTGCAATACCACCCTAGAATTTTCAGGAGGACTCGATGGAAAAGGATTTTATTTTAATAATCCAAATGCCAGCCGAGAGTGTGGCTGTGGCGAGAGCTTTGCTGTATAAGAAAATTAATTAATACTATAATCAAAACGGTCTAGTGGATAGTTCTGCTAGACCGTTTCGTTTTTGTCGTCCAACGACTTCCTTATACAATTTTTCTCGATATACTCATTTCCGTCAAAAGATCGTAGGACGACTAGTCTCCCCAAATATGTATCTTTGGCATAATTTAAAACCCAAAATTATCTATAGGTGCTAAGAATTCTAGCTTTTTTACTTACAATTATCTTTCTTTCAAACTGTACGAATCTATCCAAAGAGCTTCCTGTCAGCACGCCAAATACCCCTTATCTCATTGTTCTCGGTATTGCCCAAGATGCAGGTTTTCCACAGGCCAATTGTCAAAAATCGTGTTGTACTTCCCTTTGGAATACATTTAATAATCGGAAAATGGTCTCTTGTTTGGGTTTAGTTGATCCAATCAGTCAAGAGACATGGCTGTTCGATGCTACACCTGATTTTAAAGATCAGTTGCACTTACTCACACATTCAAATAATAAACAAGAACTCCCACTTTCTGGTATTTTTCTTACCCATGCCCACATCGGACATTATACAGGTTTGATGCAATTGGGACGAGAAGCGATGGGTGCTAAAAATATTCCCGTTTATGCCATGCCTCGTATGAAGAATTTCCTTGCCAATAATGGCCCTTGGAGTCAATTAGTGAAATTAAATAATATCGCTTTACAAAATCTAGCAGCAGATACGACTATTCAATTAAATGAACGATTAAAAGTACAAGCCATTGAAGTTCCACATCGAGATGAATTTTCAGAAACAGTTGGTTTTAAGATTATAGGCTCTGATAAATCTGCTTTATTCATTCCTGATATTGATAAATGGCATTTATGGAATCGCGATATAAAAGAAGAAATTGCTTCTATAGATTATGCTTTTTTAGATGGTACGTTTTATAAAAATGGAGAAATTCCTAATCGAGACATGAGCGAGATTCCCCACCCTTTTATGGAAGAAAGCTTAAATCTATTTCAAACCTTACCCAAAGAAGAGCGAAATAAAGTCCACTTCATTCATTTCAATCACACCAATCCCGTTTTACAAGTCAATAGTACGGCACAAAAAGAAGTGGAACAAGCAGCTTGTCATATCGCAAAGGAAAAATCTATTTTTGCGTTATAAATTCCTTAGTTTTGTAAAATAAAATATCAAATAGAACCAAACGATGAAATTACCCAATTATATTATGGGCAAATGGGTAGAGTATGATGGAGATGGCTATGCTCAATACGATGCTGTACATGGCAATCTCATTGCCACCTGTGGAAGTGAAGGACTTGATTATGCCGATATGGCAAATTATGCCCGTACCGTAGGTGGGGCAGCGCTTCGTAAAATGACCTTCCACGAACGCGGACGAATGCTCAAAGCCCTCGCGCTTCATCTCACCGAGATCAAGAAAAAATATTACCCCATTAGTTACCAAACTGGAGCAACCAAAGCGGATAGTTGGGTTGATATTGATGGGGGTATTGGGACACTTTTTGCTTATGCTAGTTTGCGCAAAAAATTTCCAGATGAGACCTATTATGTCGATGGAGAAACGGTAAATCTATCCAAAGAAAACACCTTTATCGGACATCATATTATGAGTCCGCGCCATGGAGTTGCTATTCATATCAATGCCTTTAATTTCCCGATTTGGGGAATGCTTGAAAAAATTTCGGTTAATCTTTTAGCAGGCATGCCTGCTATCGTCAAACCTTCTGAATTAACTTCCTTTTTGACACAAGCAATGGTCAAAGATATTATCGCATCAGGTATTTTACCAGAAGGAGCTTTACAATTGGTTTGTGGAAAAGGAATTGGAATATTAGATCCAGTAACGGAACAAGATGTAGTTACGTTTACAGGTTCTGCAAGTACAGGTCGAATGCTCAAGACTTATCCCAGTTTGATTGAAAATTCTACGCCTTTTATGATGGAGGCCGATAGTTTAAACGCGGCTATTTTAGGAGAAGATGCTGTTCCTGGTACAGTGGAATTTGATCTTTTTATCAAGGAAGTACGCCGCGAAATGACGACCAAAGCAGGACAAAAATGTACCGCTGTACGACGAATTATTGTCCCCGAAAATTTAGTGGAAGATGTTCAATTGGCATTAAGCAAACAATTGAGTAAAACCGTTATTGGAGACCCAACCGTAGAAGGAGTACGTATGGGATCGCTCGTCGCCAAATCGCAATTAGAAGAAGTACAAAAACGCGTACAAAATTTAGCGGCTTCTACGCCTATTGTTTTTGGAAATGTCAATCAAGTGGAAATAAAGGGTTCAACGCTACAAAAAGGTGCATTTATTTCTCCAATTTTATTATTAAACGATGCCCCTTTTCAAAAAACGGATTCTCACACAGTAGAGGCATTTGGTCCTGTAAGTACGCTCATGCCTTATAAAAATCTAGATGAAGCCATTGAGTTGGCGAATATGGGCAAAGGTTCACTCGTGAGTTCTATTACGACAAACGATCCAAAAATTGCAAGAAATTATGTCTTGGGGTCATCGCCTTATCATGGACGAGTGTTAGTTTTGAATGAAGCTTGTGCCAAAGAAAGTACGGGTCATGGTTCACCGATGCCTTTATTGGTACATGGCGGACCAGGACGTGCAGGAGGTGGCGAAGAGATGGGCGGCATGCGCGGAGTAAAACATTATTTACAACGAACTGCTATACAAGGACATCCTTCTATGCTGACAGCAGTTACAAACGTCTTTCAATACGGATCAAAACAAACCGAAAAAGATGTCCACGTTTTCCGTAAACACTTTGAGGAGCTAGAAATTGGAGAAACGGTATTTACCCATAAACATACGGTCACTGTGTCCGATATTACAAGTTTTGCAAACGTTAGTGGCGATCATTTTTATGCACATGTAGATGAGACTTCACTCGAAGGAACGATGTTTGAAGGACGAGTCGCTCATGGCTATTACATCTTATCCAAAGCAGCAGGCATGTTTGTTGATCCGAAAAAAGGGCCTGTTTTACTCAATTATGGAATTGATGAATGTCGTTTTATGAAACCTGTTTATCCCGGTACTACGATAGGGGTTCGTTTTACCGTAAAGGAAAAAATTGCGCAAGAGAAACGAAGTGAAGACGATATTGCGAAAGGTATCGTCAAATTTTTAGTGGATGTTTACGATCAAGAAGGAGAGACAGTAGCCTTGGCAACGATCTTAACGATGGTAAAGAAATTGGATCAAAACTAGCAGGATTTAGAACACAGATTTTACGGATTATTTTGATTTTCACAGATTATTATTCTTTATGTTGCACGAAGATATTACGGAAGATATCATTAGTTCTTTCTATAAAGTTTATAATACCCTAGGTTATGGCTTTTTAGAAAAGGTTTACGAAAATGCTTTGCTAATAGAACTAATAAACAGAGGTGTAAAATGTGAGCAACAGAAACAAATTGCTGTATTTTATGAAGATAAAAAAGTCGGTCTTTATTATGCTGATCTAGTCGTAGCAGATAAAGTCATTGTAGAACTAAAAGCTGTTAGTGAAATCTGTGAAGAACATGAATACCAATTAATCAACTATCTCAAAGCGACTTCTATAGAAATTGGATTACTATTAAATTTTGGTAAATCACCAGCGTTCAAACGAAAAATATACACTAATAGAACCCCCAAAAGAATCACTTAAAGAATCTGCGAAAATTAGTATAATCTAATTAATCAGCGTTCCATAAAGAAAAAATCAAAAACATAAAATCTGCGAAAAGCTGTCTTATCAGTTTAATCCGCGTTCTATAAATTCTAAATCATGCAAGACAAAACACTACTCGGTTCAATTACTAGCCAAACTTCAGAAGAAGGAATTTGTACCATTACCTTTTTTCATCCATCCCATAATTCTCTACCAGGAAAACTACTCGCTCAATTGCGCGATGCAATCAATCAGGCAAGTGAAGATGATGCGGTAAAAGTAGTCGTCCTAAAAAGTGGTGGAGATCGAACATTTTGTGCGGGTGCAAGCTTCGATGAATTAGTCGCCATTGATTCCAAAGAAAATGGTAAAACCTTTTTTATGGGTTTTGCCAATGTGATCAATGCCATTCGTAAATGCTCAAAATTGGTCATTGGGCGCGTACAAGGAAAAGCAGTGGGCGGAGGCGTTGGTGTGGCTGCTGCTACAGACTATTGTTTTGCGACGAAATATGCTTCTGTTAAACTAAGCGAACTCGTACTCGGTATTGGTCCCTTTGTGATTGGCCCCGCAGTAGAGCGTAAGATGGGTTTATCTGCCATGAGTCAATTAGGTATTAACGCTTCTGAATTCAAATCGGCAGCATGGGCTAGAGAAAAAGGTTTATATACGGATGTATTCGATAGTGCAGAAGAAATGGATGAAGCCGTTAACACGCTCGCACAAAAACTCGCTGTTTCCAATCCCGCTGCCACTCGCCAACTCAAAACCATCTTCTGGCACGATACTGATCACTGGGATGAACTCCTCGCTGAACGCGCTGCCATTAGTGGAGAATTGGTTTTATCTGATTTCACAAGGGCTGCATTGGAGGGGTTTAAGGCGAAAATGGGGTGATAGACTACGACTGTTTTCTATCAGAAAATAAAGATCATTGGGAAAAAACTATGGTATTCATTACCACAGAAAAATATTTTTTGAGCTTCTTCAATTTTAAAATTTCACTTTAATGAGATAACTTGGGCTAAGAATAGAAAGGACTCGACATTAATTTGTTTAGTCTTTTTATTTTAATGCTGATTTATGATTTTTACTATTAACCAATGCTCGGCGGCGGCGGCAATTCTTGTATTTATATTTCTTTCGTGCTATAAATATTATTTTGGGCTTGAAATTGTCTTATCGGAAATTATCATTGCATCAATTGCAGGAGGAATGCTACCACTTGCAGTAGCATTTACATTATATCCCTTTTTTCCAAAATTGGTGAAGATTGAGGACATGAGTCTTCAAATAACGCTTACAGGCCTAGTCTTGTTATTCGTCTATATCAAAACTATTATACTCCAAATTCCATAAAACCTCAAAGTGGCGGCTGCCGAAAAGATAGTGTCTGGCCGGAGGGAGTTTATCTTTTCTAGCGTTTTTGCATACTTTTTAGGCAATGTAAAAAGTATGAGCCCAGCTGGCTAGAGGCGAAAAATTTATAATAATTTTACACTCTAAACTATTATTTCCCTTTCCCTTCCTTATCTTTGCAGCGATTTTGTACAACACTTATCAATAGCTAAAGATAATGAGTAAATTCCAACCTACACCAGCTATCCTCCTTTTAGAAGATGGTACTGTCTTTCATGGTAAATCTGCGGGAAAAATTGGGACAACCACAGGTGAAATTTGTTTCAATACTGGAATGACAGGTTATCAAGAAATTTTTACCGACCCTTCTTATTTCGGACAATTGTTAGTCGCCACCAATGCACATATTGGAAATTATGGGACTAAACATGTCGAAACGGAGTCGGGCAATATCAAAATAGCAGGACTAATCTGTAAAAATTTTACTTGGCAATATTCTCGAAAATTAGCAGATGAATCTATTCAAGAATATTTTGAACGTGAAAATTTAGTGGGTATTTCTGATGTGGATACGCGAGCGGTGGTTCGCCATATTCGATCGAAAGGAGCAATGAATGCCATTATTTCGTCTGAAATTCTAGATGTAAAAAAGCTAAAAAAAGAGTTAGCAAAAGTCCCTTCTATGGAAGGATTAGAACTCGCTTCTAAAGTGAGTACAAAAGAACCGTATTTCATTGGTGATCCAAATAAAGATTTCAAAGTAGCTGTTTTGGATTTGGGAGTTAAGCAAAATATTTTACGCTGCTTGTCCGATCGTGGATGTTACTTAAAAGTATTTCCAGCTAAAACCGATTTTGAAGAAATCAAACGTTGGAACCCTGACGGTTATTTTATTTCTAATGGCCCTGGCGATCCAGGGGTGATGGATTATGCTGTTGAAACAGCAAAAGCGATTTTAGTAGATGATAAGCCACTATTTGGTATCTGTTTAGGACATCAAATTCTGGCACGTGCAGTAGGTATTCCAACGTATAAAATGCATAATGGACATCGAGGGATTAATCATCCAGTGAAGAATATCGTCAATGGCACTTGTGAAATTACGAGTCAAAATCATGGCTTTGGTGTAAGTCCAGATGCCGTACGTGCCAATGCAGATAAGGTAGAGATTACACATGTCAATCTGAATGATGACACCATTGAAGGTATCCGTATCAAGAATAAAAAAGCGTTTTCGGTACAATATCATCCAGAAGCTTCACCTGGACCACATGATGCGCGTTATTTATTTGATGAATTTTTAGCATTAATGAAGGCTGAACTGGTAGTTCATTCTTAGTAACTAACTAATATTTAATATATTAAATTTCCTCTAACCAAATATATTTTGAACGGGACATTTTACGATCAAAATGATACCGATGAAGGGATAAATTAATTTTCATAAATTTATCTCGTATCGTGTATAGACCCCATTTTTTAACAGTTTTAAAAAAATGATTAACCGATGAGTGATATTATTGATATTCGTTCTAGAGAAATTTTGGATTCCAGAGGAAATCCAACCATTGAAGTAGAGGTATTAACCGAAGGAGGAAACGTGGGTCGAGCTGCTGTTCCTTCAGGGGCATCTACAGGAAAATACGAAGCAGTAGAACTGCGAGATGGTGATAAAAACCGTTTCTTAGGAAAAGGAGTACTCAAAGCCGCCAATAATATTGAAGAAATTATCAGCGATAATTTAATTGGTGAAAGTGTATTTGAACAACGCTTGATTGATAATATCATGATTGAGTTGGATGGCACTCCAAACAAAGCCAATCTTGGAGCTAATGCAATCTTGGGCGTATCCTTAGCGGTAGCAAAAGCAGCAGCAGCAGAAATGGGATTGCCTTTGTATCGTTATGTGGGTGGTGTAAATGCTCATGTATTACCTGTTCCTATGATGAATATTTTAAATGGAGGATCCCATGCTGATAATAGCATCGATTTTCAAGAATTCATGGTGATGCCAGTTGGAGCTGAAACTTTTTCAGAAGGATTGAGAATGGGCGTTGAAGTTTTTCACCATTTAAAAGCAGTATTAAAAAAGAAAGGACATTCAACCAATGTAGGAGATGAAGGTGGCTTTGCGCCAAACTTAAGTTCTAATGTAGAGGCAGTAGAGACGGTTTTACAAGCCATCGAAGCAGCAGGCTATCGTCCAGGAGAAGATCTATTTATTGCGATGGATGCAGCAGCTTCAGAATTTTATAATGAAGAAGAAAAATATTACCATTTCCATCAATCTACAGGAGATAAACTGAGTTCGGATGATTTGGTGGCATATTGGGCAGATTGGTGTAGTAAATATCCAATTTTATCTATCGAAGATGGTTTACATGAAGATGATTGGACAGGTTGGGCAAATCTAACGAAGTCGATTGGTCATAAAGTCCAATTAGTAGGAGATGATTTATTTGTTACCAATACTAAGCGTTTACAACGAGGAATTGATGAAAATTCAGCAAATTCTATCTTAATTAAAGTCAACCAAATTGGTTCGTTGACAGAAACGATTGAAGCCGTTCAATTGGCAACAAGAAATGCCTTTACCAGTGTAATGAGTCATCGTTCTGGTGAAACAGAAGATACGACTATTGCAGATTTAGCAGTTGCTTTAAATACTGGGCAAATAAAAACAGGTTCAGCTTCTCGTTCAGATCGTATTGCAAAGTATAATCAATTGCTACGAATAGAAGAAGAATTAGGTAGTGCAGCAATCTATCCAGGGAAAGCTTTAGTGGGAGGATAAAAGTTAAAAATAGGAAGAAGAGGATTCAATTATACATCTTCCTATTTATATTGGTATATTTGTAGTCGATTTTGGTAAATACGCTATAAAACTACCATGGCTATCAGAAATAACCCATTTCGACCATTACTCAAAAGAATACCCCAACCATTACGTAATAAATATGTATTGGTCTTGCTTTTTGTGATACCATGGATGCTGTTTTTTACACGTCATAATTTTTGGTCGCAATTTAAATTACAACAGCGACTTAATACATTAGAAGAAGAACAACAATATTATCGCGATAAAATTAAAGACACAGAGGCAAGCTTAGAGGATATGAATAAGGATAAAGAAAAGTTTGCACGCGAAAATTACTATTTACAAAAAGATGATGAAGATGTATTTATCATCGTAGACGAAAAAGAAAATACTAATCAATAACCTATAATATGTCTGTTTTAGTTAATAAAGATTCTAAGATTATCGTTCAGGGATTTACTGGAAAGGAAGGTACCTTTCACGCTGGACAAATGATTGAATATGGTACAAATATCGTTGGTGGCGTGACTCCTGGCAAAGGTGGAATGACTCATCTTGATAAGCCTGTTTTTAATACTGTAGATGAAGCAGTAGCAAAAGCGGGAGCTGATACCACTATCATTTTTGTGCCTCCTCGTTTTGCAGGAGATGCTATTATGGAAGCTGCTGAAGCAGGTATTAAAGTTATCATTTGTATTACGGAAGGAATTCCTGTACAAGATATGGTGAAGGTAAAAGCATATATCTCTGATAAAGATTGTACTTTGATTGGACCAAATTGTCCTGGTGTAATTACACCGGGTGAAGCAAAATGCGGTATTATGCCTGGTTTTGTATTTAAACCGGGTCGAATTGGCGTTATTTCTAAATCAGGTACACTAACTTACGAAGCTGCTGATCAAATTGTAAAAGCAGGTTTAGGTATTTCAACGGCTATTGGAATTGGTGGTGATCCAATAATTGGAACTCCTACAAAAGAAGCAGTAGAGATGTTAATGAATGATCCAGAAACAGATGCGATCGTTATGATTGGTGAAATTGGCGGTAATTATGAGGCACTTGCAGCACGCTATATCCGTGATACAGGAAACAAAAAACCTGTAGTAGGCTTCATCGCTGGAAAAACAGCACCTAAAGGGCGTACGATGGGGCATGCTGGTGCTATCGTAGGTGGACATGAAGATACAGCTGAAGCTAAGATGAAAATTTTGGCAGAATGTGGTATTCATGTAGTACAATCTCCCGCTCAAATCGGAACAACCATGCTTGCTGCTTTAGAAGAAGCAGGCGTTAGCTAAAAAATAAATTTAGCACTACTAAAATTAAAAAATCAACTACCCTATTCTCCGAGGACATATCAACATCGGATAAAACGAAATACAAAAGGCGATCCAATGGATCGCCTTTCTTCATTTAGTTAGGGGTTGGTTAATATAGAGGGATTTTGGTTAAGGGGTAAAACGGAATCCTTTTAAAGACCCCGTATTTGGTTAAAGGGGTAATATCGGTTATGAGATTTATCGGTTAAAGGGACAATTGGTTTAATGGAATTGGTGGTTATGGGATTTTGGGGATTATCGATTTGTTGGAAAAATTGTCAGGTGTTAAATAAATAACACCCGACAACCACTGAGAAATACCTAAATTATTATATTGAATTCTATAGTTTACAGTTTCAGGGGGATTTAATCGGTAAATAGGAGGTGAAATCAATACAACAAATCAGTCTTTCTTAATTTCTTGCTAGCTCTGATGAAGCGGGAAGTACTCGATAGACTTCTGTTACTTTACCAGCCATGTAATCTTCTGCTACATAACCCATGTAATCTTTAACGGCATCATTAGCACCATATTCAATTAACATCGTGTAAGTATTTTTATGCGTATTTCCTCCTGCTAACATTAGGGGGGTCGCACCTCTAAGGTTACGTGCATTAATATCAGCTTCGTAGGTCATAATCAAGGTAACGGCTTTGTCTTGTCCATTCGCAGCAGCAATATGGAGTGGGGTATTTTCTTCTGTATCTAGTTCATTTACGGATGCACCTGCTTCAATCAACATACGGATAATTTCAATATTTCCGTTATGTGCAGCGATGTTTAATAAAGGATCACCGATTGGATTTTTCCAGTTTACATCGGAATAAGGGTCTTCGCTTTTATTCACCAAGATTCCAGTAATTACATCATATCCATTTTTGATCGCTACGTATAAAGGAATGTCTCCATTATCGTTAGCTTGATTGACTACAGCTCCATTGCGGATTAAATAGCCGACGGCACGATAATTATTCAATTCTACCGCTTGAGAAAGAACGGTTAATCCATTGCTCTTACGGTTTACATCTGCACCACCTTTGATGAGTTGTTGTAAGAGGTGTAAATCATTATTCGCTAAAGCTAAGTAAAGGGGGGCTTCACCTGCATCATTTTTTAGGGAAGCTTTGGCTCGTTTTAATACTTGGTAAATGACTTCCATATTCCCTTTCTTGATGGCAAGGGTTAGGGGCGTTTCACCTTCATCATTTTTTAGATTAATGATAGCTTCTTTGGTTAAAATTTTCACTAAATCTAAATTATCATTGACGATGGCTTGCGTAAGGGCAGTTTCTCCACTTTCATTATGGCGGTAGTAATCAACACGGCCTTCTTGCATCATTTTTTCTACTTCTTCGGTATTACCGCTTGAAACAGCAGAAAACATTTGTCCAAGTAAAGCGCGTTGTTCTTCGATCTCTTTATCTGTAATATTAGGTCGGTTTGTGGGAACGACACCAATCTCTTCAGGAGTAGGAGGTGCTTCCGTCACGATCGCGTTTTCAGATTCGGTTGTGGGAGTATTAAGGTCTTGATTTTGGGAAAATAATGGTGCGATGGATAAAAGGAATGCACACACTATTGCGAAAGGGTTGCTTAACATAAACGATCTCATGACTTGAAGGTATTAGTTTGAAAAAACGTGTTTATAAAGTTGGTTATAAAACCTAAATCATGTAGAAATTTGTTATGCTAATAGACTTGATTTTGTGTGTTTAAAAAATGTGCTTATAAAATGATTTTTGGTCTTGAAATATTGTGTGAAATTTTAAAAAAATCTTAATTTTTTTGTAACTGATTGATTTTCAAAGAGAAAAAATTCAAAAAAAATAGTCTACAGCAGTTTCTTATGTAGCATTTAATCATTAAACCCGCGAGTTTAAAAATCCCTA
>JAHDES010000026.1:0-40466 GCA_020628645.1 Saprospiraceae bacterium
TAGGTCGCTGCCTTTTTTTATTCTTTTTGATGATGAAAGAATAATACACAACAAAGCCAATCATCAATAAGCTCATCTTTATGGATGAGCTTTTTTTTTGAACTTTTTTGAGTAATGTCATTAAACATTTATCTACCAAAATAGGTTCTATTTTTATGGATCAAAAAACAAAACTAAATGTACGGTTAGAGTTAATCTGGTGGCTATTTACCGCAATAGTTTTAGTGGCGATATTATTTCCGATCATAAGAGAAATAACCCCTTATCCTTTCCTTTGGGCGAATTGCTTATTTATCATCGCCTTTATTACCTTAACGCGTTATGTGTTTTTATTACAACATACTTTTTTAGCTAAACGCCAAATCTTAAAAGCTATAATTGTTTTAACCATTACTCCTGTTATTTTCTATTTAATCAGTGAAGTCAATTATTTTCAAACCTATCTAGACGAAATTGGGATTGATCATTTGCTGGAAAATATGTCCTTGTCTAAGAAACAAAATATGGTGAGTTATATACGAAGTGAGATGCTTTTCTTTGGAGTTGGAAGTGTAATTGCAGCTATTATTTTTCCATTCCGATTAATGTTATCAATCTGGAGAAATCGAAATTTAGGTACGGCTTAAACTAAAATTTCACCATTCTTCAACTATAAATTTCTTTAAAATTCTTCTTCTATTTTATACAACTAGGCAAATAGATTTTAGTATCTTTCTGAATTAGAGAATCCTCTTTTTTGATCAAAAAAAATAGACAAATGTCAAAAGTTCAGGAGTTTAATGCCTACCGAAAAAAAATGAATGAAAAGATTTTAGGGCATGACAATAAAGTCTTAAAGCGTTTTTTAAATTTAGATACGAATGCTTATCAAGATGGAGCATTACCCACCAAGACAAAAGAATTATTGGGTTTAGTTGCCTCAATGGTATTACGTTGTGATGATTGTATCGCTTATCATTTAGGTACGTGTCATGAATTAGGTGTAACTAAAGATGAAGTTTTTGAGGTATTTGCTATTGCTAATCTAGTAGGAGGATCTATCTGTATTCCGCATACGCGTCGTGCAGTAGAATATTGGGAAGCATTAGATGAAGAAGCGTAAAGTAATATACTAAGGTTTTACTTTTCATCAAGAGAATTCAATAAGAATATATAAAGCAAGTTAGAAAACAAAGATCATCAAACAATTACTATGGACAATACATCTTTAAAGCCTTATTTACTCGAACTTAATGAGATTCAGCGGAAAGCAGTAACTACGATAGATGGGCCTGTTTTAGTAGTAGCAGGGCCAGGATCAGGTAAAACTAGGGTGTTGACTTACCGAATAGCACATATCATTCAAAAAGGGACTGCTCCGTGGGAAATTCTCTCCCTTACTTTTACGAATAAAGCGGCACGTGAGATGAAAGAGCGTATTGCGAAAGTGGTAGGAGATCGCGCAAATAAAGTTTGGGCAGGGACATTTCACTCTGTTTTTGCTAAAATCTTGAGAGTGGAAGCAGAAAAAATTGGTTATCCTTCCAATTTCACGATTTATGATACCGATGATTCTAAAAGTCTATTGAGTAATATTATCCGAGAAATGAATTTGGATAAGAATACTTATAATGTTAATGCGGTTCGATCTCGAATCTCATCTGCAAAGAGTAATCTCATTCCACCAAAAGCTTATAAAGAAAATAAAGAACTAAGAGAACAAGATCGTATGGCAAAACGACCATATATTGCAGATATTTATGGAAAATATATGGCGCGTTGTAAGAAGGCAGGAGCAATGGATTTCGATGATTTATTGTATCAATTGTACGTATTGTTGTACAAAAACCCTGATAATGTATTAGAAAAATACCAGCAAAGATTTAAATATATTTTGGTAGATGAGTTTCAAGATACCAACCATTTGCAATATCAGATTGTCCGAAAACTAACTAATTATACCAATAGTCCACGAAATATTTGTGTGGTAGGAGATGATGCGCAGAGTATTTATGCCTTTCGTGGCGCAACGATTGAAAATATCCTAGATTTTGAAAAAGATTACAAACCGCATGGTATTCAAGTATTCAAATTAGAGCAAAATTATCGTTCTACAGAGCATATTGTACAAGCTGCCAACGAGGTTATCACCTTCAATAAAAACCAAATTCAAAAGAAAATCTGGTCGGATAAAGGAACTGGACATAAAATACGTGTCATAAAAGCGATGACCGATAATGAAGAAGGAAAACGTGTAGCAGATTCGATTATAGAACAAAAAAGTCGCTATCACTTAAGTAATAAAGATATAGCAATTTTATACCGTACCAACTCTCAATCGAGGGTATTTGAAGAATATCTTCGAAGACACAATATCATTTATCGAGTATTTGGTGGTTTATCTTTCTATCAACGTAAAGAAATCAAAGACTTAATTGCTTATTTCCGTTTAGCAGTGAATCTCAAAGACGAAGAAGCCCTGCGCCGAATCATTAATTACCCTAAACGTGCCATTGGAAAATCGACGGTAGATAAAGTGGCCGCTTTAGCGAATCAAACGGGCGTGACGATGTGGGATGCTTTAGGGCAGATAAAATTGAGTGCACGCGCCACAAAAGCAATCAATGGTTTTCGAGTCATGATTGATGGCTTTTATAAAAAAGCCCAAACTGGAAATGCCTATGAAGTAGCATCCTTTATTGCTAAAAAATCAGGTTTGATTGATGTGCTGAAACAGGATAATACCATTGAAGGAATGGGGCGTTTGGAAAATGTGAATGGTTTATTGGATGGGATTAAAGAATTTGTTGAAAATGATGAAGTCTTAGATGATGAAACGATTAATGATAAATCTTTAGGGAGTTATATTCAAAACATTGCACTCTTGACCGATCAAGATAATGAAGAGAATGATGGCGATCATGTGACTTTGATGTCTGTACACGCAGCAAAGGGACTGGAGTTTAAATCCGTATTTGTGGTGGGATTAGAAGAACAATTATTCCCGTCTTTTATGTCGATGGATTCAATGGAAGGTTTGGATGAAGAACGCCGATTGTTCTATGTGGCAATCACTCGTGCGGAGCAATTTTTGACCTTAACCTATGCCAATAGTCGCTATCGTTTTGGAAATATGCGCTACAATTCGCCGAGTCGATTTTTAGATGAGATTGAATTAAAACATGTCGAAAGTTCACAAGCAATTCGTCGATCCACGCCTGCAAGTGGACGATCAGGTTCAGGTACTTCTGCTCGTTCTAGTGTAAAAGGAAATTTCCGAAGCCCACAAAAAGAAACGAAACTCTTTGCTGATCCAGCAACTTTTAAACCAAGTCCTAGCGAGCAAATTGCAGAAGGCATGGAGGTACTTCATCTTAAATTTGGGAAAGGAAAAGTACTCACAGTAGATGGAAGTCCAAAAAATCGTGTAGCGACCATTCATTTTGAACAGATTGATATGCCAAAACGACGTTTGATGTTGAAATTTGCGAAGTTGCAGATTTTATAAAAGTGTGAATCCTTATGCATCCGACTCTTCGTAATGGAATATTACTGTCTATTATTTTGATTAGTTTTTTGATGCACTTCAAGCATTTTTCAAAGGACTTGATGAGTGTACATGTTTGGCGACAGACACAAACGCAATCTACCATTATTAATTTTTATGAGGAAGATATGAATATTTTCAATCCTCGTAGAAATTTAAGGGGAAATGGTGATGGAATTTTTAGGATGGAATTCCCTTTGATGCAATGGTTAGTGGCTGGCGGATATAAAATAGGTGGAAATCATATCGAAATTACAAGAGGATTTATGTTCCTGATGGGCTTATTTTCGGTGTGTGGCATTTATTTTTTATCGCTACAATTATTTCAGAAGGAAGAACTCGCCTTAATAGGAGCTTGGACGTTTAATTTCTCTCCTTGTTTTTACTATTATACTATTAATCCACTGCCTGATAATATGGCGTTGTGTTGTACCATTTGGGGAATGGGTTTGTTTTTTTCTTGGTATAAAAATGAGAGAACAAGTCATCTTATTTTAAGTGGAATATTACTCAGTATTGGTGCTTTATGCAAATTACCCTTCATTATTTATTTTATTATTCCAGTAGTATATTTCGGAAGGAAGGTATTCCAAAAAGAGATAACTACATCGCTATTTCAACGAGTGATTTCTACCTTTATTTGGGCAATTTTTCCATTATCATGGTATGCTTGGGTCATTCCTCAATGGAAAGGCAATCCAGTGGTAGAGGGAATGTTGAACAATCAAGTTTCAGTTAGTACTCTGCTTGATTATGCACAACATCATTTATTGATTACACTCCCTGAACAACTGCTCAATTATGCAGCAATACCTTTTTTTATAACAGGATTTTATTATCTGTTTAAACGGAAAGCGTATCAGGATCATCGTTTTTTATTAATTGTAGCTTGTTGTGGAGTAGTGCTATTTTACTTTTTATTTGAGTTAAATGCGATTGCGAAGGTTCATGATTATTATCTTTTTCCATTTTATCCTTTATTGTTTTTACTGGTGGCTTATGGGGGCTATCATTTATTGCTGTCCAAACGAAGGTTTATACGATATGCTAGTTTATCTTTATTAATGATCATTCCATTGACTTGTTATTTACGAATGGATGGTCGTTGGAATCCAAACAAACCAGGTTTTAATAAAGATTTATGGACATATAAAACAGAACTTCGAACAGCCGTACCAAAAGATGCACTTGTTGTAGTTGGAAATGATGTCTCTCAGTTTATTTTTTTCTACTATATTGATAAAAAAGGATGGGGATTTAATAATGATGATCTAACAGCAAATCAACTTAAAAATATGATTCAAACAGGAGCCCAATATCTTTATACCGATTCAAAGACAATCACCAATCAACCAGCCATTCAACAACAACTGAAAGAATTGATTATAGAACGAGGGAGTATTCAAGTGTATAGCTTGAAGGAATAAAAGGTTTTAGCAAAACCTATCATACTAGCATCTCCTTTATACGATTTGATAATGTCTCCTTATATTTTGCACTTACAGGAATTTCTTCGCCATTGATCCAGATTTTAGAGGAAGCGTATTTTTGTATTTTTTTTATATTGATAATATAAGAACGATGGCATTGAAGAAAATTGGGGTGATTAATTTTGTCCATGATCTTGGTGAAGGTATATCGACATAAATATTTGGCAGTTGTACAAACCACTTCTATATATACATGATCGGATTTGATGTAAATGATTTCGTTTAACTTGATGCGCTGAATGCCTTGTCCCGTTTTAAGATCGATAAATGTCTCTTTAGTAATACTATCTTCCAATTTCAAGACTGCTAGTTCTACTGTGGACCATAAACTTTCTTTAGATATGGGTTTTGTGATATAACCAACGGCTCCTGCGTGCATGGCATCTTCTATGATTTTGGAATCGTATTGTGAAGAAACAATAATATAAGGAATAGATTGATCAGAATTGAGCAGATGATTGGCTACATCAATTCCTGATTTTTGCCCATAGAGACGTATGTCAAGGAGGACGATATCGGGAGTGGTTTCTTTTAAGAGTTGAATGGCTTCTTCGTAGGAAATCGCCATTCCGACTACGTTATGTCCTCGTTCTTCGAGGTAGAGTTTGATGGTTTCTGCTATGAGTAACTCATCTTCCACAATTAATGCGTTGATGTTTTTCATTTTGGTTTTTTTAATGCCTTTTAATTTATTCGTCGGACGACTCCAAGTCGTACAACGAATAATTCAATACTAATTTCTTTATAAAGGAGATATGACTTTTTCTTTGAATGCTATTTTAAAATGTGCTCCATTTGAATTATAAGAGTTCGGTTTTGCGGATAGTTGTCGGGAAAGACTATTGATAATGGTGAAGCCCATGCCTACTTTATTGGCACTAAATTGCCCGTCGGGATACCCTTTTCCATTATCAAAATAATGCATAAAGTACTGTTCTTCTTTTTTTACAAGTTCTACATGTATGTGTAAACCGTTTTTATCTTGGTTATATTTTAAAGAATTACTAATTAATTCTGACCAAATTAAGCCCAGAGGGGTAATCGTTTCTAAATTTAACTGAATATCGTTGACATTATATTCAATAGATACATTTTTTTCAGAAAGAAGCGCTACAAAATTTTTGATAAGATTATCAATATAAAGCCCCACATCTACCTTGTCAAATTCTTTGGAATTGTATAATTGTTCATGGATTAAAGAGATACTATTTACACGATGTGACAACATATCTAAAATACCCACATTTGCATTAGTTGCTAATCTTGACTTTTGAATAGTTACCAAACTGATGATTAATTGTAGATTGTTTTTAATGCGATGATGAACTTCACTTAGTAGAGTAGATTGATAATTATACAATTGTTCCAGTTCAGAATATTGATTGGTGATCGTGGCTTTTTGTTCTTGTATTTGATTCTTTCGCTTAGAATTGAGCCAATACAATCGAGCTAAAAGCATTGTGATACCTAAGAGTCCCAAAAAACCAAAAAGTAAAAGCCGATTTTGTTTTTTAGCCGCTTCAATTTTTTCTTTTTCTTGTTCGATACTATTATCGAGTATTAATTTATTAATTTCTTCTTGGTTGACTAAAAAGCCAAATAATTCTAGGTACTCATTATAGTCCTTTAAAGCAGGGATTAATTTTTCTTTATCATCAATTCGTTCATATACGTCGGCTTTTATTTTAGCGATTTCCATTTTAAAGCGATAATAGACTTTGTCATTATCTTTAATTTGTTCTGTATAACGTTCAACTTCATTGATAATTTCTAATACTTTATCATAAGATCCTCGTTGTAAATATCTTCGGGCAATATTTCGTTGTTGACTCATCGAACCAATCTTATCGCCTAGTTCAAAAAATAAATTAGAAGACCGTGCAGTATATTGGATGGATTCCTCGAAATTATCAGTCACTAAGCCCATCACTAAATTTCCATCGGCAACCGATCGAATAACGGAATGTTCTTTCCCAAGGGTTATAGCTAAGGCGGCAAACTTTTTCGCTAATGCTTTATCTCTTTTATGTACTCTTTGATAAGAAGAATAGCGAACATAATATCTAGATAATTGCTTAATGATACCGTGTGTATCAATCAGTTTTTTTGCCTTTTCTAAATTTTCAATGCATAATTCTGGTCTTGAAATGGTTTCGTATACTCGTGCTAAAGAAAGTCTAACTGTAATTTCTTCTTCAATGAAATTATTTTTCTCTACTGTTTTTAATAACTCATTGTAGATTTCTAATGCCTTTTCAAAATTATATAAAAGTTCGTATGCATTTGCTCGGGCAGATTTGATATATACGATTTCGGGACAATTTAAGTCATCATGCTGTTGAATAAGACTATCGGCAAGATGAATCATTTGCATGGGTTGGTAAGCAAGACCAAGGCTTGCTAAAGAATCTTCATAGATGCTTAGATTTGCTGCTGTACATTCTTTTGCAATAGATCGGGTTTGCCCTAAGAAGTAAGTGTTCGTACCACATAGAAGTAGTAGAGTGATCATTTGATAGATAAATGTATTGGGGGCAGTCATAATTAAAGACTAAGATAAGACAATGTTTTGCTATTATCAAAATGGAGGACAATACAAAGAAAAGCGGAGTAATAATAAGACTATTTAATCTCTAACTCTTACGTTTTTTAGTAAAATTTTATCACATAAATCTCTCCTCCCTCTTCTCAAAACTCGCTTCGCCATCTCATTCGTAACAAAAAAAGGGGCACTCGTAACAAGGAAAGCTGAAAATTAGCATGGAGCCTAGTTTTGCCCATACATTTGTACCAGAACAATTAGAAATTATAAAAATTAAAAAAGAATTGTTCAAAAATAATCATGACGAAAGTTCGATCCATATTATTCATCTTCAGTTTGCTACTAGCTACCAATGTAATAGCTGCTCAAGAGTTGGATCAAAAAGTAGTAATGATTCAAAATCAAGGACAGAAAGCAGAAGGAAGAGTTTTGGAAGCAGATTATGATAACCTTGGTAAAAATGGGACTAAAGTTCAGTTATCTGAAAAAAAAGATACCCCCAATCAATTATGGAAAATAGAGGCTACGGCAAATGGGGCAAGCACTTATTACATCCAAAATCAAAGTCCGAATGCAGGTAAATATAAATACTTAGAAGCAGCTTGGACGACACTCGGACATGATGGTGGAAAAGTACAACTCTGGAAGTTCAATGGAGGAGCTAAAAGTCGATATGGTGCCAACCAAGTTTGGAAGCTCATAAAAAATGAGGATGGAAGTTATAGCATTATCTCAGCACATTTAAAATCAAATGGAAAAGTACTTACCGCAGATAGTTTTACCCAAATGAAAAATGGCGGTATCGTACACTTATTTCTAAATACGAATCAACCCAATCAAACTTGGAATTTATTAATAAAGACATAATTCATGCAGTAACAAATATTCAACCTCAGAAAACCTCAGAAAACCTCAAAAAACCAAAATAATGAAACCAATAGTACATCAAGTACTGCTACTATTCGTAGGAGTGGTATTCCTTGGAAGTTGCGATACACCAGAAACAACAACTTCCACTGAAAAGGATACTCTAGCAGTAGTCGAAGTCAATACTACCCAAACCTCGGACACACCTCAGCTAATTAAAACTGCTGCTCCAACAAAAACACACCAACTACCCACTTCATTTGATCCACACAAATACTATCGAATCACTTCACAATTTACAGGTGAGGAAAAATCATTAAACATCATTGATGATGAACAAGCTAGCAAAGTAAATCTTGATTCTACAGCTGATATTGATGGGCAAGCCTGGAAAATAGTATCCTTAAACAATGGTTATTTTCGATTAACGACAAAATGGCAAGGCGAGGAAAAACCATTAGATGTTTATAATGATAATGCCGCCGATAAAAAATTGTGCTTGGATAAAACAAGCAATAATTCAGGACAAGCTTGGAAAATACAAGAAGTGGGTAATCATTACTATCGTTTAAGCACTCAGTTTCTTGGTGAAGATCGCTCTTTAGATGTACTCAATAATGGTGAACGCAACAAAGTACGCTTAATGGAAACAGGCGATTATTCAGGTCAACTGTGGAAAATCATAGCAATTAATTAGACAAACATACCCTGTATACACACTCAAATACCAAATGAAAAATAAGGAGGACGCCGAAAATCCTTTAATAACTCCAATAGAGTAGGCGATAACTTTTAAAAAACCATTAAAAACAATTTATCATGACAATCAAAAATGTATTATTCGTATTAAGTCTTTTAGTTCTCAACATTTCTTTAAACGCACAAGCTACCCCTACTAATTTAGATGGAAAAGTATTCCTCTTAGAAAATGTTTCCAATGGAAAAGCCTTAGCCCTCAATGGCTATAATATGGGACAAAATGGGAGCCTAGTACATTCTTGGCCTATGGCACCCGCTAATCACAACGAACAATGGAAATTCGTATCCTCTGGAGATGGCGACAATATGTACTATATCATTAGCAACTCTCCTCAAGCACGAGCATCCAAATACTTAGAAGTCTCTTCTCACGAACTAGGAAGAAATGGTGGAAAAGTACAAATGTGGGATTTTAACAATCGCTCTACTGGCGACAATCAAGTTTGGATCGTCAATCAAAGTGGTGATGGTACGTTTAATTTTACCAATGCACATGCCAATGGAAAAGGAGCCTATGCCTTAGAACTTTCTGGAAACGACTTGGAGAAAAATGGGGGAAAAATACAAATTTGGAGAAACCAAGGCTACAAAAACCAAAAATGGAATTTAGTGCCTATAGGTGGATCAACTAATACCCTAAAAGCAGGAGAAAGCTTATCTGGCGACAAAAAATTATTCTCGGCAAACGGAAAATACATGCTTCGTATGCAAGCAGAAGACGGCCACCTTTGTGTTTATCATGCTAATAATGGTCAGCAAGGCGGTTTCGTTTGGGGATCTGGTCAACATGGTTTTAGTGGTTCTCGCTTGGATATGCAAACAGATGGCAATCTAGTAGTATATGATGGTGCGGGTGCTGCAAAATGGAATACTGAAACGCATCCTTATTTCGATGCTAAGTTTAGAAACACAGCTAACAAACCTGTCAAACTTGTTCTAGAAGATGATGGTAGTTTGAAATTATATACAGCTTCCGATGCAGTGATGTGGTCCTCTAAATAAAACCTTTAAAAGAAAGTAGGTGTTGTTAAATCATGTCTTTACAGGAAAAATAATTAAAGAATAGAGATTGTTGATTCTATCAACAAAGCATAGCTTGATTGATAATGACATTGGAGTTGGTAGTAAAGATGACCAACTCCTTTTTTTATTTGACCAGTAAAGCACCTATTCCTACTTTGAAATCAAGTGTTCCTCCCCATCCTACTTCAGTTCGTAATTGAACACGTCCAAAATATTGATCTAAGCCGACACCAATTTGTTCTGCGGCTCCTGAAAAAACAGTAGGAATAGCTTCAGCTTCAGGTCTTGATATGTTATAAGCATTTCTTCCTTTTATTTTATAAAATTTAAATCCAAAGTAAGCATAGGGTCTTAAATTTTTACCTGGTAAAAGATGATAATTCAAACGGTAGGTTTGTGAACGAAAAGTCGATTGTTGACCAATAAGGTCTATTTCAAATATAGATGAGCCACCAGATGAGCCTACTTTAACGGGCTCTGCATAATATTCAATTGTGTCTTTTATGGAACTGTAATTAAGACTGATAGAAGCACTAACTCTTGGTGAGTAGTTATTATTCCTAAATTCTATGGTTAAACTTTTTTCACTTAAATTCACAAGAGAATAAGACTTATTTCTTTCCCAAGTTCCTAAAACTGAAATTTGCGGAAAAAATGGGCGTTTATAATTTTTCGAGCTTTTATCTGGCTTTAAGTCATTGTATTTTCGAATATAGGTTGCAAAGTTCTTTTTAGAATAGTCAAGCGATAAGGTTCGGTTCATTGATTTTGTCTGTTCAGAAGTCATTTCTTTTATCGTATTGATATAAGTAGGATATGCAAAATATACACTATCCCGTAAGATGTAAAATCTATTACTTGAGTATTTTATTCGGTCATTATAATCCGAAAAAGAAAGTGTCTTTCCTTTGACTACATATTCTTTAGGATTTATTTGTTTTGCGCTAACTCCCTTCATTTGATAAGAGAGAGGAATTAAAGGAGCCTCATTTTTTGATACATAATATAATTTTCGATCTCCTTCTAATAATTGAAATAAAGAGATTTCTCCAATGATAAGTTTTTTAAGAAAACGTTGTTCAGTTTGTGAACTTGGAAGAAGGTATTCATCAAGTAAAGGAATCGTTTCAGATTGGAAGATTACTTCATCTCCAATTCCATATTCTTTTATCTGACTAGGATTATATTCCTTAAAATTATTTTTAGAGGTGGAAAAGAAGATGTTATTGGTTCTTTCATATTGCTGATAAAGTTTATGATAACCAGCAATTTTACTACCACTCAAATCAATGATATATCCCTCTTTTATGATTTGTTGGGAAAAACAACAAAGTGGTAGAAAAAAGAAAATTAGAAGAATTTTGGATGTTTTCATATGATTGAATTTTAGCTAATAATACATTTTTTATTTACAAATATAGTAAAAGTATTTTTTTTGCTACAAAACCATAAGGTGCATTTCAAAATGTCGCTTAAAAAGATAATAATTTTAATTTTTGAACCATATAATACAAAATTGATTAAGTGATTTACGAAAGCATTTATTCAATTTCGTATAAGAACCAAAAGAACGACAAATTATTCTTTTAATATCCAATACATATCCCTTGGAAGCTGTTTAATTCAGTTTTTTAAGGATCGCCTTAAATTGAGCTTCATTCTTTAAAGGAATGAAAGCTTCTTCTGTTTGAATTTTTTCAATGCTATCATAGCCCATACTCACTGCTTTTTCCAATTGGGTAAGCGCGGCAACTTTATCGCTCTTCAAGGCATAATAAATCGCCCAGTTTCGATAGACGACCCCATTATCAGGAACCAATGCTTCTAATGCCTCAAAGCGTTTTTTAGCTTTTGCCAATTGACCTAGTTTGGCATATGCCATCCCAGAATTATTGAGATAAATCGCTTTATCTGTTGGATCAAGTTGATGACTTTGTTCATAATACTGTATCGCCTGCGTATAGTTTTTTTGATAGTAATAGCACAAGCCCATCTGATTATAGATAGCAGCACTATCTTGTGTAAACGCTAAAGCCTGCTGAAAATCAAGAATAGCAGTAGTATAGTTTCCTTCTTGTTGGTAGGACTGTCCTCTTTCTTGATATAAAAAAGCAAAATTATCTTCTGCAGTTTTTAAATATGGATGAGTAGCAGGAAGTTGTTTTTTTAAAATAGTATAGGCTTTCTGTTCATAAAAAAGAGCACTATCAATTTGATTGGTTTGATAGAAAATACCAACCATATTGTGATAAGAGACTGCGATAGAAGGATGATTTGCTTCTAAAACTTGTTCTCGAATATTAATTGCTTTTTGTTGCGCTATTAAGGCTTTTTCGTACTCCCCCAAATCTCGATAGATTAGTGCCAAATTATTATAGGAAGTTGCAATATCAGGATGATTTGCTTCTAAAACTTGTTCTAGAATGTTAATTGCTTTTTGTTGTGCTGTTAAGGCTTTTTCGTACTTTCCCAAATCTTGATAGATAGTTGCCAAATTATTATAGGAAGTTGCAATAAGAGGATGATTTGCTTCTAAAACTTGTTCTAGAATGTTAATTGCTTTTTGTTGTGCTGTTAAGGCTTTTTCGTACTTTCCCAAATCTTGATAGATAGTTGCCAAATTATTATAGGAAGTTGCAATATCAGGATGATTTGCTTCTAAAACTTGTTCTAGAATGTTAATTGCTTTTTGTTGTGCTGTTAAGGCTTTTTCGTACTTTCCCAAATCTTGATAGATAGTTGCCAAATTATTATAGGAAGTTGCAATAAGAGGATGATTTGCTTCTAAAACTTGTTCTCGAATGTTAAGCGCTTTTTGTTGTGCTGTTAAGGCTTTTTCGTACTTTCCCAAAGCTTCATAGATTAATGCCAAATTATCATAGGAAGTTGCAATATTAGGATGATTTACTTCTAAAACTTGTTTTAGAATATTAATTGCTTTTTGTTGTGCTGTTAAGGCTTTTTCGTACTTTCCCAAAGCTTTATTGATTAATGCCAAATTATTATAGGAAGTTGCAATAGAAGGATGATTTGCTTCTAAAACTTGTTCTCGAATGTTAAGTGCTTTTTGTTGTGCTGTTAAGGCATTTTCGTACTCCCCCAAATCTCGATAGATTAGTGCCAAATTATTATAGGAAGTTGCGATAGAAGGATGATTTGCTTCTAATATTTGTTCTTTAATGTTAATTGCTTTTTGTTGTGCTGTTAAGGCTTTTTCGTACTCTCCCAAAGCTTCATAGGTTAGTGCCAAATTATTATAGGAAGTTGCAATAGAAGGATGATTTGCTTCTAATATTTGTTCTTGAATATTAAGTGCTTTTTGTTGCGCTGTTAAGGCTTTTTCGTACTCCCCCAAATCTTGAAAGATAGTTGCTAAACTATTATAAGATATTGCAATATTAGAATGATTTGCTTCTAATATTTGTTCTCGAATGTTAAGTGCTTTTTGTTGCGCTGTTAAGGCAGCTGTATACTCGCCATTATTTTGATATACACTGGCTAGTGTATGGTATAAATTTGCCAATTCTTCTTGATCAAAATTATTTTGTTGGTGAATCGTTATGATTTTTTCATAGCAGGAGATTACTTGTCTGTATTTAAATTTTGGTAGTAGTAAACTGATTTTTAACTCATAGCCCTCGATGACTTGCCTGATTTCAGCTTCTGCCTTTATTTTTTTCTCCAAAGCAAGTTGATATGCCTCTTCTAGCTTAGCATCATCCAATATGACAAGGGCTGCTTCTATATTTTCTTCTTTTTCAATTTTTTGAATAGCGGATTTTACTAAATCAGAAGCTTGATCTTGGTTGATACTTGCAATGAATGTTGCTTGTTCTTCTAGTTTTTCTAATGCAGCATCTCGTTCTGCCTTTATTACATCTTTTTCCCTTTGTAAGCTGGCAATCGTACTGCTAGATAGATTATTCTGCTTCAATTGTTTTTCTATGGATTCTAGTTTTGTATCATACTCTGTATAAGTAGTTTTCTCAAGAATATTATAAAATCGTTTGGCGGCTTTGTTCCTTTGCCCTTCATAGCAGATAATCACCTCAATAGGATCATGGTCGGTTTGATCGGGCATCCTTAAATATTCTAATTGGCGATCATTAACTAGTTCGATTTGTTTCCCTGCGTCATCTTTTGCACCAATGATTAATTTTATTTTTTGGCCCGCGCGTTTATTATTACAATGTAAGCTAAACATTCCATTTGCATCAGAAGGCTTTGCATTGCAACCAAAAGCACTTATTTCTACGCCACTTGCAGTTTTTCCATTACTATTCTGGTAATACACGATTCCATTTAGAATACTTTGTCCATTAGTGGATAGACTATAGAAACATAGAAAAATTAAGGTCAATAGATATTGTTTCATGTTTATTGCTTTTCTAGACGAATGTCCATATCTGAAGTGTTAGGAAAATATTGTTTGGTTTTGGTGATAAAACCTGTTTTACTAAATGTCAGATGATAAGGAGTAGATAGATTTTTTACTTGCATTTCTGTAGGTAAAATAATTTTAAAAATGCCTTGTTTATTGGTTTGAATACTAGTATCAGAATTAATTAGAACGGTAGCTCCTTCAATAAAATTCTGTCCATTTTGGGTTTTAATTATACCTTTGATGATGCCTAAGCTATTGTCTCTTTTTACTACTAGATGAATAGGATCACCAGTAAAAATGAAGGTGTTTTTTCCATCTACTATTTCCCATCCTTCGGCATCTAAGCCAATAGTAATGTTTGTTCCTTTTAAGGAAGCTGGAATATCTGCAAAATTGGTTCTACCATTTTCTCCAATAGCTGCATTCAACGAACGATTGCGTAATGGGATATTTAATTCACCTTCTTGTTCTAAAGAAGCATTTCCCATACTATCTACTACAAATACAGTTAGTTGTAGAGAATCATCTGATTTGGGTGGAAAAAAGACAAACCATAAGGCTATAATAGAAGCTAAACTCCCAATGATACCCAACCATTGTATGCTTTTGCTTTTCCAAAAAGGAGGTTTTGTAGATGTAGAAAAGCTTGTTGTTGAGATAGGTTCAGATGGTTTGATATAATCAATCAAGCGAGTAATAATTTGATTGTACTGTAGTGACTCTTGTTCTACAGAAAGAAGCCCTTGTCTTTTTTTCTGTAGCCATTGTTGGTATTGGGCTGCAATTCCAGCTAATGTTTTTTTGTTGGAATTATTGAAATCCGATTCCATTAATTCCTCAATAGCCTCTTTGATCTTACCTGTACTAACTAATTGAATATAGTAGCTTTGTTGTTCCTCATTCATTTGTTTTGTTTTTGGTGGATAAACAATAGGCTGTTCATATCCTAATCAAAAATAACAAAATATTTTAGAATTATGTAAATATCGTGCAGAATGCAAGGGTTTATATTTCTGTTTGAAAATCAATAGGTTATGTAAGATTATGGGTTTTGTTAAGCATTTTTAATCATTTACAAACGACTATAAACGTAATTAGCCGACTATTATACGGCTATCGCTTGCACTTGCCCTCATCTTTGCATTGTCAAACAAACGAATCGAATTTTGGTAAAAACGTTTTCCATACACGATTCAAGCATTTTTGCCGCAACTTGATTTTAAGTACTTATTTATTTATCACACATTTAAAATTTTTAGACAATGAACAACTTACGTAACAAAGTGCAGCTTATCGGAAAATTAGGAAGAAATCCAGAATTACGTGAACTTGCGAACGGACAAAAAATGGCGCGAGTATCCATCGCTACCATCGACGTATATAAAAATCAAAAAGATGAAAAAGTGATCGAAACACAATGGCACAATTTGATCGCCTTCGGAAAGGTAGCAGAGAACATGGAGGTCTTCCTCAAGAAAGGAAATGAAGTCGCTATCATGGGTCGCCTTCGTCACAGCAGCTATGAAGACAAAGAGGGTATTACCCGTAAAGCAACCAGCGTACAAGTGAGTGAGTTTATGCTATTGCACCAACAAGCTTCCACAAAAGCCACTAAGGAAGAAAAACAAGCCGAACCAGCATTTTAGTAACGACCGAAAAATAAAATCACAATTATTGTTAGAGAACTTGTAGAAGGATACTCTACTAAGAATAGAACAAATAGAGGCGTTGAAAGCTTAACGAGAGCGGTAGACAATCGAAGATACATCTACCGCTCTCCATTTATGCCAATGCAATATCCAAAACCTGCTGCATACGATCCACATAATGAAATTGAAGATCACCGATAAAAGCAGGATTGATTTCCTTGACGTGTTTTTCGTTTTCTTTGCACAAAATTACGTCACGGATACCCGCACGTTTAGCAGCGAGCATTTTTTCTTTGATGCCACCAACAGGAAGTACTTTTCCACGAAGGGTAATTTCTCCTGTCATCGCTAAATAAGGACGCAATGGCTTTTTATTAAAGGCAGAAGCTAAGGCAGACAACATCGTAATACCAGCGGATGGCCCATCTTTAGGAATGGCGCCTTCGGGCACATGAATATGAATATCATGTTCATCAAAAGTAGTACTCGTGATACCGATAGATTCACTATGCGCTTTAAGATAACTTAAGGCTGTAGTTGCAGATTCTTTCATCACATCGCCGAGATTACCTGTAAGGGTGAGTTTACCTTTTCCTTTGCTTAGGGAAGTTTCGATAAAAAGGATATCGCCACCCACGCGCGTCCACGCTAAACCGACAGCTACACCCGCAGCGTGTTCTTCTTTATAGAGTTCGTTACTGTATTTGATCGGGCCAAGCAAATCTGGAAGATCATTTACTTTAAGGGTAACATTGTATTTTTCTTCCATGGCTACTTTTTTGGCAGTAGCACGCATCACACCTGCCAATTGGCGATCAAGAGAACGAACACCTGATTCACGGGTGTATTGCTTGATAATTTGCTCAATAACGGCTGGCTTTAATTTAATATGCTTGCTTTGTAGCCCATGCGCTTCACGTTGTTTCGGAACAAGGTGTTGCTTCGCGATTTCTACTTTTTCTTCTACCGAATAGCCACTTACTTGAATGATTTCCATTCGATCGAGTAGAGCAGGCTGAATAGTATTCAAAGAATTAGCAGTTGCAATGAACAATACCTTGGATAAATCAAATTCTACATCCAGATAGTTATCATGGAAGGTCTCATTTTGTTCTGGATCGAGTACTTCCAATAAAGCAGAAGATGGATCACCACGGAAATCTTTACCGATTTTATCAATTTCATCTAAAATGAAAACTGGATTTGCTGAACCCGCTTTTTTGATCGACTTAATAATACGGCCGGGCATAGCGCCGATATAGGTTTTTCGGTGTCCACGAATTTCCGATTCGTCATGTAAGCCACCTAAAGACATTCGAATGAATTCTCGTTTCAAAGCACGAGCAATGGATTTACCCAGCGAAGTTTTTCCAACACCGGGAGGACCGACCAAACAAATAATTGGTGCTTTCATATCACCCTTCAATTTGAGAACGGCAAGATGCTCCAAAATACGTTCTTTGACTTTTTCTAGGCCATAATGGTCTTTGTCCAATACCTTTTTGACGTTTTTGAGATTGAAATTATCCTTGGTGTATTTATTCCACGGCAAGTCTAACATCAATTCCAAATAAGTCATCAAAACAGAATATTCTGCTACTTGAGGATTGGTACGTTTGAGTTTACTAAAATCTTTATTAAACACTTTTCCAACTTCTTCGGGCCATTCCATTTTTTTAGAGCGTTCAAACAAAGCTTGTAATTCTTGCTCCTGTGGATTTTGACCCAATTCTTCTTGAATGGTCTTCATTTGTTGATGCAAGAAGAAATCACGCTGCTGTTTTTCTATGTCGGTACGAACTTTCGTTTCAATTTGATCACGCAATTCTAGCAATTGCAACTCATTATCCATTTGTTCTAAAATGACTTCAGCTTTTACCAAGAGATCATTTTCTTCTAATACCGCTTGTTTTGTAGAAACATCGGTTCGGAGATTCGAAGCGATAAAATTGAGTAAGAATGAATCACTATTTATATTTTGAAGCATCGTGACTGCTTCCGATGGAATATTTGGTGCTAATTCGATGATTTGACGCGCCATATCTTTGATGGAAGAGATAATCGCTTGAAATTTTAAATCTTCCTCTACCTCAATATACGTCAAGACTTCCGTATTGGCTTTCATATAGGGATCTTCAGAAAGCATTTCTTGTAGAGCAAATCGCGTACGTCCTTGTAAAATCGCTGTAGTTGTACCATCGGGCATACGAAGCAATTTGATAATTCGGGCAACAGTGCCGATAGTATATAAATCGTTTACACTTGGATTTTCTTTTTTGGTATCTCGTTGAGAAAGTACACCGACTAAGCGATTATCATCATAAGCTTGATTAATAGCTTTGATTGATTTATCCCTACCTACCGTTATCGGAATAACTATTCCGGGGAAAAGCACTGTATTTTTCAGGGCTAAAATCGGTAAAGTAGTAGGATATGCCTCATCTTGCTGCCGTTCATCCTCTTCATCAATGGATAATAAAGGCATGAAATCGGTATCACCGTCTGTATTTTGAGGGAAGAAAAATTGTTCGAACATATATTTATAAGTAGTTTTAGGGGATTAATCGGGCAGAAAAAAATCCTTTAAGATTTCCCAAAAAGGTCTAAAAACCTCCATACTATCGGTATTTTTGCCCATTTCAGAAAATCATTTTTTTTGCCCAATTAATTGATACCCCTTACTTAGTAACCGTTATTTTTGGTCAAATGTAAGTAATTCAAATGCCGTTTTGGCATATCTTTTTAAAGTAGAAAGATTATATCCAATAGACAAGTTTTATGCCATCTGGTTTTTCCACAAATTTCGTTATTTTTTCCACATAAATGGGCAGGAAAGCTTGCTTTCTTTTTGATAATTCCGACAAAAAGGCAGATTGTAATTTTTTATCTGCATTTCTACAACTATTTTTGCCTTAGAATCATTATTCTATTCAGACAAATTGCATTTAAATGAATATCGGGATTGTTTGTTATCCAACTTATGGCGGAAGCGGTGTTTTAGCGACAGAACTTGGCAAGGGCTTAGCAATGAAAGGACATAAGGTACATTTTATTACCTATCGGCAACCGGCACGTTTGAGTCCATTTCAAGAAAACGTATTTTATCATGAGGTGTCCAACGCAGATTACCCTTTGTTTGAATACCCTCCTTATGATACGGCATTGGCAAGTAAATTGGTTGATGTGGTGAACTATGAGAATTTGGATATTTTGCATGTGCATTATGCTATCCCTCATGCCGCAGTAGCCTACATGGCAAAGAAGATTCTTCTTGGGCAAGGTCGATATGTACCTACCGTTACGACTTTGCATGGTACGGATATTACCTTAGTTGGAAAAAATAGAGCATTTGCTCCTGTTGTAGAATTTTCAATTAATAAATCAGATGGAGTCACGGCTGTTTCTAAAAGTCTAAAAGATCAAACACTTTCTTATTTCAATATTGAAAATGATATCAAAGTCATTTACAATTTTATTGATTTTGAACGATTTAGAAAGGTCAATAAAGATCATTTTAAGAAAGCGATTGCACCAAACGGAGAACGTATTTTGACGCATACCTCTAACTTCCGTAAGGTAAAACGCGTACAAGATGTCATTCAAATCTTTAAAAAAGTGCGTGATCAAATGCCATCCACTTTATTGTTAATAGGGGATGGCCCAGAACGCTCCAATGCAGAGGCTTTATGCCGTAAATTGGGACTTTGTGATGAAATTCGATTTCTTGGAAAACAAGAAGCAATAGAAGAATTGCTGGCAGTATCTGATTTATTCATTATGCCTTCTGAAAGTGAAAGTTTTGGTTTGGCAGCTTTGGAAGCGATGGCTTGTGAAGTACCTGTAATTTCCTCTAATGCTGGCGGATTACCCGAATTAAATCTTCATAATCAAACAGGTTTTATCTCTGATATTGGTAATGTGGATGAAATGGCTCAAAATGCGATCCAATTATTAACGAATGATAAACAGCTAGCTCTTTTTCAACAAAATGCCCTTGAACAAGCAAAGCAATTTGATCTCAAACACATCTTGCCGCAATACGAAGCTTATTACGAGCATATTTTAGAGACTGCGGTGTATAAAGATGTGTAAGTTTCTTTTCTTTGATTGATACAATTTTTCTGATATATTTGGCATTATATATGTGATAACTTGATATAGTTATAAACACTATGTAATTTTGTTATTATTAGTCAACATAAGTTGTTTCGTTAAAACGAACAACACATGTATTAGTTAAAACAAACAGTATGAGAAAGACTATCCTTACAAGCACCTGCCTGTTCTTGATTGCGGGTTTATCTACTTTGTTTGCTCAAACAACAATCAATCAATTTCTTGCTTCTCAATCATCAAGTTTTCAAAAAACAAATTATGGTGTTTATTACCATATTGAAAAAGAAGGCACAGGACAAGTAGCTCAAAAGGGCGATTATGTTATGCTTCGTTATACAGGTAAATTATTAGATGGAAAAGTATTTGATCAATCAGATTCTGGTGAGCCTTTCGTTTTTGAAGTAGGCTATCAGCAAGTTATTCGAGGTCTTGATGTTGGCATGACTTTATTTAAGAAAGGAAGTAAGGGACAATTGGTGATTCCAGCAGAATTGGCATATGGAAGAAGTGGAGTAGGGAAGACTGTTCCGCCCAATGCAGCTTTGGTTTTTGATATTGAAATGCAAGACATTTTAGATGCCAAAGCCTATAATAATTACATGCGTGATTTGGAACAAAAAGAACGTCTTGCTTTTGAAAATGGAATCAAAGAACAATATTCAAACGATTTAAAACAAATTCAAGAATATGCCCTCGATCATAAATTACGGACAAAACGTACTCCTAATGATGTGAGTTATACGATCACCAAACAAGGAAAAGGTAATGTAGCACAAGCAGGTGATCAATTGAAGGTATCCTACAAAGGCTTTCTAATGGATGGTACTTCCTTTGATGCATCTAAAAAGAATGCTCCTTTTGAGTTTGAACTAGGAGCAGGAAAAGTAATTGAAGGCTGGGAAGATGGCTTACAATTCTTTAATGAAGGGGCAGAAGGTTGGTTGCTCATTCCTTCGAAATTAGCTTATGGTCCACGTTCCATTGAAGAAGGAGCTATTTCTATTCCTTCCAATTCTGTTTTGATCTTTCAAATTAAAGTAGAAGATATAGTACGAAAAGAGTTCATTGAGACAAGACGATAAATGGACTATTGAATAGATAAAGACACAAGAAAATAATTTCCAAAGTGCAAGCGCAAGTATCAAGCACAAGTTCAAAAAAGCTATTTTAATGTTTGCTTATTGATGCTTGAGTTTGCATTTTAGTTAGTTATGACTATATCTAATACTTTTCCAATATACGGTGTAAGTAGTAAGCTATTATTATGCTCGACGAAGTCTTGTATTTTAAGAATTCATCATTTTTCCAAATGACCTATAATTCTTTCTGATTTAGCAATAATCTTTTGTAGTAAAAAAATTATTTCTTCTTGTTTCTCCAGCAAACATTTATTGGGATCATCTGCAGTGATTTGATTTAAAGCAATCTCAACGGTATTTCCTGAAGCTACTGTATTCATGATATTCTCATTTTTAGCTAATACTTTTCTTAGCAGATAGAGTTCTAATTCTTGGTTACTTAGCGTACAAGGATTACCAGCGGTAGCACTATTCGACACATAATATTTAAATACATCTCCTGTTGTTAAATCAAAATCTGCTCCCCAATTACTATAGCCTTCTTTGGTAACGATTGCTGATACATTATCGCTCGATGATTGCGTCACGATATAAACTTCGCCTGTAAAATCGGTTCCTGAAAATAAAGAAGAAGAAGTGTTATTGTCCGTTACATTTACATCTGCTGATTGGATACCTAAAAGACTGATAAGTTTATAATTCTCATCAGAATCTTGTAAACTGACTTGTAGGTTTTGGTCAATATCATTGAAAATGGTGGTGGTATCCGTAACAATTCTTGAAAACTTATCACAAGGCTGTAGGGCTGCGCCCGCTTGAAAATTGAGTTGGTATTTTCCGATAAATAAAGTGTCTTGTACGACTTCCACCAATGCGCGTTCATAAGCGGGTTGATCGAGGTGATCCATTTTGTCAGCCATAATAAAATCATATAAATCACATAAGGTAATCGTCTCATTAATTGAGATAGAACCTATAGCTTTATCGGCATCATGCGCTATCGTTATACCTGATATCATTTGGGCCTGACTTAAAGTAGGTGTAGTAATATTTTGATCCTTAATTAGAACATAAGACAATTTCTTTTCTTCTACTCCTTTAAATTCAACATCAAATGCTGGTAAATAATCAAATCCATAAGCCCAATGATGTACATCAAATCGATCAGTATCATCTCCATTTTTTCCTCTATAATCCCAAGTATAATTTCCTGTATTAGGAGCATCACTATTACCCGAATTCGCGACATTAGCAGCTAATAGTAATGATACGGTATTGGTCGTACCAGTAGCATCAGAAATTTGGCGGTATATAAAATCTTGTTCATTATTGACGAGATGACCTTCTTGATTATAGGTTTCTCTGTTGCCATTGTCATAATCCCTCATAATAAATCGAACTCCTTCTATTGCTTGACCTAATTGATCTTTATAATTAATCGAAAAATCTTGATATACTAAAGCAACGCCATAAGAAGCACCATTTCCCGAAATATGAGGCCCCGCTCTAAGTTGAGAACCATATTGAGCATTGTATAGTACTGGTCTTCCTCCAGCCCAAAATTTCACATCCACATTTCCTTGATCTCCTCCTGCATATCCTCGCAATATGACATCTTCATTAGGGGTTAAACCACTGAACGCAATGGCTCCACTTGCATGTACAGGGGAATAGCCATTTAATTGTTGACCAGTGCCAACAATCGTTAAATCACCATTGATAAAGGTAAATGCTCGACTGGTAAAATTATCTGTTTCTTGTCGTATTTGATTTTGTGGATCAGAGGTTCTGTATATCAAAACTGCCTTTTCACTATTGATATTTACAGTTACGTTATCACCATAAAAACCAAACTTTCCTGCATATTGGGAAATGACACCGCCATTCCAAGTAAAAGTAGCATTATCATAAAAGGATACTCTATTGGTAAAGCCAGGATCTGTATCTCTTAAAAATATAGCTTCCCCCTCACTATATCTTGTAAAACCATTGCTAGTGATTTGTGATCCAATTGTTAACTGTCCTGAATTATCTACAATTAATAGCTCTCCTGAAAATCGCCCAATGATAAGTGTTTCCGTTTCTGGATTTATCGTTAGATTTCCTCTTACATAAAGGGTTCTATCTCCAATATCATAAACTGTTATTCCAGCCTGATTGATAATGCTTATTCCAGCAACGTTCAAACCAGAAAGATCGGTATCTGTTCCAGTTTGTATAACCTGATTAGCGTTTACGGTGAAGGCTGCCCACAAATTGGTCGAAAAAAAAGATAGAAGTATTAATAGAATAATCAGAGCTGAATACCTCATAATTAGTTATAGGTTAAGCTTTGGACGGAAATTAAATCGGTAGGTTGAGTACCAGTACCTTTCGAGACAGCTTCTGCATTTACATCATTCCTGTCATATCGAACCACTTTGTATTCATTCATTCTAATTTTTAAAGAGACATAAAAATAATCGTCATCCTCTAAGAAAATTTCATTTTCAACGACGGAATATTTATAGGTGGCTTTCCAAGCACTTCCTTCCCATAGATATAGACTTTTGTCACCAATATTGTAAATCAAACTGCCTTCTTCTGCTCCTACAATTTGATTCATAGTGACGGTATCAGGTACACTATGTATGTTAACCAATAGACCTGGATTAATTTGAGCATTAGAGTAGAAGGTCAGAAATATTAAAAAGGAAAAAATATATAACACTTTCATAGGTGATTTTTATCAATAGTATAACACAAAGATTGCACCAAGCTAGTGTTTTCCGTAAAGGAATGAAAAATTGAAATACACAAAGTGAGTAGTAAGTCTATGAAAATTTTACTGTATTTTTGAAAAGAATAGATTTTTCTTCTATTTGAACGATTATAAAAAAATTATGTGGAACGAAGCCAATAACCGACTCGAACGTACTTTTCAATTTAAAGATTTTATGGAAGCTTTTTCTTTTATGACAGAAGTAGCGTTTCATGCGGAAAAACAAAATCACCATCCTAATTGGAGCAATGTCTATAATACCGTTACTATTCATCTCAACACCCATGATGCTGGAAATATCGTCACCGAAAAAGATCATCAATTAGCCAAAGCAATAGATCAAGTCTACCAAAAATATCAATAGTCTTAACTTGCTAAATCGAGACATTGGAATATCAATATCCAGCGAGTTTCCTAACTCGCAACCCAGCTTGATTTAAATTTCCCCGATTTCTGTCCTCCTTTATTTCAAAATAGGTGTTATCTTTGCAAATTATTTGATTAAATGTGGTGTTATACAAGCATCATTTGATTTTAAGAAGCGTACATTCAAAATGTTTCTAATAGAATTGTCGAATTCATTCGACATGAATAGATTGAACCATATTGATGTAAAAACAATATAAACAAGGATGAATATTTCCCTGAATTGGTTAAAAGAATATACTGACATTAGTCTTGCTCCTGAAAAAGTAGGTGAAGTCCTTACAGAGATTGGTTTAGAAGTAGAAGGCGAAGAAGTGGTTGAAAGTATCAAAGGTGGACTGGAAGGAATTGTGGTGGGCTACGTCAAAGAATGTGGTAAACATCCGAATGCCGATAAATTATCGCTTACTAAAGTAGATGTTGGATCGGGTGAAGACCTACAAATTGTCTGCGGCGCACCTAATGTCGCACAAGGTCAAAAAGTTTTGGTGGCTACCATTGGAACAACACTTTACTCTCCAGAAGGCGAAGCTTGGAAGATAAAAAAAGGGAAGATTCGAGGCGAAGAATCGCAAGGAATGATCTGTGCAGAAGATGAATTAGGGTTGGGGAATGACCATAGCGGAATTATCGTCTTACCGGGTGATGTTGAAGTTGGTACTCTAGCAAAAGATTACTATCAAATTGAGAATGATTATGTGTATGAAATTGGTCTTACGCCTAATCGCTCGGATGCCACTTGCCATATCGGAGTTGCTAAAGATTTAGCGGCAGCTTTAAAAATTAATTATGAGCATTCAGGTAAAGTGGAAATGCCGAATGTAGAAGATTTAAAAGTTGATAATCACGATTTACCAATAGATGTATCTGTTGAAAATACAGAAGCTTGCCCACGCTATGCAGGTGTTTGTATTAAAGGAGTAACCATAAAGCCTTCTCCAGATTGGTTAAAGAATAAATTGGAAGCCATTGGGGTACGTTCGATTAGTAATATTGTAGACATCACCAATTTTATCTTACATGAATTAGGGCAACCACTCCATGCCTTCGATTACGATCAAATTACGGATAAAAAAGTCATTGTAAAAACACTAAATGAAGGATCAAAATTTCTTTCTTTAGACGAACAAGAACGCACCTTACAAGCAAATGATCTTATGATTTGTGATGGTGCTTCCAAAGGAATGTGTATCGGTGGAGTGTTTGGTGGTATTAAATCAGGGGTGACAGATGGAACGACTAATATTTTCCTCGAATCCGCTCATTTCGATGCTGAATGGATTCGTAAAACAAGCATGCACCACAATCTCCGTACAGATGCTGCAAAAGTTTTTGAGAAAGGAAGCGATCCTAATATTTGTTTGATTGCCCTTAAACGCGCGGCCTTATTAATCAAGGAATTAGCAGGTGGAGAAATTGCTTCTGATATCATTGATATTTATCCAACAACCATTACACCAAAAGAAGTTTTAGTTAAATATGCCAATGTCAATCGTTTGATTGGGGTTGAAATTCCAGTTGCCAAAATCAAAGAAATTTTAGCCGCCTTAGAAATGGATATTGTTGCTGAGACAGCAGAATCATTTACCGTTGCAGTACCTACAAATAAGAAGGATGTAACGCGCGAGGCAGATGTGATAGAGGAAATCATTCGTATCTATGGTTTTAATAAAGTACCTATCCCTTATCAGATTAAGAGTGCCATGTCAAATGCACCTTATCCTGATCCATCAAAAGTGCGCAATCAAGTAGCTGATTTTTTAACGGCGAATGGCTGCTATGAAATGATGGCAGTCTCTTTATCTCGATCTGCTTATTATCAAGAGATTTTACCAATACCAGCCGAAAAGTTGGTCTATGTCAATAATACCTCAAATCGTGATCTAGATATTATGCGCCCAGAGATGTTGATGAGTGGCTTAGAAGCCATTGCGCACAATCAAAATCGTCAGCAGACGGATTTATCGTTGTATGAATTTGGTAAGTCCTATCAAACCATAGAGGATGGTATTGATGAATATTGGCATTTGAGCTTGTTTCTGACAGGGCAGCGTCATTCAGAAAGTTGGATTTATCCAGAAAAAAACAAAGTCTCATTTTTTTCGTTAAAAGCATTAGTCGCAAATGTGCTTCGTCGTTTAGGATTGAATCAATATCAAGAAACTGCCATTACTAATGATGTTTGGACTTATGGAATGAAATATCATAGAGGAAAACAAGTCTTAGTAGAGTTTGGAAAAGTACAAACGAAATTGGCAAAAGGCATGGATGTCAAGCAAGAGGTCTTTTATGCAGATTTCAATTGGGATAATGTACTAAAAGCGATTCGAAAGAATAAAGTGAGTTATTCAGAAATTAGTAAATATCCAAGTGTTCGTCGAGATTTAGCCTTAGTCCTAGAAAAAAATGTTACTTTTAACGATATAAAAGCGATTGCGACGAAAACTGCTAAAAAGTTATTGCAGCAAATTAATTTATTTGACGTATATGAAAATGCCGAACAACTCGGTGAAGGAAAAAAATCGTATGCCGTTAGCTTTGTATTTGAAGATGACACCAAGACCTTAAAAGATAAGGACATCGAAAAAGTCATGAATAAATTAATCGCAGATTACGAAAATAAACTTGGCGCGATTATTCGACGTTAATATACTAGTAGAGCTGCTAAGTAAAACATAAATATACTGGATAGATTGGTGAAGTTTCCAAACTTCACCGAAAAATATCCAGCAAGTTTCCGAACTTGCTAAGTTTGTTAAAAATGGAACTATTACCCAAAAAGTTGGACGATATCGAATTAAAACTCCGTCAATTGGCGCTGAAAATAGAGCGTTTGGAGAACGATAATGCCGCTTTGTTGGAAGAAAACCAAAAACTAAAGTCTGCTACAAATAAAAATGACTCAAAGGTGAGTACATTGGAGCAGCGTTTGAAGAAGACACAAGAGGCGTTAGAAACGAAGCGATCAGATGATCCAGAGAGTACACAAAAGATGAGAAAAGAAATCGATAAATGCATTCAAGAAATTGATAAATGCATCGAGTGGCTTAGTGCAAATTAAAACTTAAAAACAGATAGTCTTTATTGATGAAAAAGAATAACGGAAAAGTATCTTATAAATCGTGAAATAGAAATGTTGTTAGAGAAAAATCCGTATTCAAAAAAATAAATAAACCACAAGAAGACTACTGAACTTTTTAAATTTATGGACGCACAGGATACCATAACCATAACCGTTCTAATTGCGGGTAGACCTTATCCTTTAAAGATAAATAAAGGAGACGAAAACGCTATTCGCAAAATTGTAAAAGAAGTCAATGAAAAACTGAACCGTTTTCAGTTAACCTATACAAAAAAAGACAAGCAAGATTGTCTATCTATGGCACTATTGACTTACGCGGTAGAGTTACATAAATCCAAAAAAGCAACCAATCATCAAGAACTCTCTTCCAAAATTCATCAAATTGATGAATTACTCGATCATCTCCTCGCCTAAGTAATGGACGAAAAATAAGTTGTCGATTTTGAAATAGAAATTTTTTACCAAGATAAGGCAAAAAATACAGGCGATGCCTAGCATCGACGAGGCTTTTTAACGAAATATTGGTAAAAAAGATCATAAGCAAAATCATAAAGTTATTGTTTGACCATTACTTATACTCTAAGGCTCATTTTTTATAATAAAGTCTGGAGATATTTATGATTTACACTTTTAGATACAAAATCTAATAATCTAATGATCTATTAGTCTAAAATCTATAGTCTAGCGATCTAAAATCTACCAGATACATTAATCATTTTTTTAAAACCGATAGAAATGGAAATTGGTATTGCAGTAGTAGTAGGCTTATTAATTGGAGCCGCCATCGGATATTTTGCCATTAGAGCACTCAATAAATCTAAAGTTGATGAAGTCAATAAACAAGCAGACTTAATGCTCAAAGAGGCGAAACTTAACGCACAACGACTGACAGATGATGCAGCTAATAAAGCAGACAAAATTGTTACAAAAGCAGAATCGAAAAACGAAAGTATCAAACAAAAGAAAATTCAAGAAGCAAAAGATCGCTTCAATAAATTACGTTCTGAGTTTGATAAAGAGAAAAACAAACACCAACTCAAATTAAAGGACATGGAGGTGGATGTACGAGATAAACAAAAAGAATTACAATCTCGTCAAGATTCCATGCGATCCAAAGAAGAAAAATTGGAAGTTCGAATTGGTGATGTGGAACAACGAGAAGTAGAAGTGAAAACCATACGCGAAAACTTAGATAAACAATTGAAAATTGTTGCTAAGAAAAAAGAAGAACTGGACAAAGCCAACGAAACACACATCAAAGCATTAGAGAATGTAGCAAAGTTAAGTGAAGGAGAAGCGAAAGAACAACTCTTAGAAGCTGTAAAAGCAAAAGCAGAAACCGATGCTATGGCACTCGTCAAAGATCGAATTGCTGCTGCCAAAATTACGGCCAATAAAGAAGCGAAAAAGATCGTTATTCAGTCCATTCAACGAATGTGTGCAGAATATACGATTGAAAATACAGTCTCTGTTTTCAATTTGGAATCTGATGATTTGAAAGGTCAAATTATTGGTCGAGAAGGACGAAATATTCGAGCACTCGAAGCAGCAACAGGAGCAGAAATTGTAGTAGATGATACACCAGAAGCTATCGTTATTTCCAGTTTTGATCCGATTCGTCGCGAAGTTTGTCGTCTTTCTTTAAAACGCTTAGTCGCTGATGGACGTATCCATCCCGCCCGTATTGAAGAAGTGGTAGCTAAAACTAGAAAACAGCTCGATGAGCAAATCATTGAAATTGGGCAACGTACCGTGATTGAACTTGATATTCATGGACTTGATCCTTACTTAGTGAAAATGGTGGGACGTATGCGTTTCCGTTCTTCTTATGGTCAAAACTTATTAAAGCACTCCATCGAAACAGCGCATCTTTGTGCTATTATGGGAGCAGAGTTAGGCTTGAGTCCTAAACAAATTAAACTCGCTAAACGAGGTGGTTTACTCCATGATATTGGAAAAGTAGCTGAAGAAGAAACAGAACTTTCTCATGCTATTTTAGGAATGAAACTCTGTGAAAAACATAAAGAACATGCCGTAGTTTGTAATGCGGTAGGAGCGCATCACGATGAAGTAGAAATGAATAATATTATTTCTCCAATCGTTCAAGCATGTGATGCCATCTCTGGTGCACGACCAGGCGCACGACGTGAGATTCTCGAAAGTTACCTCAAGCGAATTGGGGAATTAGAAGAACTAGCCATGGCACACGATGGTGTACAAAAAGCCTATGCGATGCAAGCAGGTCGTGAATTACGCGTTATCGTGGAGAGTGAGAAAGTAACGGATACTTATGCAGATGATTTGTCTTTTATGATTTCGCAGAAAATTCAAGATGAGATGCAATATCCAGGACAAATTAAAGTAACCGTCATTCGTGAAAAACGGGCGGTGTCTTTTGCAAGATAAATGAAACTGCGATTTACGCAAAAAGAATATTCTTCTAAAAGGGGACTTCGATTCATTTCGGAGTCCCTTTTTTGATTTATAAAGACATTTAAAAAATGTAGTACAAACATTCTTGTTTGTGGGCACCTATCTAATACCTTGGATTTTTATCATGCAATAATCTGATAAATTACATTAAATATAAAAATATGTAAAAAAATAATTTTTAAAGGTAGGGTATTTTTTTACGAAGTGGTTTTATACTCGAAACGCAACAATAGAATTATTCAAAAATCAAAACATTGCCTATGCAGTAAGAAGTACAATTATTTAGTATTTAACACACTCATTTTATGACAACGAACAGGAAGGTTTTTAATACTACGGTATTATTATTAATGATTGTACCCCTCTTTTTACTGACTTGGAAAATGTATAATGGTTATTTCACCGCACAACAGTTTTTACCTGAAACAACCTATCAAGTTGATTACAATTTTGAATTGAACGCCAAAGACCTCGACAAAGATTTATTTGTAAAAACCTATATCCCTCAAAATACTCCTCATCAAAAAATCGAAAATTTCGTTTACAAAGCAAACGATTTTAATGTCAATATCGACAAAACACCCATTGGAAAACAAATTGAATGGAGAAGTGAACAGGAGTTTCCAAACACACAACATATTCAATGTAGTTTTGCCTATACGGGTAAAAGCCTTCAATATGATTTAGCCAATAATTTACCACTCCAACAAATTATCCCAGAAGAAGTACGTCCTTATTTAGAAGCAAGTGAATTCATCCAATCTGACAATATGCATATCATTCGTAAAGCAAATGATTTAATAACTGCCGATGATGATTTAACTTCGGCATTGAAAAATATTTATAAATATGTTCGATTAATTCCTGCTATCCAAACAAATGAATTAACCGATGCCCTGACTACCCTTGAAAAACGTTCTGCTTCTTGTAATGGTAAAAGTCGCTTATTTACGGCTTTATGTCGAGCAAAAGGTATCCCTGCACGGGTCGTCGGTGGTATAATTTTACAAACTGCACAAAAGAAAACCTCGCACTTATGGGCAGAGGCGTATGTTCAAGGGCAGTGGATTCCTTTTGATGCCTTGAATGGGCATTTAGCATACCTGCCCAGTAATTATATGGAGTTGTATAAAGGCGATTATTTTCTCATCAGCCGAACAGCTAATATTGATTTTGACTACCAATATCACATTCGTAAACACGAAACGATTGCGCAAAATGTAAAATCCGATTATACCTTGTGGGCTTTACCACTTCAAGCAGGAATTCCAATTGATGTATTGAAATTAATCTTGTTATTACCGATTTGTTCTCTATTAGTTGCTTTGTTAAAAAATGTGATCGGGATTAAATCCTTTGGTGTTTTTCTCCCTGCTATCATGGCAATGGCAATGGATGGTATTGGCTTTTTATATGGTTCACTAGCATTTGTTGTAGTCGTAGCAGTGGTCAGTTTTTTACATTATCCATTAAATAAATGGGGTTTATTATACACGCCAAAATTGGTAGTGTTAATTATCGGAGTGGTTTTGTCATTATTATTAACCACCTACATTGGGATTCAATTCAATAACATCACCTTGAGTTCGATGGTCTTTTTTCCGATTATTGTATTAACCATAGCAGCAGAGCGATTTGCGCGTACAATTGTAGAAGATGGGATGGAAGATGCCTTGCAATTACAAGCGCAAACCTTAGTCGTTACTTTTTTCTGTTATTTGGTGTATAACTGTGATTTCTTGACGGGTTTTTTCCTTACGTGCCCTGAAGTTTATGCCATGATTATAGCTCTCGTATTATTGATTGGGCAATGGATTGGTATTCGAATAAGCGAATATCGACGTTTTGAGTGGGTAGTGAGTTAAGCTTACCTTATTTTTCTCCCTTTCATTTTTTAAAAATAAATCTAATGAAGTTGAGCTAGCTCAAATAGCTACTGCTTTGTCTAAAAATAAAATCATGTTTCAACTATTTCAAAAAAAGCAAGCCTTAAAAAAATCAATTGTGGGCATCAATCAACGAAATGCAGAATTGGTTTATCAATACAATCAACGCAAAGATTACAAGCTTGCCGACGATAAAGTATTAACGAAAGAAATATTACATCAACACCAAATTGCATGTGCAGAAACTTATGCCGTGATTGAACGAATGGGCGATTTGTTATCAGGCTGGCAATCCGTACAACACTACCAAAAAATTGCGATTAAACCAGCCAATGGAAGTGGGGGAGGAGGTATTAAAATCTTGAAAAAAAATGCCCAGAATAAATGGATGTCGAGTGGAAAAAAAATAGACGACAGTCAAATTTTACAACACATGGCTAATATCTTAATGGGGGTCTACTCCTTAGGAGGACGAGATCGCGTTTTGATTGAATGCTGTATCGAACCACATCCATTTTTCCATGAAATTTATCCAGCAGGCGTACCTGATTTCCGAGTCATTTTATTGAATGATGTTCCCATTCTTTCTATGCTTCGAGTCCCAACTGATCAATCAGATGGAAAAGCAAATTTGCACCAAGGGGGCTTGGGAATCGGAATTGATATGCTCAAAGGAGAATTGACACAAGGCTACGATGGAAAATCCTATTACGATAGTCATCCTGATTCCAAAAGTCAAATAAAAGGCAAAAAGATTCCCTTTTGGAATGAACTATTACTCCTGTCTATGGAGACATCTAAAGCGTTTCCACTTAATTATCTAGGAATTGATATTGTATTGGATAAAGATTTGGGCCCATTAATTATGGAAATAAATGTACGCCCTGGATTAGGTATCCAATTAGTCAATCAAAAAGGCATCAAAGAAGCCATTCAAGAACATAAACAGTTTTCAACTGTATTGAGCTAAAAAATCAATTATCATTTTAAAAATACAATTATGAAATTTCAACAATCAGCCACTCCATACATCATTCTATTTTTCCTGTTAATCATTGGCATTCCCTTATTGAATGTCTATTTAGAACATAAGCTTGAAAACCAAGTCATTACCATACAAGTACCGACAGTTCCTGTAGCAGAAAAAGCAATTTCTAAAACAAATGAAGTGGCATATTTGAATTTACAAAAGTCGAAAGAGAAATAACAAAATCGAATTTTTATCTCCATAGACTAATCAATCTGACTTTTAAAGTTTAATGAATTTTGAAAGTCTAAGAACATAAATTTTTAATTCCGTGATGCATTGCGTCAAAGTAATTTACTACTAAAAAAATGATAAAATGAAACAATATCCAATTTTAATTATCCTTTATTTACTACCATTTTTGGCGTTTAGTCAACTTAACATAGAAACCACCTTACAAGGCGGTTATGAATATAATATTTTTAAAAACCCTGATTCGTTGAATAATGCAGAGGCAGCAGCATTGGAGCAAAGTGATTTGCTTCAATCTGCTCCACTTAGCAATTTAGGACTAGCAATTGATTGGAAAAAGAAATGGAATAGCCATCAATTAAGATTAGGAAGTGATGCAAGTGCACAATTATTTCCAAGCTTAGGAATTGCTAATTTATGGCAAGTGGATTTAAATCAAGCTTATACCTATTCCATGTCAAAAAAAATCAAATTCTATCAAAAGGCTTCTTTTCGTTCTAAAAATCGGCAAGGTACAGATGCTGCCTCCGATGTGTTTTTTATTGCCAATTCTTATCATCAAGTTGAACTATCAGCGGGTTTAGATTGGAAGCCTACAAAACCATTTCGCATAAAATTAGAAGGAGGAAAGCGATTGAAAAATTATCAAGCCTCCGAAACTTCTGCTTTATGGTATAATGAGACAAATGCAAAGTTGTATACTCGTTATAAATTCAAAAAAGAAGCTACACTACAACAAATCGAATTTATAGGGAGATGGCGGAACCGTTTATATACACGTGAACGCTTTGAAGAACCCAATATTCCAATCATAGAAGAAGAACTAGAAGAATGGGAAGAGGATTTTGATAGTTCCTTTGAAGAATACGATATGACCTATTTAATAGGTAATCTAGCGTTTAAATTTCAGTTGAATGACCAACTTAGTCTAAAACCAGCTATAGAGTACACTTTTAGAAAAAGTAATGAAAACGAACGTTTGGACTATACACAAATTCACCCCATAATAGGGTTAAATTTTAAAAACGACAAGACCCAAATCAAATGGAATACTAGTTATTCATTTCGAACAAATCCTTATTTATTTCCAACTTCAGAAACGGAAGACGCTCTAGTCTATCAATATTGGAGAAATAGCTTGGAAGTAGAGCACCAATTGACGAAAAAACTAGCCTTTATAGCGAGCATCAATCACATTCTACGCCTGTCAAATTTTGATGAAGCGTCTACCAGAGCGTATCGTCCTTATGATTATACCAGAATATTGGTAGGGATAAAATATCAATTTTAGAAAACTGACTTATTCAAATTCTGGGTTTAGAAAACGATTTAGGTTTTTGTATCATTGAGTTACGTCAATAACTATCATCTACCTTTTTTAAAACCTAAGAATATGAATAAGCCAATTCTTTTACCCCTCATCTTTTTTGTTTTTCTTTCTTCATTTTTATCTGCACAATTTACTAGTGGAGGAAGTGTGGCTACTTTAGAAGTTAATAATGTCAAAGCGTATTTACCTATGAGTAATCTTTGGCTTAATGGGAATAAAGCTGGATACATCTTTCCTTATGACCCTAAAGCTCCCGTAGAAGTAGCCAGTATTTTTGCAGGTAGCTTATGGTTTGGAGGACTTGATCCAGCAGGAAATTTAAAACTTTCTGCCGCTACTTATGGAACAGCAATAGGGGAATCAGACTATTGGGCAGGTCCGCTAAATCCTGAAACAGGATTGACAGATAACGAAACTAGTTTGAACTGGGATAAACATTTTAAAACAAGTTCATTTGATATAACTATTTTTTTAGCAGACGTTATTGATGGCACAATTGATAACCCAATTCCACAAAGTCTTCTTGGATGGCCAGCAAAAGGAAATCCTCATTTTTTCGACATTCATTCTTTTGAGTTACCTAATACATCTCAAGAACTTGCTCCTTTTTGGGATGAAAATGGAGATAATTTATATAATCCAGAAGATGGTGATTATCCTGTTTTAAATATAAGTGATGAAGAGTTAGGGGCACAATTTGCCGATGAAATGGTCTTTTGGATTTATAATGATACAGGTGCACCTAGTAATTTGAATACGCTTTCCTTACAGTTTGAAATACATATGATGGCGTATGCTTATGCATCTTCAAATACCCATCTGAATAATACTACTTTTTATGATGTAAAAATGATTAATCGTGCACAAGAAACATTAGATTCCACTTTTGTCTCGCTTTGGATGGATGCAGATTTAGGCTGTTTTACAGATGACTATTTTGGGTGTTTGCCAGAAGAAGATATGATGTTTGTATACAATGAAGATGAGTTAGATGGCTCGTCTGGATGTTCCTGTGAAGGAGGAGTAAATACCTATTGTGGTGCTGTACCGATGTTAGGAGTTAAGTTATTAAAAAGTCCTTTAGGTTCCTTTAATTTTGATGATAATGGTGATTTAATACCGACGCCTTTTGGGCAAACTCCAGATACTTTTGCAGAAACAGGGATGTCTTCTTTTATCATGTATAAAAATGCTTATATTGGTAATCCAGAGCCCAACATGACAGATCCTAATGGTGCATCTGAATATTATAATTATATGAATGGTCGTTTTCGAGATAATTCCCCTATTATTTATGAAGGAGAAGAAACCAAATTTATGTTTTCAGGGAATCCTGAGAATAATGAAGAATGGAGTATGTGTTCTGAAAATCCTTCACTTCAAGATAGAAGAACAGTAATGAGTGCGGGTTCCTTTCGCCTTGACCCTGGAGCTGCTAATCAAATGACCTTTTGTGTAACGCATGTAGAAAATGTGGCTCATCCTTGCCCCAATACTGATATTTTAGTAGAAGCACTCGATGAAGTAGAAACCTTTTATAAGGGTGGCACGATTTCTTCTATCGAAAATGTAATAGCCAATCATTCAAGCATCAAAGTAGTACCTAATCCTATGATGGATATTGCTAGTATTCGATTAGAAAATAATATAGCTGTAGCATTTCAAAAGTTGCATTTATTCAATGCATCAGGTCAGTTGGTTCGTGAAATTTCTCCTGAGAATGAACAAGAATTCAAGATTTTAAAAGAGGATTTGAAAGCTGGCATCTATTTCTATCAAATAATTACATCCACAGAAGACCTCTTTACAGGAAAATTCATCATATTATAAATAACACGATCAAATAAAAAAATAATGAAGCAACTGATACTTTCAATAATACTAATTTTATTAGTAGGCATCATTCCTGTTTTTACGCAATCTGATTGCATAGGAGGAGTGAGTATTAACCAATTAACAATAAATAATGTAAACGTTAATCCATCTATAAATAATATTTGGTATAACACAAACGAAAATAAAGGCTATCTTTTTCCTAAAGAGGGCAATCCGCTCCTAAATGCAATGCCCCTAGGAGCGGCAGGACTATGGATTGGAGGGTACGATTCTTCAAATGAACTTAGCGTTCTCGCTGCTACTTATGGGACGAGCAATGGAAATACGTCCTACTGGCCTGGCCCACTTGATGCTATAACTGGAACAACGACTTCTGAAGCTTGTACTAATTGGGACCAACATTTCTCTACTTCCTCAGAAGATATTGAATTATTTCTAGCCGATTGGAGTGATGGGCAAATTGATAATGCAATTCCAACAAGCCTACTAGCTTGGCCAGCAAAAGGGAATCCCTTTTTTGAGGATATACATACCTTCAATTTACCAACAGTCACTAGCACGTCAGAGCTTGCTCCATTTTGGGATGAAAATGAAGACGGAATTTATAATCCAGAAGATGGCGACTTTCCTATTATACCTAGTGCTGAAAATGCATCAAAATATGCAGACCAAATGACTTTTTGGATAACAAATGGCGCTGGAAACTTAGCTACTGAAACTAATTCATTACCTATCCCCCTAGAATTGCATACGATGGCTTATGCTTTTAATGATTTAGATGTAGAAATAAATAACACCATTTTTTATCACACTAAAATGTTGTATCGGGGGCAAGAAACTTTAGACTCCGTTTATACCTCTTTATGGATTGATCCAAGTTTTGGTGGAGCTTGCATACAGGAACATGTGGGGTGTTTACCAGAAGAAAATATGATGTTTTTTTACAATGGAAGTTTAGAAGAGGAGTGCCCAGCTAATATTGTTCAGCCAGAAACTTATCCTATGGTGGGCATCAAATTACTTCGTACACCTTTAGCAGCTTATACTATAAATGAAAATGGAGAACTGATTTTATCAGAAAAAGGACAAACACCTGATACGCTTGTCGAAACTCAAGCATCTTCATTTATGGTATATGAAAACGCCATTTTTGGTAACCCACCCTCCAATAAAACAGATCCATTAAATAAAAAAGAACACTATCATTATATGAAGGGCTTATATCGAGATGCTTCGCCTGTGATATATCAAGGAGAAACAACTAAATTTATGTATTCTGGCAATCCTTCAGATGAGGAAGCTTGGAGTATGTGTACAGAGGAATTACCTATACAAGATCGTCGCGTATTGATGAGTGTCGGACCCTTTAATTTTAGTGGAGGATCGTTGAATCAATTTGAATTTTGTGTGACGGGAGTGGAAAATATTAGCAAATCTTGTCCTGATATGGGTGTTTTGGTTGAAGCTATAAATGAAGTAGAAGAATTCCATGATAATAATTCATTATCTAATGATGAAGCCATCATAATCAATGCTGCTACCGTAAAGATTGCTCCTAATCCAATGATAAATCAAACGGTCATCTCTCTAGATGATTCGACCAATCAAATACAAAAACTTCGCTTATTTAATGTCGCAGGCAAATTGATAAGAGAAGAACTTTTTAATAATCAACAAGAAATCAAAATTGTACGAAATAACTTAAAGACAGGGATTTATTTTTATCAACTTATTACTACTAATCAACAGATTCATACAGGTAAACTTATTATCTTATAAAGCCATTTAAACAGCTTCTAAAAACATAAAATGCAATGAAAAAAAAATTACTCATCATTCAGCTTCTCTTAATTACCTTATTTTACAATAGTAAAGCTCAATCAGATTGTGAAGCAGGAACGAGCCTTTCATCTATTAGTACAGATAATACAACTGCTTTTCTCCCTATTGATAACTTATGGATAGATAATGGGGACTCGGGTTATTTAATCAAAAATTCAAATGGTTTAGAGGCAAGTAGTATGCTTGCTGGAGGAATTTGGATGGGAGCTTTTGATGCTAATCAAAATTTGAAATTGTCTGCTACAACCTATGGTAGCTCAACTGGAAATCCTGATTATTGGCCAGGGCCTATTGATCCTATCACAGGGCAAACCATTGTTGATAATTGTATAAACTGGGATCGACATTTTATAACACATGCGGAAGATATTGATGCCTTACGCGCGGATTTTGAAGATGGTAGTATTAATGATCCAATACCCAATAGTTTATTAGCTTGGCCAGCAAAAGGCAATCCTCATTTTAAAATGATTCATGGATTTAAGTTGCCTACTAATGCACAAGAGCTTGCTCCATTTTGGGATCAAAATGCGGATGGAATATACAACCCTGAAGATGGTGACTATCCTGTATTAATGAATACCACCTCAGAAAATGAACCGCACTATGCAGATGAAATGATATTTTGGATATACAATGATGTTGGAAATTATTCTACTATTTCATGGGCTGCCCCCCTCCATTTTGAAGTGCATATGATGGCATATAGCTATGAAAATTCAATGGTTCAAGTAAGCAATACAACCTTTTATGATATGAAGGTAATTAATCGAGCTTATGAAGAACGAGACGAAGCATACATTTCTTTATGGATGGATCCAGATTTAGGATGTTATGACGATGATTATGTAGGTTGTTTGCCCGAAGAAAATGTCATGTTTGTATACAATGCTGATGCAAAAGATGGAGATGAAGAATGCACTTGTGTAGGAGCAAGACCTACCTTTTGTGAATCAATTCCTTTAATGGGAGTAAAATTTTTAAGAACACCCACAGAAGGCTATAATTTTGATATGAATGGTGAGTTAGTGCTAACTCCTCCAAATGAAATTCCTGATTCCTTGGTGGAACTTCAATTATCTTCATTTATCGTACAAAATAGAGATACATTAATCAACCCATTTCCAGGCATTGGCAGCCCTTATAATGCAATTCAACATTATAGCCTTATGAATGGTCAATTTATTGATGGTTCTTCTCCTCTTTACAATGGTGAAGAGGTAAAGTACATGTATCCGGGAAATCCAGCTCTTGATGAAGAATGGAGTATGTGTTCAGCAGCTTCACCTGCAGGAGATCAAGCTACCCTAATGAATTTTGGACCATTACGATTTGGACAAGGAGAAGCACACCAAATGACTTTTTGCGTTACACATGTTGAAAATGTAGATTATCCTTGTCCTAATACGGATGTCTTATTGGAGGCATTCAACGAGATTGAATCCTTTTATACCGAGAATATTACATCAAATAATATAGAGCAAGTAGCAGAACAAATCCATTTAACGGCAGCTCCGAATCCCATGACTGATTACACCATCATTAGCTTAGATAAAAATGCTAATGAAAAGATTAAATCCGTCAATTTATTATCGAATGCGGGGCAATTGATCCGCCAAATTCAATCAACGAACGAGCATGAAATTAGGATTACAAGAGATGATCTACAAGAAGGCATTTATTTTTACCAAATTCTGACAAATACAGATCAAATTTATTCGGGCAAACTCCTCATACATTAAATAAACTATCCATATTTATAAAATAAGGCAAATATGATTTTTATGAGATAAAAATTCCGTGTTTATACAAATATCAGAACAAATCTCGCTTAAAAAGTCTTTATACAAAATTCATGTATAAGGGCTTTTTTAGTTATGTAAACGCCACAATTTGAGATGGTTAGAAAAGTATTTTTCATTATAAAAAAAAGACAAAGATAACTTCCAAAAGAAGTTAAAAATGAATACCTTTGCAGCAAAATTGGAGCGGTCAGAAAAATAATTGATCGTATAACGAAAAAGCAACTTGTTTTTTGACCATTTATACTGATTTGTGATAAAACAACTTTTCAAAAGTTATTCATCAAAAAATGGAGTATAAATAAGGTGTTTCACCAATCCTAAAAATAGTCAGATGCGTCGATATTTTCTTTGTCTAATTTACACACTTACTTTTACGATTGGGATGGTCGCTCAAGACCATAATCACAACCA